>JAQGMI010000016.1 GCA_028292435.1 Betaproteobacteria bacterium
TCAGGACGAATTGGTGCTTCTCGATGAAGTAGCGTCCGACATCTCGTTTGCTTTGCAATCGATCGCGCGGCGCGAGCGGCTCGATTACCTTGCTTGTTACGACTCCCTGACGGGACTCGCCAACCGCAGCCTGTTTCTCGAGCGGGTGGCGCAGTACGCACGCAGCGCCGTCAGCGGCGGGCACAAGCTGGCCGTCGGCCTCTTCGATCTGGAGCGATTCAAGAACATCAACGACAGCCTCGGTCAGCCGGCCGGCGACGCGCTTTTGAAGCAGGTCGCGGCGTGGCTCACGCAAAATCTGGGCGACGCCAGCCTGTTGGCGCGGGTGGGCGCCGACCATTTAGCGGTCGTGCTGCCGATGGTGGCTCCTGACGGCACCCTCCAGCATCTGGTCGAGAAAACGCTGGACGCTTTCCTCGATCATCCATTCCGGCTGAACGAATCCGTATTCAGGATCGCCGTCAAAGCCGGCGTGGCGCTGTTCCCGGAAGACGGGGTGGATGCAGACACTCTGTTCATGAACGCCGAGGCTGCGCTAAAAAATGCCAAGACGAACGGCGATCGCTATCTTTTTTATACGCAGAAAATGACGGCCGCAGTCGCCGGCAGGCTCACGCTCGAAAATCAATTGCGCGACGCGCTCGAAAACGAAGAGTTTGTGCTGCATTATCAGCCGAAGATAAATCTGGAGAGCGGCAAGCTGACCAGCGCGGAGGCCCTCATCCGGTGGAACGATCCACGCTCGGGCCTCGTGCCGCCGTACAAGTTCATCCCGGTCCTCGAAGAAACCGGTTTGATCAACGAAGTGGGACGCTGGGCGTTGCGCAAAGCGGTCGGTGAGTACCTGCGCTGGCGCGACGCCGGCCTGCCGGCTGTGCGCATTGCGGTCAATGTGTCGCCTATGCAGCTGCGAAATCCAGGCTTCATCACTGAAATCGGAAGAGTACTCGCACTGGATCCGCACGCGGCCTCCGGACTCGAGCTCGAGATCACAGAGAGTCTGATCATGGCGGACGTGAAGCACAGTATCGCCACTCTGCAGGCGATCCGCGCGATGGGGGTGACGATCGCGATCGATGACTTCGGCACCGGCTTCTCGTCGTTAAGCTACCTCGCGAAACTGCCGGTCGACACGCTGAAGATCGACCGCTCGTTCGTCATCGAGATGACCGCCGGGCCGGAAGGGCTGGCGCTCGTGTCCACCATCATTACGCTCGCGCATTCGCTTAAGCTCAAGGTCGTCGCGGAGGGGGTCGAAACCGAAGAACAATCGCGGCTCCTGCGTTTGCTCGACTGCGATGAAATGCAGGGCTATCTGTTCAGCAAACCGGTGCCCGCTGAAACTTTCGAAGCAAAATTCCTTTCGCCGCCTCCGGCATGAGCCTGCGCGGCCATATCCTGCTGCTGGTTCTGCTGGCTACGCTGATGCAGTCCGTGGTCATCGGCGTCTATGAGGTCGGCCGCCGGGACAGCGAAATTGACGACGCCAAGCACAATCTCAGCTCGCTCGCGCAATACGCGGCGGACAATCTCGACGACAAAGCCAGAGGCACGGTGCAGCTGCTGCATGGACTCTCGCGCGCCGCCGATCTCGTCACCCCGGACAAGGCAGCGTGTTCGGAATTCCTCGCGGGCGTGCTCGCCCATTACCCGCATTACACGGGCCTGCTCACCATAACGCCGGACGGCGATCTGCATTGCGATTCGCTGCGGCTTGGCCGCAAGCTGAAATTGAGCGGGCGCGAATACTTCAAGCAGGTGATCGCCACCAAAGAGCCGGCGTTTGACGTGGTGGTCGGCGGGCTCACCGGTATCGCGGTACTGCAGGTGGCCTACCCCGTGCTCGACGCAGTGGGCGCGCTCAAGTTCGTATTGCTTGCATCGCTGAATCTTGCCGAATACGCGCAGCACTTTGCAGGGGCAAGCGCCTATCCGGATACGCGTATCCTGATCTGGGACCGCAGCGGAACGCTGATGGTACGCAAACCTGAAACGCCCGGTGCAAGCCTTCTCGGCAAGGCGTTCCCGGATTCGGCGCTGTTTCGCTTCGCAAGCTCCAGCGGGGCCGGCGCAGCCGCCGAGCTTCCCGACCTTGACGGCGTATCCCGGGTGTGGGCGCTCGGTGTATTGCGCCAGCGCGGCAGCGACGCGCGCATCACGCTGGGCGTTCCCGAAGCAGTACTGAACGCGGATGCAAACCGGCGGCTGCGCAATTCCCTGTTCCTGCTTGTCGCCGTTTCGATGTCGGCATTCGCGGGCGCTTTCTTCATCGCGGAGCGCAGCATCCGGCGACCGGCGGCGCGCATCATGCGGATTGCGGCGCTGGTGGAGGGTGGAGACTTCGGCGCGCGCATAGGCACGCCGCGCCCGCGTGGCGAGTTGGGCGATCTCATGAGAGTAATCGATCGCACGGCCGACGCCGTTCAGGCGCAGCAGGCGGTCATAGAGGCGAGGAGCAGCGACCTGCGGCGCGCGAACCGGACGTTGCGCGTGCTAAGCGGAATCAACTCGCTGATCGTGCGCGCGTACGACCGCGCAGAGCTCTTCAGGGAAGCGTGCCGGATTGTGGTCGAAGAAGGCGGATTTCCGATGGCCTGGGTCGGCATTGCGGACCGAACCTCGATGAAGCTGGTTCCGCTCGCCTTTGCCGGCCGCGATGAGGCATTGCTCACTGCGATCAAGCGCCGGATGGTAGAGGGGCCGGGTCCATTTGTCGGGAACAGCGTGACCGCGCTTGCCATTAGCACCAAGCAGGCCGTCGTATCCAACGATTTGCAAAACGACGCGCGGGTCGTGTTCGGGAAGCAATATGCAGAAGCCGGGATTCGCTCGATGGTGATCCTGCCTTTGATAGTCGAGAACGAAGTGATGGGCGTGCTGGCGATGTACGCGGATGAGACTGATTTTTTCAACGCGGAGGAGTTAAAGCATCTGATGGAACTCGCGGGCGACATCGCATTCGCCATCGATCACATCAACAAGCAGGAACGTCTCGATTATCTCACCTATTACGACGTGCTTACCGGCCTCGCCAACCGCGCTTTGCTGCATGAGCGCCTCGAACAAAACCTGGCGAACGCAACGGCGCACGGGCGCAAACTTGCGCTCGTGCTCCTCGACATTGAGCGCTTCAAGACCATCAACGACACGCTCGGCCGGCCGGCCGGAGACGCGCTGCTGAAGGACGTCGCCGCACGCCTGTCGCTATTCGCAGCGGACGCCGGGCAGCTGGCACGGATAGATGCCGATCACTTCGCATTCATGGTGCCCGAAGTGAAGGCCGAGGAAGCCGTGGCGCACCTTATCGAGCAGCGGATGCAGGAAGTCTTTGGCCCGCCCTTCCTCGCCGACGATACCGAGTTGAGGGTGAGCGCCAGATTTGGTGTAGCGATGTTCCCTGCCGACGGAGGCGATGCGGACACGCTGTTGAAAAACGCCGAAGCCGCGCTCAAGAACGCCAAGGCGGGCGGCGATCGCTATTTGTTCTACACCCAAAGCATGAACGCGCGCATCGCCGACAAGCTATCGCTCGAAAACAGGCTGAGGCAAGCGATCGACCACGAAGAATTCGTGCTTCATTACCAGCCCAGGGTGAACCTCGCGAGCGGCAAGGTGACCGGCGCCGAGGCGTTGATCCGGTGGAACGATCCGCGAACGGGGCTGGTGCCGCCGGGAGAATTCATCCCCGTTCTCGAGGAAACCGGGCTGATCTATGACGTCGGACGCTGGGCGTTGCGCAAAGCCATCGCGGATTATCTGCGCTGGCTGGGTGCGGGCCTGCCTGCCGTGCGCATTTCGGTCAACGTGTCGTCCCTGCAACTGCGTAATCGCGGCTTCGTTGCGGAAATTGCGCAGGTCATCGCCGCAACCCCGCATGCGGCGGGCGGGCTGGAGCTGGCGATAACCGAAAGCCTGATCATGGAAGACGTGATGCACAACATCGCGAGCCTGCGAGCGATCCGCGCGATGGGTGTGTCCATTTCGCTCGATGACTTCGGCACCGGATTTTCTTCTTTAAGCCACCTGTCCAAACTGCCCGTCGACGGGTTGAAGATCGACCACTCATTCGTCGTTGACATGACCGCCGGGCCGAAAGGGCTTGCGCTGGTGTCGACAATCATCAAACTCGCGCATTCGCTCAAGCTCAAGGTCGTCGCGGAGGGGGTCGAGACGGAAGAGCAATCAAGGCTGCTTCATTTGCTGAACTGCGACGAAATGCAGGGCTATCTGCTCAGTAAACCGATGCCCGCCCAAATTTTTGAATCGAAATGTCTCGCGCGAGCGCCTGCAGTTGCCGAACGATGACTCACGCCGGAGCTTGTGCGTGGCTGTAAGCGGCTTTGACCGCGAGACGCCGCTTCCCTATGGCTGGCTGCGCTGGTGGGCACTTGCGCTGAGCGTCGTCGCTTCGCTCGGCGGCTGGTATTTCTACGAGGGACAAGTCAGGAAGAAAGCGCAGGCCGAGTTTCATGCCTCGGCCATCGGCAAGACCAACGAAATCGATCTGCGAACTCACGCCTACGCGGACGTTCTTTACGCGCTGCGCGGACTTTTTGATGCGTCCGCGGCAGTGACACGCGACGATTTCCACCGCTTTGCGGCGGCCATCTCGCTGCCCGACCGCTACCCCGGGCTCACCAACATCTCGTATTCACCGCTGATACGGCTCGAGCAGAAGGGCGCGTTCGAGCGCGCGGTTCGCGCGGAGTCGAGCGAACTCATTAAGGGCTTACCCGAATTTTCCATCGAGCCCGCGGGCGAGCGCCCCGAATACATGGTGCTCCATTACATGGAGCCGCTGAACAGGAACGTTCCCGCGTGGGGGCTCGATCTGCTGGCTGATTCCGCGCGCCGCGCGCCGGTCGAGCGCGCGCGCGATCTCGGGGTGGTCACGTCGGTATCGGGCATCACGTTGTTGCGCGATGGCAAGTCCGCGATCAGCAGTGCGCTGCTCCGGCTGGCGGTATATCGGGGCGGCGGCGTGCCGGACAGCGCCGCTGAGCGCCGGCGCCTGCTTAGCGGCGTCGTCGGCTCCACGCTGAGAATCGGCGAACTTATCGAGGCAACGCTGAAGGCGGACGTGCTGGCCCGCATGCGTGTGCGGATCTTTGCCGGCGCGGACGCGTCCGCCGGCAACGGGGCTACCCCTGAAGAGCAGGTTCTGTACGATAGTCTGCCGGTGGAGCGCGCCACATCGACGATTGCCAACTACGTCGGTTATACGGTCAACCAGAATCTTGCAGTGGGTGACCGGGTATGGCGGATCTCGATTACACCGCTGGTGGACCCGGTGAAGGCGTTCGATTATGCAATGGTATACGGCGTGCTGGCGGTTTCGCTCGCGCTCGCGGGCCTCTTGTTCTGGTTGATGAGTTCACTGGCAACGGTCCAGCGACGGGAAGCCGACCTCGCTCAACGCGGCCGCGAGGCGGTGTTGCTGACGTCGCTCGGTGGAGACCTGCATTCATGCCAGACGGTACAGGAGGCCTGCCATGTGCTCGCCATCCAAATGCCGGAATTGCTCGCGCGGACGTCGGGGAAGCTGTATGTGATCGACGCGTCACGCAGGCGCGCGCTGGCAGGCGCGCACTGGGGCGAGCCCGGCACTGCGGCGGAGGAATTTGCGCCAGCGGATTGCGAGGCGCTTCGCCGCGACGAGCCGGTCCTGGTCGAAACTGCATCAGCGGCGACGCTGAAGTGCGGTCATTTTGCCGGTTTACCGCCGCGGATGTATGTTTGCGTGCCGCTGATGGCGCAGGGTGAGGCGATCGGCTTGCTTCACATTCAATCGGGCCCGCGGGCCGCACCGGTTTACAGCGAAGCTGAATTGAATGTGATCAGGGCTACAGCGCAGCATCTTGCGCTTGCGCTGTCGAACCTCGGGCTGCGCGAGAAACTTTTCGAGCGCGCGACGCACGACAACCTGACCGGGCTCTACAACCGTCATTACATGCGGGAATGGTTCGAGCAAGAGCTGCTGCGCGCCGGACGCCATCGGCGGTCGATCGGGATGATCTTGGTGGACGTCGATCACTTCAAGCGGGTCAACGACACTTTCGGTCACGACGCGGGCGACCTGGTACTGCGCGAGCTGGCGGCAGTGATCCGGCGCATCGCGCGCAGCTCCGACGTCGCGTGCCGCCATGGAGGCGAGGAGTTTCTTCTGCTCATGCCGGACGCGACGCCCGCGGGAACGCGGTATAAGGCGGAAAAGCTGCGCCAGGCGGTCGCCGCAATGGCGCTCGAATATGACGGACATCCGTTGCGTATCACGGTATCGGCCGGCGTCGCGGTATATCCCGACCATGGCATCGACGTCGATGCGTTGCTGCGTGCAGCCGATGAAGCGCTTTATGCAGCCAAGGGCGCCGGCCGCAATTGCGTGATAATGCACGAAGCGCATTCGCCGGCGCCGGCGATCAAGATTGCGCGGCTTACCCGCAATCACGACGGCGCGCCGCCTGCAGTACAGCACGACGAAAATTGCAACGAACCCGACGGCAAGGCGGCCCCACATGCGACATCTTAAAAAATTCCTCGCGGCTATTTTGGTCACGTTGCTGGCCGCGATGCTGCTCGCAACCATTTATTTCACACTGTTCGATTTGCAGTGGATCGCGTTTCTCGGCGGCGTACTATTCGCGGCAATTGCCGCGTTGAGCACTCAGACCGCCAAAGCGCAATGGCTCGTCGCTCGCCGCACGCGCCAGATGGAGCGCGGCAAGTCATTGCTGGCGGCGGAAATCGCCCGTCGGCTAATGGTTGACGATGAGCTTGCCGTCGGCCAAGCGCGTCTGCAACTCATCATAGACGCGTTGCCCGACATGATCGTCTTCATCGACCGTGACGAGCGTTGCGGGCATCATAATCGCGCATTTCAGAACTGGTGCGGACGCAGCCGCGACCGTATAAACGGTTTTACATTGCGCGAGGTCGGCGGCGACGCGGTGTATCAAGACATCAAGTCACATAGTACCGACGCGCTGGGTGGGCGCCAGATTCAATACGATACCGCGTGGCAAAGCCAGGACAGCGATGAGCAGACCATGGCGGTTACGCTGGTGCCGTACCCGCCAGGCATCGAGCGCACGACCGGCTTCTACGCCTTGATAATTCCGACCGTTGCGGCTGTCTCATCGCCGGCCGAAAAAAACGTGACCGCTCTAAGTCCCGTAATTCCGGCGCAATCGCACGGTGAGTCCGTGTACCTCCAGTCGATGACGGAGCAATTGCTCGGCGGCGGCGATCCGCGCAGAGAACTGATGCGCGCGCTGGAACAGGACGAATTCATTCTGTTCGCACAGGAAATCCGGGCGCTCGGGCCGGAAGCCGATGGCCATTGCGTGGAGGTGCTGCTGCGGCTGCAGGAAGAAGAGCAGAACATGTTGCCGCCCGGCGGTTTTTTTCCGGCCGCCGAGCGTTATGACCTGATGGCTGAAATCGACCGATGGGTGGTGCGCAATGTGCTGAAGTGGAGTGCGACCGTGCAGCAGACGGATCCGGCATGGCGTATGCCGCTCTGCTGCATCAATATTTCGAATGCATCGTTGCGCAATGCGCGATTTGGGCGTTACGTGCAAGGCGAACTCGAACGTTGCAACATTGCGGGCAGCAGCTTGTGCTTCGAAATCGCCGAGGGCGATTTGATCCGCCATCATGGCGAAGTGCAGGCACTGATCGGCCTGCTGCGACCGCTCGGGTGCCGTTTTACCGTCGACGGGTTCGGCGGCGTCAGGGTGTCGTTCGCGCCGTTCAGCGATTTGACGTTTGATTTTCTCAAGATCGACGGCAGCATCATCCAGAACATTCTGCACGAGCCGTCCGAGCTCGCCAAGACCAAGGCGATCGTGCTCGCCTGCCGCGACATCGGGGTGCGCACCATTGCAGGCCTCGTGGAATCAGACGAAACGCTGGCGAAACTGCGTGAAATCGGCGTCGATTATGTTCAGGGATTCAACATCAGCAGACCGGCGCCGCTGGCGGACGCGGGTTAGCGCAGCAAAGACTCTATGATTCGCCACTGTTCGTCGCTTAGTTCCTCACGTCGTGGCATCGCTCACTTCGGCAAAGGCGCGTTGCGCCGTAATAACAAAAAAGGCGGCCTGATGAAACGCGCGCATCGATGACCCACATCTACGGCTTCGCATGGAGCCAGTTGGATAATGTATGGGTGGTCGCGAAAACGGCGCGAGGACCCCGCAGGGGACCGCGCCGGAACCTCGCTGCCGCATTAATGTTCACTGCCGTGCTTGCGGAAGCGGCCCCCATCGGCGGACAGGTGGTGGCAGGTACCGGCGCCATTTCGCAGTCCGGTTCGGCCACTAACATTCAGCAATCCAGCCAGAACCTGTCGCTGAACTGGAAGAGCTTCAACATCTCTGCGCAGGAGACGGTCAACTTCATACAGCCCTCGGTCAGCGCAATTGCGGTCAACCGCATCTTCGATACCAATGGCACGCAGATACTCGGGCGCCTCAATGCCAACGGGCAGGTCTATCTGATCAACCCGAACGGTATCCTGTTCGGTGCTGGTGCCCAAGTCAACGTCGGCGCCCTGGTTGCATCGACGCTCGATATCAATGACGCTTCGTTGAACGGCAACGCGAGAACGTTCAGCGGCAACGGTTCCGGCAGCATCGTCAACCAGGGCACGATCAATGCAGCCAGCGGCGGCTATGTCGCGCTGCTCGGCAATCATGTCAGCAACCGGGGCGTGATCACCGCGCATCTCGGCACGGTAGCCCTCGGCGCCGGCAGTGCCGCAACGCTGGCTTTCAGCGGCAACCGCCTGGTGCGCATGCAGGTAGATCAGAGCGTGTTGAACAGCCTTGCAGAAAACGGCGGGCTGATCCGCGCTGACGGAGGGATGGTGCTTATGTCCGCGGGCGCCAAAGACGCGCTGCTCGCGAGCGTGGTGAACAACACAGGCGTGATCGAAGCGCGCACGGTGGAACAGCGCGACGGCACCATCGTTCTGCTGGGCGGAATGGCGGCGGGAACCGTAAACGTCGGCGGTACTTTCGATGCTTCCGCGCCGAACGGCGGCAACGGAGGATTCATCGAAACCTCGGCCGCGCACGTGATGGTGGCGGATGACGTACATCTAACGACCACTGCGCCGCTCGGGCTGACCGGCACCTGGCTGATTGACCCTTATAACGTCACGATTTCGAATGGCGTCAACAACACCGGCGGAAGCTTCGCTGCCAACACCAACGACAGCATCATCAATGCGTCCACACTGCAATCTGCGCTCGGGTCGACGAATGTGACGATCACCACAGGGGCAAGCGGCTCGCAGGCCGGCAATATCACCGTCACAGCGCCGCTGACCTGGTCGGCCACTACAATCCTCGGGCTCTCGGCGGCAGGCGCAGTTGCCATCAACGCGCCGATCAGCATAACGGGCGCCGGCGGCCTCAATGTCACGGCCACGGCGCAGCCCGGGGTCACTACGACGGGCCTCACTTTCGCCAATGGCGCGTCGGTCGATTATGGCGCCATCGACCACGGCGGGACCTTCACCCTCAATGGCAACAGCTACAAACTGGTGTATTCGATGGCGCAACTCGATGCGATCGATGGCCTCAATGCGATCAACGGCGCCGGCGTGACAACGTATGGCGCGGGCCTCACCGGCAATTACGCGCTGGCGACGAATCTCAACGCCACTGGCACCACGTACGTGCAGGCGTTGATCGGGACGAACAGCAGCGACGATAGCGCTACGCAGTTCACCGGGCGGCTCGATGGGGTGGGCCACACGCTTGCCGGCCTTACGATTAACGCGCCCGCGCGGGATCAGACCGGGCTGGTTGGTTATTTGAGCGGTGTGGATGCCAGTATTTCGAATATCGGTCTGGTCGGCGGCGGCGTGACCGCACGCAACAACGTCGGCGCGCTCGCCGGGTGGATCGATGAACCCGGCGTCGTGCAAGGCAGCTATAGCAGTGCCGCGGTCGCGGGCAGCGCTACCAACACCGGCGGGCTGATCGGCTTCAGCCGCGGCTTGGTGCAGGGAAGCTACGCCACCGGCAATGTCACGGGCGACTTCGGCAACGGCGGACTGGTCGGGTGGGCCGAAACGCCGAGTACCATCCTTAACAGCTATGCGAGCGGCACGGTCTCGGGCGTGACGAACACCGGCGGGCTGGCCGGATTAAACAGCGGCACCGTGAAAGACAGCCACGCCACAGGCACCGTTTCGGGCAGCGGAGTTAACACAGGCGGGCTGATCGCCAGTCAGCTGATAGGCGGTACTGTGGCCGCGAGCTATGCGAGCGGCGCCGTCACCGGGGGGTCGCAGAACACCGGCGGATTGATCGGACGAAACGCAGGCAGCGTACAGGCGAGTTATGCCACCGGCGCCGTCACGAGCAGCGGCAATCGAACCGGCGGGCTGATCGCCTACAACCTCGGCGCGGTCCAGACGAGCTATGCCACCGGCGCAGTCAGCGGTGCCTTCACCGCCGGCGGCCTGATCGGACAGCATCAGGGCAGCGCGGCCAGCCTGCAGTCCAGCTATGCCACCGGCACGGTATCGGGCACAAGCGGCGTGGGTGGGCTGGTTGGCGTGGTGCTCATAGGTAGTACGGTGCTCGGGTCGTTCTGGGATACCCAGGCGAGCGGTCGCTCGAACGGCTTTGGCACCGATAACAATAACCAGGCCGCCAACATAAGGGGCATGACCACCGCGCAGATGCGCGCGCAGGCCAACTTCACCTCGGCGACCGCGGCGAACGGCAACCTGAACCCCGCATGGGACTTCGCTGGTACATGGACGATGTACGACACGTTAACCGCACCCCTGCTGCGCTCCTTCCTGACGCCGCTCACTGTAACGGCGAACAGCGCGATCAGAACATACGATGGTCTGGCATATTCCGGCGTGAATGGCGTGACTTATTCGGTTACGCCCAACGGCAATCTGTTCGGCACGGTGAGCTATGCTGGTACATCGCAAGGCGCAGTCAACGCCGGCACTTATCCCATCACCCCGGCCGGCCAGTACTCGAACCAGCAGGGCTATCTGATTTCCTATGCCAGCGGTGCGCTGAGCGTCAACCCCGCGGCGCTCACCGTCACGGCCAACGCGGCAAGCCGCCTATACGGTGCAAGCGAGCCGGCCTTTTCGGGAAGCGTCACGGGCTTCGTGGGAGCCGACACGCTGGTCAGCGCCACAACCGGCACTGAAGTGTTCTCGACGAACGCCGTGGCTTCCAGCAACGTCGGCAGCTATGCCGTCACCGGCGCCGGACTCACTGCCAATAACGGCAACTACACCTTTGTGCAGGCCGTGGGCAATACCACCGCGCTCACGATCAATCCTGCGACGCTTACAGTCACCGCGAATGCAGCGAGCCGCCTGTATCGAGCGGCCGAACCGGCCTTCTCGGGAAGTGTGACGGGCTTTGTCGCGGGCGACACTCTGGTCTCGGCGACCACCGGCACTGAAGTGTTTTCCACTAATGCGCTGCTCAACAGCAACGTAGGTGGCTTCGGCATCACAGGCGCGGGGCTCGCCGCCAACCACGGCAACTACATTTTTGCGCAGGCCGCCGGCAACGCCACTGCGCTCGCGATCAATCCTGCTGCGCTCACCGTGACTGCGCATGATGCCACCAAACTATATGACGGCGGCGTTGCGGCAACGACCACGGCAACCGTCGGGGCCGGCGCCTTGTATGGCAGCGATACACTTACAGGCGGCACATTCGCCTACATCGACAAGAACGTTGGCATCGGAAACAAGGCCGTTACCGTCGCCGGTGTCGTGGTCAACGATGGCAACGGCGGTGCCAACTACATCGTCAGCTATGCCAATAACATCACCAGCACCATCAGCGCGGCGAATCTCGCCGTGACCGGCGTAAACGCGAGCAACAAAATTTTTGACGGCACCACGGCGGCAGTCCTCGTCGGCCTGCCCGCGGTGAGCGCGATCGGCACCGACATCGTCACCATCGGCGGCAGTGGCGCCGGCGTGTTCGCGAGTCCGAATGTCGGCACCAGCATAGCCGTCACGGTCAGCGGCTTCACTCTGGCCGGCGCGGACGCGGGCAATTACGCCATCGTTCAACCGGATCGATTGTCCGCCGACATCACTTCACAAGCCGTCGTTACCTCGCCGAATACCGGTCCCGCCGCGCCGCAAGCCGTTCTCAATTCAATAGCGCAACTGCAGTCGGCACTTATAGTGACTGCGGACCGCAGTCCTGGCACCGACGCGGCAGACAATGTTTCCTCGCCGGCGGAATGCAACCGCGCGGGCGCAAAGGCGGTGGCGTGCAGCGGGCAACCAGCGGGCGCGGGGACGCTGTTGCGGGTGTTAGAGGGTGGTGTGCGGCTGCCGCAGGATGAGATCAAAGCGGATGACTGACAGCTCCGCAACTAAAGGCACTCGTCGCTTGTGCTATGCCTGTTACCGTACCGACATTCGATCGCCATTCAGCATTCAATGTAAGCGCAGTGGCGGAAGGCGGCATGCAATTTCCGTAAGCAGAAGTCAATGTGGACGCTGCAGCCGATGCAACCTATGAGCGCCCTGCTTGCATTCCTGCTCTTCCTTTGCGTGTTTGCCGTGCACGCGCAGACCGGCGGAGCTGTCGTCCCCGATGGGGGCTCTCTTCTGCAGCAGATCCGGCCAGTGAAGCCGCCCGCACCAGCACCCACGGGAACGGGATTGCGGATTGAAAAGGAAGGTGGCACCGCGCCGTCACCGGGCACGCCTTTTAATGTGAACACCATCCGCATCTCGGGCAATACGCTGTTCGATAGCCCGACGCTGCATGCGCTGGTCGCGGACGCCGAAGGCAAAACGCTCACCCTTGCGCAACTGTTGGAATTGGCTGCGCGCATCACCGACTACTATCGCGACCAGGGCTATCCATTGTCGCGGGCAATCATTCGCGCGCAGGTGATCAGAGATGGATTGGTGGACGTCGAAGTCATCGAAGCACGCTATGGGAAGATAGTGCTCGACAACAGCAGTCGCGTGAACGATCCGCTGCTGCAGGCGACGCTGTCTTCACTGGCGCATGGACAGGTAATCCGCCAGGCCGATCTCGATCACGCGCTGCTGCTGCTCTCTGATGTGCCGGGCGTCATGGTTGGCGCTACTTTAAAGCCGGGGGAAACAGTCGGCACATCGGACCTGCTGGTCAACGCAACGCCCGGTCCCGCGATCGCGGCGAATGTGGAGATGGACAATTACGGCAACCGATACACCGGCCGGGCGCGTATCGGTGGGACGGTGAATTTCATCAATCCGCTGCGTCACGGCGATGTTCTTACCGTAAGCGGCTTGAGTTCGGGTAGCGGCCTTAGCTACGCGCGTTTAGCGTATGACTCGCTGTTGAACGGGGCCGGCACGCGATTGGGCGGATCCTATTCATCACTCGACTACAGGCTGGGCGGCTCGCTCGCTCCCCTGGAGGCGCATGGCACCGCGCAGGTGGCGAGCCTGTGGGCAAGGCACCCGCTCGCGCGCAGCAGGGATACCAATCTTTACGGCCAAATCCAGTTTGACCGGCTCCAGCTGCGCGATCATATAGACGTCAATGCAATACGCACGGACCGGCATCTGGCAACTGGGACGGCAAGCTTGACAGGGGATGCGCGGGATGCGCTGATAGCCGGCGCTGTCACCACGTGGACGATCGGCGGGACAACGGGGCGTGTCGATTTCGACGACGCGGCGGCACAGTCGGCCGATGCACTGACCGCAGGCACGCGGGGGGGATTCTCCAGATTCAATGCAAGTGTTGTTCGCATGCAAGCACTGAGTCCCAAGAATATGCTTTATTTCCTCATCGCCGGTCAGTGGGCGGACCGCAACCTGGATTCATCGCAAAAAATGATCGCGGGTGGCCCTTACAGCGTACGCGCTTTCGATATTGGCGCGATATCAGGCGATACAGGGTATCTTGCAACCGCTGAATTCCGGCGCGATCTCGGCTCAGCGGCAAATGGTCGATGGCAGGGAATAGCGTTCGTCGACAGCGCCCATATAACCGTTAACAAAAAAGCGTGGGTCGCCGGAATAAACAGCGCCACTTTGAGCGGAGCCGGAGTGGGCCTGAATTGGGCGGGCGCGAATGGGTGGAGTGTCATAACCTACGCGGCGGTGCGGATCGGCGCAAATCCGCAGCTGGTCGCGCCAGGCGCATCCGCCCGCGCGTGGGCCGGGATCAAAAAAACGTTTTGATCGACGATCTCATTCGGGGTATCCGGAACGCCACATTTCCATAATTGGGCAAAGCGTGAACGCAGGCTGCACGCCATCACGCGATTTCACAGCTCGTCGTCCACGTTCACCAACGACAGCAGCTTCACCTGCAACCGCTGGCCGGTGCTGCGCGCGGGTTCGCGGTCGTATTCGACGAGCTTGCCGTTTTCCTGCGTGCGCCATACGAGCTGGTTTTTGCCGCTGTCTCGCGGCGCGAGCAGAACCTGATAAGCGTTGGGCAGACTGCTCATCGCTTCGAAGCGGGCCGCCGCCTGCTGCGCGAGCTGCGGGCTGTCGATAATGAGGCCGATCTCGGTGTTGAGGTGCATCGAGCGTTGATCGAAATTCAT
>JAQGMI010000017.1 GCA_028292435.1 Betaproteobacteria bacterium
GATTTTCAATCCGAAATATCAAACGTGTTTGAGCTGGGCTACCGAACCCAGCCGATAACAGCGGTGACATTCTCGCTCACGGGATTTCGTACGCTTAACAACAAACTGCGTAGCGGCCAACCGGCGCCAGCCTTCATTCAGAACATGATTGAAGGGTCGACCAACGGAGTGGAAGGCTGGGGCACCTACCAGGTGACGCCCAAATGGCGATTAAGTGCCGGTTTTGTGGAATTGCGGCAGCAACTGGGCTTGGTCGCGGGAAGCCGTGATCCTACCGGTCCGGGCGCGCTGGGAACCGATCCCAAGCATCAATGGCAATTGCGCTCCGCCTTCAATCTGTCGGACAAGCATGAGTTTGATATGGCCGTGCGGCATGTCGCCTCTCTTGAGTATTCGACAGTGCCTGCGTATACCGCCGTCGACATGCGCTTGGCCTGGCGTATGAGCAAATCGGCCGATTTATCGCTGACGCTCCAAAATCTCTTCGATCCGGGGCACATCGAATTCGGCGCTCCGGCAACGGCGAGCGAGATCGCGCGCGGCGCCTACTTGAAGCTGCTATGGAAAATGTAATCAATGCACTGCAATTTAATTTTGCCGCGGTGCCTATGAGAGCCGGCAGGTTAAGGGGATGGCTCGCATTCATCTGTCTGACATCCATACTTTGCATCACGCTATCGCTATCGCAAGCGCAAACACAAACCCAGGACGGAAGTGGTCAGTCTGCTCCTGAGCGAGCGGTAAAGGCTGCGTTCCTGTACAAGTTTGCGGGCTATGTCGATTGGCCCACCGGTACCTTCGCGCGCGCGGACACGCCGCTGACGATCGCGGTGATGGGGGACGATCAGTTTGCGGATGTGCTCGCGGAGTACGTCACGGGCAGGACGGTGGATGAACGGCCGATATCGGTAAAAAAGCAAAAGGATGATGGCGTCGCGGAAGGCATCAACATAGTGTTCATTGCGCGCGGCGATAAGACGGGACTGCGCACGGCGGCAAACTCGCCGCGGCCTGTGCTGATCGTCACTGAATCGGATGGCGCGCTCGCTCAGGGAAGCGCGATCAACTTTGTTGTAAGCGGCGGACGCGTTCGCTTCGAAGCGTCGACGGAAAATGCCGAAAAGCGCCGGCTCAAACTCGCTTCCGGCTTGCTCAGAGTGGCCCTCAACACGCGCGCGACGCCGCCTTGATGTTATTCAAAGGTACTAAATCCGTCAGTCACAAGTTATTGATGGTAGTCGCCGCGACGACCCTGGTGGCGCTCGTGACCACCGGTGTCGCAATGGTCATTTATGAGCTTCGCACCTATCAGCAGTCGTGGGTGAACGATCTCATGACGCAGGCCGACATTCTCGGGCAGGCAAGCTCGCCGGCGCTCGCTTTCGATGACCCGAAGACGGCCCGTGAAAGTATGTCGTCGCTCAAGGCGCGGCCGCAAATATCGGCCGCCGCCATCTATACGGCGAAGGGCGGGCTTTTCGCGCGTTATTCAAAGGCCGGGACTGACGAACAATATCCTGAACTGCCGGAGGCGGACGGCTACCAGGTAGAGGGCAAAGAGCTGGTCGTCTATAAGCGCATCGTCGACAACAAGGAGATCCTCGGCACCGTTTACCTGAAGGCGCGGTATGAGTTGTTCGATCGTCTGCGGGACTACCTCGAAATTCTGGGCGCCGTTATGGCTGTCAGCCTGCTGGTTGCCATTCTGCTGTCGTACTGGATGAGTTCCTCGATTACAAAACCGATCCTCGCTATCAGCGATATCGCGCGCAAGGTCATCGAGAGCCGCGACTTCACCTTGCGCGCAAAGAAAACAACCGAAGACGAGATCGGGTATCTGGCGGACGGTTTTAACGGCATGTTGGCCGAAATCGGCCGGCGCGCCGATGATCAACAGCGAGCGGAAGAGGCGTTGCGGCAGGTCAATGCCGAACTCGAACAACGAGTGACTGCCCGCACGGCCGAACTCGAATCATCCAACAAGGAACTCGAAAGCTTCAGCTATTCGGTTTCGCACGATCTGCGGGCACCGGTGCGCGCCATCACGGGTTACTCGCGGATGCTGGCGGAAGATCATGAAGCTGAATTGGTGGAAGAGGCAAAGCGCAAGCTGGGAATAATCGAAAGCGAAGCACTTCGCATGGGCGTTCTCATCGATGATCTGCTGGCTTTCTCGCGACTTGGACGCCTGGCGATTCAGCGTGTCGAACTGGACATGGGAAAACTCGCAGGCAATATGTTCGAACGCCTTTTAGCCCAGCATGACGGCCCGCAACCCGAACTTCGACTCGGTACGCTGCCCGCCGTTTCCGGAGACCGCGTTCTGCTCGAGCAGGTATGGGTAAACCTGATTTCGAATGCGATGAAATTTTCCGCCAAGCGGGAAAAGCCCGTCATTGAAATCGGCGCCATCAGCGATGACAAGGAACACACTTTTTTCGTTCGCGACAATGGGGCGGGTTTCGATCCGCGTTATCGCGCCAAGCTCTTCGGTGTGTTTCAACGTCTGCACGAATCTGCGGATTTCGCAGGCACCGGAGTTGGCCTTGCCTTGGTCAGCCGGATCGTCAACAGGCATGGCGGCCGCGTGTGGGCTGACGGAAAGCCCGATCAGGGCGCGACATTTTATTTTGCGTTATCAAAGGAGGCACCCGGTGGAAGTTGCTGACCAGATGGAGATTCTGCTCGTCGAAGACAATCCGCTCGATGCGGAAATGACGTTGAGAGGTCTCAAGGACCAGAATCTGGACAGTCATTGTGTCTGGGTGAAAGACGGCCAGCAGGCGCTGGACTACATCTTTCGCAAAGGGATTTATTCCGACCGAACCAATTCCGATCCGCGGCTGATTCTGCTCGATCTCAAAATGCCGCGCGTCGATGGCATCGAAGTATTGAGAGGGATCAAGGCGGATGAAAAAACCAAGCGAATTCCCGTTGTGGTGATGACGTCTTCGCAGGAAGAGACTGATATCGTGGCGAGTTACGATCTCGGCGCCAATAGCTACGTGGTAAAGCCGATCGATTTCAAAGGGCTGATGAGCGTAGCGCGACAGGCCGGACTTTACTGGGTCGGCGTCAATCGACCTGCCCAACGCTAACCAGCCTCACGTTCGTCAACGCAAATGGCAGAAAACGCTAAAGATCAAGCGCCAGCCGGCGCACTCAGGCTGCTTCACGTCGAGGATTCGCCAATCGACGCCGAATTGATATTGCGCCAGCTCAAGCGGCAGGGATTGCGGATCGAGAGCAGGCGCGTCTACACCGAAAAAAGCTTTCGCGAAGGGCTTGCAGTTTTTGTCCCCGATATCGTCTTGTCCGACTACTCGATGCCGGAGTTCGATGGATTGAGCGCGCTTGGAATAATGCGCGAAATCGCGCCGCATACGCCATTCATCTTTGTTTCAGGCTCGATCCGCCCGGATGACGCGGCCCGGGCGTTCAAGCAAGGCGCCGCCGATTTTCTAACGAAGGAAGATTTGGGACGGCTTCGGCCGGCGATTGAAAAAGCATTGAAGCTATCCGGCGCGCACCCTCGTTTGTAGAGCCGCCGAGGTATCCTGGCGCCGGATTGGCTTGCCGACAACCAGTTACGCCTTAATGGCCTGACCCTTCAACCGTAAATCATTACAGGCGTGTTATGTCACACCGGGTCGTTTTGACATCGGTGCACGAACCGTGGAGATTCCCTCAGAAGCCGAGCGCAAGGCCGCCGGGCCGCGGATCGGTTGCTCCGCGCAGCACACCGTTCTTTCGATCGAGCTGAATCAGTTGGACGGCGCCGCCGCCGCCCCATGCACCGAGCGGTTCTACGGTGTGGCCCATGCGTGTCAATGCGTCACGCGTCGCCTGCGGCACGCGGTCTTCGGCTTTAACGACCGGCGGACGCCCAAGGTTGACAGGGTCGGTCCCGGGGAAACTGTGAAATCGCGGCGCTTCGACGGCTTGCTGTACCGACATGCCATGATCGATGAGGTTGCTGATCATCTGCGTATTCCATTGCGTTTGCTGATCGCCGCCGGGCGTGCCGCCGACGAGCCACGGCTGACCGTCGCGATAAACCATATAGGCGTTCAATGTGTGCATCGTGCGGCGTCCCGGCGCGATGCAATTCGGATGCGCCGGGTCAAGGCTGAATCCGCGGCCGGCGCGATTATTGAGCGTAATGCCGGTCTCACCCGCGACCACGCATGAGCCGAATGCGTTCGACAGGCTGTGGATGAACGATATCGCGTTGCCGTTGCCGTCTGCGACCGCGAAGTAGCTCGTGTCCCCGGCGTGCTCTGGCACCAATGCGCCATCCGGCCAGCGCGCATGCGCCGGATCGATTTCAGCCCGGCGGAGGGTGGCATGTTCCTTCGAGATGAGTGTATTCAGCGGCCATTTGACGAAAGCGGGATCGCCGGCATAGCGATTGCGATCGGCGAACGCGAGTTTTTTCGCTTCGATCAGCAAATGCATGCGCTCGGGGCTGTACGCGGCGAGCGCTGCGAGATCGAAACCCTCCAGGATGTTGAGCTGTTCGAGCACGAGAAAGCCTTGCGAAGGCGGCGAAGTTGAGTACACCGCCGCATCGCGATACTGAGTGGAGATCGGCGTGTAGCTGACGGCCTGTTGCTGCGCGAAATCGCCGGCGGTAAACGTCTGGCCTTCCTGCTTGAAAAATGCGAGCATTTTCTCGGCGAGCTCGCCGCGGTAAAAAGCGTCGGCCCCGCCTTTTGCGATAGTGCGCAGGCTTTTTGCGAGATTCGGTGCACGCCAGCGCTCGCCGGGCGCGGGAACACGACCGTTCGGCAGAAACTGCGCTTTCGAGTGTTCAAACGTAGCAAGCGTTTCGGCGCAATCGGCGAAGCGCGCGCTGATGTATTGCGTGATTGCAATGCCTTCGTCGGCGAGACGGATTGCGGGCTCCCAGAGTTCCGCCCAGTCCATCGTGCAGTAACGCTTCCACAGCGCTTCGTATACGGATACCGCGCCGGGCACGCTGACGGCATGCACGCCGTTGAGCGGCATCGTCTTATGGCCGCGGCTGCGGTAATAGTCCGCCGTGGCGCCTGCGGCTGATACGCCGCTGCCGTTGAAGCCCACCGTTTCATGTTTGCGCGCGTCGTGCATGACGACGAAAGCGTCGCCGCCGAGCCCGCATTTCATCGGCAGTACGACGCCCTCGGCCGCAGCTACAGCGATCGCCGCGTCAAATGCGTTGCCGCCGCGCTGCAGAATAGTCAAGCCGATGAACGCCGCGACCGGATGCGCCGAGCACACCATGCCCCGCATGCCGAAAGCATCCGGCCGCCGCTGCATGCGTTTCGCTTCGGCTGCACTCAAACTCCAGGAACCGTCATCGATCTTCACATTCATCTCCTGTTCGTAATTTCGGTATTGGGATTAGTACGAGCAAAACTGGCGCTTCACTCCACTACGATCTTCGCGGCCTTGACGACCTTCGTCCACCGCGCCATCTCCGATTTAATGTACGCGTTGGTCGCGGGAAGCGGTTCGCCCGCTGGTTCGAGGCCGAGCGCGGCAAGCCGATCTTTAAGATCGGGCCCATGAAAAATTTTGATGACCTCGCTGTTCAATTGCGCAAGCACTTCTTTCGGCGTCGCGGCGGGCGCGAATACCGCGTACCAGTTGTCCACCGCATAGCCGGGCACACCGGCTTCGGCAATTGTCGGCAAATCCGGCATGGCGAGCGAGCGCTTCGTGCCGGGCGTCGCCAACTGACGCAGCTTTCCCTGTTTGATGTACTCGAGCGAAGAAGCGATGCCGGTTATCGTGAGCGAAATCCGTCCAGCGAGCAGATCGACCATCCCGGGGCCGGTGCCCTTGTAGGGAACATGCAGCATGTCGGTACCGGTCGCAAGCTTGAATGCCTCGAGCATGAGATGCGCAGCGGCGCCATTGCCGCCGGACGAATAGCTGAGCGCACCAGGATGCGCCTTCGCGAAGGCAATGAGTTCCTTCACCGACTTGACCGGCACCGACGGGTGCACAACGAGTATGTTGGCCGCATTCACCATTACCCCAACCGGCGTAAGATCATGGACGGGATCATAGGGCAGATTTTTGTGTGAGCTGGGTATGACCGCGTAAGCGATACTCGCGGTGAGCAGCGTATAACCATCCGCCGGCGCTTTGGCGACGAGATCGCTGCCTACCGCGCCGCCCGCGCCGGGCCGGTTTTCGACCACCACCTGCTGGCTCAGGTGCTCGCTCAGCTTCTGCGCGAACATGCGCGAAGTTACGTCCATGCCGCCAGCCGGAGCCAGGCTTACGATGAGGCGAATCGGTTTTGCGGGATAGGATTGGGCCGAAGCGAACTGCGTCATCACGGTCAGCGCCGTCACGCAGGCGACCGCTATCCGCCGACAGTACACCGGAGCAGGCGACTTAACTTGCATGCACCGCCTCCAATAGTCGATTTACGAAGCCGTCGATCTGCGGCCGGTCGATCCACCGCAACACGGCGACGAGATCGTTTTCCGGATCGACGTAAACGAAGTTAGTGCCGTTGCCCTGAAGGCCGAAGGCGCTCGCCGGCGCGCTCGGCATGAACCTGCGGTCTTTGTTCACGTAAAAATTCATAAAGCCGTAGTCAGGTTCGACAGACGTGGGCGTGAGCGCTTTTTCAAACCATTGCTCGGAAATGAGCTGATGGTCTTTCCACCGGCCGCGGTTCAGCGCGAGATATCCGAACCGCGCCATGTCATACGCGTTGATGAAAAGCCCGCCGCCCCAATGGCCGCCGCCGGTCACCGATTGCACCGGCAGGCCGTCGAGCACGATCCACGAGTTCTCATAGCCGAACCAGCGCCAGGTGTTCGATGCGCCGATCGGATCGAGCACGTTTTCTTTGAGTACTTGCGGCAGCGGCCGGCGCCACACGTTGAGTGCCGACAAAGCGAGCGCGTTGGTGCGCACGTCGTTGTATTGGTACGCCGTGCCCGGCTTGTGGCGCGGCCGTGTTCCCCACTCAGCGGCGTTGGCGCTGGGGCGGTCTGCCCAGTCGGGCTTGCCCCACAATGTGCCTTCCCAGTCGCTGACCTGGCGCAGCATGTGGTTCCACGTGATCGTGCGGTTGTGCGGCGTCTCGAAAAGATAAAGCAGGTCCGAGCCGCCCATGCGGTCTGACTTGTTGCCATCCGGTGTCGGCTGATAAATCTGGATCGGCGGTACGTATTCGCGCACCGTATCGTCGACGCTGCGAATCAGGCCGCGATCAATCGCGATTCCCACGACGCTCGTGAGCATGCATTTGGTAATGCTATGCGTCATGTCGACGCGCTCAGGCTCCCCCCACTCGGCGACGATTTGACCTTTGTGCACGACGAGGCCGGTCTGGTCGCCGCGTTCCTTGATCGGTCCGATCGCATAGCCGAAAGGCTCGCGGCCGAACGTCTGATAATGATTCAGCGCCAGATCGCGCGGATTTTTCATTTCTGCGGCGATCGCGTGATCGATAGCTGCGCGCAGCCGCGTGGCGTCGATGCCGGCGGCGGCGGGCGTCTTGCGCTGCCAGACGGCGTCAGGGAAGTAGCGGCCCTGCGAGCGGGAAGGAGCTGAAATATTATCCATAGAGTTCACTCATAAGGTCGAAAGTTTGATTCAATCGCGGTCGGTCGAAATTCGAATTGGCGGCTCTTTTGATGAATTCGCCGGAGCAAATAGTGAGCGGCTTTGAGTCGGCTCAGTTCTCGAGCTTTATTTTTGCATCCTTCACGATTTTCTGAATTTTCCGCACATCCGCGCGCATGATCGCGTCGAATTCTTCCGGCCCTGCCGGCGCCGGATAGATACCGGCTTTAAGCAGCGCCTCTCGTACTTCCGGCACCTGCATGGCGCGCAGCATTTCGGCGCTGACACGATCAATCGTTTCTTTCGGCGCACCTGAGCGCACGACGGCGCCGAGATTGCTCGTCAAATCGAATTCGGTGAGCCCCGATTCGGCGAGCGTCGGCACTTCCTTCAGCTGTTCCGCGCGTACTCGCGAGGTCACGGCGAGCGGGCGCAGTTTGTTGCCGGCCAGTGCGGGAACGAGCGCAGGCACGGTCGACATCAGGATGGGCGCGTGGCCTCCCATCACCGCGATGAGAGAAGGTCCGCCGCCCTGGTAAGGCACATGCAATAGATCGATGCCGGTCTGGAGCTTCAGCCATTCGCCGGTCAGATGCTGGCCGGTGCCATTGCCGTTAGTCGCATAGGCAAGCTGCCCCGGCCGCGCGCGTGCGAATGCAATCAGTTCCTTGATGGTTTTTGCCGGCAGGGATGGATGGACCGAAATGACGAACGGACCGCTGTCGAAGCGCGCAACCCCGGTAAAGTCCTTGATCGTGTCATAGGGCAGGTCCGAACGCAGCCCGGCATTCGCAAACCACGAGAAGCCGATGATGAGCAGCGTATTGCCGTCGGCAGGCGCGCGCGCGACGAAGCTGGTCGCAATTATGCCGCTCGCGCCCGGGCGATTGTCGACGATGACGCTTTGACCGAGTGCGCGGCTCAACGACGGCGCGAGTATCCGCGCGACGGTGTCGTTGCTGCCGCCGGGCGGGAAGGGGATGACCATGCGCACGGTCTTCGCTTGTGGCGCCTGCGCCAACGTGAAGCCGGCGTTCAGACTGCCCGCCACCAGCAGCAGGAAGCGACAAAACCATTTTGCTCTCATCGGGCACGCCTTGCGGTCATCATCATTAATACGCCGTTCAGGCAGCCAGTTCGCGTTTGATCGCGCGGATCGCCTTGTCGAGGTCTTCTTCGTTGTTGCAGAACGACATCGACAATCTCAGCATACCGTCCTTGACGTTGACGACGACGCGGTTCTTATCGCGCAAACGCTCCATCAGTTCGTCGGCATTCGGCACCACCACGTTCACGATCTGGGCGCGTTGTCCCCACTCCGACGGCGTCTGTGTCTGCAGCCCGGCGTCCTTGAGCAGCTTCAGGCATGTCGTGGTGAGCTCGCGCACGCGCTGCTCGATGTTCGCTATGCCGATCGACTGCAGAAACTCAGCGCCCCGCCGAAGCACGCGAACGCCGAGGAAGTTGGGATTCCCGAACTCGAAGCGGTGGGCGATCCGCACGTAATCGAACTGGCTGTTGATGTTGGCCCGCGCGGTCGCCGAACCCGCGGCTACCGGCGCTTTGATGAACGGCGTTTTGAGTTGGTCGACGAGTTCTTCGCGACAGTACACGAGTCCGCTGCCGGTCAACCCGAACAAGCCCTTGTGGCCGCCGATCGCGATGATGTCCGCGCCCAATTCGGACAGCGGCGTTGCGAGGATGCCTGCCGCCTGCACGCCGTCGACCACCAGCCTGATATTGCGTTCGCGGCAGACTTTTCCCAGCGCCGGCAAATCGACGCGATAACCATTGCCATACGTCACGTAAGCCGTCGAGACGACGCGGGTGCGCGCATCCATTTTCGCGACGAAAGATTCGAGCGGCAGTCTGCCGTCGCGATGCTCGGCATAACGAATTTCAACGCCTTTGGCCTCCCAGTGTTTCCACACCCAGATGTTGGCGACGTGCTCGAGATCGGTGAGCACGATGTTGTCGCCCGGCTTGAGATCGAAACCGTGGGCGGCGATATTGAGCCCCTCGGTGGTATTCTTGGTGAACGCGATTTCTGCAGGCTTGGCGCCGAGAAGCTGCGCCAGCAGCGTGCGCGTCTCGGCGACATTCAGCGCGGACCACGCGTCGGCGCCGGCATTCTCATAAATGTCGCGCGTATATTCCTGCAACGCGAGTTCCTGACAGCGCGGCGGCGCGGTTTTGCGCGCGACGTCGAGGTACGTCCAATTCTTCAGCAGCGGAAATTCGTTGCGGATCGCAGTCCAGTCGGGTGTCATTGTGAGGCTCTGTCCTTCCTTCGTAAGGTTCTTGTTGATTGCCCGCTCGCGCATCGTGCCGATGCGGACGCAGTTACTTATTTTCCCACACGGCCGCAAATGCGCTGATCGCCTGGTCGACCTCGGCGTCACCGATATGGCGGTGGGTCACGAAACGCAGATCCCACGCCGCGCACGGACTCACCATGATGCCGCGCTGTTTAAGTGCCGCGGAACAGTCGGCCGCTTTACGCCCGCTGACGCCGACACTGACGCGCACGAGGTTCGTCTCTACCGCTGCCGGGTCGACGATACGCGCATCTATCCGGTGCAGTCCCACGGCGAGGCGTTTAGCAGTACGGTGATCTTCGGGCAGGCGCGCGACCATATTCTCGAGCGCGACGATGCCGGCTGCCGCGATGGGACCGGCCTGCCGCATATTGCCGCCCACCATGCGGCGAAAACCGCGCGCCCGCTCGATGAAGTCGTGCGATCCGCAGATAAGCGAGCCGACCGGCGCCGACAATCCTTTCGAAATGCAAAAGGACACCGTGTCGGCATGGCTGCAAACTTCTTTGGCGTCAACGCCGAGCGCCGCGGCCGCATTGAAAATTCGCGCACCGTCGATGTGGACGGGAACGCCCTGCTCATGCGCAATTGCCTTAGCCTCGGACATATGCGTGAGCGGCAGCACGGCACCGCCCGCAGCGTTGTGCGTGGTTTCGACCCACACAAGCGAAGTGCCTTGCTTGTTCGCGGTCATGCGCGCACGCGTGTGCGCCCGCAATTCGTCGAGATCCATGGCGCCGCGCGCGCCGGGCAGGCCGCGGTAGTACATACCGGCGAGCGTGCTCACCCCGCCCAGTTCCGAATTGAAAATATGCGACGTCGCCTCGGCGACCAGTTCGCCACCGCGATTCGCATGCGCGAGCATCGCCACCAGGTTGGACATGGTTCCGCTCGGCACGAATACGCCGGCTTGCTTGCCGACCTTTGCGGCGCCGAGCGCTTCCAGCTGCTGCACAGTGGCATCGCCATCGCGCGAATCGTCGCCGAATGTCGCGCTTTGCATAGCGCCGAGCATGGCTTCAGTCGGTTTGGTAACAGTGTCGCTTCTGAGATCGATCATGATGTTTGCACTTTGTTATGGCCGGAATTTGGCCTGCGTACTGCTCATTCCGGTTTGATGTTAGCGGCCTTGACCACTTTTGCCCACCGCGGGATATCGGAGGCAATCGCTTCGCGCAGTTCGTTCGGCGAACTCGCGACGATCTCCACGCCCAGCGCCGCAAAGCGTTCGCGGTTATTCGGGTCTTTCAGTATGCGGCCGAATTCGGCGGCCAGCTTATCGATGATGGGCTTCGGCGTGCCGTGCGGCGCGAGTACTGCCAGCCAATCGCGTACGACGATGTTCGGCACGCCGGCCTCCGCCATCGTCGGCACGTCGGGCAGCTGGCTCGAGCGCTGCTGCGAAACGACGGCAAGCGCACGCAGGCGACCGCTTCGGATGAAGGCGAGCGTCGAGCTCATCGTCGCAAAGCTCATGCTCACGTTGCCGGCGATGAGATCGGTGATCGCCGGTCCGCCGCCCTTATACGGGATATGCGTGAGCTTGATGCCCGTGTTCAAAGCGAAGAACTCGCCGATCAGGTGCGGGCCGCCGCCGGCGCCAGAGGAAGCGAACGTGAGTTCTCCCGGCTTCTGCTTTGCGAGCGCAATCAACTCGCTCACAGAGTTGAGTGGCGCCTTTGGATTTACCACCAGCACCGAGTCAAACATCGCCGCCATGGTGACCGGTTCAAAATCTTTGACCGTATCGTATGGCAGCTTGTTGTACATGCTCGGGTTCACCGAGTGCCGCACGGTGGCGAGCATGATCGTATAGCCGTCGGGCGTCGCCTTGGCGACGATGTCGCTGCCGATGATGCCGCCGGCCCCGGGGCGGTTGTCGACCAGCACCTGCTGGCCTAAGTTTTCGCTGAGGCGCGGGGCAATCGTGCGCGCCATCGCATCGCTGCCGCCGCCCGGCGCCACCAACAACACGAGGCGAATCGGGCGGTTCGGAAAGCCGGCGGCAGCGTCACGTGCGACGCTCTGCGCACACGCGTCCGCGCCGATCAATGAAAGCGCCAGAGCGCCGGCGGCCAGGTCCCGGCAAGCTATCGCTCCCCTTTTTCGTTGTGCAAACGGATCCACGGCGCAGCTACCTGAGTCCTGGAGCGCTCGCCGGAGCTTTACGTATTTTTGCCGCTTGCTCGAACGAGTATGCGAGCGACAGCAATAACGGTTCGCTGTAGTCGCGTCCGAGCAACTCGGCGCCGACCGGAATGCCGAGCGGCGCGGTTGTCGATGGCGTTGAGAATCCGCCCGGGAAAGTGACGGCGGGAAAACCCGTGCCGTTGGACAGTGTGCCGTTGCGCTCGGGTTGTTCTTCCTGACCGACCGGCACGACGAGAATTTTCTGCAGCGGATACAGAATCGCGTCGAGCTTGAGTTCGGCCATTTTTGCTGAGACAGCCAGCCGCAGCTTGTCGCGGCTCAACGTACGGTCCTTGTACGTCGGATTGTTCATGCCGTCGTCGATCGCGATTTCTGCTTCGAGCGCTTTCTGAATGTACGGCGCAGCGGTTTTTGTATCGACTAGTTGCCGAAAGCTGGTAACGGGAGCAGCGGGGCCGAGGTCGGCAAAGTATTTGTCCATAACGGTGCGCGCCTCCCACTGGCTGGTAGCGAGCGTCGGCGCGATTGCGTCATATTCCGGCAGCGTGAAGCGAATAATCGTCGCTCCTTTCGCTTGCATCGTTTTGATGACTTGCTCCATGACTTTGTTGACTTCGGCATGGCGTTCGTCTTTGCCGTACAAGTTCGTCATCACGCCGATGTGCGCGCCTCTCAGGGCGTTCGCTTTGAGTCCCGCCGCGTAACTCGCGGGAGGCTTGCCGATGCCGAACGCGGTGATCGGATCTTTGGGATCGTAACCGGCCATGACATCGAGCAGCCTCGCTGCGTCCTTCACCGTGCGAGTGATGGGCCCAAGTTCGTCCTGCGTATAGCTGTTCGGAATGACGCCAGCGCGGCTGACCAGGCCGCGAGTCGGTCGGATGCCGACCAGATTATTGGCAGAGGCGGGCGAGCGAACCGACTGGCCGGTATCGCTGCCAAGTCCCAATACGGCAAAGTTCGCGGCGATCGCGGCGCCGGTGCCGCCGCTCGATCCGCCCGGGGTACGGGTGAGATCGTAGGGATTCAAAACCTGGCCGCCGAGGCTGCTGATCGACGTGCCGCCGCGCGCGAACTCCTGCAGGTTCGCTTTCGCAAGGATAAGAGCGCCGGCCTTGCGCAGATTGTCGACAGTGAACGCGTCGGCGGCCGGCGCCGAGTTTTTCATTGCGACATTGCCGCCGGAGGTCGGCATGTCGTGCGTGTTGTAATTGTCTTTGAGGATGACCGGGATGCAATGCAACGGACCGACGCGGCCTTTGTTGTGTTTGTACTGTTGATCGAGCCTGGCCGCGATCGTGAGCGCAGCGGGGTTGACGGTGATAATGGCGCGCAGCGCCGGACCCTGCTTGTCGTACGCTTCGATGCGCGCGAGATACTTTTTCACCAACTCCGTGCAGGTAAGGGTTCCATTGGCCAATGCAGCGTGGATGCTGTCGATCGTGGCTTCCTCGACGACGAAAGATTTTGCCTGCTTCATATTTTCTCCGGTCGCGGGATATACGGTGGACGGCCATGCGCCGGCGGCCAGCAGGGCGGCGGACAAGAAAAAAATATCGTTCATCGTATGGCGCAGCTTCATTCCCTTATCTCCCTGGTATTAAATCCTGAAAGCCGAGCGCTTGCATAGCCGACCGGTAAGATACCCGCCGACGACGACAAGAAAGCATAGCTCGGGTCTGCCAATAAATACATTTCGCCTTGCTGAATTCCATTCCATCTGCATGGACACGCTCCGTCGCGGCGCAACTTCGGCTGCTTACGCACTGCAAATAAGCGCAAGTTGCCGATGCGGAAGACGTTATATTCACGGACAAGGCACATGACCTCCAACGCGGTACAGTAAGCACGAGACGTGCCGGGCTCCGCTTATGCTGAAGTCCGGCATCGACGTTACATTTTTTTCAGGACTTCATTCGATTGATCTGCAGCCGTGCGTCGATCATGGCCACCGTTTTGTCGAGCTCGTCGCACTGCATGCCGTTTTGTTTCGCGATGGTTTGCACGAGGCGGTCGACGCGCTCGATGTTGGGGGCGCCGGCGAAGAGCGCGCGCGCCGCCGACGACGGACTTTCGAGCGAGAGCGCGGCATTGGCGTACTTTTCAAATGGCACGAGATCTTTTTCTCCCGCGCCGAGCGATACGCATAACTTGACCACCCAGTTATACACCGCGCGAGTGGCTTCGAGGTCCGTATGCACGGCTTCCTTGATCGAACGCGCCGCCTGCGGCTGCACGCACCGATAGTTGCCGGCGATCAGCATGCTCCATTTCGCGAGCGGCACGAACACCGAATCATGCGTCTTGAGTTTGACCGGCAATTCGATTTCGCCCGCCCCGGTGTCGAAGCGTACCGCATCAATATCTTTCTCCAGGTCGCGCAGGATCGCGGTGTGCGCATCGGAATCGAAGCGCGCCACCTTGAAATTGGTCGGCAGGCGAACTTGCAGCACGTTGACTTTTTCGGCGGGGGGGCGAAAGGCCTGCGGATCGGGACTGCACAGCGTCATCAGCTTCGGGCCGAAGTCATTCCACACCGAATAATCCGTGTACGCGGATTTGCAGTTGTCGGCATCTACTCCCGGAATGCGCTTCAGGTACGTGAGCGGCGGCATATTCATGATCGACATGCACGGCACAGTCGCGCTGGCCACGGCATCGAGCATTTTGCGTACGTCGGGCGAGCGGTATTGCGGCTCCTGCATCGCGAGCGCGACGAGATCGAAGTCGCCCGGCTTGACGTCCCGGGTGCCGCCCGCAGTGATTTTACCCGGCAGGTTTTTTGAATTGATCTCGACGAGTCCTTTATGACCCTTGACCGGCATGCGCACGATCGCGCCTTCGGTATTGATGAGATCCGCTTCGGCGGGCAGGCAAATGAGGTGCACCGAATGTCCCGCCAGCGCAAGCTTCGTTCCCAGCAGCGATCCGTACGATGCGCCCATGATCATTATCTTGTACGTCTTTTGCATTTGAATTACTTTGCCCTTGCGTTGGATTGAAGTGTGACTTGATGTGCTCAAGTTGCCGGTCGCCGCCTTAGTCGGGCCGCGCGCCGGAATCCCGAATGGCCTTTGCGTACTTGGCCATGTCGGATTTGATCAATGCGACGACTTGTTCGGGCGTGCCGCCCATGGCGGTCGCGCCGAGACTCATCAGCCGTTCAATGAACTCCGGCTGGACGAGAATCTTGTTGATTTCGGAATTTAAACGGGTCGCCACCGGCGTCGGCATTCCCGCCGGTCCCATGACGGAGTACCAGCCGATGATCTCCATATTGATACCGCGCTCTATCAGCGTCGGTACATCGGGCAGAATCGGTGAGCGCCTGGCGGAGGTAACGGCGAGCGCGTGCAGCCGTCCGGCCTTAACGTAAGACACGATCGGCGGCATATTGGGAAACATGAAGGACAACTGGCCGCCAAGCAAATCGACGAGCGCCGGCCCGTCACTTTTGTACGGCACGTGCACTGCGCGAATGCCGGTTGCGGCCTTGAAAATCTCCGCGGTCAGATGGCCGGTGCCGCCGGTGCCCGAAGAGCCGTGATTGAGCTTGCCGTTCTGGGCGATGCCATAAGCGATGAAGTCTTTCAGATTCTGTGCGGGAAACGCAGGCGTGACTACCAGCGCGGTCGGCACGCCGGCGACGTTGACTATGGGCGTGAAATCCTTGATCGGATCGTACGGCAATTCGCGAAACAGGCCGGGGTTGATCGCATGCGAAGCGTTGCTGGCGAGCAGCAATGTATAGCCGTCGGGCGACGCCTTAGCGGCAATCGTAGTCCCGATGATCGAGCTGCCGCCGCTGCGGTTGTCGACGACTACCGTTTGGCCGAGGCTCTCGGTCAGGCGCGCGGCGATCAACCGCGCAATGATATCGGTCCCGCCACCCGGCGCGACGGCGACAAGCATGCGGACCGGGCGCACCGGATAAGGCTGAGCATACGACGATCGCGGCGGCATCAACGTGCATATCACGAGCGCCAGCACGCCACCCGCCGCGATGTTCAGCAGTGCGTATCGCCGCCGCTGTCGCTGGTGCGATGCGCCGGGTCCGCTCATCAGGGTTGTGCGGCTACAACCATGATTTCGACCAGGATCTCCGGCGCGCCGAGGCGGGTCTCGACGCATGCGCGCGCGGGCTTGTTGTTCGGATCGACCCATGCGAGCCACGCCTCGTCCATTTGCGCCTTGAGCCGCATATCTGTGACGTAGATCAGCGTCGACAGCAGGCGCGACTTGTCGGTGCCGGCGACCTTGAGCAGCGCGTCGATTTTTTTCAGGATCTGTTCGGTCTGGCTTTTCATCGACGCGCGCACGTCGTCGGCAGTGAGGCCGGCAAGGTAGACGACGCCATTGTGGGTTACGACGCGTGAAAGGCGCGCGTCGGATTGATCGCGGGTAATGGTGCTCATAACGTGGTCTCCGGTTGAAAGTAGGGATGAAAAGAAATTAGTCGGCTTTCGCGCCGGAATTCTTTACGAGTTTCGCGTAGCGTTCGAAATCTTCCTGCATGACGGCAGCAAACTCGGCAGGGGAGTTGCCCACGGGCTCGGCGCCGCCGTCTTCAATCGCTTTGCGTATCCCCGGCGTGCGCAGCGCCTTCACGATTTCGCGGTTCAGGAGCGCGATGATCTGCGCTGGCGTGCCCGCTGCCGTCAGATAGCCATGCCACAGGCTGGTGCTGAAGCCCGGATAGAAAGTTGCCATCGCGGGTACGGCCGGCAATGCAGGCAGCGGCTTCAAACTGGTCACTGCGATGGCGCGCATGCGGCCGCTCTGTATGTAGGGCATCGCCGAAAATACGGTTGTGACGCCGATTTCCACTTCGCCCGACAGCACGGCGGTCATCAACGGGCCGGCACCCTTGTACGGAATGTGTACGTTATTTAGTCCGGCAGCATTGTTAAACAGCACGCCGCTTAACTGGTTGGTCGATCCGGGCCCGGTCGATCCATAGGTAAGTCCGCCGCGTTTCTTCGCGAGCGCGACGAGCTCCGGCACGGTCTTCGCGGGCACCGACGGATGCACCGAGAATACCAGCGGAAAGCTCGCGACCAGCGAGATCGGCGCGAGCTCCTTCAAGGTGTAATTGACTTTGGGGTTCAGCGTCGGGTTCACCACGACCGAATTCGTGCAGTAGAGCAGCGAATACCCGTCGGGTGCGGCATGCGCGACGATTTCGGTGCCGACAGCGCCGCCGCCGCCGCCATGATTGTCGACGATAACGGATTGGCCGAGCGATTCAGACAGCCGCTGCGCATACATGCGCCCGAGCAGATCGTTCGCGCCGCCGGGTGCGGCCGCGACGATCATGCGAACGGGTTTTTGCGGAAAATTCTGTGCGCTCGTCGTGGAGATCGCGAGAATACAAAGTAAAACCGGGGTGGCGATGCCGCAAGCGAAAGCGCGCGCGATTCGATAGTTTGAAATCATGCGGCCCTGACATTCAAGGCGGCGACGAATTCCTCCTCGGTCGCCGCTGCCTGCGGGTTCGCTTCGCGCGCCGCATAGTGATCGCGATAGCGCTTAAATTCGTCGAGAATGCGGCGCAGCTCCGCGACGGTCTTGTCGTGCAAATCAACCCGCACGTCGATTTCCGGAAAATCGAGCCGGTCGACCACCCTGATCCATGCGGAACGCTCGGGCCGCGGAATGCCTTTTGACATCTGGCCGCCGGCATCGCGTCCACCTTCGAGCGCCAGCATGAGGCGGTCTTCGAGCGGCGCATCCGGCTGCTTCAAAAATCCCGCAACGATGCCGGCGACTGTTTGCGGACCGGCGAGACCGTTGCCATACGCTGCGTAGTACGGACCAACCGTGTGGCCAGCCCACTGGCCGCAGCCGGGACCGGTGTGCGCGACGACATTGTTTTCACGATCGATAATGCCGAACTGGCGGTAGTCGAAATCCGGATCGTCGGCGGCGAGCACGCGCACGATGTGCTGCGGCGTATAACCCTGCGCGAGCATGTTCAAGGCGAGCGGATCAACGTAGCGCAGGTAAAACGCCTGCGACTTGCTGACGCCGACATTCGGCCGCACGCTTTCATTGCGGCGTCCGCACGCCATCGAGAACGTCGTGGAGCCGACGCCGAAGCGGCCGGTGCGCGGGCACCGTGCGATGATGGAATAGGTCATGTGGTTTCCTTGGCTTGTTGCGTCTTCAGCATGTCGGCGAATTCCATCGCCGGTATCGCATTGCGCGGGCTGCGTGCGCGTTGTTCGTAGTACGCGATCGACGGTTTGTAGTCGACGTAGACACGACGCAGTTCTTCAATCGCGCGCTCGTGCAGGTCGACGCGCAAATCGACTTCGTTGTAGGTGCGGTTGCCCCACAACACCATCGCCGCCGAGCGCTCGGGCAAGCGGGCTTTGCCGCCGACAATGCCGCCGGCGTCACGGCCCGCTTCGAGCGCCGCGAGTATTTGCTCGTCGAGTCCGGCTTCCGGATTCCGCTCGAAACCCGCTGCCATGGCGTCTAACACCTGCTCACGCGCCAGCATGTCGCCGAATACGACATAGCCGTTGCCCACGCGATGCCCGGCCCATTTGCGTAACTGAGCGCCAGAATGAACGATCGCGGTGTTTTCACGATCGACGATCGCGACCTGGCGATACGCGTTGTCGGGATCGTTGGCGATGAGTTCGGTCATCGCCTGGCCGGCCGTACGACCTTGAGCAAGCAGATTGATTGCAAGATAGTTATTGCGCGGCAGCGGATTGCCGAGCGTCAACGTGGCGCCGGTATTGGCGCGCACCGCGCCATCGCAATAGCGGCCGATCGCCATCGAATAACTCGCAATACCGATGCCGAACTGGCCGCTGCGCGGACAGCGGGCGATAATTGAATAGGTCATGCTGGATTCCCGGTTGAATGATTCGTCAAAACGAAAGCGTGGATTTCAATGAGGGCCACTCGATCGGCCGCCATCGCGCTAGGCTGCAATTTGCGTATGGCCGCCCGGCGGTGCTTTATTTGTGCCGACGCCTGCGGGTTGGCTCGCGAAATATTCCATCGCGACCTGCACGCCGCTGGCCGCAAGCTTGATTCCGGAGAGCTTCAGCCCGATTTCGCAACCCATCAAAGTGGCGAGCACGGTGAGATCATTGCTGTTGCCGAGATGACCGATGCGAAACATGCGGCCCTTGACCTTGCCGAGACCGGTGCCGAGCGACATATCGAAGCGTTCATAGATCAGCCGTCGCACGGCATCGGCATCGATGTCGGGCGGGGTAATCACGCCGGTGAGCACCGGCGAATATACAGCGGGGTCGGCGCATTGAATCGGCAAGCCCCATGCGCGGACTGCAGCGCGCACACCGGCGGCCCACCGCTGATGGCGCGCAAACACGTTGTCCAGTCCCTCGCTTTGCAGCATGTCGAGCGATTCGGCAAGCCCGTACAGCAGATTGGTATTTGGCGTGTACGGCCAGTAGCCATCCGCGTTCATCGCAATGATTTCGTCCCACGCGAGGCAAGACCGCGGCAGTTTTGCCTGCTTCATCGCTTCAAGTGCTTTCGGCGAGACCGCATTGAAGCTGATGCCAGGCGGCAGCATCAATCCCTTTTGCGAGCCCGAGACAGTCACGTCCACGCCCCATTCGTCGTGGCGGTAATCGGCGCTCGCCAAACCCGAGATGGAATCCACCAGCAAGAGGGCAGGATGCCGCGCAGCGTCGATCGCCCGCCGTACTGCGGCGATATCTGACGTCGCGCCGGTGGAAGTTTCGTTGTGAACCACGCACACTGCTTTAATGCGGTGATCAATATCCTGGCGCAGGCGGTGCTCGATCAGTTCAGCCTGCACACCGTGGCGCCAACCGGCGACTCCGGGTAGAACCTCATCGGCGCCTTGCCAAGTGAGTACTTCGGGTGCGAGCCCGAGCCGCGTAGCCATCTTGACCCACAACCACGCGAAGTGCCCGGTCTCATACATGAGAACGTGATCGCCGGGGCTCAGCGTGTTGGACAGCGCGGCTTCCCACGCGCCGGTGCCCGTAGCCGGATAAATGATCACGGGATGGCGCGTCTTGAAAATTTTCTTGATATCCGCGAGCAGTTTCAATCCCAGCGCCGCGAACTCAGGTCCGCGGTGATCGATCGTGGGCAGGCTGATTGCGCGCAGTATCCGGTCCGGGACGGGACTGGGTCCCGGAATTTGCAGCAGATGACGGCCGGACGGATGGAAGTCGAGGTTCAGCATGAGATATCTTTCAGCGCGCTAATGAGGTAAATGATGATGGCGTAAAACACGATGAGCCTGCCAATGCGAACTGTTTCCGCCGCGGTCCCGGCAGCGGGTGCATCGATGCCGCGCGACGGGGCGGCGGGTATCGCGTCATAATCCCGCAACCGGCCGGGTCGTTTGGCAGGCGGTGCGCGGTGCGTTGCGCATCCGGAAAGAGGCGTGCAAACATCAATGGATCGATACTGCTACTGCGGGAAACAGAATGGAAATGAATTAAATGAATAGCGGGAATTCCGTATGAGCATAGACCTCGATTTGCGCCGGCTCAGGCTGTTTGTCGAAGTGGTGCGGCAAGGGGGATTTTCGCAAGCCGCGAAGGTGGTCTTTGCGACGCAGCCGACGGTCAGCAAGGCGGTCAAGCAACTCGAGGACGAACTGGGCATGCCGCTGCTCGTGCGCGTCGGCCAACGCAGCGAACTGACAACGGCGGGGAAGGCGGTCTATCGCCGTGCGCTCGGCCTGCTTACCGAAAGCGGTGACCTGATCACCGAGCTCGACGAATTGCGCGGACTCAAGCGTGGCACCCTGCGCATCGGATTTCCGCGGCTCGGCAGCAGCGCATTGTTCGCGCCATTGTACGTCTCGTACCGCCGGCGTTATCCCGATGTCGAGGTGGATATTGCTATACAGGACAGCAAAGACCTCGAAGAGCTGCTGCGCGCAGGCGAGCTCGACATCGCCGCGCTCGCATACCCGATATCGCCGGATTTCGATTCGCAGGACGTGCGCACGGAGCCGTTGGTCGTGCTGCTGCCGCCCGACCACGCGCTCGCCGGACGCAAGTCGATCAAGCTCGCGAGCCTCGCCAACTTTCCGCTGATTCTGTTTGACGAGGCGAAGGTCAATGAAATGATACTCAAAGCGTGTGCTGACGAAGGCATCTCCCCGAAAATCGCCGCGCACAGCAGCCAGGCCGATTTCATCGTCGAACTCGTGGCTGCCGGATTCGGTATCGGATTTCTGCCGCGCATGATTGCGGAAAGCCGGCCGCCACGTTCCGTGCGCCATGCGTTGCTCGACAATGCCAAATGCCGGTGGCGCGTCGCGCTTGCATGGCGTCGCGGCGGCTTTCTGTCGCATGCCGCGCATGCCTGGCTCGCGCATGCGCGCGAGGACCAGGTCAAAAAAGCTTGAACGTCGGTATGGCTTTGTCCCGCTTGTAATACTTTAGTCGCCTGCATCACTTCCCGGCTTTTTTCAGGTTGCTCGCGGCGCGAGCGCTGCTGATTCGTCATGTTTTACTGCCGGCGCGAGAGGTCTGCCCGGCCCCGGAAAATTACGAAATCGTAATGTCGCGGTAAGTCTGCCGACAGCGCGTGACGCTCAACATGGCGTCACTATCGGATGGTCCGATAGGTAGCAAATCCAACCGTTAGCAAACATTATTAAGGAGATTCACATGAAAAGCATCATTCGTATCGGCACTGCCGCAGCCGCACTTGCAGTTGCGATGACATTGGCGCCGGCGGCATATTCCGCCGACGAGACTGTCAAGATCACCCCGGCCACCCATTCAGTTGGCGTGTACCGCGGCGATACCGTCAAGTTCACTGACGTGCAGACGGGCCAAAGTTTTAACGCTCGCTTTGACTCGGCAACGCCAACCGATCTGAACCAGATCGCGCCGGCCGGTGCACTGGGCGACCAGCATGTCACCGTGTATGTCTGGGACCAAGTCGGCGAGGCCAATGGCTAAGTGCTGAACTACCTGCAATCAAGGTGTCACGGGTCAGTGACACCTTTTTTGCTTTCCGCAGCCGGCGCCTGATATGCTAAATCCAACCATGCGAATCCTCGTCGTCGAAGATGAGTCGAAGACTGCCTGCTATCTGCGCAAGGGGCTGACTGAGAGCGGCTTTAATGTGGATGTGGCCAGCAATGGCAATGATGGGGCGCATCTGGCGCTGACTGAAGATTACGACCTGATACTGCTCGACGTCATGCTGCCGGGCAGCGATGGCTGGTCGATATTGCAGTCGTTACGCCGCACCCGGCAGACACCAGTTTTGTTTTTAACGGCGAAGGGCACGGTCGAAGACCGCGTCAAAGGTCTGGAACTCGGGGCCGACGACTATCTCGTCAAGCCGTTTGCCTTTTCCGAACTGCTGGCGCGGGTGCGCTCGATTCTGCGGCGGGGAACGGCGCGGCAGCCCGACGTGCTGCAGGTGGCGGACCTCATGATCGATCTGCCACGGCATCGCGTATGCCGCGGCGACGAGCGTATCGATCTGACCGCCAAAGAATTCAACCTGCTGCTGCTGCTGACGCGGCGCGCGGGCGAAGTCCTGTCGCGCACGCTGATCGCGGAGCAGGTGTGGGACATGAATTTCGACAGCGACACCAATGTGGTCGACGTCGCGATCCGCCGCTTGCGCGCTAAGGTCGACGATCCATTCGAGCGCAAGCTGATCCACAACGTCCGGGGCGTTGGTTACGTACTGGAAGACCGGCAATAGCATGGGGCCGCGGGTGGATTTTCGCCGCTGGTCCATCACCTCGCGATTGACTTTCCTGTTCGCGGTCAGCTCTTTGGTGCTGGTCGCCGTGCTCGGCATCTATTTATACCAGGCGAGCGACGACCAGCTCGATCACGAGATCACGGAGCTGCTTGCTGACATGGTCGATTCCGCCCGCGCGATTGTCGCCCGGCAGGAGGACGCCGCTGCGCTCATGCGTCCGCATTTCTGGAACAGCTTCAGCGAGGTGGACAGCCGCCTTCACGTGCGCATCACTGATGAACAAGACAAAGTACTGGTGGCGACATCCGCACTGGATATTCCCGCCGCGCAGTTGCCCCCGCCGGCCGCCAACGGTGAGCGCGCCAACAAACCGGTGTCGTTGAGCGCATCCGGCGGCCGTCGCTACCGGGTGGTGTCGGGCGTTGGCGCGTTCGGGGTGGCCGGCGAGTATCCGGTGCGTATCGTTCTCGCGCTCGATGTAACCGCCGAGCAGCGGCGCCTGGGTGCTTATCACCGGACTTTGTTCGGTGCGCTGCTAGTCGGTGCATTGAGCGCCGCCGCACTTGGCTACTTCATCGTTCGCCGCGGACTCGCGCCTCTGCGGCGAATTGCGAAGCGGGCGAGCGAAATTACCTCGGCGCGGCTGGAAAAGAAACTGGCGCTCGACGATGCCCCCGCCGAACTCCGCGACCTCGTTGCCGCTTTTAATGGAATGCTCGACCGGCTCCATGATTCATTCTCACGCCTGTCGCAGTTTTCTTCCGACATCGCCCATGAGCTGCGCACCCCGGTCAATAACCTCATGGGGGAAGCGCAGGTCGCGTTGTCGCGGGCACGCACCGCGCAGGAATATCGCGAGGCGCTTGAGTCTATCGTCGAGGAATATGAGCGCCTGTCGCGGATGATTGAAAGCATGCTGTTCCTCGCGCGCGCGGACGATCCGCAAACCAAAATCTCGGCCGTGCCAATCGACGCCCGCGTTGAGCTCGAGAAAATTTGCGAGTTTTATGAGGTCGTCGCCGACGACTCCGGGGTGAGCTTGCGCTGCGACGGCAATGGAACGATTTTTGCCGATCCTTTGCTGTTCCGCCGCGCGATTGGCAACCTGCTCTCCAATGCGCTGCGGCATACGCCGCGCGATGGCGAAATCGTGCTCGAAGTGCACATGGAACGCGACGGCGCGGCGACCACGACGGTGACTAATCCGGGCGCCGGCATCGCCGCTCAGCATCTCGTCAAGATCTTCGACCGCTTGTACCGGATCGATACGTCGCGCGAAAAAACAATCGAGGGCTCCGGACTCGGACTCGCAATCGTCAAGTCGATCATGGAGCTGCATCGCGGCACCGTGAACGTTACGAGCACGCCCGGCGGACTGACTGTTTTCAGGCTGCGCTTCCCGCCCGTTGATGCGTCCGCCTGACGGCGGACACGTCTCGCAATAATCCAACCGAGTTAATTCAGGATTGACGTGTCAGTCCGGGCTGCGCTCGCGCGTGACCATGGCGTGGCGCGCGCCGGTATTTTCGCTCGCGTTTGCGATCAGGTAATCGCCTGGAATGACAAAAAAGTAATTTTCCGGTCAGCAGTTCGTCAGTGCAGACCCTGCACTATGAGCATGCCAATCAAATGAGTTGATCGGCCGCGTCGAATCCAACGCGCATTTGAACCAACATGCAAGGAGATAGCTATGAGCACGAAATACTTGAAATCCCTGATCGCCGTTGCGCTACTGGCGGCGCTTGCGGGTTGTGCGACCGAAGGGGCGAGTTATTCCCCGGATTACCCGTCGAGCGCTTCGGGCGAAGCAGTAGGTTGATGCAGGCCGGTGCATTACAGAAATGTAATGCCCGGGTCAGCATTCCGATGGCATCAAAGCTTCAGCATTGCATATGCCGGCGGGATTTCCCCGCAGGCAGTGTCAACTAACCAAGGAGATGAACATGAAATCGTTTATTCGCAACAGTGTAGTAACCGCGGTCCTGATGGCGACTTTGTCAGGTGTGGGCCATGCGGCGTATCTGCCGCCGTCGTTTCATGACTTCGGGCAGGCCTCAGACAGCCAATATCCCGGCCGCATTATCAAGATAAAGCCGGACACCCGATCGATTGGCGTCTATCGACTGGAGACCGTGAAATTCGTCGACGAGCAAACCGGCAAGAGCTTCACGTGGAAGTTCGATACGCTGCACGCCGGTAATTTTCCCCTCCGCGACATCGCTCCTGCCGGGACGCTCGGCGACCAGGCCGTACAGGCGTACGTCTGGGACAGCCCAAGCAACGACAGTCAGCCGTAACGGCGCGCGGCCTGTGGGCTCGCGTAGTCAGGGCGCCATTTGTCAGTTGCCCTGCACCGAGCCCCGGGCCACGCCTTACCTGAATCCATTTTCTTATCGTTGAACAGGAGTCTATCAAATGCTTGACGTGGTACATGCCGGACCTTCAATCGCGGCTGCGTTCGCCGGCTCGATGGTGGAAGCGGTGGAAGCGATGACGATAGTCCTCGCGGTTGGAACCGTGCGCGGCTGGCGTTCCGCGCTCACCGGCGCCGCGGCCGGTTTAGCTGTACTTGCGCTCGTGGTTATCATTTTCGGCCCGGCGATTGCGCGAATCCCGATCGGGCTCATGCAAATTATGATCGGCTCGCTGCTGGTGCTCTTTGGATTGCGCTGGCTGCGCAAGGCGATTCTGCGTTCTGCCGGCGTCATTCCGCTGCACGATGAAGATGCGGCATTTGCGCGTGAAAGTCACTCCATGCGCAGCGCCGCGTCGTCCGCGGGTCAGGTGTGGGACCCGATCGCGATTGCGACCGCTTTCAAGGCGATCCTTCTCGAAGGCACCGAGGTTGTCGTGATCGTTATCGGCGTCGGCGCGGTTGGTGGGCTGCTCGTGCCGGCGAGCGTCGGCGCGCTGGCGGCGTGCGTGCTCGTCTCGGCTGTCGGCGTACTCGCGCATCGACCGTTGGCGCGCGTGCCTGAAAACTCGCTCAAATTCGCGGTTGGCCTGCTGATCTCGGCGTTCGGCCTGTTCTGGTTTGGCGAGGGTCTCGGCGTCGTCTGGCCATACAAAGACGCCGCGATCCTGGGCATCGCCGCGATCCTGTTAATTGTTTCATGGCTTACGGTTCGCCTCGCGCGGCGCGCGACCCGGCCACAAGCCATTCTGTCTTAGGAGCCGGAAAACATGGACACGGTAATCAAAATCGGCCGCGAGTTGATCGGGCTTTTCGTCGATGACGGCAGTCTGGCCCTCGCGGTCGTGGGTCTGCTGGGCGCAATCGCTTTGCTGATGCATGCAGGATTAATAGACGTCGGCCTCGCCGCATTTCTGCTGGTTGCGGGAAGTATTGCGGCGCTGGTCGAAAACGTTGTCCGCAGCATTCGACAGAAATAGTGACCGAAATCTCATGTGGCTTTGAGTATGAAGCAGTCGCCGGATAATTATGGCCGCCGGTGTGTTGATCACTTGAATGATGTCTGACAGCAGACTTTCGGACCATATTCTCCCGACGTCCGCGACGATGGTAGGCGTGTGCATGACGCTCATCAGCATTCTGACGCTGAGCAAGCGCGCCGGCCTCAGCGCTTATGTTGATGAAATGCTGGCCGTGGACAGTGCAATTTTCATGCTGAGCTGCATATTTTCGTACCTGTCCATTCGCGCCGTTCGCCACAGAGCCCGGCGTGAATCGGTCGCCGACATCCTCTTTCTGATCGGGCTCGTGCTGATGGTTGTCGCCGCGTTTGTCCTGGCATTCGAATTGATTTAAGGACCAGTCGCCGGTTTAAAAATCGCCTGGCATTCGCGGGCGTCTATCCCGGCCCGGCCCGATTACAGGAATGTAATGGTCCCGTCACCACCTTGTTGGCGCCCGTTCGCAATAATGACTCTTAGTATGGATTGAAATCAATTGTGCCGATCATGATTAACTTTCACATAGGAGCTGTATATGGAAACGATCACTATTAACGGCCTCTCGACGCGTGCATCCAGGATTGCACTCGGCACCTGGGCGCTCGGCGGATGGATGTGGGGCGGCAGCGACGACAACGCTGCGATACGTACGATCCACGCCGCGCTTGACAATGGCATCAACCTCATCGACACCGCGCCCGTCTATGGCTTCGGCAAGTCGGAAGAGCTGGTCGGCAGGGCGCTGGCCGACGGCCGTCGTCAGCATGCGCTGATTGCAACCAAGGTCGGCCTCGACTGGCGCGACGGCAAGCCGTTTCGCGATTCATCGCCCGCGCGTTTACGCCGTGAGCTCGAGGCGTCGCTGCGCCGCCTGGGCACCGACGTGATTGACCTTTATCAGGTTCACTGGCCCGACGAATCGACGCCGATCGAAGAGACGGCCGCGGTGCTCGAAGAATTCCGGCGCGAAGGAAAAATTCGCGCCATCGGCGTAAGCAACTACGGTCCGGCCCAGATGGATCTATTTCGCAGCGTGGCGCCGATCGCCTCCGTCCAGCCGCCATATAACCTGTTTGAACGCGAGTCCGAGCGCGACGTGCTGCCGTACGCCGCACAAAACAACCTGGCGGTGCTCGCGTACGGTTCGCTGTGCCGCGGTTTGTTGACCGGCAAGATCACCGCTGCCACCCGATTCGAAGGCGATGACTTGCGCAAGTCGGACCCGAAGTTTCGCCAGCCGCGACTGACTCAATATCTGTCGGCCGTCGCCGCGCTCGATCGTCTCGCGCGCGAGCGCTACGGCAAGGACGTGCTCGCGCTGGCCGTGCGCTGGCTGCTTGACCGCGGCAACATCGTAGCGCTGTGGGGCGCCCGGCGGCCCGAGCAGCTCGCACCGGTGAATGCGGCACTCGGCTGGTCGCTCGATGAGCGCACGATGCGCGACATCGATCGGATCCTCGACGAGACCATAGACGATCCGGTGGGCCCGCAATTCATGGCGCCGCCGACGCGCGAACGGATTTCACCTGAAGCGGTGCAATCATGACCGCCGCCAATACAACGCAGCGTCCGCGATTGGGCTTTATCGGCATGGGTGGCATGGGTAGCCGCATGGCGGGGCGGCTGCTGGCTGCCGGTTACGACCTGACGGTATACAACCGGTCGCGCGAACGCACGCAGTCGCTTGCCGAGCGCGGCGCCAAGGTTGCTGCCAGCCCCGCTGAACTGGCAGAGGGCGTTGAGATCGTCCTGTCTTCATTGGCGGATGACGCGGCGGTCGAAACCGTGATGATGGCGCCGCACGGGGCGATCTTTGCAGCCCGGGCCGGCACCATCTTCGTCGATATGAGCACCGTCTCGCCCGCGCTGTCTCGTCGGCTTCATGCAGCAGGGCGTCGCAACTGGGTTTTCGTTCTGGACGCGCCGGTTTCAGGGACGACCTCAGTCGCAGAGCAGGGCGAGCTTTCGATATTCGTGGGTGGCGAGCGAGCCGTCTATGAGCGGTGCAAACCGATTTTCGAGGCAATCAGTAAGGCGTCGCTCCATATGGGCCCAGCCGGCTCCGGCGTGATGACGAAGCTCTGCGCCAACACCATGCTGGGACTTGGAATGCAGGCGTTGGCGGAAGCCGTCACGCTGGGCACGCGGGGAGGCTTGCAGCGGGACGGCCTGCTCGACGCGCTCGCCGGCACTGCTGTCGTGTCACCGAGCCAGAAATCGAAGCTGGAAAATGTCCGCAACGGCGTGTATCCGCCAGCTTTCCCGTTGCAGTTGATGGCCAAAGATTTTCGGTTGATCCAAAGCGCGGCTGCGGATCTCGCGATGGCGATGCCCGGCACCGCAGCTGCCGCCCAAGTGGCCGCCAACGAAGCCGACCGGCAGTCCGCGCTGGGCCATGACGAAGATTTCTCGTCGGTAGTTCGCGCGGTCGAACAGATGGCCACGGCATAGCGCAACCGCCGCTCGCCAAAAACCCGATCAATTGAATAAACGCGGAGATATTCGTGAAGACACGCAATGAATTATTTCGCATCGCTGCCGTTTCGGCGTTGATCGTTGGCCTGTTCGCCGGTTGCGCCAAGGGAAAACAAGCTGCACCTGCGGCGCAGACGCCGGAGGTTGGGGTGGCGACGGCCCAGCGCGCGAGTGTGCCGGTGACGATCGACCTGCCGGGCCGCACGAATCCATATCTCGTTGCGCAGGTGCGCGCGCGCGTCGACGGCATTGTGCTCAAGCGCGACTTCAAGGAAGGCGCGGACCTGAAGGCCGGACAGCGGCTCTATCAGATCGATCCGGCGCCATATCGCGCGGCGCTCGACAGCGCGATCGGCACATTGCAGAAGGCGCAAGCCAATTTGGACGCACAGACCGCGCTGGAGGAGCGCTACAAACAACTGGTCGCCGGAAACGCCGTCAGCAAACAGGACTATGACAACGCAGTCTCGACCAAAGGTCAGGCTGCCGCCGACGTCGCATTGGGGAAGGCGGCCGTGCAAACCGCGAAAATCAATCTCGGCTACACGGATGTCATGGCGCCGATCACGGGCCGCGTCGGCATGTCGATGGTTACCGAAGGTGCGTTGGTGCAGGCGAGTGCCGCGACGCTCATGACCACCATCCAGCGCATCGATCCAATCTATGTCGATGTCAACCAGTCGAGCGTGCAGGGTCTGCAACTGCGCCGCGATATTGCGAGCGGCAAAGTGAAAGTGAACGGGCCGAATGAGGCAAAGGTAACGGTATTTCTCGAAGATGGAACGCAATATCCGATTGCAGGAACGCTGCAATTCACCGATATCACGGTCGACCCGAATACGGGCTCCGTCACGGTGCGCGCGATCGTTCCGAACCCGCGCCACGTTCTGTTGCCGGGCATGTTCGTACGCGCTCGCATCGACGAAGGCGTCGACGATAACGCATTGCTCGTCCCGCAGACGGGCGTGACTCGCGATCCGCAGGGAAACGCTACTGCGCTCGTCGTCGGCCCCGACAACAAGGTGGCTCTGCGCACGATTCAGGCGACGCGCACCTTCGGCAGCAACTGGGTCGTGGACGGTGGGCTTAACGAGGGGGAAAAGGTCATCGTCGCCGGAGTCCAGAAAGTACAGCCGGGCATGCTTGTTCGCGTCACCGCGCCCGCGCCCGCGTCCCCGAACGCTGCAGCATCGAAGGACGCGGGTCCGGTGCAGCAGCCGGCGTCAACGCAGCAGCCGGCACGATCAGCCCCGCAGACACAATCCGCGCACAGCAAAGTTTCCGCTGGGCACACGCAACTGAGCTCAGCATTGGGAATGACGTTGCTGAGCATGCTGCAATTCGGGTCTGTCAGGTAACGCGAGGTTACGATGGCCAAGTTCTTCATCAACCGGCCGATCTTCGCGATCGTGCTCGCGCTGCTGATCATGCTGACGGGCGGGCTCTCGATCCTGAGCCTGCCGATCGACCAGTACCCGCCCATCGCGCCGCCCACGGTGCAGATCAGCACCTCCTATGCGGGCGCGTCAGCAAACACCGTCAACAATGTGGTCGTGCAGGTGATCGAGCAGCAGATGAGCGGCATCGATAACCTTATTTACATGTCGTCCACGAGCGACGACACCGGCCAGTCGGTCACCACGCTTACGTTTACGCCGGGCACCAACCCGGACATCGCGCAGGTGCAGGTGCAGAACAAGCTCCAGCTCGCGGTGCCGCTGCTTCCGCCGCAGGTCCAGCAATCCGGAGTGCGCGTGACGAAGTCGACCAGCGCGTTTCTCATGTTCGTTGGCTTCATTTCCACCGACAACAGCATGTCGAAGTACGACCTCGCGAATTACGTGGTCTCGCATGTCCAGGACCCCCTGAGCCGCGTGAACGGCGTCGGCAACATGAACGTCCAGGGCACCCAGTATGCAATGCGCGTGTGGCTCGACCTGAACAAGCTGAACAACTTCGCGCTCACCCCGCTCGACGTAAGCGGGGCGCTGCTCGCCCAGAACGTGCAGATTTCGGGCGGCCAGTTGGGTGGCACGCCGGCGGTGAACAACCAGCAGCTCACCGCGACGATCACGGAATCGACGCTCTTCAACACGCCAGAGCAATTCGGCGCCATCGTGTTGAAAGCGCTGCCGGACGGCTCGCAGGTACGCTTGCGCGACGTCGCCCGCGTCGCCCTTGGCCCGGAAAGCTTCAACATCGACAACAAGTACAACGGCGTGCCGGCCATGGCGATCGGCGTCCAGCTCGCGACCGGCGCCAACGCGCTCGACACCGCGAATGCCGTGCGCGCCAAGCTCGCCGATCTCACGCCGTACTTTCCGCACGGTCTGAAAGTCGTATACCCGAACGACGTGACCCCGTTCATCAAGATCTCGATGCTGGAGGTGGTGAAGACCCTGCTGGAGGGCATTGCGCTGGTGGTGCTGGTGATGTTCCTTTTCCTGCAGAATTGGCGCGCGACGCTGATTCCCGCGGTCACGGTGCCGGTGGTGCTGCTCGGCACTTTCGGCCTCATGGCCCTCGCAGGTTTCAGCATCAACACGCTGTCAATGTTCGGCCTCGTGCTTGCGATCGGACTCCTGGTCGACGACGCCATCGTCGTGGTGGAGAACGTCGAGCGCGTCATGACCGAGGAAAAGCTCGGCCCCAGAGAGGCGACTGAAAAGGCGATGAGTCAGATTACGGGCGCCCTGATCGGGGTGGCGATGGTGTTGTCCGCGGTTTTCATTCCCGTGGCCATGTCGAGCGGAACCGTCGGCGCCATCTATCGCCAGTTCTCGCTCACCATCGTCGCGGCAATGCTGCTGTCCGTCTTCGTGGCTCTGACGCTGACGCCCGCGCTCTGCGCCACACTCTTAAAGGCACCGGATCGCGAGCATGCCGTGCGCCACGGATTCTTCGGCTGGTTCAACCGCGTCGTCGACCGCACGCGCGAGCTCTACGTCGGCGGCGTTCGCGGCGTGATGGCGCGATTTGCGCGCTGGTTCGTGATCTATGCGGCGATCGTCGGCGCGGTGGGACTTCTCTATGTGAAGCTACCCACTGCATTCGTGCCGAACGAGGACCAGGGCTATTTCTTCGTGCAGGTGCAGACGCCTCCCGGAGCCACGCAGCAGCGCACGTGGGCCCCGCTCGACGCGGTCTCGCAATATCTTCTCGACAAGGAAGCGGCCAGCGTCGACGCGACCTACGAGATCAATGGCAACAACTTCGCTGGCCGCGGGCAGAGCCAGGGCATGGTCTACGTCCACCTGAAGGACTGGAGCGAGCGCACGGCGAAGGACCAGTCCGTGCAGGCGATCATCGCGCGCACCACGGCGCAGTTTTCCAGCTACCAAGACGCGACCATCACCCCCGTCAACCCGCCGCCGATCCGCGGGCTGGGCACCTCTTCGGGCTTCGACTTCGAGCTCGAAGACCGCGGCGGAGTGGGCTACGACGCGCTCCTCAAGGCGAAGAATCAGCTCCTCGCACTGGCGGCGAAGGACTCGACGCTCGCGCAGGTGCGATTCAATGGCGTGGCCGACAACCCGACATTCCGCATCGACGTGGATCGCGAAAAGGCCAGCGTCCTCGGCGCGGACCCGAGCGACATCGACCAGACCTTCTCATATGCGTGGGGCTCGCGATACGTGAACAATTTTCTGGACACCGACAATCGCATCAAGCGGGTGTACTTGCAGGCCGATGCGCCGTTTCGCATGAACCCCGAGGACTTGAGCCTGCTGTATGTGCGCAATTCGAAGGGGACGATGGTGCCGTTCTCGTCCTTCTCCACGGGTCAGTGGACGTACGGCCCGCCTCAGTTGCAGCGCTACAACGGCGTGTCCGCGATGGAGATCCAGGGTTCGGCCGCGCCTGGTAAGAGCGCGGGCCAGGCGATGCTCGCAATGGAGTCGCTCGCTAAGCAGCTTCCCGCTGGCATCGGCTTCGAATGGACCGGCCTTTCGCTCCAGCAGCAGCAAGCGGGATCGCAGGCACCGTATCTCTACGCGCTTTCGATGCTCGTGGTGTTCCTGAGTCTCGCCGCGCTCTACGAGAGCTGGTCGATCCCGATTTCCGTGATCCTGGTGGTCCCGATTGGTGTGCTGGGGGCGCTGCTCTCGGCCACACTGCTCAAAGTGCCCAACGGCGTCTACTTTCAGGTGGCGGTGCTCACCACGATCGGATTGGGCGCCAAGAATGCAATCCTTATCGTCGAATTCGCGCGCGAGTTGCACGAAAAAGGCCGGTCCGCCATCGAGGCAGCGGTCGAGGCCGCGAAGATGCGGATGCGCCCGATTGTGATGACCTCGATGGCGTTCTTGCTGGGCGTCCTGCCGCTCGCGATCGCAAACGGCGCGGGCTCTGCCAGCCAGAACGAGATCGGCATTGCCGTTATCGGCGGAATGTTAACCGCGACTTTCCTCGGCCCGCTGGTCGTGCCGATGTTCTACATGGTGATCGTCGACAAGCTGCGCCGCCGCAAGACAGAGCGTGCAGAGCCGGCGGTCATCGCGACTCCAGGAGGACCATGATGAGCTGCTTATTTGACAAGCGCACGCCGCGACGTCTCGTGGCGGCCGTACTGATACTCATGTCGGGAGGCTGCTCGCTGATGCCGACTTTCCATCGGCCAGCGGCGCCAGTGGCCGGTCAATTTCCGAGCGGCGACGCCTATAAGTACCCGGCCACGGGTCCGGGCGCCACGATGTTACCGGCCACAGAGATCGGCTGGCGCGACTTCATGGCCGATCCGCGCCTGCAGCGGCTGGTGGAAATCGCGCTCTCCAATAACCGCGACCTGCGGGTCGCCGCGCTGAACGTGCAGCAGATGCAGGCGCAGTACCGGATCCAGCGCGCCCAGCTTCTTCCGCAGGTCAGCGCTTTCGCGGACGCTCCACGGTCGCGATCCCCTTCGTCGGGCGGCGGCGGCAACGTTGCCCAGAGCGGCAACGTTACCCAGAGCTATTCCGCCGGATTGTCGGTGGCATGGGAAGCCGATTTATTCGGTCGCCTCGGTAGCCTCAGAGACGCCGCACTTCAGCAGTATTTCGCGACGGGTTACGCACGTCAGGGCATCGAGATACTGCTCGTGTCGCAAGTGGCCGATCAGTATCTCGCCATGCTCGCGTATGACGAACTGCTCGCCGTCACGCAGAGTACGCTGAAATACGCGCAGGAGTATTACGACCTCGTCAAACTCCAGTACAGCACCGGCGTCGCCACCGAGCTCACGCTGCGTCAATCCGAAGGTGTGGTCGAGCAGGCCCAGGCAAATTACACCGCATACGTGCGGCTGCGCGCGCAGGCTGAAAACGCGCTGGTCCTTCTGCTCGGGCAACCGCTGCCGGCGGATTTGCCGCCGGTGGTGACGTTGAACGATCAGACGCTCCTCGCCGACATTCCGCCCGGGCTGCCGTCCGCTCTGTTGACGCGTCGGCCCGATATCCAGCAGGCAGAGGCAACGCTGCGCGCAGCCAACGCGAACATCGGCGCTGCGCGCGCGGCGTTCTTTCCGGACATCAGTCTCACCGGCAATCTCGGCTTGGCAAGCTCAACACTGGGTGGGCTCTTTTCCGCCGGTTCCCTTGCATGGTCGTTTGTTCCGGCGCTTGTCGCGCCGATTTTCAACGGCGGCGCAAACCAGGCGAACCTGGATGTCGCGAAGCTTCAGAAGGACATCAACATCGCCACCTACGAAAAAACGATCCAGACCGCGTTTCGCGAAGTCGCCGACGGACTCGCTGCGCGCGGCACGTATGACGATCAGGTCGCCTCGCTCGAGCGCTACGTGCAGTCTCAGCAACGCCAGCTCGACCTGTCCATCATGCGCTACAAGAGCGGGATCGACAGCTATCTCATCGTGCTCACGGCGCAGACAAGCTACTACGCCGCGCAGCAGACGCTTGTTACGACGCGGCTGAACCGAATGACGAGCGTCGTCGACCTCTATCGAGCGCTGGGAGGCGGCTGGATACAGCGCACGGGCGAGCAGCCACGTCCGGCGGACATTGCGGCGCCAACCGCGTGGAGTCCGACGTTTTCGGCCAATAAAAAATGAACCGCACGTCTCACTGGATGTTCGTTCGTATTCGATACAAAGACACCGCGCGAGCGCTGCCTGCAACCGCTCGCGTGAAGCTCCAGCCGGTGACAAAAAACGCCGGCGTTATGACGTCTATAATAAGTGCAGCTACTGCTAACCAAGTATTCTGCAGTGTGGAGGTAGTCTTTGCAGCTTGCATGCTGCGCTACTCCGCGCTCCTAATCGAAAAAATGGAGTTCAAAAATGAATAGCAATCCTGTAGCTGCCCGTGGCACCCGGACTGCTTTGCTTGAAAGTCAGCGCAGGGTGCTCGAAAGGATTGCCAGCGCTGCGCCGCTCGCGCAGACGCTCGAAACGCTGGTACGGCTCATCGAAGAACAGGCTGTTGGCATGCGCTGCGCAGTGCTGCTGGCGGATAGCGTTCAGCAGTCATTGACTTTTATTGCTGCGCCGCACATTCCCGAGGAATACAAGACGGGTATCCGGCCATTTTTGCGCATCGCGCCTGATATGGGCTCATGCGGAACTGCGGCATTTTTGCGCGAGCCCGTGTATACGCAGGACACCGCGACCGACCCGCGCTGGAAAGATTGCGCCGACATTGCCGTGCGCAACGGATTACGCGCAATCTGGTCGACCCCTGTTCTCGCCGACGACAATTCCGTGCTCGGGACCTTCGCAATGTATTACGGCGAGCCGCGGTTACCGTCGCCGGAACACATCGAACTGATCGACATGGCAGTGCAGATGGCGCGCGTGGCCATCGACGCCAAACAGAGTGAAGAGGCTTTGCGCCGCGGCGAGGATCGCCTGCGAATCGTTATCGATACAATTCCTACGATGGCATGGAGCGTTTTGCCTGGCGGCGCCGTAGATTTCGTCAACAAGCAATGGCTGGAATATACGGGATTCTCTTTCGAGGAAGGTCTGCACCAGTCCGACCACGCAGTGCATCCGGACGATCTTCCAAATGTCATCGAGAAGTGGACCGTCGATATGGCTGCTGGCGGAGCTTGCGAATATGAATTGCGCTTGCGCCGCGCCGATGGGGAATATCACTCGTTCCTTGTGCGCACGGTGCCGTTGCGCGATGAACAGGGAAACATCGTCAAGTGGTACGGAACGGCAGTCGATATTGAAGACCGCAAGCGGGTCGAAGATGCGCTGCGCCTGAGCGAAGACCGGCTTCGGCATGTCATCGATTCGATCCCCGCGATTGTCTGGAGCGCGTCGCCTGACGGGGCCGTAGATTTCGTCAACGACCGCTCGCTGCAATATACCGGCTTGTCGAAGGACGACTCGATGGGTTCGCGCTGGACGAGCGTGATTCATCCGGACGATATCCCCGCCACGACGGATCACTGGGGTGCTACTTTACGGAGCGGGCAACCGGCGGAAATCGAACATCGACTGCGGCGGCATGACGGGCAGTTCCGCTGGTTTCTCTGCCGGCATGTGCCGGTCCGGGATAGTGCTGGCAACATCGTGAGGTGGTATGGAATATGTGCCGACATAGAGGACAGAAGACAGGCCGAGCAAGCACTGCGACGAAACCAGAGTTTCTTGATCGCCGAGGCGCAGCATATTGGCGGCCTCCTCAAATTGGAACTATCCGGCGGTCCGCGCGTGGATGACTTAGTCGACAAGAGCGCGCTAGCGGATCGGCACGCGCATGATTTAGGTTTACCTGCCGTCGTCGCCGGCGAGATTCAGAATCCTGATGAGGGCGCGCCTGTAGCCGAGCGCCGCGCGATCGCCTCGCTGACCGCCAACGAGCGCTCAATCTTCAGTTTGATTGCTGCAGGCAAGTCCAATACTCAGATGGCGAAGGTCCTGCATCTGTCGCCGCGTACGGTCGAGACTTACCGCTCACGATTAATGCACAAGCTGCAGCTCGACGACATCGTTGCGCTGGTCAAACTGGCAATACGTCACAAATTGACTCCGCTAAATTGAGGTGACCTTGGCCGCGCTCATGACTGGAGTCGGGAATGTCCGATTCCAGATGTCGTAGTTTTACGATATGCAGTCGTGCACGTAAAAGCTACGATAGGTCATGCAATTGGAGCCCGACGTTAAAGCGTGCGAAGCGGCGTAACACGGGAAAGCGGTGGGTCAAACCGCAGTCCGGCGTGCCGAAGCCAGGGAGTGCCCAGCGGGAAACTGGGGTTCGACGATCAAACCGGTGTGTCTTGATCAGATTCGCAAGTCCGGAATTACAAATATCGCTCAAATAATGTTCGCCTGCATCAGCAGTGCACTGGGAAGCGGTGTGACGCAATAGGGACTAGATGAGCGAGTTGCTGAGAATATTGCTGGTCGAAGACGTCGAGACAGACGCTGCGCTTATCCGTCGACATATTGAGCGCGGCGGTATATCGGTTGCCGTGCGGCGGGTGGAATCCGAGGACGAGTATCGGAAAGCACTCACGGAATTTGCGCCCGAGTTAATCTTGTCAGATTTTTCCATGCCGCATTTTGATGGCATAAGCGCGCTGACGATCGCTCGCGAGTCCTACCCGGACATTCCATTCATCTTTGTGTCGGGCACGATGGGGGAAGAACGCGCAATCGATGCGCTCAAAGGCGGTGCAACCGATTACGTCCTAAAACAGAACCTGCCCCGCCTGCCTGCTGCCGTTAAAAGGGCGATGGACGACGCGAAAGCGCTTGTCGAGCGGCACGCGATGGAAGCCGGACTGCGTCGCGCGCAGCATTTGGCCAAGCTAGCGCATGTCATCACGGGTCCTGATGGTTCTTTTGAGAGCTGGTCGGAGACTTTGCCGCAATTAATCGGTATCGATCCGTCGGCAATGCCCAAAAGTACGCGCGAATGGCTCGACCTGGTTCATCCGGACGACCGGTCGGTATTACGTGATCGGGCCATCGAATCCCGATCCAAAGGCATACGTGTAAACGTTGATTATCGGTTGCGGCGCGCGGACGATAAGTGGATGCATATGCGGCAGGTAATTGAACCGCTCCAGGGAGAAATCCGCGCAGACGAAGCAAGTCGATGGTTCAACACCTTGCAGGACGTAAGCGAGCAAATCGAGGCTCAGGAAAAGATAGCGCGTCTAAATCGCATTTATGCCGTGATGAGCGGCATCAATAATCTTGTTGTGCGGGTGCGCGACCGGCAGGAATTGTTCACCGAGGCATGTCGAATTGCCTTTGAGCACGGCAAATTGGCGATGGCATGGATCGGCTCACTCGATCTCAAAACGATGGACGTCACGCCTGTCGCCTGGGCCGGCGAAATGGCGGAGGAATTCACAAAAATAAAATCGTCCGCCCGCGACGACATCAAAGCTGGCAAGGGAGCGGTAGGCCTTGCCATCAGGACTCGTCGCCTTGTGTTCAACAATGACATCGTAGCCCGTGATTTCGGCGGGCCGCGGCTGCAGGAAATTCTAAGACTTGGGTTTCGATCCAACATCACCCTACCATTGTTCGAAGGACCCACGCTCGTGGCGACCTTCACAATGTATGCATACGAGAAAAATTACTTCAACGAAGATGAACTCAAGCTGCTTACGGAGCTCGCGGCCGACATTTCGTTCGCACTGGAGCATATAGGCAAGGAGGAAAAGGTCGTAAGGCTGAGCCGTGTTAAAGCGGTAATGAGCAACATCAATGCATTGATCGCACGCGCGCGGGACCGTCAGGCGCTTTTCGATGGCGCGTGCCGCATTGCAGTTGAGCATGGCAAGTTCGGCACGGCCTGGATTGGCGCGTTCGATCCCGTTGCGGTTACTGTATCGCCGGTCGCATGGGCGGCTGGAAACGCGGAACGTCTGGCGGCAACCAGAGCTACTGCACATACCGACGTTGCTCACGGACATGGCATTGTGGCTCGCGCAATCAAGACCAGACAGCCAGTATTCGAGAATGATCTTGCCGCCGATTCCCGAGTGCAATCCGTTCGAAGAGCCGAAGCCATTAAAGACGGCCTGCATTCCCTGATCGCGGTGCCATTTGTGGTCGAGGAATCGGTGGTCGGACATCTTTCGCTCTATGCGCGCGAAGTCAATTTTTTTGATGAAGACGAAGTCGCGTTGCTCGCCGAGGTCGCGACGAACATTTCGTTTGCGCTCGAGCATTTCCGCAAAGAAGAAAAAATTGCCCGCTTAAGCCGTATCCAGGCGGTAATGAGCGGCATTAATGCGCTGATCGTCCGGGCCGGGGACCGCCAAAGACTTTTCGACGGAGCGTGCCGTATCGCGGTCGAGCAGGGGCACTTTGGCATCGCGTGGATCGGGAAACTGGATCCGGTGTCGCTCGAGGTTATCCCTCTCGCGTCGGTTGGATTTGACCCTGCAGACGATTTCGATCGTTATAAATCATCAGTTGATATCAATCATCCTCGCGGACGGGGCCTTGTAGGCGCAGCAATGCGAGGAAAAAAACCTGTCTTCAGCAATAATATGGAGATGGGCGTAGGCGAAAGAACCAAAGAAGCGCTCAGGCGCGGGCACCGTTCGCGTATCGCATTGCCGCTGTTGAGCGACGGCGCTGTCGCCGCGGTGATGGTGTTGTACGCGAGCGAGCCGGACTTCTTCACTGCGGACGAACTTAGGTTGCTGACCGAGATTGCAGGCGATATCTCGTTTGCACTGGACCATATCAGCAAAGAGGAAAAACTCAGTTATCTGGCTTTCTACGACGAACTGACCGGACTCCCGAATCGCACCTTGCTCCGAAATTACCTTGGGCGAGTCGCGCGCCGCGCCGGAGAGGACAAATCTAAAGCTGCACTGGTCATGTGCGATATCCAGCGCTTCAGCCACATCAACGAAACGCTGGGACGAGGCGCCGGCGATGCCCTGCTCCGCGAAGTGAGCGAGCGGCTAAGGCGAATTTGGCCGGAGGCGGACAATCTTGCGCGTCTTTCCGGGAATTGCTTTGGCGGCATCGTTGCTAACTTCAGGGATGTGTCCGAAATCGGGCATTTAATTGAAAAGAAGATTGCGGACGAACTGAGCCGGCCTTTTAATATCAACGGCGAAAAGCTGCGGATCTCAGTAACTGCCGCCATCGCGGTTTTTCCGTCGGATGGAAAAGATGCCGATACGCTGCTCAAAAATGCAGAAGCGGCGTTGAAGAAAGCCAAGGCATCCGGTGAGAGATACCTGTTTTATCATTCCAAAATGAATGCAGCGGTAACTGAAACGCTGTTGCTCGAAAACAAGCTGCGAGCAGCCATAGAGAACGAACAATTCGTCCTGCATTACCAGCCTAAGCTCAATCTCGTTACGGGAAAAATCAGCGGGCTGGAGGCGTTGATCCGCTGGAACGACCCCGAAAACGGACTGATTCCACCGGTGAAATTTATCCCATTGCTGGAAGAAACGGGAATGATACTCGCGGTTGGCGAGTGGGCGATCCGTCAGGCGCTTGCGGATCATCAAGCATGGCAAAGCAGTGGCCTGCGGCCGCCGCGAATCGCCGTCAATGTCTCAGCGATTCAGTTGCGGCAAAGAAATTTTGTCGAAATCGTCCGCAATGCAATCGCGGATACCAACTCGGCGCTGCACGGCCTCGACGTGGAAATTACCGAAAGCCTGCTTATGGAGGACATCGAGGACAACATCGCAAAACTTAAATTGCTGCGCGACATGAATATCAACATTGCCATCGATGACTTCGGTACTGGTTATTCGTCCCTCGGATATTTGGCCCGCCTGCCGGTTGATCTTCTGAAGATCGACCGCTCATTCATTACGACAATGACGCAGAACGCTGAAAGCAAGGCAATCGTTTCTACGATTATCTCGCTAGCGCATACTCTGAATATAAAAGTGATTGCGGAAGGCGTGGAAATCGAGGAGCAGGCCCGATTCCTGAAATTGCTCAAGTGCGACGAGATGCAGGGTTACTTGTTTAGTAAGCCAGTGCCGGCAGATCAATTGATCAAGATGCTCGAGCAAAATAACAAGAGTAAAGAGCAGTAAGCCAGTCATAGCCTTAGCGGTCCAGATTCTCTCGAAGGGACCGGCGAAGTTTTTCCGGTAATCTTGTGATGTCCCGCGAGCGGGGCGCGCTGCGTAAAATGAACTCCGCCATCGGGGCTTGTTTATCGCGTAGTGCCGCTCATGCTTTCGTTGCTCACATGTTCTCCTTACCGCGAGTCACGGGAATGATTGCTGAAGCAACGCAACGATCAAAGGCTGCGAAGAGCATAGCGACCGCGCTGGCGTACACGCTGCTGCTGCCCGGCATGACTGTAAACCCAGCCTGCGCTCAAGAATATCCTGTCAAAAGTGTGCGCATCGTCGCGCCGTTTCCCGCCGGCGGCGGCACCGACCTCAACGTAAGGCGGCTCGCCGAGCAGCTCGGCAAGCTATGGGGCCAGCCGGTGGTCGTGGAGAATATCGCTGGCGCAGCCGGCGGCGTTGCCGCAGTCAATGTGGCGAGGTCGAAGCCGGACGGCTATACGCTGTTTCTCATTACGCATCCAATACTCGCGATCAATCCCGTGATCTACGACAAGCTCGCGTATGACGCCGACAAGGACTTTGCCGCCGTCGTGCAGGTAAGCGAAACACCAAGCGTGCTGGTGGTTAATCCATCTCTGCAGGTCGCGAAGGTCTCGGAACTCATCACCCTGGCGAAAGCGAATCCCGGCGCTCTGCGTTTTGGTTCAGGCGGCGTCGGGACCACCCTGCATCTCTCGGGCGAACTTTTCAAGGCGACAGCGGGCGTCGATATTACGCACGTGCCGTACAAAGGCGGCGCACCAGCCGTGACCGCGCTGATCGGCAATGAGATTCAACTCCTGTTCGACAGCTCGTCCGCGGCTTTGCGCCACATGCAAACGGGACGTGTTAACGGAATCGCTGTCTCGAGCATGAACCGCCTTGCCGCGGCGCCGAATCTTCCTACGTTTGGCGAGAGCGGCCTCAAAGGTTTTGTTTCCACGCTCGCGCATGGCGTGGTCGTTCCCGCGGCAACTTCGCCGGCGCTGGTTGCGGCGATCAATCGCGGCGTCAATACCGTTTTGAAAAATTCCGAATACAGGAATCTCATGGCCGACGACGGCATCGACGTGGTCGGCGGCTCGCCCGAGCAGTTCGCGCAGTTTTTAACTAATGAGCGAAAGAAGTGGGGAGCGCTCATTCAGAAGCTTGGCCTCAAAGCGCAGTACTGACGCGATGAAGCGCAGGCTTATTATTCTGGTACGAAGAGCCTTGTGTGCCGGTCTGTGGATGACCTCGCTGGCGGGCGTTGCGCAGCCTTACCCCGAGCGGCCAATGCGCATCATCGTCAACGTTACCGCGGGCGGCGGCGTCGACTCGACGGCACGCGTCGTCGCGCAGCACTTGAACGCGCTATACAAGCAGCCGGTCGTCGTCGAAAACCGGACCGGCGCGGGCGGTTCCATCGGCATTGAACTCGTTGCCAAGGCCACGCCGGATGGCTATACGCTGCTGGTGTGCAGCAGCGGCATCATCACGAATGCGGCTTATCGCAAGCAGGGCTATGATCCTATCCGCGACTTTCAACCGGTCAGCATACTGACGTCGGCGCCTTATATCGTGGTGGCGACGCCGTCGCTGCCTGCAAAATCAATTAACGAACTCGTGACGCTGGCAAGGCGAAAACCGGACGCCGTGAGCTATGCATCGTCCGGGGTTGGCGGCGTTACGCATCTGGCAGCCGAATTGCTCGCGATGCTTTCCGACACGAAAATGTTGCACGTGCCGTACAAGGGAGTCGTCGACGCGTATCCGGCGGTAGCGGCGGGAGAAGCGAACTGGATGATCGGCGCTTCTATCTCCGCGCTGCCGCTCGTCAGGGCCGGCCGCTTGCGCGCGCTGGCCGTGACGACACCCAAGCGCAGCCGGGCGCTCCCCGATCTGCCGACCGTCGCGGAAAGCGTGCCCGGTTATGAATTTGCAGGCTGGTTCGGCATGTTCGCGCCGGCCGGCACGCCGCCAGAGTTGGTGCGCAAACTCAGCGTCGAAGCGAAACGCGCCATGCAAAGCCCGGCGTTTTTGAGCCACGCAGAATTCGATGGCACTGAGGTGGTTGGCAGTTCGCCGGCGGAGTTATCGCTGCTGATGAAAAACGAATTGGCCACCTGGCGCGAGGTGGTCGTGAAGGTGGGCATCGGCCAGTGAAGTCGGTTGCCTTATTGCGTGGACAACGCTTTCGATAACAAGCCTTCCTCGATCGCCTTGATCTGCACCGCGACGTAACGCGAGTAATTCCGGCAGTTCGTGAAGCTGCCGCCAATGAACCACAACCCTTCCTGCACGGTGCGTTTCCACATGTTGTTCATTTCGCCGTCGGCACCGAAACCCCACACCGGGCCCACTTTCCTGGCGACTTCGTCTCCGAGGTACTGGCCGACCATCACTTCCGGCATGGCGAATCCCGTCGCCAGCACGATGAGATCCGCGGGTTTAACGGAACCGTCTTTCATCAGCGCACCGGTCGCGACGAAACGTTCGATCTGATCGAACTGCATCAGGCCGACCTCACCATCGATGATGAGCTGCGCGCAGCCGGCATCGAGGTAGTAACCGCCGTAACGCGTGCGGACTTTCCACTGGTGGCCCGCGTTCTCTTCGCCGGCTTCCCACTTGAAGCCGCGCGAGACAAGGCCGTCGATCATTTTGCGGTCGAACTCCATCATGCGCGCCGTCAGCGCCTGCAGGTTTGTTTTTATGACCGGCTTCGTGTTCGTGGTTGCCAGCAAGTCGCCGTCTGCGAGCACGATTCCGTCATACAGCCCATAGACGAGTTTCGCTGAAGGATCGATGCTCAAGACGGTGCACGCGCCGCGCTGAACGATCGTCGCGTCGCACCCGTTCGCGTGCAAGTCTTGCGCAACATCATGCCCGCTCGAGCCGGTGCCGATGACGATGGCTTTCTTGCCGCGCCACCGGGCGCCATTCGTGAACTCGGTCGTATGCACGGCACTGCCTTGAAAGTCCCGCAGGCCGGGCAGTTCCGGAATATTCGGAAAACCCACGAGGCCATTCGCAAAGACGAGGTGACGCGGATGCAGCGTGCGCTCGGTGCCATCGGCGTTGCGGACGACCGCGTTCCAGGTGCCGCTCGATTTATCGTACGTGCCGCTGATGAATTCCGTACTGGTCCAGAAATTAATTTCCATCGCCCACGCATAGGCTTCGAACCAATCGGCCACCATGTCTTTGGGCAGATACTTGGGCCACGAAATGGGAAACGGCATGTACGGCAGGTGATTCACTTCGGTGCTGTTGTGCAACGCGAGCGAGTGATAGCGCTTGCGCCAGCAGTCGCCGACGCGTTCATGACGATCGACGACTAACGCGTCCACACCTACTCTGCCGAGCGTCGCGGCGAGCGACAGACCGGCCTGACCGCCGCCGACAATGAGCACAACCGGCTCGCGGTCGGCATACCGCTGACTTTCGATGCGCTGTTCTTTCCAGTTCGCCCCGCCGAAATTGCGCGAGAACGCCTCACCGGTCGGCCGCCGCTTACCGATCGTTTCTTCAAAACCTTTGAGCTCATGCAGACCGGTCATGAGTTGAAACGCTTTGCCGGGCTCGGCTGCTATCAATCTCAGGACACCGAACCCGCGTCCGGCGCCGGTCTCAAACTGGAGAATTGCCTCGATGACATCGATGCCCGCGCGCTTGACGCGCCGCGGCGCCATGCGTCCTTCGGCAATGGCGAACGCGCATGCGTGCGCGGATTTCTGTCCGGCGATTATCAACGCCGCAATCGCATCCGCGCCCTCGCACGGCGTAATCGTCCAGGTGAAAGCGAGGATGTCGCGCCAGTGACCGTCCTCCGCGAACAAGGATGCTACAGACGCCGTGCTGTTGCTTTGCAGTGCCGCATTCAGCTTGTCGAGCCATTGAGCGACGAGCTCTTTTTCCGAGCCGGCGGCCGCCTGCTGAAATTTTTCGAGCGAGGCGCCCGTTTGCAAAGCTGATTGCTTGGCGACGCTCATCAATGACTCCTGTCTTACCGTTGATCCATCTGAGGAACCGCCGCGGACTGCGCAGCGGCATGATGCAGTTTGTCGATGCTAGCAGAAAAATTCTGTTTTTTTGTATGGCTTCGATTTGCTGGAACCGATGAAGCTGCCGACAAACGCGTTCCGCCCGGCGGTCGGGTTCTGGTAAATTGAATGCCACTTTATTTGCCCTCCGACTGCGATGACCGAACGGCCGCTAGATATCGACAGCAACGAAACGGTTCGCCTGAGCGTGAGCGAGGCCCAGGCGCTGGGAGAAAGGGCGCTGTCCAGGGTCGGCTTCACTCCCGAGGATGCGAGCGTGGTTGCCGCACATTTAGTAGACGCTTCACTCTGGGGCTATGAGTTCGCCGGCCTCCCGCGCATTCTGGTCATTGCAGAACGTCCTGAGCTGAAGAAGCCGCGTGCGCCGATAGCGATCGTCAAAGAGACGCCAGTCTCGGCCTTGCTCGATGGCGGCAATCAAGTCGGATATGTCTCCTACCTGCGCGCGGCGGAAGTCGCGATCGAAAAAGTAAGCAAGTCGGGTGTTGCCGTCGTTGGCGTGAGAAACAGCTGGTTCGCCGGCCGCAATGCCTATTACCTCGAGAAAATTGCGCGCGCCGGATTCGCGTCAATCTCTTTCGGCAGCAGCACGCCAACGGTCGTGCCGCCGGGTGCCGTGCGCAAGATCCTGGGCACCAATCCGCTGGCCATCGCGCTGCCGGGCAAGGTCAACCCGTTCATATTCGACATGGGTACGGCATCCGTCATGTCGGGTGAAGTTCTGATGAAAGCATTTCTTGGCGAGGAATTTCCCGACGCTGTCGGTATCGACAGGAATGGAACGCCGACGCGCGTTGCGCGCGACATGCTGGAGGGCGGTGTCCTTCCGTTCGGCGGGCACAAGGGTTACGGCCTCTCAATCGCCATCCAGGCGCTCGGTCTGATGGCCGGCGCCCGGCTGCGCAACGGCGACGTCAGCGATTTCGGTTATCTTTTGATCGCGTTCGATCCGGGCCTGTTAATGCCGGCCGACCAGTTCACGTCCGAACTGGAGGAGTTGCTGACGAAAATAAAGAACCTGCCGCGACAACCGGGCGTCCCGGAGATTCGCATTCCTTCCGAGCGTGGATTTCGCGAACGCGAGATGCGCCGCCGCCAGGGCATCCTCGTCAACAAGAAAGTGGTCGAGCGTTTGCAAACGATGTCGTAAACGGGCTGCCTGAAGTCTTGTAAACGTCACGCGCCGGCCAGGCGCCGCGTGTGTCGCGCGATCATCAATTCTTCGTTGGTCGGCATGACCCAAACTTTGACGCGGCTGCCGGTCGTGCTGATAAGCGGGCCGTCCGTCGCATTGCCGGCCGCGTCAAATTCGACGCCGAGCCACGCCGCGTCGCGGCATACCCGCTCGCGTATCACCGCCGCCTTTTCGCCGATGCCGGCGGTAAAAACGAGCGCATCGAGCCCACCGGTTGCGGCAGACAGCGATCCGAGTTCGCGGCCGATGCGGTAGACGAAAATATCAATGGCAAGCTTCGCGCGCGGTTCGGCGCTCGCAAGCAGCGCGCGCATGTCGCTTGAAACGCCGGAGACGCCGAGCAGGCCCGATTGTTGATAAATCAGTTTTTCGATCGCGCGCACATCCATCTTCATTTCGTCCATCAGGTAGAGCATTACCCCAGGATCGAGCGCGCCGCTGCGGGTGCCCATCGGCAGGCCATCGACGGCGGTAAAGCCCATCGTGCTCGCCATGCTGCGGCTGCCTTTCATTGCACACATGGACGCGCCGTTACCGAGATGGGCGACGACGGTGCGTCCGGCGGCAGCATTCTTGTCGACGCCCGGCAAAGCGCTTGCAATGTATTCGTACGACAGGCCGTGAAAACCATAACGTTTCACGCCGCGATCGGTGATCGAAGGCGGCAACGCGAATGCCTGCGCCACTTCGGGCTGGCCATGGTGAAACGCCGTGTCAAAACACGCTACCTGCGCAAGCTGCGGCATGCGTTCAGCGACGATGCCGATCGGCGCAAGATTATGCGGCTGATGCAGCGGCGCCAGCGGCACCAGTGCGGTGAGGCTTCGGATGACATCCGCTGTTATGAGCGTCGGCTTGGAAAATGCAGTGCCGCCGTGCACGACGCGATGCCCCACCGCCCTCAATTCATGAGTACCGCGATGCGTGCGCAAAAACTCAATCAAATAGTCGATGGCACCGCCGTGTTCCAGGCGCGTGCCCGGGTCCCACTCGCGGGATCCGACCGGATTGCCGTCGTGATCAGACGCGGAGAATTTCGGCGTGGTGTAAATGCCCTCGATCTGGCCTTTGATCAAAAGATCGAGATTGCCCGCGCGCTCGGCGAACATCGAAAACTTGATGCTCGACGAGCCCGCGTTCAGGACGAGAATTGCATCCTTCATGACATCACACTATGCCGGCTTCGCGTGCAATGAGACGATCGTACTTTTCGTACGCGGATTTCATCCGGTTCGACCTTGGTAACGGCATCCATGAAGGCTACCCCTTGCGCGAGAAAAATAAAATCAGCTGACGTCGCCGATGCGGATGCGACTTGACCTACGTCAAATACTGACCGGTGCGACTGGTGTCAGAACTACAACCAGATAATTGGAACTGGTCTAAAATTCTGATATCGAGTTTGGTAAGACACAACCGCGCGATCACCAGCTATGCGTGGAAGCGCAACCCCATACTCGCACGAACTAAAAATTCAGCACTGATCTTCCACAAGGAAAAAGATGGCAGGCACGAGCGCAACAGGTGAACAGGCACTGGTTACCCCGGAGTGGGTGGAATCCCGAATAGGTGATCCGGCGGTGAAGGTGATCGAAATTGCCGGCATGGGGCAGGATCAGATGCAAGCTTATAAAGAGGGGCATATTCCGGGAGCCGCATGTTGGGAATGGAAGGATCTACTGTGGGATAGCCACGCGCGGGATTTCCCTTCGCCTGAAGAATTCGCCCGGCGTCTGGGCGCAGCCGGCATTTCACCGCAGACTACGGTGGTTTTCTACGGCGAGCCGATCCAGTTTGGCATTTACGCGTGGTGGACCTTCCGCTATTGCGGGCATCGCAATGTTAAGTTGCTCGACGGCGGACGTCAGCGCTGGAAGGCTGAAAACCGGAAGCTGACGGTTGATATGCCGGAGACCACCTCCCCAGAGTCCTATGCACCGGTTGCGCGTAATGAATCGATGCGCATGGGCCGCGATGAAGTGTTGGCTGCGCTGCACAAGCAGGGCACGGTGATCGTGGATGGACGTTCCGCGGAGGAATATAGCGGACAGCGCGTAGGTGCGCCGGGAAATCCCGATACAGGCGCGCTGCGTTATGGACGGATACCGGGTGCCAAGCACCTCATGTTTGAGGAATTGCTCAATGCCGATAAGAGTTTTAAACCAGCGGCAGACATTCGGGCAAAATTCGAATCGCGCGGCGCTGTTTCGGGACGCGATATCATCACCTACTGTCGCATGAGTCACCGGGCCACGGTTCTATACTTCGCGCTTACGGAGCTGGCGGGTTATTCAGGCGTACGCGTCTACGATGGATCGTGGACCGAGTGGGGTAATTTGGTGGGTGTTCCGATAGAACGCTAAACCCGAAACCGGAGAGCAGAAGATATGGAAGTCATACGAATGAACGCTGCGTTAGGCGCCGAAGTTCGCTGCGGCGACCTGCGCAAACTTGACGATGCAGGTGTGGCAGCAGTACGTCAGGCATGGCTCGATAATCTGGTGATACTGGTGCGTAACCAGGAGATGTCCGACGCCGAGCTGGTCGGATTTGGACGTCGCTTTGGTGAATTCCAGAAATCCAATCCGTTGCCGAGCCCGCTCGCGAATGAAGGCAAGGTCATGCAAGGCGGTGGTGACAACCAGTTTCCCGAAGTAACGGTGGTCTCGAACATCGTCGAGAACGGCGTGGCGCAGGGCGGATTGGGTGACGGTGAGCTCGTCTGGCACACCGACATGTCCAGCTTCGAGATGCCGCCCAATCAGACCATTTTGCATTCGATTGAAGTGCCGTTGTCGGGCGGCAATACGGGTTTTAACAATATGTATCTTGCTTACGATACCTTGCCTGCAGAACTGCGGGAGCGCGTGGAGGGGCTTTCTCTCAAACATGACGCCACCATCGATGCGGCGGGTTATATCAGGAAGCAGTTCAAGGATGCGCCCGATGATTTACGTATCAGTCCGGGCGCTGTTCATCCGCTGGTTCGTACTCATCCGGAAACGGGGCGCAATTGCTTATTTTTAGGGCGACGCGTGAAATCGTACCTGATGGCTCTTGAGGTTGCGGATTCCGAACAGTTACTGGATGCGCTGTGGGCGCATGCCATGCGGCCCGAACTCGAATGGTTCCATGAATGGAAACCCGGCGACTTGCTGATGTGGGACAACCGCTGCGCCATGCACCGGCGTGAACCGTTCGACGCCAATGCGCGCCGTAAGCTTCATCGAGTCGTGGTCAAGGGAACGAAGCCTTATCGTACGCCGGGCCACTTGCCGGCGCATACGCGGGGTCATCAAGAAGTCGCCAGCGCCGCCTGAGACTTCGCGGCATTGCCGAAGCGCTTTCCGAACCATTATTCGGTTTTGATGCCGCCTTCTTTGACCACCTTGCGCCATTTCGCGACGTCATCGCGAAGACGGCTGGCGAACTGATCGACACTGCTACCGACCGGTTCGACCAGGCGTGCTTCAAGCAGGGTTTTATACTCTGACGTATGCACGATTTTGGCGATCGCGGCATTCAGTTTCGCCACGATATCTTTTGGGGTGCCAGCTGGCGCAAGAATTCCGGACCAGGCTTCCGCCTCGTAGCCTGGCACGCCGGATTCGGCGATCGTGAGCAGTTCAGGCAGCAGGGTCGAACGTTTTGCGGTACTGATACCCAGCGCTTTGAGCTTGCCGGCCTTGACGAACGGCGTCCCCACTGAAGTAGGCAGGAACGTAAGCTCGACTTGACCGCCCATCACAGCGACTGCGGCGGGGCCGCCGCCGCTGTACGGGATATGCGTCCATTTAACGCCTGTCATAATTTTGAACAGTTCCGCCGCCATGTGTGGATCCGTGCCATTTCCGGGTGATGAGTAGCTGAATTTATCCGGCTTGGCTTTGGATAGAGCAATGAGCTGTTTAACATTGCTGGCGGGAACCGATGGATGCACCGACAGCAGGTATGACGTCGTTCCAATCCAGATGACTGGCGCAAAATCCCTGACCGGATCGTACGGCAGGTTTGGATACATGCTGGGGCTGATCGTAAGCGCGGATAACGTGAGCAAAAGCATATAACCGTCCGGCGGTGCTTTAGCGACAATACTGGTACCGATAGTAGTTCCGCCCCCTGGACGATTATCGACCACGACCGGTTGGCCGAAGCTCTCGGATAACTTCTGCGCGATGGGGCGCCCAACGACATCCAGTCCACCACCGGGTGCGTAAGGCACCACGATGCGGATCACCTTAGCGGGGTACTCCAGGGCATAAACGGGGGCAGCCATCAAGCCTATTATCACCAGCAGAAAAACTGAAAACAACCTCATTGCGACGCTCCTGCTTTTGTTTTGTCTGCGTCGAGAGACTCGCGAGAGCAAGTCATTATCGCGACTCTCAAATGAATGTGACTCAAGATGGGCAGGCGGAAGTTTGACCGTTCCATACTTTGTAAACGGAAAAGACGCGGATGGGAAGTAATGATTTAAATACTTGGTGTGTCGTACTGGGATCGAACCAGTGGCCCCTGCCGTAGTAAATTTGCCGCAAGTAAGCCGTCATTCGTTGGTGCCGACCATATCGCGCGTTCGTTCTTAGGCATTCAGACGAGCGTAAGGCGTATCACAGGAGCGGTTCAGGAGAATCTTGAACGCTCGCCTGTTCAAGCGCGTCCTCTAAAAATCCGCAATTTCTTTGCTAAACGGGCGCGCGCTGTGCGACCGTTGCACTTGCTTGATCAGGCCATCTGGATCATGCCAAGCCCAACCGAATGGTCTGTTTGAAGACCCGCGACACTTAGCGCTTCTGCAACATAGGCGCCCGCTTCGTGATGAACTGTAAGCACCTGCGCGAAAGTTTCGAGATGCGTCCGAAGGCTCGCACAATACGGGCGCATGGTAACAAACGGATGGGAATCGATGCGACACATCAGCGGGGGCAAACGTCAGCAAAAAAAAGGACATTGCTCTGTATTCGATCCCTAGCATCGCTTATACGCTGGCTCCACTGGTGTAAACACAGCACCAGAGTGTAATCAGTTTGACTTTTATCAATCACTACCAATGAGGGTCACATGTCAATCCATAAGCAAGCATTGAGTTCAGTCATAGCAATCGCCATGGCAGGGGTGGCCTCTTTCGCCGTTGCCCAAGCGCCCGAGCAATCCGACAAGGCGCCTGTTCGTTTGACCGAAGCGCAGATGGAAAAAATCGTCGCAGGTGATTTCGTCGTCGACACGGCGGGCAACGGGAATCTGAGCCTGATTGCTACAGGGAACAGCATAAACAGCTGCAACAACGGGCAGTGCTATTGGGAGAATCGAAATGGCAAGGAAATCGGTAAGCCCGTCGTATTCTGAGATCAGCAATTAGCATTTAAGCTTACACACACCCCTTCCCAGGGGTGTGTTTTTGAGGTGCCCGGATTGAACAAAAGCTTTGCTGTTCAGCGCTGGATTAATGCAATTGGTTGCATTGGCATGCTGTTATTCGCCGGCATGCAGGTCGCCGTGAGCGCCGAGTACGAGCGGAAGTTTTCGGTCACGTCGCTAAAAGAAATACGTGAGCGCGCCGTAGTCATGCAGCAGTGGGACAACAGTTGCGCTGCTGCAGCTTTAGCGACGGTTTTGACCTATGGACTCGCCGACCCGGTGAGCGAGCGATACGTCGCGGCAAGAATGCTTGAAACCACCGACGCCCGGAAAGTGAAGACTCAGGGCGGGTTTTCCATGCTGGACATGAAGCGTTTCGTCGAAAGCCGCGGCTATGCGGTAGATGCGTTTCAGCATCTCTCCACCGACCAATTGGCGCTTTTCCGCGCGCCAATTGTTCCGATCAGGCCGTTCGGGAGCAATCATTATGTGGTGGTCAATTCGATCACCGAGGATGTGGTGCTGCTGGCGGATCCTGCATTCGGCAACCGCTCGCTTACCCTGCGAGAATTCAAGGAAATGTGGTTTAACGGTCTCGCGTTCGTGATTGCAGAAGGTAAGTGATATGCGCATCGGTAGCGCGGTTCTTTTCTTGGCATTGCTGCTCATAGCCAGCGCCGATGTGCAGGGTCAGGACAACGTCAACGAACTGCGCCAGCAACTCGAGGCGCAAAAAGCAATCAACGAACAATTGATTCGACGGATACGTGAACTCGAAGCGCAAGCCGGAGGATCGCCTGTAGCTCCGCCCGGTCTGCGTGAGCGCATCGCAAAGTCAGGCGCCGGCGATGACGTGTTGGACTTGCCGGAAACGACAACAGCAATACAGGAGGCGCTGGGCACTCGAGGTTTGGTGTTGTTGCCGGCGGGTTCGTATCGGGTTATCCCCGGCTTAAGCTGGGGACACACCGGTTCTGATTTCATCGGAACTCGAACTGATAGTTATGCGGCGAGTGTGACGATGCAGGCAGGGTTACCGTGGGATCTCATGCTCACTGCGAGCGCACCTTATCTGCATCGCAGTACCAGCGCCGGTTCTAATAGCGGAATCTCAGACTGGTCCATCGGTCTTGCGAAGACGCTGACCGTTGAATCTGACGGGCGTCCGTCTGTCGTGGCGAGTGTGAACTATGTCGACAATAATGGTAGAACGCCGTTTGCGCAGGTCCCTATAGGCTATGGTTTTCCGGTAGCCGCAGGCAGACTTTCCGCCGTCAAGCGATTTGACCCCGTCGCAGTTTACGGCGACGTCTCATTCGCGCATCCCTTCGCGAGAGACGTGAGCGCGCCCAATCTTTTGGCCGAAGCGAATTTTGCCGGCCGTATTTCCCCGGGCAACACAATCAGCATCGGTGGCGGCGCGTCTCTCGCTGTAACGCCCGCCATCAATTTTGATGCGGGCCTCTCAATGGCTTTCAAGCAGGGGGCAAGAATTCACTCGCGGGCGAACGGCGACTCCACGCAGCCTCGATCGACAATAGGGATGTTTACCGCGGGTGCCGCATTCGTACTTAGTCGCCGACTATCGCTGATTCTGGGCGCCGGGACAGGTATAACGGCCGATGCGCCCGACTTCTTCTTTTCCGTCGCATTGCCATACCGCTTTTAAGAAATTTCACCGCGCAAATAGTCCAGTTATACGGCGGAGAGATGGTCAGCTTGCGGTCCGCGTTTTGCCTGGAGTCAGATTCTGTGCTCGACGCACTTTGGAGAGCTTGGAAGTCTTGTAGGCCCCGCCGCGTCAGTAGCTCGATCGGTAGGGCTGGACACACTTTTTGCGTTCGGCCAAGTTAGTAGCATTATCGGCCTGCTTTTTGTCGAATATCTCGATGACTTGGCGCAGCGCGGATAGCGTTGGCCCGAGACGATCGGGCGCTAACGAGAAGTCATTTCCGCCATATCGGAGAGTTGAGTTGTCCCCCGCGCAACGGCATTCATTGTCAGGTTTGCGGGCCGTTACTTGGTTTGTCGCATTGCCACGGCGCCTCCGTGTAATCTGCGATTTTCATACTCAGTTGGCTCAGGGTGGTCAACTGTTTGTTTTTTGTTGGTGGGTCGTACTGGGATCGAACCAGTGGCCCCTGCCGTGTGAAGGCAGTGCTCTACCGCTGAGCTAACGACCCGTTGGGACTGCTGCGACGGGTGCGCATATTACCATTTTCATTACGCAGCACCAACTTTGGCCGAGGCATCCGACAGAGAACTCTGGCGGCCGAATCGGAAAAAATACTACAAGCACTTTCCCCCTTCGCCGGTAGGCGTTTTAGGTAGACGCCTGCTACTGTCCGTAGGACTTGTCGCAATACCACGGAATTGCTCGTTTGAAGGCCCCTGATGTCATCGATTGATTCCACCTCCACCTCCACCTCGCCGAGGTCATTCTCTCGCTGCGTTGCTAACTGGCGTGAAACGGAAGGCAAGGGCGCCGAGAGCGAGCGCCAGCGAATCTCCCGCGACATTCACGACAGCACTATCCAGCCATACATTGGCCTGAAGTTCGCCCTCGAGGCATTGGCCCGTAAGGTCCCGCCCGACCATCCACTTGCCAAGGACATTGGAAAGCTCGTCGACATGACGACGATGGAGATCGCGGGCTTGCGGCGATACGTCAATGGACTGAAGGGCCAGCTCGGCGGTAAAGACGAGACGCTGGGTTCGATCCTGGAACAGAAGGCCGCCCGTTTCGCCGAAATTTTCAATATTAAGGTGAGCGTCGAGGTCGCGCAGGAGGGCAACGTCGAGAGTTGGCTTGCGGATGACATATGCCACATGATGGGCGAAGCGCTGAGCAACATCCGCCGTCATACGAACGCTCTTTTTGCGCGCGTCAGGCTGACGTGCGACAGCCGGATGCTCACGCTGGAGATCATCAATCCCCGCGATCGCGGCGTGGCGCTGCATATGTTTACGCCGCGCTCGATCGCCGAGCGCGCGCTCGCTTTAGGCGGGCGCTGCAAGGTGGAAACGGGCTCTGGTCGCTATACGGTAGTAATCATCGAAATACTGTTGCTACCCTGAGCACTGTGACATGCAGCCCGGCGGAGCCGATGCAATCAGGGTATTTCTCGTCGACGACCATCCCACCATCCTGTGGGGGCTGGAGCGTCTGATCGAAACCGCCGAGCCGGCGATGGAAGTGGTTGGCCAGGCGTCAAGCAGCAGTGAATTGTTCGCGCGGGTGCCCGCCGTGAATCCCGATGTCATCGTGCTCGACCTCGATCTGAACGGCGAAAGTGGCCTCGACTGTCTGCCTAAGCTAAGCAAGCAAAGCGCGGCGCGCGTATTGGTGCTTACGGGAATCAGCGATCCGCTCCTGCACGAGAAAGCAGTGATGCAAGGCGCGCGCGGGGTCGTACACAAGCGCGAAGCAGCCACCATCATCCTTCGCGCCATCGAAAAGGTGCACCGCGGCGAAATTTGGCTAGACCGCAATTCGGTGGGACGCATTCTCAACGCGCTTGCGCGGGGACAAAGGGCCGATCCCGAAGCCGACAAGATCGCGGCGCTGACACCCAAGGAGCGGCATATCATTGCCATGCTCACGACGGAAAAGGGCGCCCGCAACAAGGTGATCGCCGACAAGCTGCACATGAGCGAGCACACCTTGCGCAATCATCTGACGACGATCTACAGCAAGCTGCAGGTCTCAGGTCGCCTCGAGCTCTATCTTTACGCCACGGGTCACCGGTTATCCGAGGCTCTTTGACGCCCCTTCTCTTGTAGTTCGCCCGACGCGGAAGGTGCGCCTAAGCCCACCGTCCAATTCCATTGGCATCGACGCATACATCGGCGCGCCCTGAATTCGCGTTTAGAACGCATGACAATTGTCCTCGCAAAAAAACGCATCTTCTCCCGTGCGGGCAGAGCGCAAGGCGGCTAGGCTAGCGCGTTTTTTTTAGTCGCGATGGAAACTCCGCCTCACACGCACGCTGAGGATCGGGTTCAGAACGAGCTCTGTGCGGGCGCCAATCGCTGGGACGGCTCATAAGATATGACAGAGTCACGCCCGAGGCGACGGGACAAATGTCACTGACGCTTCTGCCAAGTCTCCCCCCAAAGTAAGGACTTTATTCAGATGTTTCCCTGGTGGCACGCCCCTAATCTGGCAGTGTGCTCCGCAAACTCTGACGTTGTAGTTTTGCTGCCGCCGAGGCGTGGGGTTACGGGTGGAGCACTAAAACGTTGTTTAACTTTCAACTCCTCGAGGGAACGATATGAACCAAATGGACTTGTACAAAATGATGCTGGCACTCAAGAAAAGCGCCGTCGACTTTGGCCGTGACGAAGAAGGCGCGCAAATCGTCGAATACGGACTGATCATCGCAGTGGTGTCGATCGCTCTGGTCATCGCCTTGTCCGCTATCGCGGCCGGCGGCGGACCGTTCACAAATTTCATCGCCCGTGTAACGACCTGCTTGACGGGTGCGGTCGGATCCTGCGTCTGAGGGTCGGAGCAGAAGCGTTTATCGCAACACCCGGGAAGCGGGGCACCCGCCTCACTTCCCGCTCGTTACTCTCGTCAAAGGATATCCATGCTTGACCCGGAACTAGCAGCAATGCTCGACCTGCTCGGCCGGTTGCTGCTGAATGCCCGCACCGGGACGCTATTGGCATTGCTACTGTTGGCCGCTGTTTATGACTGTCGCTCGCACCGCATCCCGAACTGGTTGGTCGCGAGCGGAGCGGTGTACGGCCTCATTTACACGACGGTCGCACCGCCGATAATGCACGGCACGGTTTTTTTCCCCTTAAGCGGACTTGCCGTCGGTTTTTCCTTGTTTTTTCCGCTCTACCTGCTACGCGCCATGGGCGCAGGCGACGTCAAGCTGCTGGCCATGACCGGCGCTTTTCTCGGGCCGCTCGATACGTTCTATTGCGCACTGGCAAGCGCGATTGCCGGCGGCGCACTGTCGCTCGTCTGGATTCTGTGGAACGGCAACGCGCCGCGGCTGCTGCAAAGCATAGTTTCGCTTGCTCAGTTCGGACCGGTCGGCGCAGTCGCAGGAGCGCCCGCTGGTTACGGGGTCTCGCCCAAAACTTCTCTGGGCAAGCTGCCCTATGCCGCCGCTATCGCCGTCGGCACAGGCGGCTATCTCTCACTTCATCAATTGGGCATGGTTTAAAGGAAGGATGTGTTCATGAAAAACGCACGTGCGGCAATCATGCTGGTTATATCGATTGTGCTGGGTTTGGCAGTAACTGCGCTCGCAGTTGTATGGGTATCGCAAAAAGCCGCGGTTGCGTCGAACAAGGTAGCGGTTGCCGCCGTCGATATCGAACTCGGCAGCCGGCTAAACGCCCAAATGCTGAAAGTCGTCGACTGGCCGAGCGGCTCGCTGCCCACCGGTGGTTTTGACGATATGAAAACGTTGCAGGATCGCGTCGTGCGGACTTCAATTCAGCGCGGTGAGGCGATCTTGAATTCAAAGCTCGCTCCCGAAGGAACGCAGGGCGGGCTTTCTGCGGTTATCGCAGAGGGCAAGCGCGCCATGACGGTGCGCGTGAACGACGTAGTCGGGGTCGCCGGCTTTGCTTTGCCCGGAAATTATGTTGACGTCATGGTAAATTTTCAACAGGACGCGCCTGGAGGGAAGGGTGCCGATGAAAAGCAGCACATCAGTAAAACGGTGCTTACGCACGTCCTCGTGCTGGCAGTGGCACAGGAGGCGAGCCGCGATGACACCAAGCCAAAGGTCGTCAATGCGGTGACGCTTGAGCTGTCACTCGCGGACGCTGAGAAGCTCGATCTCGCGCGCAATATTGGCACGTTGTCTCTCGTCTTGCGAAACCAGATCGACCAGGGAAATGCGACGACTGTCGGGGTGCGCAAGTCTGATTTGCTCGGTGAATCGGTGCGGCCGGCGGTCGCCATCACTCGCCCGGCTTCGCCGCGACCCACTATCCGCACGGAAGCCGCGGCGGCCCAAGTTCCAATGGCCGACAAATCGAAAGTCGAAGTGATCCGCGGAGTGCAAAAATCTCGCGCCGATCTCGACTTGCTGTGATTTTGCGTTGACGTGCCGATGCAGGGCTTGTCGTGTCGACGTTCGATCGTGTGTTGCTTAAGAAGGAAGAAGAAATGAACCAAGAACCCGCAGTCCACCAGCGCTCCCTGCCGCGCTCGCTGCTTTCGATCCTCGCCGTTTTTGTCTTGGCGTTCGCATGGCCAGCGTTTTCAGCGACGGCTCAGATGACGAAGCCGATCGCGCCTAAAACGCTGGTGCCCAAAAATGAGACCGCCGCCATGCCGGATACGTATGCGGGACCTGCAGTCATCGGGCCGACTATGACGCTCGTTACGGGAAAATCTACGCTGTTGCGACTCGAGGCATCGATCGACCGTGTGTCCGTCGGCAACCCCGCAATAGCGGACGTTACGATAATCAGCCCGCGCGAACTCTACATCCTAGGCAAAACCCATGGTTCAACTAACGTAATTCTGTGGCAGCGCAACGGCCCGACTACTGCGATCGATATCGTCGTCAACATCGACGCCGGTCTGTTGCAGGAGACGATTGCGCGACTGCTGCCTGGTGAAAAAAATATTCATGTTAGTTCTGCGTCCGATTCGGTGGTGCTTTCAGGGATCGTAAGCAGTGCATTGCAAGCGCAACAGGCCGTGGCGATCACGGAAGCCTACGTTCGGAGTATGAATCGCGGACTGGTCCTGCCGATCATTGCGGGCGACGGCATGGCCAAGCCTGGCACCTCGGTCACCGTGAGCCAGCCGACTGGCAGCGCGACCGGCACCGCGGTTGCGACGGCGGGTGCACGCGTAATCAATCTGCTCAAGGTAGCATCGCCCCAGCAGGTCATGCTCGAAGTGAAAGTCGCCGAGGTCTCCCGCACGCTTCTCGACAAACTCGGCACTCAGTTTAACTGGACGCGTACGAACGGCAGCTGGATTTACTCGATTCTCACAGGCTTCCTTACCAATAGCGCCGGCACCGGTAGCATTGCGAAGTCGAACAACGGCAATGGCTTGTCATTCGATGCGGCGAAGCAAGACGGCCTTATTAAAATTCTCGCCGAGCCGAACATAGTCGCCATCAGCGGGCAAGAAGGCAGTTTTCTCGCTGGCGGTAAAATTTTCATCCCGACTTCATCCAACAGCCAACTGGGCTTTGCGACGATCACGCTGACGGAAAAAGAGTTCGGTGTAGGGCTTAAGTTTACGCCGACCGTGCTGGAAGCCGGACTTATCCATCTTAAGGTCACCCCGGAAGTGTCGGAACTTTCACAAACCGGATCGCCGTTCACGACGGTCAATGGCATTACGTCCGTGCTGCCTTCATTCACCACGCGCCGCGCGGAAACGAGCGTGCAGCTATACGACGGCCAGAGCTTCGCAATTGCCGGGCTCATTAAGAACAACGTGACTGAGACGGTCAAGCGGTTCCCGTTTCTCGGCGAGTTGCCGTACATAGGCGCGCTCTTCCGGTCAAGCGAATTCCAGACGGACAAAACGGAATTGATGTTCCTCGTCACGCCGCGGCTCGTCAAGGCGATGACGCAGGACGTTGTGTTGCCCACCGACAGTTTCAATCCACCGACACGCGGCGAATTTTTCCTCGAAGGCAAGATGGAGGGCGCGGCGCCGAACGAGGGCAGGAAAATCGTGCAGCCGTCGAACGCCACGCCGGCAAACGGCGGATTCGAAGTCAAGTAAGGAGCGAAATATGAACAGGCAACGCATTATCCTGGTTTCCATCGTGCTGAGTGTCGGCGCGGGCTGCATTCCAATTCATCCGAGAGTTGACACGCGCGCAGGCGATGCGGTGGTCGAGGCACGAGGCGCGCAAACGTTGTATCCAGCCGGCATGAATGTAAACGCCGGGCCCCCGGGTATTGACGCGCGCGCGGCGAAAGAATCGATTGACCGCTACATCGATTCCTTCAAGGCGCCGCCGCCTACGATGAATGTCATCAACATCGGCGGCTCGCTAACGGAGGGCGGCTCTGGCCGCTAGTTTTTAAGGCGTTCGAGATGCAAACCAAACAAAGGGTCAAGGCACGGCAGGGCGGCGCAGTCATTCTGACCGTTGCGCTCGCCATGCTTTTCTTGCTCGGCTTTATGGGAATAGCGCTTGATTTTGGGCATTTGTTCATCGTTAAGACAGAACTGCAAACCGCAATGGATAGTTGCGCACTGGCAGCCGCACAGGAACTCGACGGTGCCTCCGACTCGCTTACTCGTGCGACCAGCGCAGGCGTAACCGCGGCGAATCTCAACCGCGTGAATTTTCAAGGTGCGCCGACCTTCCAAGGTTTGACCGGAGCGCAAATCGCGACGCGGGTGACTTTCAGCGACTCGCTGGTCGGCGCTTATAGCAGTACCTTTGCACCGGTCGCCAACGCACGCTACGCCAGTTGCACGCATACGCGCACCGGCATGCTGCCGTGGATGCTGCAAGCCATGCAGGCGTTTAGCGGCAACGCCGCGTATGGTGCAACTCAGGGTGTGCAGGCGCTCGGTATAGCCACGCGGGCGCCTTCGCAATCGAACTGCGCGCTGCCAATCGGTATTTGCTCCAAGCCCGGTGGTTACCAAAACGGTGAATGGATCCTGGGCGCGGTAAATTCGAGCGAGCAGGTCACCGGCCAATTTCGCTGGCTCGACTTCACCGCCAACGGCGGTGGCGCGCGCGAACTGAAGGACGTACTCACCGGCGAGGGCCAATGCAATCTGCCTGGCAACAACACCCTTGCGGGCAAACCGGGCAACAACGGCAGCGCCGCCGACGCTTACAACACCCGGTTCGGTATTTATCAAGGCAGCCGTGCGCCGCCCGATGATGGGGTTCCGGACCTGACTGGCTATGCGTGGTACCAAAACAATGCAATCGTGCAGCCGCCCTATCCGAACAAGTATCCGGGGTTCGTCGCCAAGCGAAGGATCAATGCTCCGTACGAAGGCGACAATCAGAGTCCTGACACGGTGGGACTGAGTACGAACGGGCGCATTTACAGTGGATCGCTTGCCACAGTCGGCAGCGACCGCAGGATCGTGCCAGTGCCAGTGGTTAACTGTGCCGCCTTCGATGGCCTTAGCGGCTCCGGCAGGATTCAGATCCAGAGTCTTGCCTGCGTTTTGCTGCTGCACCCGATCAAAAAAGGCGCCGGCCCCAACAGCACCAAGATGTGGATCGAATACGTAGCCGCCGCGAACTCGCCCACCAGTCCGTGCACGACGCTGGGACTCGCGGGCGGCGTGGGCGGCCCACTCGTACCGGTGCTCGTCAGGTAGGGAGCGCGCGATGAAAAGGAAACAAAACGGTGTGGCCTTGGTCGAATTTGCGCTCGTACTGCCGTTCTTGCTTTTGATGACGTTCATCGTCGTCGAATACAGCCGCGCGCTTTATCAATACAACACGCTCACTAAATCTGTGCGCGACGCGGCACGCTACCTCTCCGTGCAAAGCCCCGGCTCGAACATCTCGCAAGCGAAGAATCTCGTGGTCTATGGCAATCCAGCGGGGACTGGCACGCCACTCACGCTCGGACTGACGACTGCGCAGGTGCCCAATCCGGTGTGGACTTTCGCCGGCGCCGGGCCGGTGATCAACACGGTGACCGTCACAATTACTGGGTATAGGTTCGTGCCTATTTTTGCGAGTGCGTTCGGCGTGAACTTCGGCAATATTACGTATAACAACATCAGCGCAACCATGCGGGCGCCACTATGAGGCAGACTCAGTCAGGCGCCACGATCGTTGAGTTTTCTCTGGTGCTGATTATCTTTCTGACGTTTTTCCTTGGCATCATTGATTTTGCGCGGATGTTGTGGACGTGGAATGCGGCGAACGAAGCGACCCGCTGGGGCGCTCGCGTGTCGGTAGTATGCAATCGAGGTGCTGCGGCGGTGCTGGCCAGAATGCAGAATTTTCTGCCGCAACTCACCGCGGCGAACCTGCAGATCGATTGGTATAACGCGGCGGGCGCTGTGAGCGCAACATGCGATTCCACCAATTGCGCGGGCGTCAACGTGCGCATTACCGGCCTCAACTATCAATGGATCTCACCAATCGGGTTCGCGTCGCATGCGGCAATTCCGATGCCTGGCTTCTCAACGTATCTGCCGCGCGAAATCATGGGGCAGGACCCGAACAGCAATTCAGTTTGCAGCTAACCAGCTCAGGAATCATAGTGAAAATCGCCGTAATCTCGCCGAGCACGAAATCATTGCACGATTTGACGATGATGCTCGAGCGGGGCAACCCGCCCGTCACGTTGTCGCGCCATGAGGGCGGCATCACGAAGTTGCGTAATGTCGCCGAGCAGGACAAGCCGGACGTCATCATAGTGGAGGGCATGTTTCACGACGCGAGCGAAATGGCGCCGGTCGAGTTCGTGACCGCGCATTATCCGCACATGATCGTTATCATGCTATGCCCGCAGCACACGTCCGAATTTTTAATCAATGCCATGCGCGCCGGCGTGCGTGAAGTGCTGCCATCGCCGGTATCGAAGCCGGCGCTCGAGGCGGCCGTTATGCGCGCTGAGGCCAAACTTGGCTTGCGCAGCGCCCAGCGCAGCGCCCGCGTCCTTGCTTTCGTCTCATGCAAAGGCGGTAGCGGCTCGACTTTTCTCGCAACCAATCTCGGCTACCAGCTCGGCTCGGAAGGCAGGAAAGTGATGCTGATCGATCTTAATCTGCAACTCGGCGAGGCAGTCCTGACGGTGCACGACCGCAAGGCGACCAGCGACATCGCCGAAGTTGCGCGCAATCTGGCGCGCCTCGATGCGTCGTATTTGAGCGCTTCTGTCGTGCCGGTGACCGCCAACTTCGAGATTCTGGCGGCGCCGGAAGATCCCGCACAGTCGATGCAGGTGAAGCCTGAGCATCTCGATGCGATTTTGAATGTTGCATCGAACCAGTTCGATTTCATCATTCTTGACTTGAGCAATACGGTGGACGACCTGGCAATCAAGGCGCTCGACCGGGCGCACCAGATTTTCCTGGTGATACAGACTACGCTGCCGCACGTGCGTAATGCGAAACGGATGATGGCGATGTTCCGCTCGCTCGGCTATCCGCCAGACAAGGTCGAGTTGATCATCAACCGCTTCACGAAGGGCGGGGAAATCGGCGCGGACGACATCCGCACCAGCCTCGGCGTTCCGAAAATACGCATGATTCCGAATGGCTACAAGGAAGTGGCGAAGGCTGTAAACCAGGGCGTGCCGCTGGCTGCAATATCTAAAACGAGTTTCGTGCTTAAAGCGATCAATGAGCTCGCGCAGACGCTCTTGCCAAAAACGGAACCGGTTCCCGGCGGCTTGTTTGGCCGCCTGTTAAAACGCTAGACGAAAGAGCACGCACATGGGCATTCGCGACATCAGAGATTTACTGGGCAGCAGAAAAGAGGAAGTAAAGCCAATAGGACTCGTTGGTGCGCAAGCACCAGAACCGCAGTCGGGCGTTTCGCCGGCCGCGCTCGCGTACGTGAAGCTAAAGAACAAGTTGCACCACGCGATTTTAGAGAAGGTCGACCTCGCTTCACTCGAGTCGATGTCGGAATCCCGGCTGCGCCAGGAAATTGCGACTTTGGTTGAATTGCTGCTCACGGAGGACCCGGCGCTGATCAACGATATCGAGCGGCGCATGCTGGTGCGGGATATCCAGAACGAGATGCTAGGACTCGGCCCGCTTGAATTGCTCATGGCCGACTCGGCGGTGTCTGACATCCTGGTCAACAGCTATGACCAGATCTACGTCGAGCGCTATGGCCGTCTTGAGTTGACCGAGGTCGTGTTCTCAGACGACAAGCATTTGTTGCGCATCATCGACAAGATCGTTTCCCGCGTCGGCCGGCGCATCGACGAATCGAGTCCGATGGTCGACGCCCGGTTGCCGGACGGCTCCCGCGTCAACGCGATCATCCCGCCGGTGGCGCTGGACGGGCCGATGGTGTCGATCCGTCGGTTTTCAGTCGTTCCGCTGAAAATGGGCGACCTCGTGAGCCGCTATAAATCGCTGACGCCTGACATGGCGATGACGCTGGAGGGCCTCGCAAAGTCGAAAATCAACATGCTCGTTTCGGGCGGCACGGGGTCGGGCAAGACGACGCTGCTTAATATCCTCTCCGGCTACATTCCAGAAACCGAACGCATCATCACTATCGAAGACGCAGCAGAGCTTCAACTTCAGCAGGAACACGTGATCCGGCTGGAAACTCGTCCGCCCAACATAGAGGGCAAAGGCGAAGTCAATCAACGCGCACTGGTGCGCAACGCGCTGCGGATGCGGCCCGATCGCATCGTGATCGGCGAGGTGCGCGGCGCGGAAGCGGTGGACATGATGCAGGCGATGAACACCGGCCACGAAGGATCGCTGACGACGATACACGCCAACAACGCCCGCGATGCGATCGCACGTCTTGAAAACATGGTGGGCATGGCGGGCATCAATTTGCCTCACAAGGCCGCGCGCCAGCAGATTGCCTCGGCGATTACGGTCATTGTGCAAGTGAACCGGCTCACCGATGGCCAACGTAAAGTCATCAGCATCCAGGAAATCACCGGCATGGAAGGCGACATCATCACGATGCAGGAAATTTTCACCTACCGCCAGACCGGCGTCGACGCGAACGGAAAAATCAGCGGCCACTTTCAGGCGACAGGCATTCGCCCGAAGTTCGCCGACAAGTTGAGGAATCACGGCATCGATTTGCCGGATGAAATTTTTGATCCAAGCAGGCGTTATCAGTAAAGAATCGCAATCATGTTAAATCTTTTTAGCAACACTTTTGTTTTGGCCTTTGCGATCATGGCCTTTATCGCCGTCGTTCTGTTGGTCGAAGCGCTCTACATGATGTGGAATTCATACCGCGGTCCAGAAGCTAAAAAAATAGAGCGGCGTCTGCGGGCGCTGTCGGCAAGTTCGGACAACACTGCGCGGGCGAGCGTCCTCAAGAATCGAATGTTGAGCGACGTGCCGGCCGTTGAGCGCCTGCTGCTCGCCATTCCACGCGTTCACCGTCTCGACCGCTTCCTGCTGCAGTCTGGACTCAACTGGACGGTCGCCAAGTTACTTATGATGTCGGCCATTTGCGCCGGTGTAGCTTTAATCGCGCTTTCGTTTCTGAATATCTTTCCATTTTTGGAATTGTGGATAATCGCGGCGGCGGCATCGCTCCCCTTTGCGTACGTGCAATGGAAACGTTCCAAGCGGCTGCGCCGCATCGAGCAACAGCTGCCGGATGCCCTGGATCTCATCGGACGAGCGCTCCGGGCCGGCCACGCATTGCCCTCCGGCTTGCAGATGGCGGGGGAGGAAATGGCTGACCCAATTGCGGGCGAATTCCGCACCACGCATGACGAAATCAATTTCGGTGTCTCGATGCAGCAAGCCCTGTCCAATCTGAGCGGTCGCGTGCCACTCACCGACCTGCGCTATTTCGTTGTCGCCGTTTTGGTGCAGCGTGAAGCTGGCGGTAACCTGACCGAGGTGCTTGACAATTTGGCGTCGCTCATACGCAACCGTCTCAAGTTCCATGGCAAGGTCAAGGTGTTGACCACCGAAGGCCGGATGTCGGCGTGGGTGCTGTGCCTGCTGCCATTCGTAATTGCGGTTTTGCTGAATTTCGCCAATCATGAGTTCATCAGCATACTTTGGCTCGACCCGGTCGGCATCATGATCACGAAAATCCTGCTCGGCATGATGGTTGTCGGCGCACTCTGGCTTTACAAGCTATCGCACATTCGGGTCTAGCGAAGTTTCCGAAAGGCTTTATATGTTGATTTACGCGATCGTGATCTTCGTGCTCGTGACCGGCGTCAGCATGATGCTGCTCAACTGGCTCGTTCCGAATAAGTCGCAGCGGCGTTTGCAGGAATTGGCAAGCGTCGGGATTAAAACAGACTGGGTGCAAACGGTCGTCGAGATCGCAAGTCCGCTTGCGAAGCTGTCTATACCGGAAGGGAAATGGGAGGATTCGCCGATCCGCCTCCGCTTCATTAACGCGGGTATCCGCTCATCGAAAGCAGTGATCATTTTCTATGGTGCGAAAACTCTGTTCCCGCTTATTTTCGCGACGGCCGCATTTATCGCGCTGCAATTTGCGGGCAAAAGCCCTGATCGCAATATGCTGCTGCTGATCCTGCTCCTTGCCGCGACGTTTGGCTGCTATCTGCCAAACATTGTATTGAATCGAGCCATTAAAGCTCGCCAACGCGAGATTTTCGACAACTTCCCGGATGCCGCGGACCTCATGCTGGTATGCGTCGAGGCAGGGTTGGGTCTTGACGCGGCGTTGGTACGGGTGGCCGACGAGATCAGCATCAAGAGTCGAGCGCTCGCCGAAGAAATCCATCTCACCACGCTGGAAACGCGCGCCGGCAGCACGCGCGATCAGGCTTTACGCAATCTTGGACTGCGCACGGGCGTACAGGAATTACAGACGTTTGCAACGATGCTGGCGCAAGCCGACAAGTTCGGCACCAGCATTGGCGAATCGCTCCGTGTGTTTTCCGACGACTTGAGGCACAAGCGGCAGTTGCGCGCCGAGGAACTGGCGGCGAAGCTGCCCACCAAAATGCTGTTTCCCTTGATTCTCTGCATTTTTCCGGCGGTAAGCATGGTGATTCTTGGGCCCGCAGGCGTGCAAGTGTATCGCGTCATCCTGCCGATGCTCGCCGGACAGCATTGAAATTTATTGCTTTCGAATGCAAGGCCAGCAAGGACATTATCGATTTCGTTAAGGGTGGCGTCGCCGGCGCCGCGTGTGTGCGTAAACATCTGGGAGGATGTAAGGAGAAGTTATGCAAAAGATTCAACTGAAAGTCATCGTCGCCTTGTGCGGACCGCTGATGGTCGCGGGCTGCGCATTTTTCAAACCGAGCCCCGTTCAGCTCGCGCTCACGCCGGTGACGAGCCTGCGGCACGGGGCACCCCCGAGCGAGGCGGAATACCAGCTGGGACGCGCGTATCAAACGGGGCTTGACTACGAAAAAGCGATCGTTTCGTACCGCAAATCAATCACAGAAAACCCGAACAATGCAGAGGCACACAACGCGCTTGGCGTCGTATACGCGACGCAAGGCAAAATTGAGCAGGCCGTTACCGAACTGATGACTGCGGCGGCGCTCGCGCCGGAGGCGGCGCATGTTCAAAACAATCTCGGATTTGCTTATCTGTTGAGCGGCCGTAACGCGGAGGCGACGGGTCCGCTCACGATTGCCGCAAAACTCGATCCTGCAAATGAGCGGATCCGCGAAAATTTGAGACGCGCACAGCAGGGAGCTGGTTTGCCGGTGCCATCGCGCGACAAGGTGCCGGATGTTATTGCTTCGGCGCAGGCCAATCCGCCGCAGGTCGACGCCAATATCGATCCGAACGCACCAACGCTCGTCAGCGTGGCGCCCAACATATTTGCGTTGCGCCACAATCTGCCGCAAATCACGCGTTCGCATCCGTTGCCTGTCGCACGGGCGCAAGGCGCTCCTCTCACGGTCGTCAAGGTGGAGGTGTCGAACGGCAACGGCGTGGCGGGCCTCGCGAAGCGTACATCATCGTTGCTGCAAGAGCGGGGGTATGCAATCGCGCGGTTGACCAATCAATTGCCTTACACGCAGAGAGTTACCGAAATCCAGTATCGCCGCGGCCAGGAAAGCGAAGCGCGCCGGTTGAATGCATTGCTCTCGGTGCCGACGAACGTCGTCGAATCAAGCGAACTCAGCCAGGCGGTCGGCGTGCGGCTGGTGCTGGGGCACGACTCTGCGGCGCAACCGATTTTTGGCGACCCCGCTAATCGGAGATACGGCAAAGCCGTCGATGAGACGCCGGCACTACCGCGAGGATGATTTGCGTTATCCATACGGCGCCTGAATAAAAACAGAACGGAAGTTTTAATCTCGACGCATCTCGTGCCGCCGAAGGCGCGAACTGCCTGCGCGGGTTACAATCCGGAAAAGCAACCCGTTGGCCAGATCGCGGCCAATTCTTAGTCGAGCTACCCACAGCCGTAAGCATGAACGAAGCGCAGAATCCGCCCGCGCCTGCCGTCACCCGCACGCTCGCTCGCTATATTGTCGAATCGAATCCTGATGATATTCCGGACGCCGTTGTGCATGAAGCGCGGCGGGCGCTGCTGCACTGGATCGGCTGCTCGCTTGGCGGCTGTCGGCACGAAGCAACCGAAACCGCGCTCGCGGCATTCGGCGAATTTTCCGGCGCACGCGAAGCAACGGTCATCGGCCGGCCGGAGCGCGTCGACCTTCTGCTTGCCGCGTTGTTGAACGGCATCAGCGCGGACGTGCTCGGTTTCAGCGACACGCATCTAAAAACGGTGATCCATCCGGGCGGCGTAGTCGGCCCGGCAATTCTCGGTCTCGCTGAACGCGCGCCGATCTCGGGCCGCGACTTTCTGCATGCATTTCTGCTTGGCATCGAAGTCGCGTGCCGCGCAGGCCTGTCCGTTTATCCCTGGCACTACGCGCGCGGCTGGCACATCACCGGCACCGCAGGCACGTTCGGCGCCGCGGCAGCAGCGGGCAAATTGCTCGGTCTCGACGAGCAACGCATGACGTGGGCGCTTGGCATTGCGGCGACGCAGGCCGCGGGACTGCGCGAAATGTTCGGCAGTATGTGCAAGAGCCTGCACGGCGGCCGCGCGGCGCAGAACGGCTTGAGCGCCGCATCGCTCGCGCAAAAAGGTTTCACCAGTTCCGAACAGGCAATCGAAGCGCCGCGCGGTTTTGCCAACGTGCTCGGCGAGTCGCCCGATTTAACGGCGCTGATCCGAGGCCTTGGAACCGATTTCGAAGTACTGCAGAACACGTACAAGCCGTTTCCATGCGGCGTCGTGATTCATCCGGTCATCGACGGCTGCGTGACGCTCAAAGCCGCGCACGCATTCAACGCCGCAGACATCCGGCGCATTGCGCTGCGCGTGAATCCGCTTGTGCTCGAACTATGCGGACGCAAAACGCCGGCGACGACATCCCAGTCGAAGCTCAGCGTTTATCATTCGGCGGCGGCAGCGACGATCGCCGGCAGGATGACCGAGCAGGAATATGCGATGACGTGCGTCGCCGATCCGGCGGTTGTCGGGTTGCGTGAAAAAGTGGAAGCGGTGGCCGATGCGGCAATCCGCGAAGATGAAGCTGACGTTGTGATCGAATTCGCCGACGGAAAAACGCTGCACCATCATGTAGACTTCGTGATCGGCAGCACCCGGCGGCCCATGTCGGACGCCGACATCGAGATCAAATTCCGCGGACTTGCAGCGCCCGTGCTGCCGGCGGAGACGGTCGAGCAATTGATCGCTGCGTGCTGGGCCATCACCGATCAAAAAGAGGCATCGATCCTGGCGCGGCTTGGTGCGGCGCAGGGATAAAAAAACACGGACGTGCACTGAACGCGACGACGAGGAGATTATGCGGGTTGGCAGTCTGGGTTTTCTGATGCAGGTCGCCGCCGGATTCGCGGTGTCGACGCTGGCTGTGGCGCAAACGTATCCGACGAAACCGATTCGTTTCGTGGTCGGTTTTACCGCGGGCGGTGCATCGGACATCACTGCGCGCATCGTCGGGCAAAAGTTGACCGAACATCTCGGTCAGCCGGTGATCATCGATAACCGTGCGGGTGCAAGCGGCACGATCGCCGGCGGCATCGTGGCGAAGGCGCCGGCTGATGGTTACACGATGCTGGCCGGCGCGACGAGCATCCTCGCGATCAATCCCGCGCTGTATGCGAAGCTCGATTACGACACGCTGCGCGATTTTTCGCCGGTCTCGCAGACCGTTTCGATGCCGCAGCTGCTCGTCGTGCATCCATCGGTCAAGGCCACGACGCTCAAGGAATTGCTCGCGCTCGCCAAAGCCAAACCCGGCGAACTCAATTATTCGTCGTCGGGCAACGGCAGCTCGAGCCATCTCGCGATGGAGCTGCTCAAGTACATGACCGGCATCAACGTCGTGCACGTGCCGTTTAAAGGCAGCGGCCAGGCCATGCCGAATTTGCTGGCGGGCCAGGTGCAACTCGTATTCGACCCGATGCCGACTTCACTGCCGCACGTCAAGAGCGGCCGCCTGCGCGCGATCGCAATTTCGACCGCGACACGCTCGCCGGCGATTCCGGAGTTGCCCACGGTGGCCGAGGCAGGCGTGCCCGGTTATGAGAGCAATCTTTGGTACGGCGTGCTGTTGCCTGTACGTACTCCGACAGTGATCGTCGCGAAACTGAATCAGGCAATCAACGCAATCCTGCGCGAATCCGACGTCGGTGAGCGCTTTGCGGCACTCGGCGCCGAGCCGCGCGGCGGCACGAGCGTTGAATTCCGCGAATACATCGGCGCTGAACTCATAAAATGGAACAAGGTCATCAAGGCGGTCGGCATCCGCGCGGAGTAACGCGCATTCGATTCAACCCATTATCCACCGGCAAGGAGATGTGAAGTGAACAAGGAGCTGTACGAAAAAGGCCAGAAAGTCCGCCGCGAGGTGCTCGGCGATGCATATGTCGATGCGGCGGCAAAAACGACGACGGATTTCAACCGGCCGTTCCAGGAACTGATTGCCGAATACGTCTGGGGCACATTGTGGAGCCGTCCCGGACTCGACCGCCGCACGCGCGCGCTGCTGAATCTCGGCGTGCTGACTGCCATGGGCCGCACAGAAGAAGTGAAGATTTATCTTAGCGCAGCGCAGAACGTCGGCGTTTCGCGCGACGACGTGCGCGAAGTGCTGATGCAGACGGCGGTTTATTGCGGCATACCCGCAGCGCTCGACAGCTTCCGCATTGCGCAGCAGTTTTTCAACGATCAGGATGCCAAGGCCAAGTAACCGCCGATGAACGCAGATGAAAATCCAGGCTCAACGATGAGGTGCCGTAAAGCGATTGACGTTATCCGTGTTCGCCTGCGTTCGTCTGCCATTCGATCGATTTCCATCTTCGTGGTTTTGAGCAGTGCAGCGCATCCGGCGCTCGGACAGCAATATCCGGCGAAACCGATCAAAGTGATAGTCGGATTCGCAGTCGGCGGTGCGGCCGACGTGACGGCGCGCATGCTGCAACCGAAATTGAACGCGCTGCTCGGCCAGCCGGTGATTATCGACAACCGGCTCGGCAGCGGCGGCGCCATCGCAACCGAGTTTGTCGCGAAGTCGGCGCCTGACGGCTACACGCTTTTGTTGATGCCCGCCGCAGACGCCGTCCAGCCCGCGGTGCGGCGCAAGCTGCCGTACGATCTCGATCGCGATCTCGCGCCTGTCGGCCGTATCGTTTTGGGCCCGTGGGTCGTGGTCGTGAATCCGTCGGTGCCGGTGCGAACGGCGCAGGAATTGATCGCGCTCGCCAAGGCGAACCCTGGCAAGCTCAATTACGCTTCCTCGGGTATCGGCAGCTCGGCGCATATCACGGCCGAACTCTTCAGTTCGATGGCGCACGTGAAGCTTGTGCACATTCCGTACAAAGGCGTGTCCGACGGCGTGACTGCGACGGCTATCGGTCAGTCGGACATGATATTCGCGAGTTATCCGGCCGCGCAGCCGCTCTTGCAGGTCAACAAGGTGCGCCCGCTCGCCGTCAGCATCGCCAAACGCTGGATCATCATGCCGGACATACCGACGCTCGACGAAGCGGGGCTTAAAGGATTTGACCGCTCGGGTTGGTATGGAATGCTGGTGCCTGCGGGAACGCCCAGGGAGATTGTCACGCGGCTGAATGCGGCGATCGTATCGATCGTCAATACTGCGGACATGACGGACGCGCTGAGAAAGCAGGGGCTGGAGCCGAGTACGAGCACGGCGGAAGATTTCGGCGCCTTCATCCGCAATGAAGTTGCGCAGAACATCCGCATTGCGAAATCGGCAGCGATTAACGTTGAATAAGGACTCAGCATGGATTTAGGCATCGCAGGCATGACGGCATTGGTTACGGGCGGATCGCGCGGCATTGGATTCGCGGTGGCGCACCGGTTGGCGCTCGAAGGCTGCAATGTGCATCTTGCTTCCCGCAGCGCTCAAGATCTTGACACTGCGCGCGCAAAAATACTGGCCGCAAGCAAGGTGCAGGTCACGTGCCATGCGCTCGATCTTTCGCAAAGCGCAAGTGTCGACCGGCTCGCCGCCGATTGCGGCAACCTCGACATCCTGATCAACAATGCCGGCGCGATTCCGCAGGGCGACCTGATCGCCGTAGACGAAAAACGCTGGCGTGAAGCGTGGGAGCTCAAGGTGTTCGGCTACATAAACCTTACGCGCGCGATTTACGCCAATATGAAAGAGCAAAAACACGGCGTCATCGTGAACGTGATCGGCACCGCCGGCGAGCGTCCGGCGGCGACTTATATCGCGGGCACGGCGGGCAATGCGGCGTTGATGGCATTTTCACGCGGGTTGGGCGGCGAAAGCGTCGATTACGGCGTGCGCGTGCTCGGCGTCAATCCCGGCTCGACCGAAACCGAGCGCGCGCGCTCGCGCCTCGAGAACGTCGCACAGGAAAAGCTGGGCGACGCGAGCCGTTGGCGTGAATTGACCAAAGATGCGCCGTTCGGCCGTATCGCCACCGCCGATGAAGTGGCGGACGTGATCGTGTTCATGGCGTCCGCGCGCGCATCGTACGTCAGCGGCACGATCGTCACGGTCGACGGCGGACGTACTGTGCGCAATCGCACTGCTTAACAGCGCGAAACAACATTTAATTAAAGGTGTCCGCATGTTGCCGCTAGATTCATTGCCGCCGCCCGCAGCGCCGGCGTCTAATTCAATGCTCTCCGGCGTGACCGTCATCGACTTGACGACGTCGATTGCCGGGCCTTACGCCACGATGCTGCTCGCCGACATGGGCGCGCGCGTTATCAAGATCGAGCGGCCGGGCGCGGGCGACGACTGCCGCGCATGGGGGCCGCCGTGGCTCGACGGCGAATCGTTATGGTTCCTCTCGGTCAATCGCAATAAGCAAAGCGTCACGCTCGACTACAGCAACGACGCCGGCCGCAAGGTGCTGTACGACATGGTGAAGAAAGCTGACGTGGTGATCGTCAATCTCGTCGCGCGCGTGCAGAAAAAACTCGGCATCGATTACGCGGCGTTGAAAGCGATCAAGCCCGATCTCGTCTTTGTGTCGCTGACCGGATTCGGAATGACCGGCGCGCGCAAAGATTTCCCGTGCTACGACCTGATTGCCGAAGGCTACAGCAGCGTGATGGATCTGACCGGTGAAGCTGACAGCCCGCCGCAGAAAGTCGGTACGCCGGCCGCCGATCTGATTTCCGGTATGGATGCGGCGATGGCGACGCTGGCGGCATTGTTCGAGCGCGCGAAATCCGGCAACGGCCATCAGATCGACATCGCGATGATCGACAGCATGACGCGCTTCATGTCGCCGCGCATCGTGCCGTACCTTGGCAGCGGCGAAGTGCCCAAGCGCACCGGCGCGCGAGACAGCGTGATCGCGGTCTATCAGGCATTCGACACGAAGGACAAGCCGCTGACGCTGGGCCTGGGCAACGATGCAATCTGGCAGCGCTTTTGGCAGGCGGTCGGACAACCGGCGAAGGGCGAAGATCAGAAACACGCGAAAAATGCCGACCGCCGCGCCGACCGCGCTGCAATCGTCGCCGACATCGAAACGATTCTGCTCACCAAACCGCGCGACGAATGGCTGGAGCTTTTCAAGCAGGCGAAAGTGCCTGCCGGTCCCGTCAACAGCGTCGATGATCTGGCGCGCGATCCCGAACTCATCGCGCGCGGTTTACTTTACACGGCGGAGAGCGGCGGCCGGCGGATTCCGCAAGTCGGACTCGGCATCGGCATCGATGGCAGTAATGCGACTTATCGTTCGCCGCCGCCGAAGCTCGGCGAGCACACGGCGGCGGTATTGCGCGACTGGCTTGGCTACGACATGCAGGCGGTCGCTGCGCTGCGCCTGAAAAAATTAATTTGAAGAAATTAACGAGGAGACAGTAACCAGATGGGCAAGCACATTGTATTTATCGGCGCCGGCGCGGTCGGCGGTTATGTCGGCGCGCATCTTGCGCGCGCAGGCGAGGACGTTTCACTCGTTGATTCGTGGCCCGAGCATATCGAAGCCATCCAGCGCGACGGCATGCATCTCGGCGGCTCGCAGGGCGAGCACGTCGTCAAGGTGCGCGCGATGCACATGAGCGAGGTCCAAAGCTTCATCAAAAAACCGGTCGACATCGCGATTATCTGCACGAAGTCGTACGACACCGAGTGGGCCGCACTGATGATCAAGCAGTACCTGACGCCGCAGGGCTATATCGTGTCGATGCAAAACGGCATCAATGAAGAGCGCATCGCGAGTGTGGCGGGCTGGGGTAAGACGGTCGGCTGCGCACTTTCCACGATCAGCGTGAACTGCTACAAGCCCGGCCATATCAGCCGCTATCAGCAGCCGGGCGGCGATCGTCACACGGTGTTTCGCATTGGCGAGATCCACGGCCGCATCACGCAGCGCGTGACGGAACTCGCGGCGATCCTGAACCAGGTCGATACCGCGAAGCCGACGCAAAACCTGTGGGGCGAGCGCTGGACCAAACTGACAGCGAACAGCATTACGCACGGACTCCTCGGTGCGACGGGCCTCGACAACCGTACCGTGTATATCGAGCGCGGCACGGCGCACAAACTTGGCGTCAAGCTCGCGGCGGAATCGATTGCAGTCGGCCGCGCGCAGGGCTTCGAGCTCGGCACCATCCTCGGCATTGCGCCGGACGACTGGTACGGCGCGGGCACGGGCGATGCCGCAGCGCTTAAAAAAGTGCAGGCAGGATTGACCGCATGGATGGCGACGCTGCTCGAGCCTTCGCAGTCATCCGTCGGGCGCGACGTTGCGCGCGGTCGCCGCTCCGAAATCGATTTCACCAACGGCCTGGTGGCGGCGAAAGGCGTCGAAGTCGGCGTCCCGGCGCCGACGCACGCGGCGTTGACGGCGCTCGTCAAGCGCATCGACACCGGCGAGCTCAAACCCGATCCGAAAAACATCGAGGGCATACCTTGCTGAAACCGCTGACCGCGTGTGCGATGGCGGCGTTGGTCGCCGGAATTGCAAATGCGCAGAGCTATCCGGCCAAGCCGGTCCGCATGATCGTGCCGTTTGCGATCGGCGGCGGTACCGACATCGTCGCGCGCGCCGTTGCGCTCGAGATCGGCAAAGCGTTGAACCAGTCTTTTGTCGTCGACAACAAGACCGGCGCCAACGGCAACATCGGCATGGAAATCGCAGCGAAAGCGCCGCCCGACGGTTACACCCTCATCATGACGTCGAGCGCGTTGGCGATTAATCCGAGCATGTATAAAGGGCTCGGTTACGACGCCGTCAACGATTTCGCGCCGGTTTCGCTCGCGACGCTGATTCCCTTCATTCTCGTCGCCAATTCGGCTCTGCCCGCGAAGTCGGTGAAAGAACTTGTCGCGCTGGCGCGTGCGCGCAAGAAAGAACTGAGCTACGCATCGTCCGGCACCGGCAATGCCACGCATCTGGCAATGGCGCTGCTCGAAATGATGACGAAAATTGAGTTGAATCACATTCCGTATAAGGGCACCGGCCAGGGCGTTACCGACGTGATGGGCGGACATGTGCCGCTCATGTTCGGCGCGCTGCCGTCGACTATGCCCGGCGTGAAAGCCGGCAAGCTGAGAATTCTTGCGATTTCGAGCACGAAGCGCTCGCCGGTATTGCCCGACGTGCCGACGGTTGCCGAAGCCGGCGTGCCCGGTTACGAATTGACGTCGTGGTACGGCGTGCTCGCGCCGGCCGGCACGCCGGCTGCAATCGTGACGCAGTTGAACAGCGAGATCGTGAAGGCACTCAACACGCCGGAAGTCCGGGCGCGCCTGTCGGGCGAGGGCGCTGAACCCGTCGGCAATTCGCCGGCGGAGTTCCAGGCGTACATCCGCACCGAGATCGACAAGTACGCGAAGATCGTCAATGCGCTGGGCATCGGCGCGAAGTAAGCGCGCTCGCCGAATGGTTTAAAATGCGCTTCTCCGCAGCATACCCAATTCCGTTCGCCGAAAGACGCTAACCATGGCATTCGAAACGATTCTGTACGAGGAAGAAGGGCCGATCGGCTGGCTCACTTTAAACCGGCCCGACGACGGCAACATGTTCACCGCGCAGATGTGTCACGAGATTCGCGACTGCATCAACGACATCCGGCGCGAGACGCGCACACGCGTGATCGTGATCACCGGCGCTGGCGATAAATTTTTCTGCATCGGCGGGTGCAAGGACGGACTCGAGGACACGACGCTCTATGCCGGCATGCTGCCGACGCTTGAAATCTATGAAAGCATCGACCGGCTGCAGAAGCCGGTGATCGCGGCAGTCAACGGATTCGCCGTCGGCGGTGGCCAGGTGCTGCACGTGATGTGCGACATCACGATCGCGAAAGAAAGCGCGGTCTTCCGCCAGGTCGGCCCCATGATGGGCAGCTTCGACGCAGGCTACGGCACGTGGTATCTCGAAGACCTCGTCGGCAAGAAGAAAGCGAAAGAGATGTGGTTCGCGAATCCGAAAATCGGCGCGAAAGAAGCGCTCGACATTGGGCTCATCAATAAAGTCGTGCCCGACGACAAGCTCATCGAAGAGACGCGCGTCATGGCGCTCGCCATCGCGGAGCGGGGACCGTTCGCACTGGCGTCGGTCAAAGCCGCATTCACGGCGCGTCATGGCGGCGTCGGCGGACTCGGCCGCATTTCGCACGATTTGTTGCTGCGGCTTTATCTCGACACCGATGAATCCAAGGAGCTGGGCGCGTCGATGCGTGAGAAGCGCAAGCCGGATCCCGATAAGTTCGGTCACTAGAAAAATCTTGAACCGCGAAGGACGCGAAGGACGCGAAGGACGCAAAGGAACAGCAAGGTCAATATTCGTCGTGATGTATAGAAATTCGCAACATGCGACTAAATAAGCGAACAATATTTTGAATATTCATTTCGGTTTTCCTTCGCGTCCTTTGCGGTTCAGCTTTGCGTTTGACCTTTAATGAGCACGATTCTCACACTGCACGATCCTAAAACTGCGCGCGAATACTACGCGCAGGGCGTGTGGCGCGAGGACACGCTGTATTCGCTGCTGCAGGCGCATGCTCGCGTGCGTCCAAAGGCTTATGCGTTGCGCGACAGCAAGCGGCGGCTCACCTGGGCGCAGCTCGCGCGATGGGTCGACGCACTGGCGTCTGAACTGCATGCGGCGGGATTAAAGCGGGGACAACGCGTATCCGTATGGCTGCCGAACCGGGCGGAAGCGGTCGTTGTATTTCTGGCGTGCTCGCGCAACGGCTACGTGTGCAATCCGTCGCTGCATCAGAATTACACGGTTGGCGATATTACACAGCTGCTCGACCGCATCCAGAGCGCAGCGCTCTTCGCGCAGCCCGGCTATGGTTCGGATGCCGAACGGATGGATACGTTTGCGGCGGCGGTTGCATTACCGGCAATGAAAAAAGTCTACCGTCTGTCGTCGCCGGGTGCGGAATCGACGACGGCGGATGACTACGTGAAATTCCCGGCGCCCGACGCGGCGGCGCAAGCGCTGCCCGAACCGGATCTGAATCCGGACAAAATCGTTTATCTCGCTTTCACGTCGGGGACGACCGGCATGCCGAAAGGCGTGCTGCATTCCGACAACACGCTGCTCGCGAACGGGCGCGCGATGGTCAAGGACTGGCACCACGACGACCAGACTATCCTCTTCAGTCACAGTCCGCTGTCGCATCACATTGCAACGGTTGCCATCGAGCAGAGCCTCGTGGCGGGTTTCGAGTTGGTCGTGAACGACCTGCCGGCGGGCATGAAGCCGCTCGACTGGATCGTCGAGACCGGCGCGACGTACGTGATGGGCGTGCCGACGCATGCGATGGACATTCTTGCGGACATGAAGTCGCGGGGAATGTCGCGACTCGGCCGCGTCAACATTTTTTACATGGCCGGTTCGATCATTCCGCCGCAAACGGCGAAATCGTTTCTCGACATGGGCATCAAACCGCAAAATATCTACGGGATGACGGAAAACGGTTCGCATCAGTACACGCTGCCGGACGATGAAGTCGAAGTCATCACGTCGACCTGCGGACGCGCCTGCCACGGCTATGAAACACGGCTCTTCGACCAGGAGAATCCCGACCTCGAAGCAAAGTCCGGCGAACTCGGTGAAATCGGCACGCGCGGCGGTTTGCTCACGCTCGGCTACTTCAATAACCAGAGCGCGACGGAAAATTCGTTCAATTCAAGCGGCTGGTTTCTCTCCGGCGATCTCGGACGCTTCGACGCCAAAGGCAACCTGCAGATTGTCGGGCGCAAGAAGGACCTCATCATTCGCGGCGGCCACAATATCTATCCGGCGCATATCGAGAACCTGACCGTCAAGCATCCGGCGGTATTGAAGGCCGCGGCGTTTCCGATCGCCGACGAGCGGCTTGGCGAGCGCGTGTGCCTCGCGATCATCGCGCGTGATGGCGCGAAGCCGGCCGGCAGCCAGATGCTTGATCACCTCGGCGAGCACGGCCTGTCGAAATACGATATGCCTGAATTTTTCATTTGCATGGATGTGTTTCCGCAGACGGCGAGCGGCAAGATTTTGAAACGCGAGCTTGTCGAGATGGCGAAGGTTGGGAAGATCCGCCCGGAGGCTGTGCGCTGGGTCGCACCGGAAAAGCGAAAAAGTTGAAACAAAATTAGTTCTTGAACCGCAAAGGACGCGAAGGACGCAAAGGAAGGCAATTCCCGGCTATGAATCAGTATTGCCGCACTATAATTGAGGGGTTTCCTTCGCGACCTTCGCGTCCTTAGCGGTTAAAGATTTTTTGGAATTGAAGAACCATGTCCATCGAACTCAAGCGCGTTGAAGAATTCGCGCTCATCACGCTGAACCGCCCGGATGCGCTCAACGCGCTGTCTTTTTCGCTGATTGCCGAACTCGGCCGTCATTTCGATGAAGTAGCGAAAAGCGATGCACGTGCGCTGCTGATTACGGGGGCCGGCACTAAAGCGTTTTGCGCCGGCGCCGACATCAAGGAATTGACCGGCCGCTCGCTTATCGCGCAGAAAGAGGGTGCGGAGAAGGGGCAGGCCGTGTTCGCGAAACTCGACAAATTGCCGATGCCGTCGGTTGCGATCATCAACGGTTACGCGTTCGGCGGCGGGCTCGAATTGGCGCTCGCGTGCACATTCCGAATTGCGAGCAAAAACGCCAAGATGGGATTGCCCGAAATTAAATTGGGCCTGATTCCCGGCTACGGCGGCACTCAGCGCCTGCCGCGCGCGATCGGCGAGCCGCGCGCGCTCGAAATGATCATGACCGGCCGCACGGTCGACGCCGAAGAAGCGGCGCGCATCGGGCTCGTCAATCGATTGATCGATGGCGACGCGGTTGAGCAGGGCATCGCCTACGCGCGCGAATTCACGTGCTACAGCCTGCCGGTGCTCGGCTACGCGCGCGAGGCGGTGAAGCGCGCACTCGACAATCCGGTCGGCGAAGGCCTGCGCGTTGAAGCGAATCTGTCCACGCTCGCTTTCCAGACTGCCGACGCGGCCGAAGGCATGGATGCATTCAGATCGAAGCGAAAACCTTCGTTCAAAGACAACTAAACTACCGCCCGATCCGATGGTTGCAAAAGCAAAAGTCATAGCAGTTACCGGCGCCAGCCGCGGCATCGGCGCGGCGATCGCAATCGAACTGGCGCATCGCGGTTTCACCGTGGCGTGCCTTACGCGCAAAGGAACGGGCCCCGAATCGCAAGGGGCAAAAGCCGTTGCGCAAAGATTCATCGACGTCGCCTGCGATGTCACGGATGAGGCGAGCCTCAAGACGGCGTTCGCGGAAGTCGTCGCGAAGGCGGGGGCGTTGCACGGACTCGTGAACAACGCGGGCATACACCTCGACGGCCCCAGCCACGATCTGCCGACGTCGACTTACGAAAAAGTGATGGCGACCAACGCGACCGCCGTTTTTGCGGCCTGCCGTGAGGCGTATCCGCATCTGGTCAAAAGCGGCGGCGGTTCGATCGTGAATATCGGCTCGTTCTTCGACAAGATCGGCGTCAAGCGCAACGTCGCGTACTGCGCGTCGAAGGCGGCGGTCGGCGCCATTACCCGCTGTCTCGCGGTCGAATGGGCAAGTCGCGGCATCCGCGTGCTCGACGTCGCCCCTGGTTATATCGTGACCGATCTGAACCGCGACGCGATGACCAAGGGGCAGCTCGCCGATTACCTGAAAAAGCGCATTCCGTCCGGCAATACGGGTGCAACCTCCGACGTGGCGAAACTCGTCGCGGTGCTTTTTAGTGAAGACATTCCATTTTTGTCGGGCGAGACGATTTATATCGATGGCGCGCAAGGGATCAACCATTGAACGTTTTTAACCGGCTTGATGCGGCGCTGGCATTTGCGCCCGAAGAAGCGGCGCTGCTCGAGAGCGTCTCGAAGCTCGCACGCGAGCGAATCGCGCCAAAAGCGGCCGATCTCGATCGAACCGGTGGATTTCCGCATCAGAACGTATCGGAAATCAACGCGCTCGGGCTCAACGCAATGTTTATTCCGGAAGCGTACGGCGGTGCGCAGATGTCGTACGCCGTCTACCTCGAATGCGTGCGCGCACTGTCGAAGGCGTGCGCTTCGACCGGCATCGTGTGGGCGACCAATTTTCATGCGATTAAGCCGCTGATCGATTTTGGGACCGAAGAACAGAAAAAGCGTTTGTTGCCGGTGATGGCGGAGGGCGGCCTTGCGTCGCTGACGATTACCGAGCCAGCCGCGGGCTCGGATGCGACTGGAATGAAAACCGAATTTCGACCGGACGGCGACAGTATCCTCGTCAACGGCGGCAAGACATTCATCACCAACGGCGCGCACGCCGATCTCTACATGCTGTTCGGCAAGTGGAGTGAAATCGCCGATAGCAAAGGCGCGATCTCGGTGCTCGTGCTCGAGAAAGGCACGCCGGGACTTGCGGTCGTGCGCGAAGAAGACAAGATGGGATTGCGCGCGTCGAGCACCGCGACGCTCGCCTTCGACAATTGCCGCGTGCCGCGTGCCAACCTGCTTGGTAAACCCGGCGACGGCCTGAAAATCCTGCTCGCATCGTTGAACAAATCGCGGCCGAGCGTTGCCGCGCACGCCCTCGGAATTGCGCGCGCCGCATTTGAAGATTCGATCGCTTACATCAATGAGCGTAAACAATCCGGCCGCAAGATCGTCGAGTTTCAAGGTATCCAGTTCATGCTCGCGGATATGGCAACCGATCTCGCAATGTGCGAAGCGTGGCTTGCGCACGTCGCGCGGATGGTCGACGGCGGCGCCACCGATTTTGGCGTCGAAGCGTCGATGCTGAAAATGCGCGCTTCCGATCTTGCCATGCGAATCGCGACCGACGCGGTGCAGCTTCACGGCGGATACGGTTATTGCAAGGATTATCGTGTCGAGCGCCTGATGCGTGATGCGAAAATTACCCAGATTTGGGAAGGCACCAATCAGATTCACCGCCAGCTGATCGGGCGCAGTTTTATCAGGAAGTAGATTTTTTATCCGTGGTTTCAAAGTATCAGGAAGAAAATGTCTGAAATAAAAACTGTAGGCGTAGCAGGCAGTGGCACGATGGGCGCGGGCATTGCGATCGTCGCGGCGCGCGCCGGATTCAAGACAATTGTTTACGACACGCGTCAGGACGCGCTCGATCGCGCGCGCAAGCAGACGGCGGGGTTTTTCGCCAAGTCGGTTGAACGCAAAAAACTTACGCAGCCGGAAGTCGACAAGATCATGAGCGGCCTGGCAAGCACGACCAAAGTTGCCGACATGGCGGCGTGCGACATCGTCATTGAGGCGGTGTTTGAAAATTTGAAAGTGAAGCACGAGTTGCTCGGCGAACTCAACAAGGTTTGTCCGCCGCACACGCTGTTCGCGTCGAATACCTCGACGCTTTCGATCACCGAAATCGCCGCAGGCTCGGGACGCGACGAGCGCTTCGTCGGCATGCATTTCTGCCTTCCCGCGCAATTGATGAAATTGGTCGAAATGTCGCCCGGCATTCGCACCAGCGATGAATCGTTCGCCGCCGCGTGGGTGTTCTGCAAGGCGATGGGCCAGATTCCGGTCAAGACCAAGGACAATCCCGGGTTCATCCTCAATTATTTTCTCGTGCCGTTCAACAACGATGCGATTCGACTCGTCGAGGCGGGCGTTGCCACGCCGGCGGACATCGATCGTGCAATCAAACTCGGACTCGGTTATCCGCTCGGTCCGCTCGAACTGCTCGACCTGGTCGGGCTCGATACGCACTTGCTCGTCGCCGAAGCGCTGTACGCGTCGACGCATGAACCGCGCGCAGCACCGCCGGCGCTCGTTAAGCGAATGATTGCCGCCGGTCACCTTGGCCGCAAAACGGGCCAGGGATTTTTCAAATACGCCGGCAACGCGATGTTCGGAGGCTGAAAGGCGATGCAAACCATGCGCTATGCAGTGCTTGATACCGGCAACAGCCGCTCGTTTCCAGGCGAGCACCCGTTAATCCAGGGTGCAGCGAAGGCGTTGAAATCCGCGGAGGTCGTCATCGTGCTCGGCGAGCATGCCGGCGGTCACGCCAAGTCGCTCGAACGGTGGAAGGACAAGGCGGCCGTATTGATCGAGCTCGGCACGGAATCGCTGGGCGCGCACACCGGCGAAAGCCGCGCTGAAGAAGGCTCCAATGCGCTCGGCTTTGCGCGCTTCCGATTGGGCGACGCCGAGCCGACGAACCTGGTCGAGCTGGTGCGTCAGCCGCGCACGACCGATGCGGCAATGGCGGCTGCGAAAACCATCTTCGAAGGTGCCGGATTGCAGGTTGCGGTCTGTGGCGATTTTGCAGGCCGCATCATTGACCGTCTCGTGCGGCCGTATTACAACGCAGCGTTACGCCGCCTCGACGAAGGTCTCGCCACGGCGGATGACCTCGATACTACGTTGAAGCTCGGCCTTGGTTATCCCGAAGGCCCGATTTCGTTGCTCGAGCGAACCGGACTTTCGCCTCATTGCGATGTGACGCAAGCGCTGTTCGATGCAACCGGCGAGCAGCCCTACGCGCCCGCACGCCGCGCGCAGGTCGATAAATTGAGGCAACGCAAGGGCTGAAAATCTTTGGCCGCCAAGGACGCGAAGGACGCAAAGGAAAAGCGAGTGCAAATTCGAAACGAGAAACTAAGCAGTCAACGATGCGCGGGCATAGTGCACGATGTCATTTTCAATTAGCGGTTTTACCTTTGCGTCCTTGGCGGTCCAAGGTTTAAAGGTTTAGCGCATGGCGCCGCTTGAAGGAATTCGCGTACTCGACTTCAGCACGCTGCTGCCGGGCCCGCTCGCGACACTGGTGCTCGCGGAGGCGGGGGCCGAAGTCATCAAGATCGAACGCCCGGGGCGCGGCGACGAGATGCGCTCGTATACGCCCAAATTTGGTACGGACAGCGTCAATTTCGCGCTGCTCAATCGCGGCAAGCGCTCGATCGCAATCGATCTTAAGGACAAGGCCGCAGTCGAGAAGCTCAAGCCGCTGATCGAATCGTGCGACATCGTGGTCGAACAGTTCAGGCCCGGCGTGATGGACCGGCTGGGCCTTGGTTACGAAGCCTTAAGTAAAATCAATCCGCGCATTATTTATTGCGCAATCACCGGTTACGGCCAGCATGGCCCGCGCGCCGAAGTCGCCGCGCACGATCTGAATTACATCGCGGATGCGGGCATGCTCGCGCTCGCCGCCGGCAGCGACGGCGCGCCGATACCGCCGCCTGCTCTGATCGCCGACATCGGCGGCGGCACTTATCCGGCGGTGATTAACATACTGCTCGCATTGCGGGTACGCGATCGCAGCGGCAAAGGCTGCAAGCTCGACATCGCGATGGGCGACAATCTTTTCACTTTCCTATACTGGGCCATCGGCAATGGTGAAGCCGCCGGCGAGTGGCCCACACCCGCCGGCGACCTCGTGACCGGCGGCTCGCCGCGGTACAACGTTTATCGCACGCGTGACAATAAGTTTGTCGCCGCGGCGCCGCTCGAGCAGAAATTCTGGGAAAACTTCTGTGCTTTGCTTGCATTGCCGGCGGACGTGCAGGACGACAGTCGAGATGTCGTCGCAACGAAACGCGCGATCGCTGAAAAGATAGCGGCAAAAACCGCCGCCGAATGGCGCGCCTTGTTTCAGGGAAAAGACGTGTGCTGCTCGGTGATGGCGTCGATGCAGGAGGCGTTGAAGGACGAGCATTTCATTGCGCGCGGCGTATTCGCCGCCAGGCTTGGAGCCGGCGGCAAGGAAATGACCGCGCTGCCGGTGCCCGTTGTGCCGGCGTTCCGGGCGAATCCGGAAAGCGCCGGTTACCCCGCATTAGGTGAAGGTAACGGGCTGCTCGACGGCAAAGCGTGATCGCATAAAAGAGCAAGCGGGCTTGTCTGCTATAGTCGTCCCGGTTCCGAAATCTTTCGCGCAGGGAGAATGCAATGCTTCGTGTGATCGCGTGTTTGCTCAGTATCGCGAATCTTTCGCTGGCCATACCGGCCGCGTTTGGCGCCGACGCTTATCCCGCCAAAACCGTTCGCATCGTCGTTGCCTTCGCGGCCGGCGGCTCGACTGACTTGCTCGCACGCAGTGTCGCGCAACGTCTGAACGAGGCGTGGAAGCAATCGGTGATCGTCGACAATCGCGCGGGCGGCGGCGGCATCGTGGGCTCCGACCATGTCGCGAAGTCGGCGCCCGATGGTTATACGCTGCTGCTCGGCACCAATACGACCAACGCGGTTGCTGCGTCGCTATATGCGAAATTGCCGTTCGACCCGCAGCGCGATTTTGCGCCGATCACTGAAATTGCGACGATCCCGCAGATGTTGTCGGTGCATCCGTCGATTCCGGCCAAATCGGTCAGGGAACTGGTCGCACTGGCGAAAGCGCATCCCGGCGCGCTTAACTATGGCACGGCCGGCACGGGCAGCACTTCGCATATGGCGATGGAGCTCTTTCAGTCGGTCGCGAAAATAAAGATGGTGCATGTGCCGTACAAAGGCACCGGCCCGGCGATGATCGAGTTGCTCGGCGGCCATTTGTCGCTGATGTTCGACGTCATCATGACGTCGCTGCCGCATGTGCAGGCAGGCAAGCTGCGCACGCTCGGCTTGAGCAGCCTGCAGCGCTCGTCGATTACGCCCCAGGTGCCGACGATCGCCGAATCGGGCTATCCCGGCTTTGAGGCAATCGTGTGGTTCGGCTTGTTTGCACCGGCCGGCACGCCAGCGGACATCGTGCGCAAAGTAAGTGAAGACACCGCGCGCGCATTGGCGCAGCCGAACTTGCGCGAACTGCTCGCGAGCCAGGGCGCGGACATCGTCGCCAGCACGCCGGCCGTTTTCAGCGGACGCGTCACCGGCGAAATCGGCAAATGGCGCAAAGTCATCCAGGACGCCGGCATTAAGCCCGAATAGCGGCGAATTCTTAAAAATGTATCGAATCGGCATCGACGTCGGCGGCACGTTCACTGATTTCACGTTGCTGCGTGAAGAGGACGGGCAGGTCAGCTATCACAAGGTAGCTTCGACGCCGCGCGATCCGTCGCAGGCGATCGAGCAGGGCATCGCCGACCTGCTGAAAATTCATTCGATCGCGCCGAACGAGGTCGGTCACGTCGGGCACGGCACGACGGTCGCGACCAACCTCATCATCGAGCGGCGCGGCGCGGTGACCGGCCTCATCACGACCAAAGGTTTTCGCGACGTGATAGAAATCGGCCGCCAGGTACGGCCGCATCTCTTCGACTACGGCGTCGTCAAAGCGCCGCCGCTCGCGGTGCGCGAGCATCGGCATGAAATTGGCGAACGTGTCGATGCGCACGGCGCCGTCATTGCAGCGCTCGACGAGCGTGAAGTCGAAACTGCGGCGAAGAAACTTAAATCCGCCGGCGTCAAATCGGTTGCCGTGTGTTTCCTGCATTCGTACCGCAATCCGGCGCACGAGCAGGCTGCGCGCCGCGTGGTCGAGCGCGTGCTGCCCGACGCCTATGTGAGCATCTCGAGCGACGTGCTGCCCGAGTTTCGCGAGTACGAGCGTTGGTCGACAACGCTGTTGAATGCCGCGGTCGGGCCGCGCATGGAAACTTATCTCGAAGGGTTTTTGACGCGAGTTAAAAACCTCGGCATCACTGTCGAGCCGTTCACGATCCATTCCAACGGCGGCCTGATGTCCGTTCGCGCGGTGCGTGCGTACCCAGTGCGCACGTGTTTGTCGGGGCCCGCGGCAGGCGTCGTCGGTGCGGCCGAAATCGGCCGCGTCGCCGGTTTCGAAAATCTCGTCACGTTCGACGTCGGCGGCACCAGTACCGACGTGTCGCTCGTTTATCGCGGCAAACCGCTGTTCAGTTCGAGCCGGCTGGTCGCCGACTATCCGGTCAAGACACCGATGATCGACATACACGTGATCGGTGCGGGCGGCGGCAGCATTGCATGGATGGATGACGCCGGCGCGTTAAAAGTCGGGCCGCAAAGCGCGGGCGCCGATCCAGGTCCGGCCGCCTATTCGCGCGGGGGCAGTAAACCGACGATTACCGATGCCCAAATCAGCTTGCACCGGTTAAATCCGGTGTCACTGCTCGACGGGCGGCTTAAAGTGGATGAGGCAGCGGCGCGCGCCGTTATCGACCAGAAAGTTGCGGGCCCGCTTGGCATCACGCTCGAGCAGGCCGCCGAAGGTGTCATTCGCATCGCGAATGCCAATATGAGCCGCGCGATACGATCGGTATCGACCGAGCGCGGCTACGACCTCTCACGATTTGCGCTGTTTGCCTATGGCGGCGCCGGTCCGCTGCATGCGATAGACGTCGCGATGGAATGCGGCATCCCGCAAGTCATCGTGCCGCAGGAACCCGGCACGCTGTGCGCACGCGGCATGCTGCTGACCGACATCAGTTTCGATTTCGTGCGCAGCGAGATTTCGGAAGTCACCGCAGATAGCTGGCTGCGCGTGTGCAACCTCTTTGCTGAAATGGAAACCGAAGCGCGTGCCTGGCTCGAGCGCGAGCGGGTTGCGCCGGCCGCTCAATCATTTCGATGCCACATCGACGCGCGCTATCAGGGGCAGAATTTCGAAGTCATGGTGCCGGTGACCGGAATACAGGCGCACGGCATGGTGGAATTCCTGAAAGATTTCGCAGCAGCTCATCAACGCGAGTATGGCTACGACGTACCCGGGCGCGCGGTCGAGGTCGTGAACTGCCGGCTGCAGGCGGTCGGTGATGTGGCGAAGGCGCCTTTGCGTGAAATCGCCTCGACGGGAAGCGTTGCGGCGGCGGTGGTTGCGCATCGCAACGTATATTTCGGCATTCAGCTCGGATGGCTCGATACGCCCGTGCATGCGCGCGGAAAATTGCCGGCAGGCGCAGCGCTCGCAGGCCCGGCGCTCGTTGAAGAAATGAGTTCCACCGTCCTGCTCGCGCCCGGTCAGAGTGCAAACGTTGACCGCGTCGGCAACCTGATCATCAATGTGGGACGCATCAAATGAGCCAACCCGTTCGCGAACCGCAGATTTTCGATCCAATTGCAATGGAGGTCTTCAGCAATCGACTGCTGTCGATCACCGAAGACATGAACAACACTTTGGTGCGTTCGTCGTTTTCGACCAACATCAAGGAGCGGCGCGATTGCTCGGTCGGACTCTTCGACGGGCGCGGACGATTGATCGCGCAGGGCACGCAGATTCCACTGCACCTGGGCTCGCTCAACGGCGGTGTTGCTGCGGTGCTCAAAGCGTGCCCGCTCGAATCGATTCAGGACGGCGACGTGTTCCTGTGCAACGATCCTTATCTGGCGCACGGCACGCATCTGCCGGACATCAGCTGCATTACGCCGGTGTTCATCGACGGCAAAGTGGAATTCTTTGCCGCCAACGTCGGTCATCACGCGGACGTCGGCGGCGCCGTGCCGGGGTCGATAGCCGGCGGTTCGCGCTCTATCTTCGAAGAGGGCATCCGCTTGCCGGTCATTCGCGTCGTGCGTGCGGGCGTGCTCGATACCGAAACGCTGAACCTCATTGCGCAGAATACGCGCGACCCCGAAGAGCGCGCGCTCGACCTGCGCGTGCAGGTCGCGACCAATGAGCGCGGTGCTACGGCGGCACGTGAACTCGTTGTCCAGATGGGCATGGCGGCGGTACGCCAGTCGATCGACGACATCATCGCGTACACGCGCCGGCGGATTCGCAACCGCATCGCCGAACTGAAAATCGGCGAATACCGTTTCACGAACTATCTCGACGATGACGGCATGGGCGGCGAACCGGTGCCCATTGCGGTCACGGTGCGGGTGTCGAAGGACGGACTCGCGCTCGATTTCACCGGCTCGGGCAAGCAGGCGCGCGGTGCGATGAACGTGCCGACCAATGCGCTGCACGCGTGTGTTTACTATTCAATCAAGGCGCTGCTCGATCCGGAACTCCTGCCGAATGCAGGACTCTTCGATGCGGTCAGCATCAGTGCGCCGCCGGGCACCATCGTCAATCCGTTGCCGCCCGCGCCGGTCGGTGCGCGTTCGATTACCTGCCAGAAAGTTGCCGGCGCGATTTTCGGTGCATTTCGCGGATTACTGCCCCCCGAACGGGTGATGGCGTCCGGGAATGACGTGGTGCCCGCCATCGTGTTTTCAGGCGCGCTCACGCGCCGCGACGGTTATTACGTCTATCTCGAAACGCTTGGTGGCGGCAGCGGCGCGCGGCATGGCGCCGACGGTATGGACGCGGTGCACGTGCACATGACCAACACGTCCAATTTGCCCGCGGAAGCGCTTGAAAACGAATATCCGCTGATCGTCGACGAGTACGCGTTGATCGATGACTCAGGCGGCGCCGGTCAATACCGCGGCGGGTTGGGGATTGCGCGCCAGATCCGGGCCACTGTGCCAGGTACGATTTTTTCGGTACGCTCGGACAGTCATACCGTCGGCGTGCCGAGCGGCGTATTCGGCGGGCTCGATGGCCGCCGCGCGAAGCTCGTCCGCAATTACGGGCGCGTCGACCAGGAAGAGCTGTTTTCGAAAGTAGCGCGCGTCGAAATGAAAGTCGGCGATGCAATGCGAATTGAGACGCCGGGTGCCGGCGGTTACGGCATGCCTGCGCAACGTTCACTTGATGCGATCGCCGCAGATTTAAGGAATGGCAAAGTAACGCGCGTGGCAGCGGAACGCGATTACGGCAACGACCGGGTTGACGCTGCCGTGAAGCTCGCTCGCAGCTAGTTATCGGATTCCATCGCCGCGATTTCTCCAAGCGTGATCGGTTTGATCGGTGAGCGAATGCGGTAATAACCGACTTCCGCCGGTGTGATGCCGCGACATTCGGCGATTAACTCGACGACCGTCAATCCGCACAGCCGTCCCTGGCACGGGCCCATGCCGCAGCGCGTAAACGATTTCATCTGATTCGGCCCGGGGCAATCCTGTTCGGTCACGATGCGGCGTATCTCGCTGGCGCGCACTTCTTCGCAGCGGCACACGATAGTCTCCGGCGAACGTGGCGCGATCATCTCCTGCGCCGGGCGGTACAGCGCGTCGAGAAACGGCCGCGCTCGCAAATGGCGATTCAACTTCGTGCGCAGGCCGGCCGCCTGACGATCGCGTTCTTCGGCGGTAATTGTTTGCGTCGAACACGCGGCGCTCAGTGCCGCGAGATGCCCGCTGAATTCAGCAGCCTGCGCACCCGCGATGCCGCCGTTGTCGCCGGCGATCTGCACGCCATCGACCGACGTGTTGCCCCATTCGTCCAACGTCGGACGAAACGAGCGTTGCACGTTGTCCCATTGATGGTCGCAACGCAGTGACAACGCGAGATTCATGTTCGGCACGATGCCTTGATGCAAGAGGACGACGTCGATCTGCTCGCGCCGTTTTTGTCCGCGCCATTCATAATGAATTTCGTGCGCGCGGTCGTCGCCGCGGATTTCCAGGTTGTGGGCACCGCTACAAACCTTGACGCCGGCATCGCGCAGTTCGCCGACCAGCGAAAGGCCCTTGCCGAGGTAGCCGGGCGCCATCAGAAAAGCGGGCAGGTGGCGCAGTGCAGGAATAAAATTTGATCCCGTTTCGATGACGGCCGCCGGCTTGACGCCGGCACGCGCGAGTTGAACCGCGACTAACAGCAGTAAAGGACCGTTTCCGGCAATCACGAAACGTCCATCCGGAACTGCACCCGTGGATTTCAGCAGCGTTTGCGCGGCGCCGCAGGTCATGACGCCGGGCAGTGTCCAGCCGGGAACCGGCATCGGACGTTCCATCGCGCCCGTCGCAATCAGGATTCGCTTCGCAGCGATCCGCGCAGCGCGACCCTGGCTGCGTGTATATACGTTTCGCTGGCCGTCGATCTGCCAGGCGGTCGTCAGCGGCATATATTCGGCGCCGCTCGCGCGAAACTTCTCAACGAGCTCAAGTCCGGCGGCGTAGTCGCTGCCGAGCACTTTGAGCTGCGAAGGCCGCCGCGCATTCACGCTCTCGATACTGCGATAAATCTGCCCCCCGGGTTCGGTCTGCTCGTCGATGACCGCTGTGCGCATGCCGAGCCCGGCCGCGGCGGTTGCGGCAGCGAGACCAGCAGGGCCTGCGCCAATAATCGCCAGATCGAACGCGGTACTCATAGTTTTGCTTCGACTTTGCCGAGCTGGCGGTTGATGCGCATGCCTTCGGCCACTGGAACGAGGCAGGACTGTTGATTGGGCGCGCCGTCGATTTCAACCAGGCATTCAAAGCACACGCCCATCATGCAATAAGGCGCGCGCGGCGATTCGTTGATGGGCGTCGTGCGAGTCGGCGTGATGCCAGCCAGGAGCAGCGCCGCAGCAACTGTACAGCCGGCCGGTGCGCGAAACGGCGTGCCGTTGATCAGCATGCCGACCGTTGCGGCGGTGTCGTCAGGCAGCGTTTTGAACATAAGAGTCCGTAACATAATGAAACACGTGTGCGTTGCAGCCAGAATTGGTGAGGGCAAGGCGCCCGGCGAAGGCAATAGTCATTCTATTGCCAAGACGAGCAACGCGGCCATCGCCGATTTTGGCTGCAACCCTTCGGGCTGGCACGAGTTTTGGCCCATGGCGTTGTCGAGAAGTCCCTTGCTTAGAATGACTAAGCCGCACGACTTTCTCCTAGCTCTGAGCCAAAATCGTGACAGCGAATCACGCGTTTCACCTTGTTAGGCGCTCTACAGCTCCTCGAGGCAGGCCGCGGTCGTCACCACGACGTGCACGCTCTCAGACCAGAATGAACCATCGCTCATCTGTGCGATCGCGACGACTGTTTCGCTGTCCGCAAGGCGCACGCGCGTACTCAGGTTTGCGCGGCCGGCGCGCGGGCCGAGATAAAAGCTCAGCACTTCGGGCAGCGGATTTTTGTCCGTGAAGACGTGGATCGCCTTGACGTGATCGGCTTCGGTCATTGGACTATCGACCGTGACGCTCAGCGGTACTAAATGGCCGTTCTCGACCAGCGGCGGCAAGCTAAGCTTGATCCGGCCCGGATTGACCTTTGACTGGCCGACCAACCGAGCGATCACCTGCGGCATATTGTTGGGCAGCGTGCGATTCAATTGCGCCGCAGCTGTCAGCGGCCATGCGGCGACTGCCGCCAACCCGCCGGCGGCCGCAAGAAATCGGCGGCGCGGTCCGGCTGTCATTCGATCCTGCAACCCGAAACCTCCAGCATGGGAAACCGCGTGTAGTAGCCGCCCGCAAGCTGCGGCAAGCGCGCGCTCAGACGATCGTGATGCCGTGGTTCTTCAACGGAAACGTGCGCATGCGCTTGCCGGTTGCCGCGAAAAATGCGTTGAGCACCGCGGGCGCCGCCACGCAGATCGTCGGCTCGCCCACGCCACCCCAAAACCCGCCTGACGGCATGATGATGGACTCGACTTTTGGCATCTGCGCGATACGCATCGAATCGAACGTGTTGAAGTTCGTCTGCTCGATGCGGCCGTTTTTGACGGTGCATTCCTGGTTGAACACGGCCGACAATCCATACACGAATGAACCCGCGATCTGGCGTTCGATCTGCGCGGGATTCACCGCATAGCCCGGATCGGTTGCGCAGATGATGCGATGCACTTTGACCTTGTTGCCGCCGGTCACCGAGACTTCCGCGCACGCAGCGACGTAGCTGTTGAACGCTTTCATCTGCGCCAG
>JAQGMI010000045.1 GCA_028292435.1 Betaproteobacteria bacterium
GCGTGATCGATCAGCAGATTCGGAATCGCGCCATAGCCGTATTCGAATTCGCCGCTCGGGGTGACGCCCTGGAATGTCGCGGGGTCGGCGCCGTTCTGCATGGCTTCGGGACGCACGGAGGCCAGGATCGACTGCCCCGAGATGCGCATATGCAAACCGGTCAGGTTGTTGTTCGCATCGAACCCGCCAACCAGTTTGCACTGGGTGACCGGATGATAGCGGCCCTGGGTCATGTCTTCTTCGCGCGTCCACAACAATTTCACCGGCGTGCCGGGCATCTGCTTCGCAATCAACACGGCCTGGCGCACGAAATCGTGAAACGCGCCGCGCCGGCCGAAGGCGCCGCCGAGCAGGAATTTGTAGACATCGCATTTGTCCGCCGGCAGGCCGGATGCGCCGAGCACCGCCGCAAACGCGGCTTCGCCGTTTTGCGTGCCGCACCACACTTCGCATTTTTCCGGCGTGTAACGCGCCGTCGCATTCATCGGCTCCATCGGCGCGTGGTTCAGGTACGGATACGCGTAAACCGCTTCGACTTTTTTCGCGGCGCCGGCAAGTGCCGCCTTCGCGTCACCGTTCTTGTTGCCGACGAACGCCTGGTCGGCGTCGAGCCCGGCTTTGAGGATCTCGGCGATTGACGCGCTTGAAACTTTCGCGTTCTCACCTTCGTCCCACACGATCGGCAGCGCATCCATCGCAACCTTGGCCTGCCACCAGGTATCGGCGACGACGGCGACCGCGGTGTCGCCAACCTGCACGACTTTCTTGACGCCTTTCATCTTCTCGACCTTGGCGGCATCGAAACTCTTCACTTTGCCGCCGAACACCGGGCATTCCTTGATCGTCGCATTCAGCATGCCGGGCATCTTGAAGTCGACGCCGTAAACCGCTTTGCCGGTCAGCTTCTCGACCGTGTCCAGTCGGTTGATCGGCTGGCCGATGATCTTCCACGTTTTAGGATCCTTGAGCGGCACGTCCTTCGGCGGTGTAATCCGCGCGGCGGCTTCGGCAACCTTGCCGTACGTCGTCGTGCGGCCGGAAGACGTGTGCGTGATCACACCTTTACTGACGGTGCACTCGGACGCGGGCACCTTCCAGCCATCGGCTGCGGCCTGCACCAGCATGACCCGCGCGGTCGCGCCGCCGCGGCGCACATATTCGTTCGACTCGCGAATGCCGCGGCTGCCGCCCGTCGAGAAATCGCCCCACACGCGCTTGCGCGCGACGCTCTGGCCGGGCGTCGGATATTCAGTCGTTACTTTCGTCCAGTCGCATTCGAGTTCTTCGGCGACCATCTGCGCGAGGCCGGTAAGCGTGCCCTGGCCCATCTCGGTACGCGCGATGCGCACGACGACAGTTTCGTCCGGACGGATGACCACCCACGCGTTGACTTCAGGCGCGCCATCCGCGGCGCGGACCACGGCGGGGCCGAACGGAATGTTGAGGCCGAGCGCGAGACCGCTGCCGACGGCTGCGGAGCCGATGACGATCTGGCGGCGGCGCAGGTTAGGTTGACTCGCGACCTTTGCTTTTTTCGTTGTCATGGCGGCGGTCCTTTAGGCTTTGGCGGCGGCGTGGATCGCGTCGCGCACTTGTTGGAAGGTGCCGCAACGGCAGATGTTGGTCATCGCGCTGTCGATGTCGCCATCGGTGGGCTTCGGTTTGCTGTTGAGCAGCGCGGTCGCCGCCATGATCATGCCGGACTGACAGTAGCCGCATTGCGGCACTTCGTGTTCGAGCCAGGCTTTCTGCACTTTGGTGAGCACGCCGTTCTGGGCGAGCCCTTCGATCGTGGTGATTTTTTTGCCTTGCACCGCGGCGACGGGCATCACGCACGAACGCACCGCAGCGCCATCGATGTGAACCGTGCACGAGCCGCACTGCGCAATGCCGCAGCCGTACTTGGTGCCGGTCAGGCCGACCTGCTCGCGAATCGCCCACAACAGAGGTGTGGACGGATCGACATCGACTTCCTGATTCTTGCCGTTGATATTGAGCGTTGCCATTTTGCGTCCCCCTCCGGGTGTCATGACTGCGGCTGCTGATTTTTGGCGGTCGGCGCCCGCCGCATACGGCGCCATCGAGGACAGGATTTTAACTCCGAAAATATCGCTGCGGGGATTCCTGTCGAGCTACTGCCCCGCGCATCAAATCTGCGCCGCAACCAGCCGGCGTCCGCCGCGCGCGCGATAAAGCAGCATCAACACAATACTGACGTTGACGAGGTTCCACGCAGTGCCATTGAGGAACGCCGCGCGATACGAACCGGTCAGGTCGAAAATGGCGCCCGACAGCCAGCCGCCCAGCGCCCTGCCGAACCGCGTCGCCATCAAGATCGTGCCGACGCGCGCGCCGGCTTCTTTCGGCGTGAAGTATTCGCGCACGATCAAGGCATAGCTCGGCACGATGCCGCCCTGGAACAAACCGAACATCGCCGCCACCACGTACAGCGACGTCACGCCGTTGGCGAACAGGAAACCAAGCAGGGCAACGCCTTGCAAAACGGAACCCAGCAGCAGCGTGCGCAGCCCACCGATGTGGTCCGAAATCCACCCTGAAACGAGCCGGCTGACGATACCCGTCGCGAGCATCAGCGACAGCATTTCCGCGCCCCGCGCCGCGCCGAAGCCCAAGTCGCCGCAATACGCAACGATGTGTACTTGCGGCATCGACATCGCGACACAGCACGCAACACCAGCGATGCACAACAATACCTGCAGCGCCGCGGGGGAAAATCCGAGCGGCCGCGCCGATGCGGTATTCGCGAAATGCGCGGCGGTGGCTGCCGACAGCTCTTCGGGCGCTTTGGCGGGCAGCGAATGCGCGGGCGGCCGCCGGCGCAAAACGAGCAATGCCAATGGCAGCATCGAGGCGATGCAAAACATGCCGATGCCGATGTACGTCTGGCGCCAGCCGACGGTTTCGATGAAATGCTGCACGATCGGCGACCACACCGCGCCGGCGAGGTAGTTGCCGCTCATGCAGATCGCGATGGCAATGCCGCGCCGGCGCGAAAACCATTGCGACGTGTCGGCGACGAGCGGCGCGAACGTCGCTGCGCAGCCGAGAAATCCCATCAGCACACCTTGCGCAAGGCTGAACTGCCAAATGTTGGCCGCATTCCCGGCGACAATAAAACCGGTGCCGAGAAACACCGCGCCGATAACGACGGGCACCACGACGCCGAAACGGTCGGCGAGCCGGCCCATCATCACGCCGCCGAGCCCGAAGCCGATCATGGCGAGCATATAGGGCAGCGACGCGTCTCCGCGCGGCACCGCAAATTCAGCCTGAATCTGCGGCAGCACGACGGCGACGGTGTACATGCCCGAGCCGCCGATCGTCATCAGGATGAGCGAGACGAACAAGCGCGTCCATGCGTATGGCGATTCGATGTCCTGCGCGGTGGCGAATGGTGTTTTCATGTGAGAGGCTGAATTTATATCGCCGGGCGCCATTTTGCACCACGACGGTGTTCGCAGTCGCCGCTCAGTCGATGCGGATGTTCGCGGCTTTGACGACGCGCTCCCAGATCGCCAGCTCTTTTTTGATATGCAGCGCGAGTTCCTCGGGTGTGCTGCCGACCTCACGCGCGCCCACGCCCGCGATGCGCGCTTTCATCTCCGGCAGCGCGAGGCTTTTGACGATGTCCTGCTGCAGCCGGTTGATGATAGCTGCGGGCGTGCCCGCGGGTACGACCACGCCTTGCCATTCATAGACCTCATAACCCGGGACCCCTGCTTCATCCATGGTCGGCACCTCGGGCAAGGTCGGGTCGCGTTTGAGCGTACTGACGCCGAGCGGCACCAGACGGCCGGTTTTGAAATGCTCGATCACCGACGGCAAAGTTGCCACCATCACCGCGGTTTCGCCGCCGACGATCGACACCACGGCGGCGCCCGCCGATTTGTACGGCACATGCGTAACGTTGATGCCGGCCAGATAGTTGAATTGCTCGGCTGCCAGAGAGTTGGCGCTGCCGTTGCCGGCCGACCCGTAATTCAAACTCCCCGGCTTTGTTTTGGCGAGCGCGATAAAGGCCTTGACGGTGCGCGCGGGCACCGACGGATGCACCGTGAGCACCAGCGGCACCAGGGTGACGAGGCACACGGGGGTGAGGTCTTTTTCGGTGTTATAGGGCAGCTTCGAAAGCAGAAAAGGATTCGCGACATACGCAAGCGTAGCGACACCCAGCGTATATCCATCCGGCGCAGACCTCGCAACCAGCCCGATGCCGATGCTGCCCGCCGCACCCGGCCGATTGTCGATCACAACCTGCTGACCGAGCAATTCGGCAAGTTTCGGCCCGAGTATGCGGAATACCACGTCGGTGGAGCCGCCGGTGCCGAACGGCACGACGATGCGCACCGGCTTGACCGGATAATTTTGGGCGGCGGCGCCGGCCGCGAAAAAAATAACGGCGCCCGCGAAGAGCCCGCAAGCCCGAAACGTTGTGACCGACATGAGATTGCCTCGAATGGCGCGCCCGGGATGCAGTCTGATCGCTGCGAAATTCAGGCGCTGCGAATCGACATCCTACTCGGCCTTGATGCCCGCGTCCTTGATGATTTTTGCGTACTTGGCGAATTCGCTGCGCACAAATGCGGTCAGCTGTGCGGGCGTGCCGCCACCGCCATCGAGACCGAGCTGGCGAAAGCGCTCCTGCATGTCGGGCTGCTTGATCGCGCGCGCGATTTCCGCATTGAGCTTCGCAATGATTGCGGGCGGCGTGCCGGCAGGCGCATGCATCGAATACCAGCCGTTCGCTTCGTACGCCGGCAAACCCGCTTCGGCAAAAGTCGGGATCTCGGGCGCTTCGGCCATGCGTGTGCGCCGCGCGACGGCGAGCGCGCGCACGCGGCCCGAGCGAACGAGCGGCAGCAACGCTGCGGTGGTGTCGATGGCGAGATCGATTTCACTGCCGATGAGTGCAATGTACGCCGGGCCTGCGCCTTTGTACGGCACGTGCAGCATTTCGACGCCCGCAGCCTGACTGAAAACCATCGCGGCCGTGTGCATGACCGAACCGTTGCCGCCCGAGCCGTATTTGAACGCGCCCGGTTTCGCTTTGGCGAGCGTGATGAATTCCTGCACCGATTTCGCCGGCACTGCGAGATTGATACCCATCACGACGGGCGCGATGCCGAGCAAAGCGATCGGCGCGAAATCCTTGATCGGATCGTAACCAGGGTCTCGATACAAATGCGGGCTTACGGCATGCGTCGCAATCGAAGAAATCAATAACGTATAGCCGTCGGCGGGCGCACGCGCGACCAGTGCCGTCGCCAGAGTGCCGCCGGCGCCCGGCCGGTTTTCGACGATCACCGATTGTCCCCACGCGTCCGTGAATTTCTGGCCGAATACGCGGCCCAGCGTATCGTTGCCGCCGCCAGTCGAAAACGGCACCAGCAGGCGAATCGGTTTGTTCGGATAGTCCTGCGCCGGCACCGCAGCCGCGGCCAGCATGGTCAACAACAGCGCCATCAGGCGTCGTACGTTTGCAAAATACATTCGTTCATCCTTCGAAAATAAAGCGACTGCTAAAGCAAGCGGCGTGCCTTTTTTGCGCATCATAGCGTGCCGGCACAGTGGTCGTTACAATGCCGAACCATCACACGCCGCAGCCAATGAATAACTCAGCCAGCCAAGAATCAAGTAACGGCACCGACGCAGACCTCGCCTACGCGCCCATGCACGAGTTGGGCGCCCGTTTGCGTAGCGGCGCGCTTACTTCCAGTGCGCTGCTCGACTGTTTCCTGCAACGCATCGCCAGCCTCGATGAAAAGTATCATGCGTTCGTCGAGGTTTATGCCGACGAAGCGCGTGCCGCGGCGGTCACAGTCGACCGGACATTAAAGAGCGGCAAGACCCAGGGCCCGCTGTTCGGCATTCCGATCGCGCTCAAAGACCTGGTCGAGGTCGCGGGCAAACGCACGACCGGCGGCTCGATGTACTGGCGCGAGCGCGTGTCGCCCGTCACCGCGACGGTTGCCGGGCGGTTGAGCGAAGCCGGCATGATCACGCTCGGCAAAACGCATATGGTCGAATTTGCGTTTGGCGCATGGGGCACGAACCAGACGATGGGCACGCCGTGGAATCCGTGGGATTTAACCACGCCGCGCGCACCCGGCGGTTCGAGCAGCGGGTCGGGCGTTGCAGTCGCCGCCGCACTCGCTCCTGCCGCGCTCGGTAGCGATACCGGCGGCTCGGTGCGCATTCCGGCAAGTCTCTGCGGCATCGTCGGCTTAAAGACTACGGTCGGCCGCGTCAGCAACTACGGCACGCTCGCGTTGAGCGCCACGCTCGATACCGTGGGTCCGATGACGCGCGACGTCGAAGATGCAGCGCTGCTGTTTAACGCCATCCACGGATCCGATCCGCACGATGCAGAGACCTTGCCGCACCCGCAGGTCGACGCGCTGCGCGAATTGAAGCAAGGCGTCGCCGGCATGCGCTTCGCCGTGTTAACCGACGCCGAACTCGGCGCAATCGATCCGGAGGTCGCCGCGGCATTTGCGCGCGCACTGGATGTCATGCGCGAGCTTGGCGCGCGCATCGAAACCATCACGCTGCCCGCGCCCTACCTGCGGCTCGCCGAAATCGTCGGCAAGATTATCGCCGCCGAAGGATATACGCTGCACCGCAACTGGATCGACCGTGACGATCTGCCGTTCGACCGCGATGTGCGCGATCGCATCCGCTGGGCAAAAAGCCTGGCAGCCGCCGACTACATTCAGGTTATGGCCGAGCGCAAAGCGCTGGTTCGGGAAACCGATGCAAGGCTGCGCGAATTCGACGCGCTGCTGCTGCCGACGACGCCTTTGCCCGCGGTGCCGCTTATCGAAATCGATCAAGGCAAAGCACCGATGAGTCTGCTGACGCGCCCGATCAACCTGCTCGATCTCTGTGCGTTGTCGCTGCCCTGCGGTTTTACTAAGGGCGGTTTGCCGGTTTCGCTGCAGATCGCCGGACGCGGTTACGACGAGGCGCGCATCCTGCGCATCGGCTGGGCGTACGAGAACGCGACGGAATGGCATCACAAGCGGCCGCCTTCAAGCCCGCTCGCAAAGTAAATTGCCTGTTGCGGTAGAATCGCGCGTTCGTTCCGCGTTGATTCCACAATCCCATGAACCGTCTTGAGCAAGAGGTACCGTACGCGAGCCTGCCCGCGCTCGTCGATGGCGCAGCGGAGCGCTTCGGCGACGCAACCTTGTGGGTATCGATCGATGACAGCACGCGGATTTCGTTTCACGAATTCGCCAGGCTGACACTGAAATGCGCGAATGCGCTCAACGCACTCGGCGTCGGGAACGGCACGCACGTCGCCGTCATGCTGCCCAACGTACCCGCTTATGTCGTGACCTGGATGGCACTCGCGCGCCTGGGCGCCGTCATGGTGCCGGTCAATACGCAATACAAGCCGCGCGAGCTCGAGTACGTATTGCAGGACAGCGATACCAGCTTTCTCGTCATCGACGAAGCCTGCCTGTCCACGTTCGAAGAAATCGGCAATCGTGACGCGCTGGTGCCGCCGACGCAACTCGTCGTTTACGGCGCGCTCGATTGCAAACTCAACTGGCAGCGCGTGGTCGATGCGGCGCCGGCGAATCCACTTAAGTGGCCGCAGCCAACCGTCGACACGCTCATGAGCATCCAGTTCACCTCGGGCAGCACCGGGTTTCCGAAGGGCTGCATGCTCACTCAGGACTATTGGCTCGTGCTGGGCTGGGTTCGCTCGCACCAGGGGCCAGCGCCCAAACGCATGCTGATCGACAAGCCGCTCTCGTACATGGGCGGCAAGTGGCGATTCCTGATCTGCCTCTTCATGGGCGCGACTGCGTACGTGGCGCTGCGATTCAGCCTGACCGGGTTGCAGCAGCGTCTCGTCGATCACGACATCGATTTTTTCTCGGTCACCGATGCGGTGGCCAAGTTGCCTGAATTACCTGCCGTTTCCAAATTGAACATCGCGTGGATTTCGAGCGGCGGGCTGAGCAAGGGCCTGCACCAGCCGCTCGAACAGAAATTCAATGCGCCCGTTCGCGAACTGTACGGCATGACGGAAACCGGCTCGACGATTTACCTGCCGATCGCCGACACGGCCATGGTGGGCTCGGGTTCGTGCGGCCTGCCCGCGCCGTATCGCGATTGCCGCATCGTCGGCCCTGACGGCAACGACGTTGCGCAAGGCGCTGTCGGCGAGCTTTGGGTCAAAGGCCGCGGCATCCTGCAAGCGTATTACAACAAGCCCGACGCGACGCGCAGCGCGTTTGCCGGCGAGTGGTTTCGCACCGGCGATCTCTTCCGTCAGGATGCGAACGGTTACTTTTATATCGAAGGCCGCATCAAGGATTCGATCCGCCGCAGCGGCGAAAACATTTCCGCGCGCGAAATCGAGGCGGTTGCCGCCGGCATCTCAGGCGTGCTCGAAACTGCGGCGGTCGGCGTACCCGACGAAAAGCGCGGCGAGGAAGTGAAACTTTACGTCGTGCTGCAGCCGGGGTTCTCGAGCGAACAGGTCACGCCCTCGCAGGTCATCGCGTATTGCGAAGACAAGCTTGCCGCCTTTAAGCTGCCGCGCTATATCGAATACCTCGCCGATTTTCCGCGCACGACCTCGGGCAAAATCGCCAAGCATCAACTCGACGCGAGCGCCGGCAGCCGGCGCAAAGTGTTCGACCGCAGCGCCAACGCATGGCAGTCATGATCGGTTAAGCAATGTTATCGAAAGACATCGGCATCATCGGCTACGGCAGCGCGCCGTACGACAAAAAACCATCGCGCACCATGTTCGGCTATCTCGGCGAAGCCGCACGCAATGCGATCAAGTCCGCCGGCATCCGCAAAGACGAACTCGACGGGCTCTCCGTCGACGCGACGAATCTCGGCTCGGATACCGCGGTGACCACCGCCGAATATTTCGGCCTGAGCATCTCGTGGGCTTACAAAGCGACCGCGGCCGGCGCCGGTCCGTTGATGTCGGTTGCGAACGCCGTGCGCGCGGTCGACACCGGCCAGGCGAAATATGTGTTGTGCTTCGGCGGCGGCGCGCAGGACGTCGCGATTTTCAAGCAGCGCATCGCGCAATTCACATCAGCCGTGTCCGACTATCTGACGCCGCACGGCTACGGCGGTCCACCGGGATTGCACGGCATCATTCAGCGCAAGCACATGGAAATGTACGGCACGACGCGCGAACAACTCGGGCGCATTGCTGTCGATGAACGCGCGAATGCGCGGCTCAACGAGGCGGCGCTGCTGCGCGGACCGTTGACACTCGACGATTACCTCAACGCCAAGCTGATTGCCGATCCGCTGCGGCTTTACGATTGCGTGATGCCATGCTCGGGTGCCGAGGCGCTGATCATCGGCCCGCTCGATCGCGCGCTGCGCGGCAAAGGCGTGCGTTTCCTGAGCGCGCGCGAGCGGCACAACCATCCGCTCGGTGAAATCGCGCCCGTGCGGGGCGGCTGGGAAGTGTTTCGCGATTCGCTGTTCGATGAAGCGGGCTACGCCCACAAGGACATGGATTTCATGCAGTGCTACGACGATTTTCCGATCATGGCGGCGATGCAGATCGAGGATCTGGGCTTCTGCAAAAAAGGCGAGATCGGTCCCTTCCTCGACGCCAACCGGCTCACGCATGATGGAAGTTTTCCGTTGAATACCGGCGGCGGACAGTTGTCGTGCGGCCAGGCCGGCGGCTCGGCGGGATTATTAGGCCTCGTCGAAGCCGCGCGCCAACTGCGCGGCGAAGGCGGCGCACGCCAGGTCGCCGACGCCAGGCGCGGCATCATTTCGGGTTTCGGCATGATTTCCTACGGACACGGACTCGCCGCAGCCGCCGTCATCGTCGAGCAGGCCTAATGAGCGCAACCATGACAACCCCCGCCTATCCCGAACCGACACTGACATCGACCAATGCGCCGCTGATCGAAGGCTGGCGCCGCGGTGAGCTCATGCTGCAGCATTGCAAGGCATGCAGCGCGATTATCTTCTTCCCGCGTCATCTGTGCCCGCAGTGCTGGTCGGTTGATCTCGAATGGAAGCGCAGCAGCGGGCGCGGAAAAATTGCGGGATACAGCCACGTCTACAGCCAGGTGACGCCGCCGTTCGCGGCGGAAGCGCCGACCATCCTCGCGGAAATTGTGCTCGACGACGGCGGCGCAATGCTCGCGCGCGTCATCAGCGATGCGCCTCTAGCGATTGCGACCGGCATGCGCGTCGAATTGCTGCCGACGCCGGACGCGACGCGTTTCCCGCTGCCGACTTTCCGGCCGGCCAAATAACGCATTCAGCAGAGGAAAATGCGATGTCGCGTTGGCTCCGATTATTTTTAGCATTCGTTCTCGTCTGGTCGACACTCGGCGCACACGTCGCGAAAGCTGCGGAAGACCTGACGATCGGCTTGAGTGCGCCGATCACTTCACTCGATCCGCATTTCGCCAACAATTCGCCAAACAAAGCCGTCGCGCGGCATTTCTTTCAGGCACTACTGCAATTCGACGAGAAACTCGAAGTGGCACCGGCCCTGGCGACCGCGTGGCGGCGCACCAGCGACACGATGTGGGAATTCCAGCTGCGGCCGAACGTGCATTTTTCCGACGGCTCGCTCTTCACTGCTAACGACGTCGTCGCATCGTTCGAGCGCGCGCCCAATGTGCCGAATTCGCCGGCGTCGCTTGCGCTCTTTACACGCTCGATCAAGCAGGTAAGCGTCATCGATCCGCTCAAGGTCCGCATCGAAACAAAGTATCCGGACCCGCTGCTGCCGATGATGATGCCGGAAATTCTGATGGTTCCGGCAGCCAACAGGAACGCGACGACGAACGACTTCAATACCGGCAAAACCATGGTCGGCACCGGGCCGTTCGTGTTCGGCGCGTACCTGCCGGGCGACCGCATCATTATGACGCGCAACGAGCGCTACTGGGGCAAGCCCGCCGACTGGAGCAAAGTCACGCTGCGCTTCATCGGCAACGAAGGCGCGCGCGTCGCGGCGCTGCTTGCGGGCGACGTCGATTTGATCGAGAACGTGCCGCCCGATCTGATTGCGAAGGTCAAACAAAACGGCGCATTTCAAATCGTGCAGAGCCGGCCGGCGCTGCCGGTTTATCTCGGCCTCGATCTCGGACGCGACGTCACCCCGTTTGTCACGGGCAACAATCCGTCGCCCGGCGCGAAAGCCAATCCGCTGCTCGACAAGCGCGTGCGCCAGGCGCTGTCGTATGCGATTGACCGCAAAGCGATCAGCGAACGCATCATGTCGGGCACCACCGCGCCCGCGGGACAGATGCTCGTCACCGGCCTGTTCGGCACATCGAATAAAGTTGTGCCGACGCCGTACGATCCGAAGAAAGCCAAAGCACTGCTGACCGAAGCCGGTTATCCGAACGGGCTCACGCTCACCCTGCATGGGCCGAATGACCGGCTCGCCAACGACAGCCACATCATCCAGGCCATTGCCCAGATGTGGACGCGCGCGGGCATCGTAACCAAAGTCGAAGTCATGCCGTGGAATATTTATTTCTCGAAAACCACCAAGCGCGATTTCAGCATCTGGATGATGAGCTCCGGCGCGGTGTCCGAGATGGCGACAGCGCTGAATTCAGTCGCCGTCACGCATGATCTCGCCGCCGGCAGAGGCGTCAACAACCGCGGCCGCTATTCCAACAGCCAGGTCGACAATCTGATCAACACCGCATTTCTCACCCTCGATGATGCCAAGCGCAAAGACCTGCTCGCGCGCGCGAGCGAAATCGCGATGGACGACGTCGCCGTGATGCCGCTGTATTTCTATTCGTTCTCGATTGCGTCGCAGAAAAGCATCAGCTACGTACCGCGGCTTGACCAGTTTACGCTCGCTTATAACGCGCGACGCACCAAATAGCAGCCGCGGGCCCGCCGCAGCGGCGATTGCGGTAGCATGAATTCCATGCGCTTTGCCCTCGCTTTGGTTTTTTGGATTGCGTCGTATTCGGCGCATTGCGCCAGCGCCTGGCCGGACAAACCAATCCGGTTGATCGTGCCGGTGGCACCGGGCGGCGGCGCCGACATCACCGCCCGTGCGATTGGTCAGGCATTGACTGCTGCATGGGGCCAGCAAATCATTATCGACAATCGCGCCGGCGCGGGCGGCACTGTCGGTCTCGACATCGGCGCCAAAGCAAGCGCCGACGGCTACACGCTGATCGAAGCCTCAATGGGGCCGCTGACCGTGGATGTCAGCCTCTATAAAAATCTCCCGTACGATCCGATTCGCGATTTCACGCCGATCGCGCGCGGCGTGACGGCGCTCAACCTGCTGGTCGTGCATCCGTCGCTGCCGGTCGCGTCGGTCAAAGAATTGATCGCGTACGCGAAAGCCAATCCCGCGCGGATCAACTTCGGCTCGTCGGGCGCGGGCCGCGCCGATCATCTCGCCGGCGAAATGTTCAACACGCTCGCGGGCGTGAAAATGCAGCACGTGCCTTACAAAGGCGGCGCACTCGCGATGGTCGATCTCGTCGGCGGCAATATCCAGCTTATTTTCGCGACCGTATCGACCGCCGTCACCGCGGTCAAAGCCGGCCGCATCCGGCCGCTCGCGGTGACCACCGCAAACCGCGTCGACATGTTTCCGCAATTGCCGACAGTAGCCGAAGCCGGGGTTCCGGGCTTTGCGGTCGACAACTGGTATGGTTTCGTCGGCCCGCGCGGCTTGCCGAAGGACATCGTGCTAAAAGCGCATGCCGAGATCAATCGCGCCCTCGCGTCGCCTGACGTTAAATCGCGCCTCGACGCTTTGGGCATTCTGCCATTCACGCTGCCGACGCCCGAAGCGTTCGGCGATTACATCAAGTCAGAAATCTCGAAGTACGCGCGCGTGGTCAAAGACTCGGGCGCGCGCGCGGAATAAAGAATCCCCTTACACTAGCGGGCGTCCGGCACTCGCCGGTCTGGATGTCGAACAAAAGGACAAGCATGAAGATCAAGCGTATCGAACACGTCGGCGTCGTCGTGCGCGACGTCGAAAAAAGCCGCAAGCTGTGGGAAGACTGCTTTGGAATCCCATTGGGTGGTGTCGAGCAATTTGCCGAGCGCCCCGTGAAGCTCGCGCTTTATCCCGTCGGCGAATCGATGGTGGAATTGATTTGCGGCACGACGCCCGACAGCAAGCACGCGAAGATGATCGCCGAAGGCAAAGGCGGCCTCAACCATATCTGTTTCGAAGTCGAAGACATCGACGAAGCACTCGCCGAACTCAAGGCGAAGGGCATTCCGCTGCTTGATCAGGTGCCGCGGTTCGGCCACGCCGGCTGCCGCATTGCGTTCATCGATCCCTCGGCGACTGAAAACTGTCTGATCGAGCTCGCGCAGTTGCCGGCCGATCACGCCTGACGCCCGAGTGATACGCGTATTCTGCCGCGCACTGCGCGGTGCGGTGCTTGCGGCGACCTTGGCCAGCGCACTGCCCGCGTTGGACGCAACGGCGGCGCAACCCGTCTATCCGCTGCGCCCGATCCGCCTCATCGTTGCACAGAGCGCGGGCGGCACCGCCGACTTTGTGGCGCGGACTTACACCCAACGGCTGACGGAAATCCTCGGCCAGCAATTCGTGATCGACAACCGGCCCGGCGGCGCCGGCATCGTCGGCACGGAAACCGTCGTCAACGCGGTGCCAGACGGCTACACGCTGTTGCTCGCGCCAACCGCGCATGCAATCAATCCGAACTTCGTCGCCAAGCTGCCGTACGACACGCGCCGCGACGTCGCTTCGATTTCACTGTTGAGCGCCGGCTACAATCTGCTCGTCGTCAATCAGACCTCGGCGATGCGCAGCGTCGGCGACATCATCGCCGCTGCGCGCGCGCAGCCAGGCCGGCTTCGTTACGCGTCGTCCGGCGCCGCCGGTGCTACGCACCTGACGACCGAATTGTTCCGGCTGATGGCCGGCATCGATTTGCTGCATGTGCCGTACAAGGGCGCGCCCGCCGCGCTCACCGCGGTCATCGGCAACGAATGCGACATGAGTTTCGGCAGCATGGCGAGCGCGTTGCCGCTCGTGCGCGGCGGCCGTCTGCGTGCGCTCGCGATCACCGCACCCGAGCGCTGGCAAAACCTGCCCGAGATTCCGACGGTCGCCGAAGCCGGCGTGCCGGGCTATGAAAGCTCGAGTTGGCAGGCGCTGTTTGGCCCGGCGAAATTGCCGCCGGCCATCATTGATCGCCTCTATCAGGCAATTGCGTTGGCCGCGAAAAATCCCGACACCATCAAGCGGCTGACCGCCGAGGGCATCAAGCCGCTGGCGACGACGCCGAAGGAACTCGACACGCACATCGCGCGCGAACTCGACAAATGGGTGAAAGTTACGAAGGCCGCCGGCCTGAACGTGCACTAAAGCGGATTAGAGATTTTTGCCCGCGCTGTCGCGAATCAATTTCGTCATGCGCTCGCGCTCGCGCCGCATGAACTCGACGGTATCCGCCGGTGTCGTGCCCATCGCATCGGCGCCCTGGCCGGCGAGCTTTTCTTTTATATCGGACAGCAAAAGAACTCGCCGCGTTTCCGCGTAAAGCTTGGCAACAATTTCGGGCGGCGTTTTCCCCGGTGCGAGTATGCCCTGCCATGAGCCGGTGACGAAATCAGCAACGCCCGATTCGGCGAACGTCGGTGCGTCAGGCAGCGCGGCGTTGCGCTGCGCACTCGTGACCGCTATCAGTTTGAGCTTGCCGCTTTTTACGTAGGGCAACGTCGCCAGCATGCCGTTGAACAGCACGTCGGCCTGGCCCGATGCAACGTCGAGCACCGCCTGCGCGCCGCCTTTGCCGGGAATATAAGTCCAGTCGATGCCCATGCGCGAGGCGAGCAGGATCCCGGCCCAGTGCGGCGCGGTCGTCTGGCCGGCGGTCGCGAAATTCAACTTCCCGGGTTTTGATTTCGCGAGCGCGATTACCGCCTTGACGTTCGACGCCGGCATGGTCGGATGCACGCAAAACAAATGCGGCGAATACGAAACGATGGTGACCGGCGAATAATCCCGCTGCAGGTCAATCGTGGCTTTTCCTTGCATGAGCGCAGTTGTGGTGGTGCTGCCGAAATCGGCGAGCAACAGCGTGTAGCCGTCGGGCGGCGCCTTGACCAGCAATTCATTGCCGATGAGCCCGCTGCCGCCGGGACGATTGTCGACAATAATTTGTTGGCCCCAGCTTTCGGTGAGCCGCGCGCCGATCACGCGCGCAAGAATGTCGGAAGTGCCGCCCGCGACGTTGGCGATGATCATGCGGATCGGCTTGACCGGGTAATTCGGTTCCGCCGCTGTGGCGGGTCCGGCACAAACCGCGACGGCGATGACCGCCGTCGCGTATTTTGAAAACTTATTCCTAATGCCGCGCGCGCTCACGTGCCTTGTGCAGGCTTGGTCCCCGCGTACTTGCCGGTCAACTGCGGCGTCGTGCCTTCGAGCCCTTTTTGCTCGCGGTCGAGGCGCGTTTCGCGTGCCCACGTGCGCTTCAGCTCGTCGCGAATCTTGACGGTGAGGCGCCCCATGCCTTCGCATTCAAGCTCGACCGTGTCGCCGTCCATGAATGCCGACAAGCCGCGATGGTTGGTGCCGGTGGCCAGAATATCGCCCGGCTCGAGATCGTGTATGGCCGAGATCCACTCGATACAGCGCGGAATTTTGTGCGCCATGTCGCTCGTGTTGTAGTTTTGCTTCAACTGGCCATTCACCCAAAGTTTCACTTGCAGCTTGAGCGGGTCCTTGATTTCGTCCGCCGTCACCAGATACGGCCCGATGGGCGCAAACGTCGCGCGCGACTTCATCTGATAGAAGCTGTTGCTCGCCGGCACCACGCCGCGCGCTGAGCCGTCGATGAAGTTGACGTAACCAAAAATATAATCCATCGCCTTCGCGGCGGGCACGTTGCTCGCGCGCTTGCCCACGACCAGCGCGAGCTCGGCCTCGCCTTCGAAGATCGTCGCGGCCATATCCGGCAACACCATGGTTTCGCCGTGGCCGATGATGCAGCCGGGGGATTTATGGAATGCGTTGATCGGCGCCGGCGCTTTGCGCGTGCCGTCTTCCATGTAATTCACCGCCATGCAATCGACATTGACCGGTTTGGGCAACGGCGGACGGATCTTGACCTGGGCGACCGGCAAGCCGGTGCCGCTGGCGGCGGCATTTTCGAGCGGGCCGCGAAATTCGTCGAAGCGCGCGATCAAACCATTCATCAAATCGCCGGGGCCGGTGTGCGGAATTTTTTGCACGACCGATGTCACGTCGACGACCGTATCGCCCTTGAGCACGCCCAAACGGAAATCATTGAAGTAGAGTAGTTTCATCGCAGCTCCTCGCTAATCAGTTAGAAAATGACAATCTGGCCGGCCTGAACCGCGAACAGCGATCGGCGGATTTTTTTATTTGCTGCTGGCATCTTAGTGCAAGCGGCGCGGCGCGGCAAACCTTCCCTTGAGCGCGCGGCGAGGCGTATGATTGCTATGGTTCCGCATAATCAGACCGCGAGGAGAGACCAGTGAAAAAATCGACGATTTCGTTACGGCGCAGGCATTTGATGATCGCTGGCGTCGCCGGCATGGCTTTGCCGGTCGTGGGATTCGGACATGAGTTCGGCAGCACTTCTCCGGCAGCCGCGGCCATGCAAAAGCTCATCGTTTCCGGGCGTGTCGTTGCCGCCGATGGCAAACCGATCGCCGGCGCAAATGTGGCAACCGTCGGAACGAGTGTTATGACTGACGGCGACGGGCGATTCGTATTTGAAACGGTGACGCCCGCCGGACTTTCGCCGCAACTGAAGTATCAAGTCAGTCACGCGTCGCACGGGACCATGCGCAATGAACTCAACGTTGCGCGCAGTGCGCAACTGCAACGCGACGAAGCTGGAACCTGGCGCGCGTCGGTCGGCGTTGCGTTGGTTTGAACTACGGCTCGCCTTAGCTAACGGTCCCTGCCGCCCTACGGTTTAGCGGCGGCAGCGACGGTCAATCCGCGTATATTGTTTTTTTCGATCGCGCGCGCAACAAAGCCCGACGCTTTCATTTCCTCGATGAACGCCGCCAGGTAGCGCGCGCCGGCTTCATGGCCGCGCGGCGTGCCGGCCGCCTGCTGAACCGCGGTAAAACGTCCGGGCAAAATGCGTGAGCCTGGCATTTTTTCCTGATCGATTTCGAGCTGCGAACGCAGGCCCGCGAGCGCATCCATCTTCTCGTCGACAAAGAGCTTAAACGTTTCTTCCGCACCCGCCGTGCGGAACAGCTCTGCGTTCTTGAGCGTGCGCGTCAGATACAAATCATAGGCAGCCTTGCCGGTCACCGCAATGCGCACGCCGGCACGGTCCACTTCGTGTAGAGATTTGAGCGGCGAATTCGGCGGCACCAGGTAAGTCGCTTCGATCTCAACGTACGCCGCGGTGAACGTAATCTCGTTCGCGCGCTTCGGTTCGATGGCGAGAAAGCCGAGCTGCCATTCTCCCTTGCTCGCCGATTCGGCGAGGCCGCCGGCCGATTCATAGTGAATGATCTTGACCGGCACGCCGAGGCGCTTGCCGAATTCGTGTGCAAGATCGAGCGCGACGCCGCTGGGTGCGCGCGTCACCGGATCGCGCGCGGTCAGCAAAATATTGGCGAAATTGATGCCGACTTGCAAAGTGCCCGAAGGCGCGAGATCGGCGCGTGCCGCTGCGATGTTGTCGCTCATGACCGTACTCCATCGATGGAAAGAGCGTCACTGTAACGCATCGCGCGAAACAACGTTGTTCGGTCTTGAACTACGCAGCGAGATAGCGCGTCTCGAGATGCTCGCGGAAATAGCGCGGGTTGAGCGCTTCGCCGCTCGCGCACTTGACGAGTTCCGGCGTCTCCCACCGGCTCGCCTGCGACCAGATATTCGCATTCAACCATGCAAACACGGGCGTGAGATCGCCCGCTGCAATCTTCGAATCGAGATCGGGCACGGCCCGCCGCATCGCCGCAAACCACTGCGCCGCATACATCGCGCCGAGCGTGTAGCTCGGGAAATAACCGAACGCGCCGTCGGGCCAGTGCACGTCCTGCAGGCAGCCGTCACGATAATTGCCGCGCGTGTCGATACCGAGCAGCGCCTGCATTTTTTCATCCCACAGCGCGGGAATATCATCGGCTTCGATTTCGCCTTCGATCAGCGCACGTTCTATTTCGTAGCGCAAGATCACGTGCGCCGGATACGTTGCTTCGTCCGCGTCGACGCGAATCAAACCCGGCTTCACGCGTGTCAGCAGCAAATAAAGATTGTCGGCCGCGAACGCTGGCTGCGCGCCCAACTGCGCGCTCAATAGAGGCGCCAACAAGCCGACGAACGCGCGGCTCCGCGCGAGCTGCATCTCGAACGACAGGCTTTGACTTTCGTGTATGCCGTAAGAGCGCGCGACGCCGAGCGGCTGTCCAAGCCATTCACGCGGCAGGTTCTGCTCGAAGCGCGCGTGCCCGGTCTCGTGAATCGTGCCCATGAGGCTTTGCGCAAAATCATCTTCACGATACCGCGTCGTCAGCCTGACGTCTTCGGGCACGCCGCCGCTGAACGGGTGTGCGCTCTCGTCGAGCCGCCCGGCGGCAAAATCGAAACCGAGCAGCGCCATCACGTCATGATTGAGCGCGCGCTGCGCTGCGACCGCGAACGGCGGCGCCGGCGCAATCACGGTTTCAGCGCGCTGCTTCGACTGCACGCGCGCGACCAACCCGGGCAGCCACTGTTTGAGGTCCGCAAAAAGGCGATCCATATCGGCGGCGCGCACGCCGGGTTCGAAACGATCCATCAGCGCGTCGTATTTTGAAAGACCGCTTTCGGCGGCGAGCAGCCGCGCTTCTTCGCGCGACAGGCGAACGACTTCGCGGAAGTTGGCGAGAAATCCCTGCCAATCGTTGGCCGGACGCTGTGTGCGCCACGCGTGCTCACATTTGGCGCCGGCGAGGGACTTGGCTTCGACCAGCGATTCAGGCAACGCATTAGCGTCGCGCCAGTCGCGCCGCATCTCGCGCAGGTTCGCGTGCTCGAGCTCGGACAGCGGCTCCTGCTCGGCGGCGCGCAGGAGTTCGGCGAGGCGCGGCTCCGTGCGCGTGCGGTGGATCAACGTTTGCAGCTCGGCTTCGGCCGCCGCGCGCGCCGCATTGCCTTTGGGCGGCATCATCGCATTGCGATCCCAGCCGACGATTGCCGAGAGATGGTTAAACCGATAGATGCGCGCCCACACGCGGCACAGTTCACTGTAATTCGATGCTGTTGTCATGATGAAGCTTGTCCGGTTCGGTAAATTTTGCATCATGGCGATTTCGCCAGTGCCGCGAAGGCGTTTCACGCGTGCTTCCGCATAACACTATCTATCTGCGTTGCGTCTGCAGTGCAAGTGATGGAAAGCAAAAAACATGCGATTTCCGGCTGGTTGCACAATCGATCTTTATTCTATCGCCGCCTCAAAGGCGAGCCGCTAAAATGGACTGCTTCGAATATTGCCCGAACAAGGTCCTGCCAATGAAACCCGACGACTCCGCGCTTTCGCTGCCGCAGCAGCAGGTCAGCGTCGATGTGCTGCTCGAAAAATATGCTAAAGGCGACGAACGAACCGCGGACGACGTAAGGCGTCGTGTTGCGCGTGCGCTCGCCGCAGTGGAAAAAGATTCCGCGCACTGGGAAAAAGAATTTTTTGAGGCGCTCGCCGGCGGCTTCATTCCGGGCGGACGCGTCAATTCTGCGGCGGGTACCGACTTGCAGGCGACCCTCATCAACTGTTTCGTGCAGCCGGTCGGCGATTCCGTGTCTCAAATCGTTGACGGACGCCCGGGCATTTACGTGGCCCTCCAAGAAGCCGCTGAAACCATGCGGCGCGGCGGCGGCGTCGGCTATGATTTTTCGGCGATCCGGCCGAAAGGCGCGTTCGTGCGTGGCACGCATTCGAGCGCAAGCGGCCCGGTTTCCTATATGCGCGTGTTCGACCGCAGTTGCGAAACCGTCGAATCGGCAGGCTCGAGGCGCGGCGCGCAAATGGGCATCCTGCGCTGCGACCATCCTGATATCGAAACTTTCATTCATGCCAAGGACCACGGCGACCTTTCGAATTTCAACGTAAGCATTGCGGTCACCGATGCCTTCATGCGCGCCGTCGAGAGCGACGGCGATTGGGACCTCGTGCATAAAACCGCGCCCAGCGCCGAAGCGTCGCCGAGCGCGCGCCAGCGCGCAGATGGCGCCTGGATATATCGGACGGTGCGCGCACGCGACTTGTGGCAGCAAGTGATGCATTCGACGTACGATCACGCCGAACCCGGCATCGTATTCGTCGACCGCATCAACGCCGACGATAATCTGTCCTACTGCGAGCAGCTCGAAGCAACCAACCCGTGCGGCGAACAGCCGTTGCCGGCTTACGGCTGCTGCTGCCTCGGCAGCATCAACCTGTCGATGTTCGTGACCGACGCATTCCGGCCGAAAGCACGTTTTGATTTCGCGGCGTTCGCGCGCGTCATCCACCCGGCCGTGCGCATGTTGGACAACGTGCTCGACGTCACGGTATGGCCGCTGCCCCAACAACAGGTTGAAGCGCGCGCCAAGCGCCGCATCGGCCTGGGCTTCACCGGGCTCGGCGATACGCTGATCATGCTCGGGCTTAAGTACGACACGGACGAAGCGCGCCGCACGGGCGCCGAAATCGCCGAATTCATGCGCAATGAGTCGTACGCCGCTTCTGCCGCGCTCGCGCAGGAGAAAGGCGCGTTTCCCCTGTTTGACGCGAAACAGTTTCTCGCCGCGCCGCGCTTCGCCTCGCGCCTGCCTGCTGCGCTCAGCCAGACGATCGCCAAACACGGCGTGCGCAACAGCCATTTGCTGTCGATCGCGCCGACCGGCACGATTTCCCTCGCGTTTGCCGACAATGCCTCCAACGGGATCGAGCCGCCGTACGCGTGGACTTACCAGCGCAAGAAACGCATGCCGGACGACACGCATCGCACCTACGACGTCGAAGACCATGCGTGGCGCTTGTATCGCCATGTCGACGGCGACATGACGAAACTGCCGCCGCATTTCATCACCGCACTCGACATCTCCGCGCTCGATCACATGCGCATGGTCGCGGCGATCGCGCCCTTCGTCGATTCGGCGATCAGCAAAACCGTCAACGTGCCCGAAGATTATCCGTACAAGGAATTCGAGGATCTTTACTTTCAGGCGTGGAAGTCGGGCCTCAAAGGCATCGCGACTTACCGTCCCAATGCCATATTGGGCAGCGTGCTGTCGGTGAATGCACCCGCGCCAACGCCCGAACCGAACGATCTCGACACATCCGATACCGACCGCCGCATCCGCCTCGACGCCGCACCCGAGCCCGCGCTGTTGAGTCTGCGCTGGCCCGGGCGTCCCGTGTTGCCGGCCGGCAATGCGTCGTGGACGTACATGGTCGAGTCGCCGTTCGGCCGCTTCGCCATATTCGTCGGCCACGTCGAAAACGGCACGACCTATCCGTTCGAAGTCTGGATCAATGGCAACGAGCAGCCGCGCGGTCTCGGCGCGATCGCCAAAACGATGTCGATGGACATGCGGGCGCTTGACGCCAAATGGCTGCGCATGAAGCTCGACCTGCTCGCGAAGACAGGCGGCGACGCCTTCGACTGCGCGATGCCGCCGGACGGCAAACCGCTGCGCGTGCCAAGCATCGTCGCGGCGTTTGCCCGCATCGTGCGATTTCGCGTCGACAAGCTCGGCGCCCTGGTCGAAGCCGCCGGCAAGTCCCCGGTACTCGATGCACTGTTCGCGAAGAAAGAACCGAAGACCGGCACCGACGGCACCATGTCGTGGACGGCCGACGTTTACAACCCGAGCTCCGAAGACGATTTCGTGCTCATGCTGAAAGAACTCGTGCTGCCCAACGGCCAGCGCCGACCGTACTCGATGTGGATGGCGGGCGCGTATCCGAAAGCACTCGATGGCCTGTGCAAATTGCTGTCGCTCGATATGCGCGTGATCGATCCCGCGTGGATCGGCATGAAACTGCGCAAACTATTGTCGTACGACGAGCCGCTCGGCGACTTTATGGCGCGCGTGCCCGGCGCCGAACGCCAGGAAAATTATCCGAGCTCCGTCGCTTACGTCGCGCGCTTGATAATTCACCGCTACGCGATGCTGGGCATCCTCGACGAACGCGGCTTCCCGGTCAGCGACATGGGCGTGCTCGAAACGCCTGACGACGACCACCGCTCGGCGGCATTCGAATATCGTCCGGTGCATGGCAAGCTGTGCAAGGAATGCGGCAATTCGGCGGTGATAAAAAAAGACGGTTGCGAATTCTGCACGGCGTGCGGCGCAATTGGCGCGTGCGGCTAGCACGGCCGGATTAATTCATCGTGAAAACGGTTAGCCTGCCTGACGGCGAACGGGTGCCTGCCTACGGCCAGGGCACTTGGTACATCGGTGACAACCCTGCGACTCGCGCCGAAGAAATCGCGACGTTGAGACTGGGGCTCGACCTCGGCGCGACGCTGATCGACACCGCCGAAATGTACGGCGACGGCCGCGCCGAGCAGCTCGTCGCCGAAGCGATCGCGGGCCGCCGCAATGAAGTTTTTCTCGTGAGCAAAGTCCTGCCCCACCACGCAACTCGCAGCGGCACAGCGAAGGCGTGCGAGCAAAGCTTAAAGCGTCTTAAAACCGACCGGCTTGATTTGTATCTGCTGCACTGGCGCGGCGATGTGCCGTTCGCGGAAACGCTCGAGGCGCTGGATGCGCTTAAAAGCGCCGGCAAGATCCGCCACTTCGGCGTGAGCAATCTCGATCGCGCCGACACGCAGGAAATGTGGGCGCTCAAGGACGGCACTGCAATCGCCAGCAGCCAGTTGCTTTACAACCTCACGCGTCGCGGCATCGAATGGGATTTGCTGCCGTGGTTGCGGGAACGGCGTATTCCGCTGATGGCGTACTCGCCGCTCGAGCAGGCAGGTTTGATCGGCGATCCGCGGCTCGCAAAATTTGCGCGCGAACACGGCATGACGCCGGCGCAGGCAGCACTGGCGTGGCTGCTTGCCCGCGACGACATCATCGTCATTCCGAAAACCGGCCGGCGCGAGCGCTTGCGTGAAAATCTCGGCGCGTTTGAACACTCGCTCAGCGCGGTGCGGCTGGCCGAACTCGATCGCCTGTTTCCGCCGCCGAAGGGCGCGAGCGCACTTGAAATGCTGTAGCAGCGGCATCGCGCCGGCGTCGAAGGTTCGGCGCACCTGTCGGGTTTTCCGTCAGCCGTGCGCGCGTTTTAAGTGCACCAACCAGAAAACCGACGCCAGATGGCGCTCCAGCCGCGCCGGCACCCCGATTTCCCATTGGCAAGGTAATTGCGAACGCTTGGCAGCTTTGTGCTTTATGCCCTGCCGTATTGCAAAGGGAAATCATGCTCGAAGTTGATCTGGATGGTGCCGACGTCGTCGTCGAACGCGAGATTGCGGAAAACTGCTCGGTGTACGGTCACGTTGCTTCGGTCAAATTACACCGCCAGCCGTCGCCGTTCGCCTTGATTGAAATGGCGCAGCGCGAGCAGACGTACGACGTTGCGGCCGAATATGGCGGTTCTGCGTTCGGCACGTCTGCACTTGTACATCTCATGCAAAAAAAAGTCTGACCGCGATCACAACCGCTCTGTGCCCGCAAGCGCGGTAGACGACTTCCTGCTATCGTTACAGCCTCGGCCACGCACGCGACACGTCGCAAATATGACGGCGCAATCAATAATGCTGACTCGTCACACCGGCTTTACGCTGATCCAGATGATGGTGGTGATGGTGATCATGGCCATACTCGCGTTGATGGCGGCACCGAGTTTTCAGGACCAGATCATCCGCGAGCAAATCAACAAAGCGCTACCGCTCGCCGACCTCGCCAAGACGCCGAACGCAGTTGCGTGGGCCACGCTGCAAATTTTTCCGCCGGACAATGCAGCGGCCGGATTGCCGGCCGCCGACAAAATCGTCAGCGATGCCGTAAGCGCAGTTACGGTGCAGGACGGTGCGATTCATCTGACATTCGGCAATCGCGCAAACGGCGTCATCAACGGCAAAATGCTGACGTTGCGCGCGGCAGTGGTTGAAGACACCCCCGTCGTGCCTGTCACGTGGGTCTGCGGTTACGCGGAGGCGCCGGACAAGATGACGCTGCATGGCGCTAACCAGACCAATATTCCCGCGTCGTTCCTGCCTTTCGCGTGCCGTTCACGCGCAAAAAAATAACCACAGGCGCCGTACGCTTGCTGTGATGCCGGTTGTCACAGCCCATCGGCAAACTCTGTGAAAATGCCGCGATGTTCAACCTCGAAGTCCTAAGCCTGATCGCGCTTGCGGCGTTGATATGGTTATGGCTTGACAGCCTGAAGGCGCGCGAAGTGGCGGTCCAGGCGGCCCGCGCGGCGTGCACCGCGGAAGCGCTGCTGTTGCTCGACGACACGGTGGCAATCACGAACCTCGCCTTGAGACGCGACGACGAGGGCCAGGTGAAGCTTCAACGCGCTTACGATTTTGAATTCAGCGACACCGGCAACAACCGTCTCAAAGGAAGCGTCGTTCTGCTTGGCCATCGCGTCACGCTGTTGAATGTCGGATTGCGCATGCCGCCGACGGTGCCGACCTTGCACTGATTTTCTCCGCGCAACTCGCTGGTTTTGACTTCGGACAAGCAAACAATTCGCGCCACGTTGCGGCCGTCCCGTACGGGATTGCCCTCATTTTCCAATTTGCGAAGCGCAGGCGCGTTCGTGCAGCGTCTTTGAAACCGCCTTTTCGCGGTCTATACTTTCCCCACATCACGACGGAAAAGTTCATGGGCCACCTATCGGGATTTGCAGGGCGCCTGCCGCGAGCGCTCCCGATAAAGCGCGCGTTGGCGATCGCAGCGGCGTTCATCGTCGTCTATGTCAGTCTCGACTGGGCAACGTACCTCTACGCGATTCGGCCGTTCGCAATCACGACGTGGAATCCCTGCGCCGGTTTCGCGCTCGCCTTCTTGCTGGTCTGCGGCATCCGGTTCTGGCCCGCACTCGCCATCGCTGCGTTCGCTGCAGACGTGCTGGTGCGCGGGGTGCCACCGCCCGCGTGGCTTGAGCCGCTCGGCGTCTGCATTATCACCGCAGGCTATGTAGCGATGGCGGCGGTGTTGCATGACCGTTTCGGATTTCGCAATGAGTTCGACCATCTGCACGACATGTCCACCCTGATCGTGGTGTCGGCTGTCGGCTCGCTGTTGCTTGCGAGCGCTTATGTCGGCGTATATCACCTGCAGGCGTTCGCTCAGCCTTACGACTTCGAGCGCGCGGTCATACAGTTCTGGATCGGTGATCTGCTCGGCATCGTGACGACCACGCCGTTACTGCTGCTCATCAGCAACTGGCCAACTGTCATCCGGCAACTCGGAACGCGGCCGTGGCCGCGTATCGCGCTGCACGTAGCCGCGATCGTTTGCACACTGTGGCTCATCTTCGGATTGAAATGGGTCGATGAGTACAAGCTCTTTTACCTTCTGTTCATTCCACTGATCTGGTTTGTCATGAAGCATGCGATTGCCGGCGCGGCGCTCGGGATCACGGTCATTCAGCTCGGCTTGATTACGTCGGTGCGGCTGTCGGGCTACAAAACGGCCGCCGTGCTCGAATTTCAGTTCTTGATGCTGGCGCTTGCGGCAACGGGCCTGTTTCTCGGCATGTTCGTGACGGAACGTCGCGCCGCGCGCCAGGCATTGAACAACAGCGAATCGCGGCTTCGCGCCATCGTTTCGACTGCGCCTGACAGCATTGTGACGGTTGATAGCGGCGGCATCGTGATCGCTGCGAACCCGGCGGCTGTGCGCGTCTTCGGCTTTGGCGCCGGCGGCCTGATCGGGGCGCATGTGCACGATGTGCTGCCGGAGTATGAGCGTGCGGCGCGCACCCGCGAAGTAACCGAGGTTATCGGCGTGCGGCGGGACGGCTCGCGCTTCACGGTGGAACTCGCGGTCGGATCGACCGGCGGCGACCCGCCGGCCATCAGCATTGCAATCGCGCGCGACATATCGCGCCGCAAGGAAATCGAGCGTCAGCTGAGCGAGAAGCAGGCAGAACTGAACCGGTCGGCGCGGCTGGCAGCCGCCGGCGAGATGGCCGCGGCGCTTGCGCATGAGCTGCACCAGCCGCTATCGGCGATCCGCAACTACACGCGCGCAGCCCAGTTGCTGGCGCCGACGCCGGCAAACAGCGAATTGATGGTCAAGGTCGAGCGCGAAGCCGCGCGCGCCGCTGAGGTCGTGCAGCGCTTGCGCGATTTTTTTCGCGGCGGCACTTCGCGGCTTGAGTGCATCGGGATTACTGAATTGATCGACGGCGCATTGGAGCAGCTGCGCGAAGAGGCGGCGCGGCACCAGATTGCACTCGAAACCACGATTGCCGGACACGATGAACTGCTTGTCGACCGCATTCAGGTCAATACTGTTATTCACAGCCTCGTGGGCAATGCGATCGAAGCAATTGCCGCCGTGAACGCGGGCGACCGGCGGATTGAGGTGACCGCCCAAGCCGCACGTGATGGCTGGGTCGTATGTTCAATCGCCGATACCGGACCCGGCATCAGTCCGGCCATCGTCGACCGGCTTTTCGAGCCGTTTGCAACAACCAAACCGACGGGCATCGGACTCGGACTTGCAATGAGCCGCTCGATGATCGAATCGCACGGTGGACAATTGTGGATCGAGCGCCAGGCCGCCGGCACCGTTTTTAAATTTTCGCTGCCTTGTGCAGATGCAAAGGAAGCTCGCCATGCCGCCGCTTGAGCAAACGGTTTTCATTGTCGAAGACGACGCCGCCGTGCGCGATTCACTTGGACTGCTGCTCGGTTTGCAGGGATTTCGCACGCAGGCATTCAGTTGCGCCGAGGATTTTCTGCGCGTGTACCAGCCGTCGTGGGCCGGCTGCCTGCTGCTTGATATCCGGATGCAGGGCATGAGCGGCCTCGAGCTGCAAAAAACGCTGCGCGAACAACGCCTGGGCCTGCCGGTCATCATCATGACGGCGCACGGCGATGTTGCCACGGTGAGGACGGCGTTAAAGACGGGCGCTGTCGACTTTCTCGAGAAGCCGGTCGATCCCGATGCATTGCTCGCGGCGATCCGCAGCGCCCTCGACGCCGACGCTGCGATGCGGCGCAGCGCGCGCGAAGCGGAGGGCACGCGTCAGCGTTTAAGCGTGCTGACCGCGCGTGAAACGCAGGTCATGGAACTGGTCGCCAAGGGCTGCCATAACCGGGAAATCGCAGCAACCCTCGGCATCAGCCCGCGTACCGTCGAGGTCCACAAGGCGCGCATGATGGAAAAGCTGCAAGTGCAGAGCGTGCCTGAACTCGTGCGCATCGTCTTGCGGGCGCCGGGCCCCGCCTGAATCGGGGAGTACGGGTTACCCGTACGCGCTCCCCTGATTTCGCTTCAGCCGAACCGTCATACGATGTGGCTGACGGATGCAGGCGTTCGCCGCATTCGACCATCAATCGTTACGGAGGAGCATGATGAAGCTTAAACGAGGTCAATGGATTGCGGTGGGGATCGCGGCGGTGCTTGCGGTGTTCTTGATTTACGACCCGCCATTCGAGGCGGCTGCCGCGAATCCGGCATCGAGCCAGGTGGTATACGCGCCCGTCAACCAGCCGCCGCTCATCGGGAATGTGCCATCGAAAATCGATCTGCCGCTGCTGTTGCTGGAACTGGGTTTCGTCGCATTCATTAGCGGCGCAATCTTTTATGCGGCAGGAAATCAACCGAAGAAACGATGAGCAGGACTTACATGACCAGACCGCGGCAAAACGGCCGCGCAAAAAAACGGGGCTTGGCGCCCCGTTTTTTTTCCAAAACAATTTTCAATTCGTCGCAAAACAATAGAACAGACCGGCGCCGCCGGTGCTGACGAGCGCCGGCTGGCTGCAGCCGCCGCGCGATGCGTGCGAAGAATTCCACGACTTCGCGTAGTAATCGTCAGTCAAGCCCTGCCGGTCGCTATGTCCCATCTGCACCGCGCCGTCGGCGCCGCTTTTGGTGTAATTACCGCAGGTCAAATCGGTGCCCGCCGGAAATGCGAGTCCATTGGTTTGCGAGCCGGTCAGGATGTCATGAGTGTTCGGCGTGTCGCCGCGTCCGTTTACGACGCCGCCTTTTTCATTGAGATTGGTCTGCTTGGTGAGATTGTTGTTGCCATGCAGATTTTCAATGTTAGTCGCGATCACGACGCCTTTCGCGTTCATCCACGGGCCGCGGCCGATGCGATCGATCGCGTTGATGCCGGGCGAAGTCGTCGTCGCCGTCGTGCTCAAATAAGCGCGCCAGGTGCGATTGCCCGCGCCTGCAGCCTGCGCAAGCGTCTGGCAGTGATGATCGGCGCCGGCGATGCCGCCGAGATCGGCGCCTTTACCGCTGCCCACGCTCGTCACGAAAAAACTCATGCGGTTTTGCTGCGGATCGGCACAGCCGCTCAGGCCTGCGGCCGCCAATGCGAGCGTCGATATAACCAGGCACTTCGATTTACGATTTAACATGGAGCTCCCCTCGGGTTTTGTTTTCTTAACGGTCGTGGTTGTTGTTACTGCCGGGTGACGGTAGCACACCTCTAAAACGGGTTCAAATGCGGCGCGGCAACCGCTAGAATGACGCGCCGGTTACCGCCGACCCTCCTCCAGGCAATCGAACACAGGAATACACCGCATGGCCAAAACGCCCCGCATCGATGTTCATAGTCACGTGTTTCCACGTGAAATGCTTGACCTCATCCGCGCCCGTCCGCACGACTTCGGGATGCGTTTTGCCGACACTGAAGCCGGCGAGCGCCTGTTGCGCGACGATGGCCATGCGACTCCGCTGTTTGACGAGTTCTACGACGCGGACGCCAAAATTGCCGGCATGGATCGCAAGGGCCTCGATATGTCGGTCATTTCACCAACGCCGATGATTTATTTTTATGATCTCGACGCCGACCGTGCGGACAAAGCTGCGCGCGTCATCAATGACGGCGTCGCGAACATGGTAGCCCGACATCCCGATCGCCTGCGCGGTATGGCAACGTTGCCAATGCAGCATCCCGATGCCGCGATCGCCGAACTCGAACGAGTGGTCAAAGACCTCGGGTTTCGCGCAATTGAAGTCGGCTGCCTGATGACGGCAAACGAAACGCTGGCGGAGAAGCGTTATCGTCCAATCCTCAAACGTGTACAGGAACTGAAGGCGTTCGTATTTACGCATCCGCATTTCACCGGCGAACGCTGCGGCCTCGAACCCTACTACCTCACGAATTTGATCGGTCATCCGCTGGATACGATAACCATGGCAGCGCACCTGATGTTCAGCGGCACACTGGATGAACTTCCGGATTTAAACATCGTGCTTGCGCATGGCGGCGGTTATCTGCCTTATCAGATCGGACGCCTCGCACACGGTTATTCGGTGCGCAAGGAACCGCACGTGAACCGTGCATCGTCGCCGCGCGACTTGTTACGCCGCTTCTGGTTCGATGCGCTCACGCACGACGACAAGGCGCTTGGGTTCCTGATCGAGCAGGTTGGTGCTGACCGCGTGACGCTGGCGACGGACGCGCCTTTCGATATGGGCGAAGAAAATCCGCTCACCCGACTGGAGAAAGTGACGGGACTCAGCGCGAGCGATCGCGACCGCGTGCTCGGCTTGAATGTGCTTGGACTACTGGGTGAAGCGTAATTGCCGCAGCGTCGTGTTTGCAGTCGGCGCCACGCTGGATGATGAACGCTTCACGTCGCCAGGTTCGCCATGCAAGAACATAGCCGCAGCCCGGCACTCGATTTAATCGACAACTTTCCGGCCTTTGAGAAAGCCGCCGCTTATCTCGAAGCAACCATACTCGCGCGTAACTGCAAGGTAATCGCGGATGTTGGCGGCGGCGCCCATCCGCTGCTCGACGATGAATTTATCTTGCGGCACGGCATCGACTATTCCGTGCTCGACAAGTCGATGGCGGAATTGATGAAGGCGGATTCCTGCGGCGAAAAGGTCGAAGTCGACGCCATCGGCAGCGGTGATGCGTTCCTCGCGGGTATCGGCGACCGGCGATTCGATCTGATCTTTTCCCATATGTTTCTCGAGCACATCGATAACCCGATCCAGGCGCATGTGAATTTTTATGCGGCGCTGAAGCCCGGCGGCATCTGCGTGCATATTTATCCTTCGCCGAACAATCTGCCGCTCGCGTTAAACCGGTTTCTACCGGAGAGCGTCAGCTCGGTGCTGATCAAGGTTGCCCAGCCTGGCCGCGACTTCGCAAGCTCGCAAAAGAAGTTCAAGGCCTACTATCGGCTCTGTGGAGCGCCCGGCCCAAAGATTTCGGCGGTGTTCGAAAAGATCGGCTATAAAATCGCACGTCATACGGGATACATCGGGCATAACTATTACGCGCGATTCGAACCCGCCGCAATGCTCGAGACGCGGCTGAGAAAACTGATCCATCGACTGCAGTTGCCGCTGACCAGCGGTTGCCTGCTCGTGCTGGAAAAAGGACGCTAGCGGTTCCGGACGTATTGCACACTCGATTGCGTGCAAAAGCGTTTAAACTGCGGGGTGCTTGATCAGGAATGCGCTGCTCGCTGCAATGCAAGAATAACGGCGACGGCATTAATTGAGATTCGACTTGTCGATCGGGGAGCGTAAACAATGCGTACATCTTTCATGGTTGCAGGCCTGGCACTCATGTCCTTCATTGGATTTGCGCCCGGCGCATTCGCGGCCGACGCGGGATTGATCCAGCAATCGAATGGCAGCGTAACCATCACCAACGCCGAGAACGTGAGCCGTGTTGCGGGGCCGAAAGAGCGAATTCTGGTGGGTGAAACGATCGTGACCGCCGCCAAAAGCGAGGCTCTGATTAAGATGTCCGATGATTCATCGATCATCCTGCGCGCGAACACCCAGTTTCAGCTTACCGAATACAAGTACGACAAAGTCCCGGCAACGGATTCTTCCGTGGTCAAACTGCTGCGCGGCAGTTTACGCTACGTGACCGGCTTGATCGGCAGGCGCAATCCTTCCCGCGTTGGCGTGGCTACGATCACTGCGACCATCGGCGTGCGCGGCACCGACTTCGAAGTAGCGGTAATTCCCGACGATACGGCCGAGGCGCGCGCCGGCGTCTACAACCTCGTCTATGACGGCCAGACCAACATCAAGCTCACGCAACTGGACCGCAATCTCGACGTCAAGAAAAACCAGACCGCGTTTGCGCCGGATAAACCGAAACCCGGTGAGGAACCATTGCAACTGCTGCGCGAAACCCCGATCTTCCTGCAGCAGGGCGGCGGTCTCGATGCCTTGATTCAATCGATTACGATTCAGATTCCGATGTTCCGCTGATACGGCGGAATGGGATCCTGGCAACGCGCCGCTTAGCGAGCCGTCATTGCACCAGGCAGGACGAGCGCCGGAGTTCCTGCCATTCTTCCGCCCAACAGCAATCGTGGCCGAACGCCGCCTTGTCGATGACCACTGCATCGGTCACGCGTTCGAGGTAGCGCCCGATAGTGGCGGGGGCGACGCCCTTGTCGCGCATGCCTCGGAAATGCGTCTGGCGAACTTTACGCAGTCGGTCCGCATAATCGGCCGGATTCAACGACCGATCGAGCGGCGACACGCCGAGACTGTCAGTCCACGCGCGTGTGTCGAGCGGAGCCGCAATCGTCACCAGGCAGTTCACATCCGAACGGCGTGCGGCAAGCAGCGCAGCCATGGCACCGCCGCCCGAATACCCGACTAAATTTACGCCCGCGGCGCGGTAGTCTTGTTTGATGCGGTCTACTGCTGCATTCAGCGCGGCTATCGCTTCATCGCCAAAGCGTGCCCGCATCCACAGCTGCGGATCGCATTGAGCGCGTTGCGCTGGCGGCAAGTACTGGCACGGCCGTGCAAGATAAGCGACTGCCGGTGAGGGATCAGCGAGCGTCATCTTCAATACCAGTGGGCGCAGAGGCGTTGGGTCGGCCGGGGGCTCGTCAGCAAAACGCCACGGCGCGCCGTCGCTTTCAATGTAAATCGTAACCAGGCTGTTGGCGCCGGGCGCCGAACGTTTTTCGAATGCGCGCACGCGTGCATCCTGAATATCGACCGGTAAAAAACCCGCTGCTTCCGCCATGCTGCGCGCCTGGTCGGCCGGTGATTGGACCAGCGCGCAGGCCGCACAAATCAAAGCTGCCGCGCCGGCAATCGCCCGGCGCGGCAGTCTGAGCATCAGCCGATTCACCGGCAGCGCCGGCGACTCGACGTAATTAGAAACGGATGCCGGCGCTGATCAGGAACTGGTTGTTCTTGACTTCCGAGCGCCCGCGTTCGCTCGAATACTGGACGCTGCCATAGAGCGCGCCATCGGACTTGAAGCGAACGCCAACCGCAGGCGTCCAGGCGTCCTTGTCATTGGCCGCGGCAATTCCGCCAACCGGCGCCTGATCGGGACGATTCAAATCATTGATGTAGCTGATTGACGCATAAGGCGTGAAACTGCCCGCCGAATAGGCTACCTGGCCAATCAATCTGACCTGGGTGAGATTCACGCTGCCATCAGACACCAAAATACCATTCGATAACGTGTAAGCGCCCAGCTTGTCATGCACCGACAGCAATGCGCCGCGGCCGGTGAATTGCCATTTGTCGACGACGTGGCGATAAGTGAGGCCGAGCGTGCCGATCGTGCGATCATCTTTGCCCGAGCCGGTGACGCCAAGAATATTGGTGTCGACGGTGGTGCGACCGAATCCAACGGTTGCATCGAATACGAGATTCCGGTTGATTGCATAGCCAATGTACGGCGCGATTGTCGTACCGCTGCCGTTCAGGTTGCCGCCGTTAAAGTGCTGGTCAACGCTGGTGCGGTCCGCGGCGACGGCAACACCAAAGACGACATTGTTATCAAACGTGTAATCGACGCCACCCAGGTAAACGTTCACATGGCCTGAGGACGACAGCGGTGCGTAGTCGTAAGAAACATTGTTGTGCGAGTAGGCGACCCATGCATTCCACTTTTCGCCTCCCGCCGCACCTGCCGCACCTGCCGCACCTGTCTCGCGGGAAAGGGCGAACCGGTTAACATTGAGGCCTGCATTCCCGCTCGGACCGCCACCGGCGAATGATGCGGCAGCGCTGCCGATCGCCCCGCCGGTAGACAAGCCGGTGGAGGACAGAAAGCCGGTCGCCAAGCCCGGGCTGTTATTCGGTTGGCCGGCATCGGTTTTCGTCGATTGGGCGAATGCCGAACCGCAGAATCCAATCGCCAACAAGCAAGCAATCGCGGCAATGGTGCTAAAGCGGTTTTTTAAATACATTTTTTGGCTCCCTGCGTTTTTTTGGTTTTTGTGACAAAAATCACAAAAATATCAATGCGTAAAACGACATTGTTAATGTGTTAACGATAGCAAATTACGCGCTGCTAATCACCTGTTAATTAGCGCGACGCCCGAATTACGGCCTTAAGGCTGTTGCGAATGTGCAACAACCAGCACGGAATCAAACGATTGCGGCTTTAGATTCTTCTGCGCGCGCTCGAGCGTTGTTGCAGCCAAAACGCGGTCACCAACTTGTTTCGCCATGGTGATGCGCTCGATGTACGGTTCAGGGTCGTCCGGAATGAGTTGTTCCATGCGATCGAGCAAGCGATAAGCCTCCACCAAGTTACCCTGATCGAACCAGAGTTGCGCCCAGTTGCGAAGCACCAGAGGTTCAGCCGGAAACATCGAATGGGTCCGGCTGAATACGTCATTCGCTTCGCGCGCCGCGCGGACGCCGGCAACGGCAGCGTACGGACGCAAAATCTGTAGGGCCCTTATCTGCAACACGTTCGCGAGTGCCGCTAACGTCCACGGATCGTGCGGAAACAGGAGCGCGCCGATCCGTGCCTGCGATTCGGCCGCATCCAGATTGCGCTCGATCGCGGAAACTCGTTCGGGCGCTGCGCTTAATTGCCGGATATCGGCAATCGACTTGCCGAGCAGGTCGAACACCAGCTGACGCCGGTATTCGCGTTCATAGGGCGCGAGGCGTATCGCTTCTCCAATTAGTTGCTGACTTGCCTGGGTCAGAAAGGAGAACGGGTGTAGCGCGAGCCTGGATGCCACGGCCGCGCGCGTCGCCCGCCATTCGATCATCGAGACCATCACCAGCAAAATGGCGATGGCGGCGGCCGACAAACGCAGGCGAGCCGACACTGACGGAGGATTCGCTGCGGCGATGACACGATTGCGCGCACGCCAGGCGAATGTCAGGCACATCGCTGATATGAATATCGCGCCATCGACAACGCCGACCGCTATCGTCTCAATCGGATGCCCGGCGAAACTCACCGCTGCAAAAGCGACCAGCGCCCAATGCACAGCGACGTAAAGCGCCGGAAATCCCAGTGCGATGCTGAGCCAGGCGGCAGGGCGCGGCTTATTGAATTCGCGAGACGAGCACCCGAATGCGGACCAGGCCACAAACAACAGAAGCGTGACAACCGGTAACAATCTAAGCACCCAGCGTCCGCCAGCCTCACCCGCACCGGGGTCTAGCGGCCCGACTGCCGGCAGCCAGCTGGCGCAAGCTGCGACGAGTGCGAACGCTACACCCCAAACTCGCACGTCGTCCCTGTCAGCGTCCTTCTCAGACGCATCACCGGTTCGACTTGCGATCACCAGCATCAACGCAGCAATGGCAAATGAAATAAGCCGCGTCGTCAAAACCGCGATATTGACTTGCGCATCCAGCCAGAAAACGAGCAAGGCCGACGTCAGGCCCGCGAGCAACAGCCACTCGAAGGGTTCAAGCGTAGTGGATCGCTCGATGCCTCCTTGCATCATCCGGCGCCACGCGCAGCAAAGCATGAATATTGTCCACCCGGCGCCGACGCCTAACCCGAACGCCGGCGCGAACGCCGAACCGAGTCCGGCTTGGATCGAGGCGACGGCGAATAACGTGCCGCCGCCGAGCGTCGTCGCCGCAAACATACCCAATGCTGACCTGCCGGCAATGCCGAACAACGCTTTTGCGGCGGCATAAAATACCGCGCAGAAAAAAATGAAATATGCGGCCCAGCCGATGAAACCAAAATTAAGCCCGATGTCGAGCGTATCCGCATGCAGGCGGTCGAAGCTATGGTCCGCGCCGTGGCCGATCAAGCGCATGACCGACGCAGGCATATGCGAAAAATAATGCGTATACGCGGATTCGGGTCCGTAACCGATGAGCTTGATCTGCATGGGCGCTGCGCTGAATGCCGCGATCCCCGCGCCCCATACGTCCAATCTGGCCGCGGCGCTGCGCGACGCGCGGTCCGTCGCACCGATTGCGCCGCGCTCAAGGTTGAAAATCAGCCGCCCGATAACCGGCTGGTCTTGCGCCAGCCGTCGCGCGCCGTCGAGACTGTTAATGGCGACAACGGCCGCGACGATGACCGCCAGCAAAACGAATATCGCTACGAAAAAACGCCGGGCTCGCGCGTACGCGGCGATCAAACACCCGAGCATGAAAACACCGGCCACTGCGGCGATGAGCGGGCCCCGGGATTGCGTGGCAAGCAAGCCGGCCGCCTGTAGCGCAGCAAGCATTGTCCATAACGCAAGCTCGGACCGCCGACCGCGCGATTGCCGGCAGCGCATTACCGTCAGCGGCAACAAGACCGCTAGATAAGCGGCGAGAAACACGGGGTTGCCCAGAGTGCTGCCGGGACGCGCGAGTTCGTTAGTACCGAGCAAATAAAAATCGAGCCCGAATCGTTGCTGCAGCACATAAACCGCCGGCACGACGCTCGCGATGAGCAGCACATCGATCACGGCAGCGATGCGCGATGGAGTTCGTCCCCACGCGAGCATGGCAAAGAAAAAAGCGCCGTAGACACCCCAGGCGAGCAATCCCTCGCGCCGGTAATAGCCGCCGAAAAGCGCCACTTCGGCATTTTCAGACAGGCATGTCGAAACCACCGCGAGCGCGAGAAACACCAGCAGCGAGCTCGCTGCGATCTTCGTCGTCGGGCCCTGGCGGGTTACTGCTTGCCAGCATCCTGCAAGCAAGGCCGCGCCCAGTGCGAGCACCGACAGCGGTTCTGCGAGGTTCTGCTTGGCGAGTTCAAAACCGCGATCCATGACAACGCTCATCAATATGGGCGTTGCCGCGACGATCGCAATGATGGACGCCCCGGCGAGACTGAGCCAGAACGGGCGCTGATCCAACGACGTCAACGCGTCTCCGGGGCGGAGGACCTCCGCTCGTGCGGCTTGCGCAAAACCCACCAGCGCGGCGCACGGAACTTCGCAATTCGCACGTAGCAATAAACGTAAGTCGCGGCAAAGAGCAGGCAGCCGATTTGCAGCGCAAGCGGTGATTGCCAGAAGACGACCGACGGCACCACGCCGATGGACGTCACGATCCACAAATAAGGCGCGGTCAGCGCATTGCGTTGGCTTTTCGGCTCCGGCAGGCTGCTGCCGACGAGCCAGCGCACGAGGCGCATATAGATCAAGTGGTGCAGATGCGCGACATCCGGCAGACCGGGATGAGCGCGCCGAATGACCACGCGCCGATAAATCGAAAATAACAGTTCGCAAACCGGATACGAGCACAAGAGAACGGGAAACCATGCCGAAACGTCGGGGTTTCGCGCAATCAACATGACGAGCAGCACGCCGATCCAGAATCCGAGCAGATAGGCGCCGCCGTCGCCGAGATAGATAAGTCCGCGCGGAAAGTTCAGCAGCATAAAGCCGGCGATGGCGCCGACCGCCGTCAATGCCGCCGCGAGAACGGCGATGTCGCCTGCCTTGAAAGCGACATAGGCAATGCCCAGCAGGATCAAGGCGGCGACACCGCCAGCAAGGCCGTTGAAGCCGTCGATAATGTTGAATGCATGCGTGACGCCTGCGACGAGTACGCAGGTCAGCAGCGCTGAAACGAGCGGAAATGCGATGACCGCATCGAGCGGAGCAAAATCGAATCGGGGTATCCATGCGCCCAGCATCCAGCCGGCCAATAATGCCGACGCGAGTGCCGCAAGCAGGCGCGCCCAGATACCGATGCGCTGGGTGAAATCTTCGAGCAGGCCAGCTGCAAAGATAGGCAGCACTGCGACCAGCAGCGTCAGGCCCATGTGAGCGCTGGCTATCGCATAGGGCGCCTCGGCGAACAGCCGCGCGAGCAAACTGATGAGCAGTCCCGCCGCAACGCCGATACCGCCGGCCCGATTCAATCCATGCATTTTGGATTCGGACGACGATTCGCTGCGCGCGGCGTGCGCATGCGCTGACGGGCGTTGAAGGCGGATGGCCGCAAGCGTGACGCCGAACGACACGATCATCGCAAGAAAAATATACGTCATGCTAAAGCCCGCTCACACGTGTGCTTGTTGTCGCGACTGCCGGCTCGCGCGAGGTTGCAGTGAACGATCCATGCTCCCTCTCTTTGTAGTTGCAGGCCATATAATGACGGCGCGCCGAGATGGCGTTCGATTATCCCACCGTTCAGTTGCAGTGTAACGATCCCGCATCGAGATGAATTCAGCGCGCCCATTAATCTCCGTCATCCTGCCACTGGAGCGTCGCACGCAGCATGCCGTCGACGCAGTTCGTTCGATCGTCCAACAGACATATCGCCCGCTCGAGCTGATCGTCGTCGACTGTGCGGACGACCGCGACACGGTTGCACAAATTCAGAACATGCTCGGCAATCCGCCCGCGGACATAGCGGTTACGATTATAAGCAAACAAAATTTCCGTGCCGCGCCGGCCATCAACGAGGGGCTTCGTGCTGCGCGCGGCGACTACATTGCATTGCTGACCGAGGACGACGCGTACGCACCAAACCGCCTGCAGTCCTGTTTAGCTGCGGCACCGGGCGCAGGCATCGTCATCACGCACCTGACGCCAATCGATACAGAAGGCCACCCGCTCACCATTGGAAACCGCTGGCGCACGGACTATGAATTAACGCTCCTGAAACACATCGGAGCCTTTCCCAGCCTGTCGTGCCTGAGCGTATTTCACGATATCGTGGTCACGCCGGGCAATCTGTTTTTCTCGCGCGATTTACTCTCGACAGTCGGCGACTTTGCGGATTATCCGCAGCTGCACTATCTGGATTTCTTTCTGCGCGCGGCATTGGTCGAGGAACCATTCCTGATTCGGGAAAAACTGCTGGTGCATCGGGTTGCTGCCGGCAGGAACACCGATCAGGCGCCGCGTGCCGACGACGAACATACGGCTGTGCTGCGCAAGCATCTTGTAACGCTGATGAACTCCGAGCGACCCGCCAACCGGCTTGCCGATGTTTTCGACGCGCATCCCTTTTTATTCGCCCAGACCGGCTGGCCCGAGGCCTTAAAAAACGCGTTCGACGGCTTGCTCGAATATCGCAATTTGCCGCTGGGTGAAACCGCCGACGCGGTTGACGAAGAACGAGCGCCTCAGCAGAAGTCAGGTCGCGACGTCACCTTAGTAACACACGAACTGAGCCTGACCGGCGCTCCGGTTATCGTACTCGAGCTCGCTTCCCTGCTGCGAGCGCGCGGCCACCCGGTGACCGTACTCAGTCTACTTGACGGTCCTCTGAAGCCCGAATTTATCAAGCGCGCCATTGAGGTCAAGGTGCCGCCGCTCGTGCTCGACCGCTTGATACGATTGCAAGCGTGGACGCGGCATTGGGCGGAGCGCGGTAAAAAGCTGCCTGAACGCCTGCTGCACAGATTGACGAGCGCGACGCGTGAGCTGGCGGAATGGCTGTGGAAAACACGGTTGCGGCCTCAGGCGTCCGGCATCCTCGTCCTGAACTCGGTGGCTTCGTGCGAACTCGCGGCGAGACTGCCGGCAAACTGGAAAGGCGATGCGTTCTGGTACGTTCACGAGTCGCTCGACCTGCCATGGATCATGCCGAAAGCGCGCGAAAATGCGAAGGTTCAACGGCTGGTGGCGGATGGCCGACTCAAAATCATCTTCGGTTCAGAGGCGACGCGACAGCACTGGGCGGCGAGCGGCTACGACGGGGAAGTGCGCTATTGGAGCGGCATCAACAATTTGGCCGATGAGTCCGCCGATGCATGGCGACGCGACGAGCGCAGCAAGCGTGAGAAGCGCGTCGTCCTGAACGTCGGCTCCGTCAGCGGCCGCAAAGGCTCGCGCACGCTCGTCGAAGCGTTCGCATTAGGCCGCGCTGAGCGGCTTATTCCGGATGACGTCGACCTTTGCATCGTCGGCTGCGCCCTGCCGTCGCTCAGCGCGGAGGCGCGCGATCTCGTCCGCCGTATTCACCAGCCCGACATTTGTGGACATGTACGGCTGGTCGCGAGCGTTGAACCTCGCGCACTGCGCGCTTACTATGCCGAGGCGGACGTGTATGCACACGCTTCGATTTTCGACTGCATGCCGATCGCGCTGCTGTCGGCGATGGCGCATGCCTTGCCAATCGTGGCGACCGACGTAGACGGCTGCAGGGAAGCGATATTGCATGAATCGTGTGGCCTGCTGGTGCAACCGGGTCAGGTTCGCGCGATGGCGGAGGCCTTGGGAACACTGCTTACGCAGCACGACAAAGCGCGCAGCTTCGGCGCGGCGGCACGCGCGCGTTTCGTCGACCGCTTTTCGCTCGAAACGACATTCGAGCCGCTATACCAAACTCTGATCGGCGCTGCGCCGTCCGCGTAAAGGAAAGACTTTTGCGGCGGGCGGAAAATAGTCGGCGATATATTCGGCGAGCGCGATACGCCAGTCCCGCATCAAATTCAAGTTGATCTGATCGAGCTTGCGGTTCAGCAGTCGTTCGGATGCCGGGCGCGGTGCGAAATACTCGCGTGCAAAAAAACCGGAATCGACCGCTTTAATTTCCACTTTGTCTTGCAGCCCGAGAATATCAATCAACGCGCCCGCAACCTCCAGGCGGCTGGTTTCACCGGCGCAGACCATGTTATAGAGACCGAAGTGCCCGGCAGCGAGCAACGCACGCAGGTTACGCGCAAAGTCGACCGTATACGTCGGGGTTCCCAGCTTGTCGTTGACCACGTGCAGCGTGGTCGTGCCCGCCGCGAGTTGACGCATCAGCTTGCCGATAAATTTTTTATCCTTTTGAGGCCCGCCGCCCATCATCCAGCCTGCGCGGCAAATCAAATGACGCAGCACTCCGGCTTCGACTATCTGCTCGCCGCGATACTTCGAGCGCCCGTACACGCCCAGCGGGTTGGGCAGGTCGCGCTCGTCATAACGCGCTTTCGTGCCATCAAAAATGCCCGCTGTCGATACGTAGACAAGCGGCAGATCGTTGTCGAGCGCGATTTTTGCCGCGTGCTCGACGGACAAGGTATTGGTCCGGTATGCGTCATCCGGATTGCGCTCGCAATATTCGAGATCGGTATGGGCGCCCAGGTGCACGAGCACATCGGGCGCAAACGACTCGACCGATTCGCGATAACCGTTGAGATCGCGAAAATCGCAATGCTCGAGCCACGGCGCGTTGATATCGATGTCCGTGCATTTCAATTCATCGGCGGCGGCGCCGAATACGCGGCGCACCGCCTCACCCAGCATGCCGCCGCAGCCGGCGACGTAAATACGCATTCTCGGATCTCCCTGCCTCTTCGTGCGCGAGCCGCGATCTGCGGCATCATCCAACGCAACGAGCGAAAGAGTACCAGATACGCGGCAACGATAACCAGCCCGATGCGCGCCGGCGCCGGCGAATTAAAGGATTCCGGTCACCGGCTCCAATGAAATCATTTTTCCGTGATCAAGCCGCAGTATCCAGTTGCAGTTATTGCGGACCAGCTCTTCGTTATGCGAAGCCAAAAAAAGAATTTTTGCGCCGGTCAGCACCGATTTCAATCGCGCTCGCGCCTTCACTTCAAACGCCTGGTCGCCGACACTCAGCCATTCGTCCATCAACACGATGTCCGCCGGCGTGCTCGTGGCGACTGCAAACGCCAGACGCATGATCATGCCTGCCGAATAGGCACGAAGCGGAATCTGCATGAAATCGCCCAGATCGGCGAATTCCGTGATGTCGTCAAGACGCTCACGCATTTGTCGCCTTGACTGCCCCATCACGGCACCCAGTAAAAACACGTTTTCAGCGCCGGTGGCTTCGTAATCGATGCCCAGCGTGATACTGAGCATCGAGGTTACATTGCCTTCGACCGACAGATTTCCCGATACCGGTTCGTATGCGCCGGCAATCACGCGCAGCAGCGTCGTTTTACCCGACCCGTTGTGCCCGAGCACGCCGACGCGATCGCCCTCATGAAAAGCAAACGTCAGGCCGTCGAGCGCTCTCACGACCAGCTGTTCGTCATTCGACTTCGCAAATGCGCCGCCGACAGCGGCGCGCAGCACCGTGCTCCTCAACGATCGATAGGGACTTCCGTAAATCGGAAAATCGACCATGATGTTGTCGGCTTTTACGAATGACATGCAGTTATAGCCAATAGGCGATACGTGCGCGATATCGCGCGAAGCACGCAAGCGCCAGGCCCCAGCCAGCAAATGACATGATCGAAACGTTGATCCAGCTGTCGACCGGCAGCGGACGTCCCGACAATGGCGCTCGAACCAGTTCGATCAGATGAAAAAACGGATTCCAGTCAAGAATCCACTGGTAGGTGGTGAGCATTTCCGAGCGCCACAGTATCGGCGTTATAAAAAAGAACAGCTGAAGCAGGCCTGAGACAATCTGCGGGACATCACGAAACCTGGCGCTGAGCAGACCCAACAGCAGACTGATCCAGATCCCGTTAACGGCAATGATCAAAATCGCAAACGGCGCCGACAGCAGACTCCAGTTCAGATGCGGTTGGTACCACGCCCACACGGGAATTAGGATGACGAGGTTATGCGCCAAAACAATCAGGTTGCGCCAGACGACGCGCATTGCGTGGACGGTGAGCGGCAGACGCGTTTGCTTGACGAAACCGTCCGCTGCAATAAACGTGTGACATCCCTCGGTGATCAAACTTGCGATATAGAACCAGACGATAAACCCAATCGCTAGCGAATAGATGTATTCGTCCTCGCGCTGGCTCATCAGCACGCCATAAAGCGGCCCCATGCCCGCGACGAATAATGCGGTGCTGATGGTCAGCCAGAACGGCCCGAGGACTGAGCGCCGGTACCGTTGCTTGATTTCCTGCCAGGCCAGCGTCGGCCACAGGTGCAGACTCATGGCACCGGCGCGCAGATCCGACAGCGCCCGCTGGAGGTCAGAAGGTCGTGAGATGGACGTCATCCAATTCAGTAACGGCTTTTTCTTTTAGTCCGCGGCGCGCACAGCGCACCGGCTTTTCGTCATTCTCGCACACCTGAAAAAAGCTTCAGCAAGGTCATGATGAGTCGCAAGCCGTCGTCTTCGCTACAGTTTCTTCAAGACCGTCGCCGCAACGAGGGCGACACTCGAAAGCACCGTTTGGCAATAGACGCCCGAACGCCTGATCCCGAGCATCCGCGGAATCAACCGGTCATCGCGCGAACGCGACATTTCATCCAATACGCGGCGACTGCGCGGCGATAACCGATCAGCAACGCGCTCCAATGCTGCGATATTGCGGTCGTTCATTTTCCTGAATTCACCGATCAATATGCGACGAAACCGCCGATAACGACCGGCCCAGCTGCCGTTAGATCCGATCTGGTTGCCGCCGTGCTGCCGGTAGCCGACCCGCGGCTTGGCATCATAAAAAACCGTGCCGCCGCAGCCGCTCACCAGGATGTAAGTCCACCAGTCATGAGCTTTCAGGATTACATCGGCGCCCGCTGCGAACAGCAGCGAGCGCGCCGCCGCGTTAAAAACCATCGTATTTCCGCCGGCGATGCTTTGAACAATGGCGTTCTCGAACACCGGCGGCTTCGGAAACAACGGCGAAAAACCGATTTCACGGTTGTTCTCATCAATGAGGCGCGTTCTCGCGCAATAGAGTGCGGGTCCGTTGATCGGCATGGAATCGAGCCAGGCAACCGCGGCGGCGAGCTTGTCGCGGTCCCAAAGATCGTCCTGATCGCAAAACGCAAAATAATCCGTCCGAATCGCCGCGTTGCACGCAAGGGATAAGAAATTGGCGCGAAATCCCTGCGCAGGCCCGCTGCCGATGGCTAACCTGTCGTTACCCCATCTCGCCTGATAGGCTTTGAGTATGCGGACAGTCCCGTCCGTCGAGCCGTCGTCGGACGCCCAAAGCGCCCAGTCGGTGTGAGTCTGTGCCTCGATCGAATCGAGTTGCTGAGCAAGAAACTGCTCGCCCTGGAAAGTGCCCAGCAGTATG
>JAQGMI010000086.1 GCA_028292435.1 Betaproteobacteria bacterium
CAAAATCAAATTGTCGTTCGGATCGGGAAGCGCATTGCGTATCGCGGCGATTCGCATTTCCTCTGTTTCCTTGTCCCTGCTTTCCTTCGCGTCCTTGGCGTCCTTCGCGGTTCAGGATTGCGTCTTCATTTGCGTAGTTTACTCCGCCCGCACACCGGTTTCTTTTACGACTTTGGCCCAGCGGGTCATCTCGGATTTGATGTAGGTAGAGAAACTCTGCGGCGTGCGTCCGACTGGCTCCGAGCCGTCGGCCGCGAATCGTTCACCGACTTCGGGCGCTTTTAACGCTTTGACGACGCTGGCGCTCAATAGATTGACGATAGCGGCGGGCGTGCCGACGGGTGCAAGCATGCCGTACCAGCCGCCGACATCGAAGCCGGGAAGACCCGATTCGGCAATCGTCGGCAGGTCGGGCACCGCGCGCGAACGCTGCGCCGTGCTGAGCGCGAGCCAGCGCAGGCGACCGGCTTTGACGTGCTGCACGGTGCCGATGATCGTCGTGAATTGCGAATTGATTTGTCCGCCGAGCAAATCGTTTATCCCGGCGGCGCCGCCTTTATACGGCACATGGATCCAATCGATTTTTGCCATCTGCGCGAAGAGTTCACCCGCAAGATGGCTCAAGCCGCCGGTACCTGACGAGCCGTACGTAATTCCGCGAGGCTTCGCGCGCGCGAGCTCGATAAATTCTTTGACCGATTTCGCCGGCACCGAAACATGCACGGTCAGGCAATACGGCTGGGCAGTGAGTTGCGAGACGGGCGCAAAGTCGCGCACGAGATCGAACGGAACTTTGATCAGAGCCGGGTTGACCGTGTTCGACGCGGAAACGAGGACGACGGTGTAGCCATCGGCCGGCGACTTGGCGGCGAGCTCAAGGCCAATATTGCCAGCCGCGCCGGGTCGGTTGTCGACGACGACTTGCTGACCGACGATTTCACCAAGTTTCTGCGCAACCGAACGTGCAGTCGTATCGGAGCCTGCGCCAGCGGTGAGCGGAACGATGAAGCGGATCGGTCGGTTCGGGTAAGTGTCGGCCGACGCCGCAGATGCAGAGCTAATGCAAAGAAAAGCGTTCACCGCAAAGGACGCCAAGGACGCAAAGTAAAACCGGACACGGCTGATTCGAATGAGGCCGTTGATTCTTCGATAGTTGCACCACGTGTTCATATTCATTTGCGTTCGAATTTCCTTTGCCTTCCTTTGCGTCCTTGGCGGTTCAAGAACTTTCCTTGTTACTCAACCCGAATATCGGCTTCCTTGATGATCTTCTGCCACTTCGCGACTTCACTCTTGATATGTGCGCCGAACTGCTCGGGTGTGCTGCCGACTGCTTCCGAGCCGTCGGCAGCGAGCCGTCCCTGCACGTCCGCACTGTGCAGGATGCGCACGATTTCCTTGTTGAGCTTCTCGATGATGGGGCGCGCCGTCTTGGCGGGCGCGAGCACGCCATACCAGCCGGCGACTTCATAGCCGGGGACGCCGGCTTCTTCCATCGTCGGCAGGTCGGGCGCACCGGGCGAGCGTTTCTTCGTCGTCACCGCGAGCGCGCGGACGCGGCCGGCTTTGCGCTGGGTGTCGCTTTGCAGCAGCGTCGAGAACAGCATTTGTATCTGGCCGCCGACAACATCGTTCAGCGCGGGTGCGCCGCCTTTGTACGGCACGTGAACGAGCTTGATGCCAGCGAGCGAGCACAGAAGCGCGCCCGACAGATGGCTGAGGCCGCCGAGACCGGACGAACCGTAGGTCATCGAATCGGGTTTCGCTTTTGCAATCGCGATCAATTCCTTGACCGATTTTGCCGCGACCGACGGATGCACTACAAGTGCGTAGGGCTGCGTCGTCGCCTGCGTAATCGGCGCGAGGTCGCGCGTCAGATCGTAGGGCAGCTTGTAGAGAGATGCATTCACCGAGTGGCTCGACGAAATCATCGTCAGCGTATAGCCGTCGGGCGGCGACTTGGTTGCGATGTCGACGGCGATCGTGCCGTTGGCGCCGGCGCGATTGTCCGGCACGACCGTTTGCCCCCAGGCTTCAGTAAGTTTCATCGCGATCGCGCGCGCGGTCAGATCGGTGCCACCGCCGGGGGCGAATGGAATAATGAGACGAATCGGTCTGTCGGGATATGCGGGTGTGCGCTGGGCATGCACCGTTTGAGTTACGTTTACGAGCAGCAATACGGCGCTGCCTGCCAACCATCGGCGGCCAATCATTTTCACCTCGTCTATCTGAGAATATTGAGCGCTGCGTAAATGCAGCACCTGCGGGATACAGGGTAATTTTACCCGTTGTAGAACTCGTTGCGATTTATGGGAGGCGCAAGGGCGCATTCGTTGCGCGCAAGGCGGCGTGCTAACATGAATTTCAATTGTTGCGCTGACCGTCAGAGTCATCCGGCAAACACGAATAATTTGCGTGAGGAGGTCACATGAATCGCCGGCAACGCAGTCATGGCATCGTGCGCGTCATTGCAGTTCTTGGCGCCGCACTCATAACCGGATGCACGAGTATGCCTTCCGGTCCGTTAACGATTACGGAGCAGGGCAGTTTCTTCGTCGCGGGCCGCAAGGTGCAGGCCCCCGGCAATTACGATCCGACGAAGTCGGCGGCCGGCGCCGATGAAGGCCAGGCGTTCTGGGTCGATCAGATGTATGTGCAGTATCAGATTCCGCAAAATCGACGCAGGCTGCCGCTCATCCTCGTGCATGGCGGCAGCGGCACCGGGCGCGTGTGGGAAACAACGCCTGACGGTCGCGAGGGTTATCAGACGATCATGCTGCGCCGTGGCTATCCGGTTTACATCGTCGATTTTCCGCGACGCGGGCGCGCCGGCTATCCCAGTTTCAACGGGCCGTTCGGCACGCTTGCCGGTGCGCCCATCGTTCAGAATCGCACGGGACAAGCGGGAGTCCAATACGCATGGTCGCGCTGGCGGCTGGGACCGAGGTATCCGGATGTGTTCCCGGTTCAGCAGTTCCCGATGAAGGCGGTCGACCAGTTCATGCAGCACCTGGTGCCGACCGTGTCGGACGATGCAGAAATCATCAGTAGCGCGCTGGTTGCGCTGGTCGACAAGATCGGCCCCGCGATCATCGTCACACACTCGCAATCCGGGCTCTTTGGCTGGCTCGCGGGCGCGCGTTCGCCGTACGTCAAAGGCATCGTTGCTTACGAGCCGGGTTTCGTATTTCCACAAGGCGCTGTGCCGCCGGTTGTCCCGCTGTTCAAAGGGAGCCAGCCTTCAGGCACGCCGGTAACCGCCGCCGAGTTCGCGCGCCTCGCGCAAATTCCGATTCAGGTCGTGTATGGCGACAACATTCCGAAGCAGCCGATCCCCGATCTGGTCGCGGACGGACGGCGCGCGCAAGTCGTTACTTCACACATGTTCGTCGACGCGCTCGCCAAACAGGGCGGCAATGCGCGCGTGCTGCATCTGCCTGACGCCGGCCTTTTCGGAAACTCGCACTTCATGTTTTCCGATTTGAACAACGTCGAGGTAGCAGACCAGCTTTCGTCGTTCCTCGAAAGTCAGGGACTCGCCGCGCGCTGACAGATTGGCGCGGGGTTTAGATTCAGCCTTTCAAAAGCTGCGTCCAGTTTTTCGGCAACTCGATCTTGCGGCTGGTGGGCGGCCCCTGCACATGATTGCTCATGTACGCGCGCGATTGATTGCGGCCCGGATCGCCGGCGACGAGGATTTCGACCATGTTCGGATCGATGATCACGTTGACGAGGCGCTGTGGATCCTTTGATTCGGTGTATGAAGGCGGCAGGATTTCGTCGCGCACGAGGTTTTCGAAGCTGAACGTCGGCGTGCTCGTCATGCGCGCGTAGTGAGTCGCGCGCTCGGCGGTAACTTTGATGTTGTCGTACAGGTACTGCCGCACCTGGTCTTTCGTCCATTCTTTGGCGATCACGCCGGCGATGCTGGGGCCCGCAATGATGAGCGGACTCCACAGGCCGGTCTTGAAACCGGTGTGCGCCCAATAAGTAAAACTGCCGCCGATGACTTCGGCCCATTGCTGCACATGTGTTTTTGCGTCGTCGCCGCCGCTGTACATCGGCGACGTGATGGCGACGACGCTGTGCACGGTGACGACGTTCTCGCCCTTTTTGAAACCGCGGTCCTCGCCATAAGACGTCCAGCCGACTGCGCGCGCGCTGTCTTCATCCTCGGCCATCGCGACGAGAAAGCTCTGGCCGATGCTGCATTTATCGCCGGCGCCGGGCGGAACGCGAAAGCCGCAGATGTTGCGCAGATACATGCGCACGAAACGGCCGATGCTGGTGTTTGCCTGGCGGCCGACGCGCATCATGCCCTGGCCGTAGTTGAAGTCGAGCTCTTTGACGATCGGACCGTTGACGATAACGACCGGCTCCCAGCCCGGCGTCGAGCCCGAATCTTCGATGCGGTATTTCTGATCGCTCATCGCGTCGATGATCGAGATCAGCACCGGCATGTATTCTGGGCGGCAACCCGACATCACGCCGGTGATCGCGATGCTCAGGATCGAGCCCTCGCGGCCTTCCTGCGGCAGCACGCGAATGACGTCGCTCTCTTTGCGGTCGGTAAATTTCAGGAATGCATCGACGCGCTCGCGCGTCGGCGGCACGATGGGCAGACCGTCAGTCCACAGTTGCTTGTAAAAATGTTCCTGGACCTGGTCGTACGTGCCGCTCATGACGATGGAGCCAGCAGCTGGCTCGACTTCGGTATTTAAATCGGGTGGCGCTTCGCCGGTAAGACCGCGCAGAATGCCGGGCGCTAATTCTTCCTCGACTTTGCGCCGCAATTCAGCTTCGCTGTCGACCATTGGCGCGCCTGGATAGACGCCGATGGCGAGCGGTACGCCGACGCCCTTCGTGATGACTTCAGCCTGCTTTAGAAATCCCGAACCGATAATGGACGCGGTCGGAATGCCGAGCCGTTCGACCATCGCTGCTGCCCGCAACACGGCGGGCGTGCAGCTCCCTCAGGCGCCGATGCCGACGATTGCGGCGTCGGCTTTGAACGCTTTCAGTTTGTCGGGAATCGTCGCCGAGACTTCATGCTCGCGCGCGCCATGAAAGTTGCCGAACTCGTCATAAGTCACGAACTTCACGCGCGGGAAGCGCTTCTTGATGTATTCGCGCACGAGCGGATAAATCGTCTCGCCGCGGAAGATCACATCCCATAGTTCGGCGACGATCTTGTCGTTCAGATCAGGGATGCGCGTCGCGGAGGCGGTGCGCTTGACGGCTTTACGCGAAAGCGGCCATAGCACGTCATATTTCGGTTCGTTGGTTGCCATGATTATTTTCCTTGGTGGCTATTGCGAATTCTGGACTCCGGCCGACTTGATGATGCGGTTGTACTTTGCGGTCTCACGCGCCAAAAACTCGACGAATTCCGGTGCTGTGCTCGCGACCACGGTCATGCCTTCGCCGGCCAGGCGTTCTTTGAGCTCAGGCGTATTTAAGACGCGCGCGGTTTCCTGCTGCAATCTGGCGATGGTCTCGCGCGGCGTGCCGCCGGCGACGAGCAGGCCGTACCAGTTTGTCATGTCGAATCCCGGAACGGTCTGCGCGATTGCGGGCAGATCCGGCGCGATCGATGAGCGCTCGGGGCTCGTCACGCCAAGCGCGCGCAGCTTGCCGCCTTTGATGAGCGGCAGGCTTTGCAGCACGTTCATGAAGTAAACCGGCACCTGGCCGCCGAGCACGTCGACGATTGCAGCGCCCGAGCCTTTATAGGGAATATGCGTGAGCTTTACGCCCCCGGCGCTATTGAACAGCTCCGCGCATAAATGCGGCAGCGAGCCGTTGCCTGCGGAGCCGACGTTGATTTCGCCCGGACGGCTCTTGGCGAGCGCGAGCAAATCCTTGACCGACTTTACCGGCAGCGACGGATGCACGACGAGCACCAGCGGTCCCGACGCGAGATGCGAAACGGGCGCCAAATCTTTCGATTGGTCGTACGGCAGCGTTTTGTAGAGTGCGGGATTCGCCGCATAACCGGCAGGCACGATCAACATCGTGAGTCCGTCGGGCGGTGACTTCGCGACGTAAGCAGCGCCGATCGTGCCATTGGCGCCTGCGCGGTTTTCGACGATGACCGGTTGCTTCAGGTTCTCGTTGAGCTTCTGGCCGATGACGCGCGACAGGATGTCAGTGCCGCCGCCGGGGGGATACGGCGACACGACGCGCACGGTGCCCGCCGGAAAACCGGATTGCGCGTAGGTGCCGGCGGATGTAACGAGAACGACAGCGGCGGCGCAAAGCGCCGCGATTGATGTGTATTGCATGGTGCTGCAACCTCCATGGCCGCTTGTGCGGTCATTCTTGAGTGGATGGCGGAAGAGAGTGGGAGTCGAACCCACACAGAACTGTAAACAGCCCTCACCGGGTTTGAAGTCCGGCCGCCCCACCGGGAGCGATTCCCTTCCTTTTTTTGGCTCGACTGCGATGTTATCGGCCGATCACCGGCGCGCTACGGCGCGTCCGAGTGGATACACAGCCTTCGATTGTTTCCGCTACTTGAGTTCAATTATAGGTGAACGCGCGCTTAGCCGCCGAGCGCCGCCTTGGCTGCCTTCGCTGCGGTTTGCCCGTCGGCAATCGCGTGCGTGAGCATGCCGCCGTAACCGGCGCGCACCGCGCCCGCCGCAAATACACCTGGCATTTTCGTTTGCAGCTGCGCATCCGTGACGAGATAGCCCGCGGCATCGCGCGCGGCATCCGCCGGCGCAAAATCGCAGGTGGGCTGCAAGCCGATGTACGCGAAGAAGCCCGCGCAGTCGATATCGCGCGTCGCGTTGCTGGAAACATCGCGCACGCGGACTTTTTGCACCATCGCATCGCCCAGGATCGCTTCGGCAACACTGTTCCACACGGGGCGGATGTTTTCGTGCTTGGCGATCGCGTCAATGAGATGCTGCTGCGCGCGGAATTTCGCGCCGCGGTGAACCAGGTGCACGCGCTTGCAGAACTCAGCGAGCACGAGCGCTTCCTGCAGCGCCGAATCGCCGCCGCCCACGACGACAACTTCTTCGTCCTTGTACATCGGGCCGTCGCAGTCGGCGCATTGCGATACGCCTTTGTATTCGAATTCGGCTTCGCCCGGAATGCCGAGACGTTTCAATTTCGCGCCCGACGCGATGATAACGGCGCGCGCCGTGTGCTCACCGGCATCGGTCGTCACCTTAATGCCGTTGCCGTTGCGGCTAAGAGACGACACGGTCTCGGACAGGTTCTCGACGCCGAGCTCTGAAATTTCCATCATCAGGTTGGAGGCGAAGTCGGTGCCCGAGCCGGCCGTCTCGCCGTCCAGTTCATTGATGTTGACGACGAGTCCGCCGAACATCAGTGCTTCGATCGATGCGGTGCGCAAACCGCTTTGCACGGCGGCCTTGGCCGCGGTCAAGCCGGAGATGCCGGCGCCGATAACAATTACGTCAAAATTTGCCATGGTTTCCTCTCAGTTTTGTCTCAACGTCTGAAATGCGGTGGAGTATTGCGCCGCGCGGGCTGTGGTGACGGCTTAGCGGCGGTTTGCGGTTTGACGGCCGGCGCGGGCGGCGCAACCGCGTCGCCAAGTATCGGCACGAAATCCTTGCGCATCTTGCGCACGTCGCCGATGCGCTGCGTGATGCCGAGCCGGTCGAGGCATTCGAGGATTTCAATGGCGAGTCCCCGGCCAACGCCGCTGCGATCGCGAAATTGCGCCGCGGAAAATCCGGCGGGCACTGCCTGGGCGACGACTTGCGCGACTGCAGCAAGCTGGGCGAGTGTTGCGCGCGGATAGAATCGTTCAGGCGTGACGCGGATGATTTCACCGGTGCGCGCTTTGCGATGCAAAAAATCCTTGAGAATCGGTTCCTTGATATTGCTGGCCGGCGCAAGCTCCCGCAGCGGCAGCACGTTAAAGCCGGCGTTGTCGAGTATCGGTTTCAACGCCTGCCACATTTTTTCGTCGGCCGGATTATCGGTGGCGACGTGCTTGGGCAGGCGCGCAGTCGAACCGGCAATTTCGAGTTTCTTCTCGTCGCCGAGTTCGCGCAGCACCGCGGTAAACGTCGCCGCTGAAAGCGCCGGCGCGAGTTGCTTGCGCAGCGTTGCGATTTCGAATCCGGTCGCCTGCGGCGATTCGCGATGAAGGCGCGTGAGCGCCTCCACTGCGCTTTTCTTGATGCTGTCGACCACTGCACGCGGCAGCGCGACGCGGGTCTCTTTGCCGACGATCGCAATGTCGGCTGCTTGCGTAAGCGCCGCCGCGCGTTCGGCAGTGAGGTTGAAGGTGCGCTCGAACTGCACCAGGTCAACGCCAGCGGGAGAGCCTGCGAGCAGCGCGGCGAGCGCAGCAGCCGGATCGGCATTTTCGAGTGCGCCGAGTTGCGCCATGCGCACTTGGGCATTGCGCCGCGTTGCAGGGAAGGGATCGATGACAGTGCCGCCGCCGATCGTGCGCATCGCCGACTGGTCGCGCAGGATGAAGCGGTCGCCGTTCAAGGCGGCGAGCGGTTTGTCGGTAATGATTTGCACGATGGCGCTCGTGCCGGGCGCGACCGAGGCGCCGCGCCGGATCGCGATGCGCGCGGTCACGTCGGCGGTGCCAAGATGCAGGTGCACCGGTGTCCAGTGTTTGAGTGGCTGCGTCTCGCTCGCCAGCAGTTGCAGCCGCACATCCAGGCGCTGCGTCGGCGCATGAATCGCCGGGGCGACGACCCAATCGCCGCGATGAATGTCCGCAACTTCGGCGCCGGTCAGATTCAGGGCGCAGCGTTCACCCGCAATCGCCTGTGTTGCCGGCTGCCCGTCTTTCTGAATGCCGCGCACGCGCACTTCACGGCCGCTCGGCGAAATGACGAGCTTGTCGCCCACCGCAACGGCGCCGTTGAACAAGGTGCCGGTGACGACCGTGCCGCTGCCGGCAATGGTGAATACGCGGTCGATTGCATAGCGCAGATTGCGGCCTGCATGCTCGCGGTTGCCGAATTCACTCGCCGCCGTCCCCAAGACCTGGCGCAGCGTTTCTACGCCGTCGCCGCTGACTGCCGACACCGGCAGCACGTCGATGTTAGCGAGCGCGGTGGAGGCGAGGAGCGAACGAACGTCGGCCGACACTTCGGCAACGCGCTCCGCCGGCACGCGGTCGGTCTTGGTGATGACCGCAATGCCGTGCTTGATCGTCAGCAGGTCGACAATGTGCAAATGCTCGATGGTCTGCGGCATCACGCCGTCGTCGGCTGCCACGATCAGCATCACATAATCGATGCCGCACACGCCGGCGAGCATGTTGCGCACGAATCGCTCATGGCCGGGAACGTCGACAAAGCCGATCACGTCGCCCGCCGGCGTTTTGCGATAAGCGAATCCCAGATCAATTGAAATGCCGCGCTTCTTTTCTTCCGGCAGGCGATCGGTATCGACCCCCGTCAGCGCTTTGACGAGCGTCGTTTTGCCGTGGTCGATATGACCTGCCGTGGCGACGATCACGCTGTTTTTCCGTTCCGAATTCTCAATTGGACAAGCTGCGCGACAAAGCCGGCTTCATTGTCGAGACAGCGCAGATCGAGGATGAAAGCGCCGTCGTGGATGTGGCCGATGACCGGCACGGGCAGTGCACGAAATGCGATCGACAACGCATCGGCGGCGCTGCTTTTGCGTTTCGCGCGTGGCGTGATCGCAATGCCAGCGCTCGGCAAAGCATTGACCGGCAAAGCGCCGCTGCCGATCTGGCTCGCGCAAGCGACGATTGCAGCGTCGGCGTGCGCAGCGACTGCATCGGTGATCGCGGGCAACAGGCGTTTCGCCTGTGCTTCGATGTCCGACTGCGCGCGTGTGAGTAAGCGCAGCGTCGGCAATTCGCGCACGAGCCGCGCGGGATCCGCATACAGGCGCAGCACTGCTTCGAGCGCCGCCAGCCGCACCTTGTCGACGCGCAATGCGCGCTTCATCGGGTTTTTTCGAATTTTCTCGATCAAGTCCCTGCGGCCGACGATCAGTCCGCACTGCGGCCCGCCAAGTAGTTTGTCGCCGCTGAACGTGACGATGTCGGCGCCGCCTGCGATCGCTTCACGCGGCGTCGGCTCGTGCGGCAGGCCGTATGCTTCGAGATCGATCAACATGCCGCTGCCCAGATCGTTGATGAACGGCAGTTGATGCTGGTGCGCGATCGACGCCAGCTCGGTTTCCGGTACGCTCGCGGTGAAGCCCTCAATCTTGTAATTGCTCGCGTGCACTTTCATGATGGCCGCAGTGCTTTTGCCAATCGCCTGCTCGTAGTCGCGCGCGTGCGTGCGATTGGTGGTGCCGATTTCCTTTAGCTTGCAGCCTGCGCGCGCCATGATGTCCGGTATGCGAAAGGCGCCGCCGATCTCGACGAGTTCACCGCGCGACACGATGACTTCTTTCTTCGGCGCGAGCGAATTCAGCACGAGATAAACGGCCGCGGCATTGTTGTTGACGACGACGGCAGCTTCCGCGCCGGTCAGCCGTTGCAGCCAGCCTTCAACGTGACTGTCGCGTTCGCCGCGCGCACCGCCGCCCAAGTCGAATTCAAGGTTTACTGCGCCGGTCATTGCGGCAGTCGCTGCGACTGCGGCCACTTCGGGATAAAGCGCTCGGCCGAGATTGGTATGCAGGACGGTACCGGTCAAATTGAAAACGGGCCGCAGCGACGGCTGACTCAATGCCTTTAAACGTGCGCCGCAATCGGCGGCGAGTGTTTCATCCGCGGGTGCGGACACAGTCGAATCCCCGGCGAGGATTGCGCGCTGAGCTTCGAGCACCGCGCGCAGCGTTTCGACTACGAGCGGGCGCCCGTGCCGGTCGATAAGCGCGACCACTGCGTCAAGCTTGAGCAGGCGATCGATCGAAGGCAGCGCGCGACGCGCGGCAGCAGCGGAATTCAACATGAACGCGACGGCGCGAGACGACGTAAAGTGCGGCGTGGAACGAAACGCAACTGCGGTATCGAGGTCATCAGACTGGCGCGCACGGCGCCCACTTGCGACGGGAGAGGGCAGATAGTTTAGCGCAAAACGGGTTGCCTAACATTATGAGGCGCGACGCTGCGTGCTATGCTCGAATCCGGTGCAGGAACGCGCGACGCACGCGCTTGAGGAGGAGGAGTAATGACAAAATTAATTGTCGCAGCGGTCCTCGCCGCCTTGGTAGGTTCGCTGCACGCCCAGAATTATCCGAGCCGGCCGATTCGTTTCATCGTGCCTTATGTTGCGGGCGGCGCCGGCGACATTTTCGCGCGGACGATCGGCCAAAAATATTACGAAGCGATGGGACAGACCGTGGTCGTGGATAACCGGCCGGGCGCCAATGCAATCATTGGCACCGATCTCGTCGCCAAATCGCCGGCCGACGGCTATACGATCGTCATGGGCAATAGCGCGCCGTTCGTGTTGAACCCCAGTTTGTATTCAAAACTGCCTTACGATCCGGTCAAAGACTTTGCGCCGATTACGCAAGGCACGTATTACGGTTACGTGCTCGTCGCGCAGCCGTCATTGCCGATAAAAAACCTGCAGGAACTCGTCGCCTATGTAAAAACGAAGCCGGGTCTCGCCTATGGATCGACGGGACTTGGCGGCGCGAATCATCTTGCGGGCGAGTTTCTCGCGATGATGACCGGCATCAAACTCACGCACGTGCCATATAAGGGCAGCGCGGCCGCGCTCACCGACGTGCTGGCAGGCCAGTTGCCGATGATGTTCGACACGCCGATCACGTCGATTCCGCAGTTGCGCGCGGGCAAGCTGCGCGCGATCGGCTTTTCCGGCAGCCGGCGTTCGCCGCAGATGCCCGAGGTGCCGACATTCGACGAGCTCGGATTAAAAGGATTCGAAGTGAGTTCATGGCAGGGCATTCTCGCGCCGGCGGGCACGCCCAAAGCAATCGTCGACCGGTTGTATCGTGAAGCCGTGAAGGCGCTCAAAATGCCGGACGTCGTCGAGCGGCTGTCGACGCAGGGCGGCAATGAACTGATCGGCAGCACGCCTGCCGAATATTCCGCGCAAATCAAGGCGGAAATCGTGAAGTACGGCAGGATCATCAAGGACGCGGGAATCCGCGTCGAATAAAAAACGGCGCCCGAAGGCGCCGTTTAATTTTTCCGCACATCCGCCGCCTCGGTGACGGCGGTTCATATTGAGCAAGTTGGTCTCGGCGGCAAGCGCCGATCAAGGATCACATCCCCATTGGGGACCCCTGTTCCGCCTTGCTCGTCGCTACTCCCACAACCGTTCAGGCAGCGGCAAACCGGCAAGGTCTTCTGCGGTGAGTGGCTTATCGGGCACGATGTTGAAGCGCTCGAGCACGGCCGCGAGCTGCCGCGTGTGCTGCGCCGAATGCCAGGTCGAACGCTCGTACAGCATGTAAAGCGGCTGCATCCCGAAAAACGTTTTGACTTTATGCTGGCAGGATTTGTCGGCGAGCCCGTCCCACCATTTTTCGATCCGCGCGATAACCGTTTCGCCATATTGCGCGATTTCCTCGCCGGTCGTGAACGTGCCGTCTTTGGGCGGCACGTTGGCAAGCTGGGTCGCGTACTCGACGCCGTCAACCGCAGTCTCGAGATAGGCTTCGCCGATGCGAAACACGTGATGGCCCATGAACCGGATCGAGCGTTCACGGTTGGCGATCACGAGTTCGTTCAAGCGTTCGGCGGGCATTTGCCGCATGAGGCGCTGGGCGGCGCGCAGCACGTTCACCCACTTGACGATCAACTGCTCGGGCGGCAATGGCGTGTGACCGGTCCCCTGCAGGCCAACGAATTCGGCGACGTCTTCAAGATTCTGGCCAAACACAAATTGATCGCCGCGCGCGACGACCGGAACATTGCGCACGCCGTACGAAAGCAATTTTTCGCGGCCGCCGGCATCGTTCAAGACATCGATGGCGACGAAATCAACCTTTTTTTTCGAAAGAAACTCTTTCGCTCGAAGGCAGCTGCTTCACCCGGGTTGGGTAAACAGTATGAATTTGTCCGCAGCAACTGTGTCCATAATTGCGTCCGATCTGTGTAGGAATGAATGAGCGTACTACCCGCGCGGTAAAAGCGTCAAGCACACGCTGCGACTGCAAAACGCAATGTTATAATTGCAACGCATCGTCAGAGAACTTTCGCTACAGTGGCAGTGAACAGAAATCACATGAAGTTGATTGCGGCGCCGGTCAGTCCGTACAGCCGCAAGGTTCGTATTGTACTGGCCGAGAAACGCATGGAGTACGACCTGGTGCTGGACAGCCCGGCCGATCCGGCGACGCGCGTGCCCGAATTCAATCCGCTCGGCAAAATCCCCGTGTTACTGCTTGACGATGAAACCACGCTGTTCGATTCGCGCGTGATCGTCGAGTATCTCGACAGCGCGAGTCCGGTTGGCCGTCTTATTCCCGACGATACGCGTCAGCGCATTCAGGTCCGGCGCTGGGAGGCATTGGCGGACGGCTGTATCGATGCGGCAATCGCGGTGGTGATGGAGCAGCGGCGTCCGCCCGCCAATCAGAACGCCGAATGGATGGCGCGGCAGCAAGGCAAAGTCGATCGCGCGGTAAAAGCCATGGCCGCGGAGCTCGCGGATCGCAAGTGGTGCGCAGGCGACTCCTACAGTCTTGCCGATGTCGCCGTGGGCTGTGCGCTCGGCTATCTTGAACTACGCATGCCGGTTATGAACTGGCGCGCTCAGTATCCGAATCTGTCCGGCTTATTCGATAAGTTGTCGAAGCGCGCTTCGTTTAAATCAACTGCGCCGCCGAAAGCTTAGGATTGCGAAGTCAAAATCGAGCGACGGCGCCCCTGGCGCCGTTTTTTATTGCCGCTATTGAATAATTCCGCCGCCCAGGCACACGCGACTTTCGTAAATCACCACGGACTGGCCGGGCGTCACGGCCCACTGCGGCTCGGCGAACTCCACATCGCAGGTTTGTCCGTCCACGCGCGCCATCGTGCACGGCGCATCTTTCTGCCGATAGCGGGTTTTCGCGTTGTATACCCAGTTGCAATGCGGCGGCGTGCCGCTGACCCAGTTCAAATCGCTGGCCGTTACGCTGGTTTTCAACAGCGCATCATGATCGCGGCCCTGGACGACCAACAGCCGGTTGTTCGGGATGTCTTTCGCCGCCACGTACCAGGCATCGCCATCGCCTTCATTCGGTGTAGTGCCGCGGCGCTGGCCGCCGATGCCGAGGCCCTGACGCTGGCCGATGGTGTAAAACATGAGCCCCATGTGGCGACCGACCATGTGCCCGTCGAGCGTCCAGATCTCGCCAGGATCGGCGGGCAGATAGCGGTTCAGGAATTCGCGGAACGGCCGTTCGCCGATGAAACAGATGCCGGTGGAATCTTTCTTGTCATGGTTCGGCAGGCCTGCCGTGCGTGCAATCTCGCGCACTTCGCGTTTGTACAGGTTGCCGAGCGGGAACAGCGTTTTCGACAATTGCGCCTGGTTCAGCCGATGCAGGAAATAGCTTTGGTCTTTGGTACCGTCCTCCGCCTTCAGGAGTTGGAACAGGCTTTCGCGTTCCCGCACCTGGGCATAATGTCCGGTCGCAATCTGGTCGGCGCCCATGTTGATTGCATGTTCTAGAAAAGAGCGAAACTTGATTTCGGCGTTGCACAGCACGTCGGGATTTGGCGTGCGGCCGGACTGGTATTCGCGCAGAAATTCCGTGAACACGCGTTCCTTGTATTCAACCGAGAAATTGACAGCCTCGATTTCGATGCCGATGCGGTCGGCGACGGAGACCGCGTCGACCAGATCCTCGCGCGAACTGCAATACTCGTCATCGTCGTCGTCTTCCCAATTCTTCATGAAAAGACCCGCGACGTCATAGCCCTGTTGCTTAAGCAGCAGGGCTGCAACGGCCGAATCGACGCCGCCGGACATCCCGACAATGATGCGTTTACCGGCCATAATTATCGATTTGGCGTTGAGGTGCGCACCGGCTCGAACCGTGGCGCTGGATGCTGATTGAATACATAAGACGGATTTTACGTTGTAGGCGCGCGGCGCCCAAGCATTGCGCGAACCGCGCGACTATTGCCGGGGCCGGCGGGTTCATGCATATTCCTGCCTCAATCGAGTTTGAGCAAAATACGACAAGGCCCTCATTTGCAAGCTGCACTCGCCGGTACGGAAAGATTGTGGAAGGTCTGGTGGCTGATCGGCATTCCCGTCGCATGGGCGACCAGCGGCATGATCATCGGCGCGGAGATGATCCGTGCCGCAGGCTATTGGAACTGGGGCGATCTCATCGATGTTGCCAGACTGGTGGTTTATTTCGGCTGGGCCAGAATGGCCTGGCGCTGCTCGAACAACGTCGAAAACCGGCGGTGGACGCCGGTTACGCGCCTCGCGTTGGGCGCGGGCTTCGTCTCGATGGCGATGTTTTAGGCTTGAACCGACGGCCGCGGGTTAGTTATCCCGCCGCGCACGAAAAAGGCGCGAAAAAAAAGGCAGGGTCGCCCCTGCCTTTCTTCGAGAAAAAGAAGGATTACTTCTTCTTGTCGTCTTTTTTCATTTCGTCTTTTTTGTCTTCTTTTTTCGCGTCTTTTTTCGCGTCGTCTTTTTTCATTTCATCTTTTTTGCCGTCTTTCGCGGGTTGCGCGCCGGTGTGGGCAGCAGCAAACACACCAACCGAAGCGATCGCGAACGCGCCAGCAACTAAAGCAGCCAGTAATTTTTTCAAGTGAATCTCCTCTTTTGCGTTTATGAGATGGAAACAAACCAATATGGCCATGGCCATGAGTGTTATTACGCACGACGGACTCATTGGTTGACGCGCACTATATAACACGTTGTTTACATATGCAAATCCATTTAAGATGCCCGCCTACTAATCCGGCGTGGCCGGTTAACCCCTGAATGAGGCCGACCAATTTCTACCGTTTCACTTCGTGTTCGCTGCCTGTTTGCGGGTTGTTTGCTCGCATTTTCCACGGCAGGCAATCCAGCGCCACGAGTCCCTGCGAACGATGATGAAGTGCTCGAACGCCTGCCAGTCAGGCCGAACGATCCGGCGATGCGTGAGATCAAGACGCTGCGCGCCGAACTTGGGCGGGAACCGCGAAATCTCGAGCTTGCGATCAAACTCGCCCGGCGTTACTTCGAGCAGGCGCTGGCTCAAGGCGACCCCCGTTACGTCGGCTATGCACAGGCTGCGTTAAAGCCGTGGTGGGACCTGCCCGACCCGCCGACGCGGGTGCTGGTCATGCGTGCAACGCTTGTCCAATACCGACATGACTTTCCAGCGGCGCTCGCCGATCTTGCGCGGGCGCTTGAACGCGACCCCAAAAATGCACCGGCGTGGTCGTTGCGCATGGTGATTCACATCGTGCAGGCGGACTATGCGGCGGCGCGGCAGGATTGCGCATCGTTCGCGCCGCTCGTCGATGAATTGAGCGCGGTCGGATGCGTTGCCTTTATCGACGGAATAACTGGCCATGCGCGCGACAGCGTCAGTGCGCTCAATCGGGCGCTGGCGAGCGCGAATGATGCCAGCGCCGAACAAAAATTGTGGTTGTACGTGCGGCTTGCGGAGATGGCATGGCGCCTCAACGACGCAAAACTTGCCGAAGAATACTTCAAGCGCGCGCTCTCTTTGGGCATCACAGACGGCTTCCTGCTCGCCGCGTATGCCGATTTTCTGCTCGATTATGGCCGCGCACGTGAAGTCACCGGCCTGCTCAAAGACTGGACGCTGGCTGATCCCTTGCTGTTGCGGCTCGCACTTGCGGAGCAAGCTGTCAATTCGCCGGCGGCAGCCGCCCATGAAGCGACATTGGCGGACCGCTATGCGGCTGCCCGCTTACGCGGCGATACCACGCATGAACAGGAGGAGTCGCGCTTCACCTTGCAAATGTTGAAACAACCCGCGCAGGCGCTGCGTCTCGCCCAGAGTAACTGGCGAATCCAGAAAGAACCGCGCGATGCGCGTGTGCTGCTTGAAGCGGCGCTCGCCGCGGGTGAACCGGCGGCGGCCCAGCCGGTGCTCGACTGGATGGCAGCCACTCATATCGAGGATTGGTATCTGCAACGCTTGGCGGGGCAGTTCGCCTCGCGCAAAGGATCCCATTGATACGCGCCGCATACTGCCTGGCGCTCGCATTGTTCACATGCAGCGCATGGGCGCATAAACCCAGCGACAGCTATTTATCGATCGAGGTTGCGGGCGATCGGCTTAGCGGTCAATGGGACATCGCACTGCGCGATCTGGATTTCGCGATCGGGCTGGATAGCAGTGGTGATGGGGAAATTACGTGGGGCGAAGTTCGCGGCCGTCACAACGATATCGCTGCTTATGCATTGGCGCGTCTCACGGCGGCGCTCGATGGCGCCGCGTGCCCATTGCAGGCGACGCAGCACCTGGTCGATCTGCACAGCGACGGCACATATGCAGTGATCCGGTTCGAGGGCCGGTGTGCAAAACCAGGCAGTTCGCTCGAACTCGGCTACAACCTGTTTTTCGATCTCGATCCGCAGCACAAAGGTTTGCTGCGTCTCCAATACGCCGGCACGACGCGCGCCGCGATTTTCAGCCCCGAAACGGCGCGCCAAACTTTCGAACTCAAGCAGGCGAGCCGCTTTACGCAGTTCATTGATTACGGGCGGGAAGGCGTCTGGCATATCTGGAAAGGGTTTGACCATATTCTTTTTCTGCTGTCGCTGCTGTTGCCGGCAGTACTGATTCCAGCGGCTAAACACGCGGTGCCGCACGGCGGCGTGATTAAAGGCTGGCGCGCAGTTGATGAATTCAAGCCCGCATTCTGGGAAGTGTTTCAGATCGTCACTGCATTTACGATCGCGCACTCGATCACGTTGAGCCTCGCAGCGCTGGGCGTAATCACGTTGCCGACGCGCCTTACCGAATCGGCCATCGCGTTGTCCGTCATTCTGGCGGCACTCAATAACCTTTATCCATTGTTCCAGCGCCGCCGTTGGATGGTCGCGTTTGCATTCGGTTTAATTCATGGATTCGGCTTCGCGAGCGTGCTCGCCGATCTCGGCCTGCCGCCCGACGCGCTGTTGCTGGCGTTGGTCGGATTCAACCTGGGCGTCGAGGTAGGTCAACTTTGTATTGTCAGCGCATTTCTGCCTACCGCGTATGTATTGCGGCGCACGGCGTTATACCAGCGCGTCGTGTTTATCGGCGGCTCGGCGGTGATTTGCGTGATTGCGCTCGTGTGGTTTCTCGAACGCGCGTTCAACCTCAAATTGCTGGTGCTTTGATGGCATAATCTTAGTCCTCACCCTCGAAAAACTCGGGTCCAAGCGCGCTGAATTCATGGTCGCAACGCATAACTTCGGGATCCAGACCGCGCGCCGCCGTGCGACGCCGGCGCTGCTGCCTTCGTTGTTGTTTTCACTGGTAGTGCACGCCGGTGTCGGTGGGTTATTATTGTTTCATGCATGGCCGCGCGCGACCGTTGAACCCGCGCCGACATTGACCGTTCAACTCGACGTAATACCACCGGCGGTGGTCGAACCGCCCGTGCCTCCGGCGCCGCCTAAAATAAAGCTGCCGACACCTGCACCGAAAGTCCAGCAAGTAGCGCCGCGTCCTCAACCAGCGCCGACACCCGCTGTCATCACGGTACAACGCGCGGACGTTTCGCCAACCAGCGTCGCGCAGACCATTCCCGATACTCCACCCGCGCCGGTCGCCGTCTCCCGGGCGTCGAGCGTGCCGACTGTCACCGCACCCCGCAGTGAACCGGTCGAGCCGCCGCATTTCGACGTCGCATATCTGAACAACCCGCGGCCGGCGTATCCGCCGATTGCGCGCAAGCTCGGTCTTGAAGGCGTCGTGCTGCTGCGCGTAGACGTCAGCGCTAAAGGCACGCCCGAAAAAATCGTCATCGCCCAAACTTCTGGCGCGTCCATGCTCGACGACGCGGCGGTGAAGGCCGTGCAGGGCTGGACGTTCGTACCGGCGCGGCGCGGCGATGCTGCGATCGCGCATCCGGTCGAAGTGCCAATTCGCTTCCAGCTGAAGAATTAGCCGCGATGTCCGGGAATATTTTATGGTCGCGTGAAGCGGCCCGGGGACTCGGCGTGCTGATGGGGGCGTGCTGGCTCAATGCAGCGTGCGCTGAGGGCGTGCAGAAACTTGAAGAGGTATCGGTTACCGGCACCGGCAACCCGGTCGGAGTCTGGGACGGGGCAAGCCAGGGCGCAGTGACCAAAGATGAAATCGAGCGGCGGCCGATTTCGCGCACGGGCGAAGTGCTGGAAACCATTCCCGGCATGATCGTCACGCAGCACGCGGGCGACGGCAAGGCGAATCAATATTTTCTGCGCGGCTACAATCTCGACCACGGCACCGACTTTGCGACCTGGGTCGCGGGCATGCCGGTCAACATGCCGACGCACGCGCATGGCCAGGGTTACACCGATCTGAATTTTTTGATTCCCGAACTTGTTTCGAGAATTCAGTACAACAAAGGGCCTTACTACGCCGAAGACGGTGATTTTTCGTCCGTGGGCTCGGCGCGCATCAGTTATGCGGAAGCGCTGCCGTCGAATATCGCATCGCTGACGGCCGGCAAGAATAATTACAGTCGCGCACTTCTCGCCGGGTCACCGGAATTGGGCGCGGGCCGCTTCGTCTACGGCCTGGAATACGATTATGGCAACGGCCCATGGGACAACCCGGAGCGGCTGCACAAGATCAACGGCGTCATGCGCTACGCGCAAGGCACTTCGACCAACGGCTTCAACGTCACGGCGATGGGCTATTCGTCCGGTTGGAACGCGACCGACCAAATCCCGCAGCGCGCGGTCGACAGCGGGCAGATTGGCCGCTTTAGCGCAATCGACCCGAGCGACGGCGGGCGCACGAGTCGCTACAGCTTGTCGGGCGAATGGCGGCAGACTGAAGGCAATGTGATTCGCAGCGCGAGTGTGTACGCGATCCGGTCGAAGCTCTCGCTGTTTTCCAATTTCACTTATTTTCTGAACAATGCCGCCAATGGCGACCAGTTTCAGCAATCCGAATCGCGCACGGTCATGGGCGGTTCTGCGAGCCAAACCTGGCTGACCGAATGGGGCGGCCGCCAGGTCACGAACACGGCTGGATTGCAATTGCGTCGCGACCGGCTTGATCCCGTGGCGTTGTACCTGACGCAAGGCCGGGCAGTGGTGTCGGTGACCAGCGAGGACACTGCCGTAGTCACCAGCGTAGCCCCGTATGTTTCGAACACGGTGAAATGGAACGACTGGTTTCGCACCATCGCAGGCGCGCGTTATGACCGCCAGCGCTATGAGGTGACGAGCCTGCAGCCGGCGAATAGCGGCAGCAAAAGCGATGCGCTGGTGTCACCGAAAATATCGCTCGCGTTCGGACCCTGGGCGCAGACCGAGTATTTCCTGAACTGGGGGCGCGGGTTTCACAGCAACGACGCGCGCGGCGCCACGCAGACAGTCGATCCTGCCAGCGGCAATACGGCGCAAGCGGTAAGTCCGCTCGTACGCACCACGGGTTATGAGATCGGCGCGCGCACTCAGCGCATCCGCGGCATGACGGCTTCCGTTGCGTTGTGGCAGCTCAGGCAGAATTCAGAGCTGGTGTTCGTCGGCGACGCCGGCACCACCGAGCCGAGCCGCGCGTCGCTGCGCACCGGTGTCGAAGGTCTTGTGCAATATCAGATGAATTCGTGGCTGGCGTTCGATGCCAGCGGCGGCGTTACGCGGTCGCACTATACCGATGTGCAGGATCCCGGTAATTACATTCCCGGTTCGCCGAATGTCGTGGTGTCAGCCGGTGCCACGGTAGAAAATTACAAGCAATGGTATGGCGCGCTGCGCTGGCGCTATTTCGGGCCGCGTCCGCTGGTTGAAGACAACTCGGCCCGCTCGAGTGCGACGTCTCTGGTGAACGGGCGCATCGGTTACGCGTTTGATAAACGGCTGCGGCTGCAAGTCGATGTCTTTAACCTGTTCAATCGTAAAGACCACGACATCGATTATTTTTACGCTTCCCGCCTGCCCGCTGAGCCGGCGGCCGGCGTCAGCGACATTCATTTTCACCCGGTGGAGCCACGCTCCGCCCGCGTGAGCCTGATTGCGAATTTCTAAGGCGAAAAAAAGGCAGGGTGGTAACCCTGCCTTTGCATAACGACAGAAGTATTACTTCTTGTCGGCAGCTTTTTTGTCGTCTTTTTTGTCGTCTTTTTTGGCTTCTTTTTTCGCGTCTTCTTTTTTCGCGTCTTTTTTCATGTCATCTGCGGCGAAAGCCGACACGGTGCCCAGCGCGAACAGTGCGGCGACAACAGCTGCGAATAATTTGCTCATGTTAAGTCCTCTTATTTGTAGTTTAGTTAATGATGACCGCATAGCGCGGCCATCGTTTATAACGTCTGGCTTATCCCGGGGTTGACATGCCCCGGCGGACACCCGGGCGTCAGCCACGGTGGCGCGCCACGGGTTTAAGCTATTTTATTTTAAAACAAAGACTTGGAATAAAAAAGCAGGTGTAATACCCTGCTTTTCAGGCCATGCGAGATAATCTTATTCTTTGCTTTTGGCTTTTTTCGACTTCTTGGACTTCGACTTCTTTGCCGGTTTGTCGGACTTTTTGCTTTCTGCTTTGGGGGTGTCACCGCCGGAAGGGGTTTCGGCCGCCACTGCAGTAAACGAAAAAGCCGCGAAAATTGCCGCGAGCAATACGGTGAAAAGCTTGTTCATGTGACCGTCCTTTGAAAAGTTTTGACAGGAATGCTTTCAACATCCCTCAGCCGTTAACGCAACCGGCGAAGTGCCGGTTGACAGCAGTGTTATTGTAAATTCATTTTTGCGGCAAGTGGCGCGGATCTCCCGCGAGCTCGCAAAACTTTCCCGGTGCCAGCCCGTCGATCGTCCACTCGCCGACCGCATGGCGTATCAGTCTTAACGTGGGGTAGCCGACCGCCGCCGTCATGCGGCGCACCTGCCGGTTTTTACCTTCCCGCAGCGTAAGCTTCAACCAAGATGTAGGAATGTTTTTGCGCGTGCGAATCGGCGGTTCGCGCGGCCACAGCCACGGCGGTTCATCGACGCCTTCCGCCATGGCGGGCCGGCTCGTGAAGTCACCCAGATCGACGCCGCGAACGAGGTGCGCGAGGGCGTCGCTGCCCGGTATGCCCTCGACCTGCGCCCAGTACACTTTTGCGAGTTTATGACGCGGGTCGCTAATGCGATGCTGCCACGCGCCGTCGTCGGTCAAGACGACAAGACCTTCGCTGTCCGCGTCGAGCCTCCCGGCCGCATACACCGCGGGCACTTGGATGAAATCCTTCATCGTCTGGCGCGGCGGAGAAGGGCTGAACTGGCACAACACGCCGTACGGCTTGTTGAACAGGAGAATCTTGGTCATCGGGACGAAGCGTACAAAAAAACGCCCGCGCTTGCGAGCGGGCGTCGTTGGGCACAGGCTGGATCAGGCAGCCATTGCGGTGTTCGCGGCGTTGAGATCGCTCGTGATCCACTCGTAAGCCGGCAGGGTAAGAAACTCAACATAGTCACCCGTGCACATCGTGTCGAAGAGACGCGCGGCGTCGCCGTATTTGCCGGCCTGCCACGCGATAGGCCCGAGATACTTCTCGATTTTCGGCATTTCTTCAGCGAGCAGTTCGCGGAAGAGTTCGACGGTGACTTTGCGGCCATCGGACAATACCCCTTTATGGCTGAGTATCCATTGCCAGATTTGCGAGCGCGAAATTTCGGCGGTGGCTGCATCTTCCATCAGGTTATACACCGGTACGCAGCCGTTGCCGGCGAGCCAGGCGCCCAGATACTGGATGCCGACGCTGATGTTGTTGCGCAATCCCGCTTCAGTGATCGGCTGCTCGGGTTTGAAGTCGAGCAATTCGCCGGCGGTCACATTCACGTGCGGCAGTTGTTTCAGATACTGGTTGGCCGTCGGCATGTGCTCATCGAATATTGCTTTGGCGATCGGCACCAGGCCCGGATGCGCGACCCAGGTACCATCGCAACCATCGGTAACTTCACGCAACTTGTCCGCGCGCACTTTTTCCATGGCGGCTTCGTTTGCGGGGGGATCGTTCTTGATCGGAATCTGTGCGGCCATGCCGCCCATTGCCGGTGCGCCGCGGTGATGGCAAGTCTTGACGAGCAGCAGCGCATAGGCCCGCATGAAAGGCGCCGTCATCGTCACCTGCGAGCGGTCGGCGAGACAAAAATTGCGATTCACGCGGAATTTCTTGATGCACGAAAAAATGTAATCCCAGCGCCCGATGTTGAGCCCGGCCGAATGCTCGCGCAGCTCCCACAGGAATTCATCCATCTCGAACGCGGCGACGACGGTCTCGATCAATGCAGTCGCTTTGATCGTGCCGCGCGGAATGCCGAAGTCATCCTGCGCCACGATGAATATGTCGTTCCAGAGCCGCGCCTCGAGGTGCGATTCCAATGTCGGCAGGTAAAAGTAGGGGCCGCTGCCGCGCGCGATCAGTTCGTTGGCGTTGTGAAAGAAAAACAGCGCGAAGTCGAAAATGGCGCCGGCAACCGGCTCGCCGTCGATGAGCACGTGTTTCTCGTCGAGATGCCAGCCGCGCGGGCGCGGAATCAGCACCGCGGTTTTTTCGTTGAGTCGGTATTGCTTGCCGTTTTGCTCAAGGATAATGGTGCGGCGAACGGCGTCGCGCAAATTCAGCTGGCCGTCGATCATGCTGTCCCATGTCGGGCAGTTGGCATCTTCGAAATCCGCCATGAAGGTCGAGGCGCCGCAATTGAGCGCGTTGATGACCATCTTGCGGTCCGTGGGGCCGGTGATCTCCACGCGCCGGTCGAGCATGTCGGCCGGCTGCGGCGCAATCGTCCACGCGGCGTCGCGATTTTTTTTCGTTTCAGGCAGGAAATCAGGCAGGGCGCCGGCGTCGAACTCACGCTGGCGCGCGGCTCGCCTCGCAAGCAATTCCTGGCGGCGGCTTTCGAACTGGCGATGCAGCTTCGCCATGAATGTCAGCGCGGGCGAGGACAGCAACTCCACGTGTTGAGGCGCCACTTCCGTCCGCACAACGATGCCCGCAGGGAGGGTGAGCTTCGCAGTCATAGGATCTCCGTTTATATCGCGTTGCACAATCAACAAGTTATTGCGGGACTTTCGTGCAGCTCGGCAACAATTCCCAGACGAAAACCGATACAAGCACTAAATCAAGAAAGCAGGCCATAACGAGTATAGCAGTCGGTTATTGCAACGCAACAACCGTTTGTCTGATTACAAAGTAGGCAATAAACCTAGTGAGTCAGCGCGGGGCTGCGCCGCTACACGAGAGGTAAAGGCAAAAATGACAACGCCCGCATGAGCGGGCGTTGGTCGGGGGCGGTGTTTGTCGCGATTTGCGCTTATTTACCCCACGGCTTGATCGCAGCCTTCAACTGGTTGTAGCCGTCGATGTAACGGGGACGCTTGCCGCCGTAGATCTTGTCGAAGATGGCCAGTTGCGCGTCGAGCCACTTGGCAAGTTCGGTATTGCCCGGATTGGCCGCTTTGTACGCTTCGTTGATGAGCACAAAGTGAATGCGCGGATCGTACGGCTGCTTTTCGCCGCCAACTGTTTCGTCGCCAACGAGCAACCGCAACAGCATCGCGTCGGCCGAGCCGAGCGTCTGTTCGAAAATGGGTTCGCCCTGAACGCGGTACATGACGCTCGTCATGTCCTTACCGTTCTTCATCGTGAAGCCCATTTCGCTCCAGACTTTGTTCATGTCCTTGCCCGTTTTCGCATGGTCAAGAATCAACTGGCCCCACGCACGCAGCAAGTCGGGTGCGTCCGCCATCAAGTCGGTCAGCCGATCGCCGTCAAGATCGGTTGCATAGATAATGCAATTACGCTGATTGATCATGTCGTGCAGCAACAGGCCAAAGTTGGTGTCCGAGATATGCTCGTAAACGTCGCCGCCCCAGTTTTCCATGCCGGCTTTGAAGTCTTTCGGCAGCAGTGCGACGATCGCATCGACGTTTGCCTTGTGCTCTTCGTAGGCGTTCACTGCGTACTGGCGCTTCAATTTGAATTTCGTGCCCTGAAGCAGCCAGCGGAAAATGCCAGCGTTGACTGCGTCTTCCTGCGCCTGTGTCGGCTTGGTCGCAACACGGCCGATCTGGCCGGTTTCGTGAACCATCTTCAGGAACAGGCGGGCGGCATACGCCATCCGGATGCCCGGGGTGTTCATTTCGGAGTGGATGTTGCCGGTCGCGCGGTCAACGATGAACTTCTTTTTGTCCTGTGAGTAAGGCAGGCCCGGCATGAAGCGAATGCTCGTGATCGTGCCGTATGGCCGCACGTTGCAGTAAACGCCCGCCGCGGTGCGCAATGGTGCATTAGCCGATTTGCCGGCGACCACGACCTTTTTGCCGTTTTCATTCACCATGAAATCGCCGGCGGTCGACCATTTCAACGAGGTGTAATCGAGTTTGCCGAACCATTCGAGCGACACGAGCTTGGAGTCGTGACGAAACTGCGCCATCATTGGCACGCCGAGAAACGGCAGGCCGAGCACGTCAAGCGCCATTAACGTGCCATTGAGCGCGAACATATCGGTAAATGCATGCGCAACCGGCTTCACGCTGCCCGCGATATTGCCGCCTTCCCAGATGATTGCGTCCGTGAATCCGCGCGGCTGCACTTTCGACCGCTTGTAGATGCTGTCCAGCAGCTTGAACAAATCGCCGTTTTGTTCTTCTTGCGCGATTTTTAGCAGGTCGAGTTTGTCAGCCATGGTTCTCAATCTCCGTTTCAGATAGTTGGGTCAAATGATCGGGGTTTAATGCTGCACGATCGGTGGGGGAGGGGCAGAAAGACACGGCGCGTACATTACAAAACGCGCATATTTTTCACATCCCGGTCGGTGCCGGAATTATCGCATTTATTGCGCTGCGTTTAAATGCCCTGCCGCGCGCAGCCTCAGCGACCGGTCGATCTTTCGAACGGCTGCGGCGGATCGAAAGCGCCAAAAAAAAGCCCATTCGGCGGACCGAATGGGCTTTTATTTAGATATTCTGTGTTGCGTTTTTTCAGGCACCCTGAATGTTGGATGCCTGCTTTCCCTTCGGGCCCTGGGTCACTTCGAATGAAACTTTTTGACCTTCTTTTAATGTCTTGAATCCGCCCATCTGAATTGCAGAAAAATGCGCAAACAAATCTTCACTACCGTCGTCCGGGGTAATGAAGCCGTACCCTTTTGCGTCATTGAACCATTTCACCGTACCTGTTGCCATATTGCTGTTCCTTATTCACTTAAAAAATTACCGGAAAATGCTTCCGGAGACTGTTTGAGTTTCAAGGACGCACACGGCAAAATGACCGGACCGGTACTGCGATCAAGCTTGAAGCCAAACACCTTCCGGCTTTCTAGGCCATTTGCCAGGGGAAGTCAAGTATTTATGCATAGAGGACGTTTTTAGCACTTGAAAAATCTGGGATTATGTTCAAAATAACATTTGACTGAAGATGCATGAACGGTGGTGTTTAGTATGGCGATACGGCATCGCGAAGGCTCTGTTCTGGAGGCGAAAAAGGCTAAGGTCAAAACGCCTCCGATGTTTAAGGTTTTGCTGTTGAACGACGATTACACACCGATGGATTTTGTCGTGCTTGTTCTGCAAAAATTTTTTTCTCTGAGCCGCGAAAAGGCAACTCAAATTATGCTTAAGGTTCATCGCGATGGTCCTGGAGTGTGCGGAGTGTATCCCCGCGATATGGCAGCCACCAAAGTCGAACAAGTCAGTGCTTACGCCCGGCAGCACCAGCATCCGCTGTGCTGTGTGATGGAGGAGAACTGATGATCGCCCAGGAACTCGAAGTCAGCCTGCACATGGCGTTCATGGAAGCGCGCCAGAAGAGGCACGAATTCATTACCGTTGAACATCTGCTGCTGGCGCTGCTCGACAATCCATCAGCGTCTGAAGTGTTGAAGGCCTGCGCCGCGGAGGTCGATGACTTGCGCAAACTTTTGTCGGAATTCGTGGTCGAGCACACGCCGATATTGACGACCGAAGACACGGATACTCAACCGACGCTTGGTTTTCAGCGCGTGATTCAGCGCGCGATTTTGCACGTTCAATCGTCGGGCAAGAAAGAAGTGACCGGCGCAAACGTGCTCGTGGCGATCTTTGGCGAAAAGGATTCGCACGCGGTTTATTTCCTGCACCAGAAAGGCGTCACGCGTCTCGACGTCGTGAACTTCATTTCGCACGGCATCAGTAAGGTGCCGCAAGCGGCCCCTGGCAAGAGCGATGGCGAGACGGAGACCGAGCAGGAGCAAGCGCCCGGCGGCGCGCTTGAGACTTACACGCTTAACCTTAACGCGCTGGCAGTCGCCGGCAAAATCGATCCGCTTATCGGGCGTGAACGCGAGCTCGAGCGCGTGGTGCAAACACTGTGCCGCCGCCGCAAGAATAATCCGCTTCTCGTCGGCGAAGCTGGCGTTGGCAAGACGGCGATCGCCGAAGGCCTCGCACGTCGCATCGTCGAAGGTGACGTGCCTGAGATATTGTCCAAGTGCACGGTGTATTCGCTCGATATGGGCGCGCTCCTCGCCGGCACCAAGTATCGCGGCGACTTTGAGCAGCGTTTGAAAGCAGTTTTAAAGCAGCTGTTCGACAACGCCAACGCAATTCTGTTTATCGATGAGATTCACACGCTCATCGGCGCCGGTGCCGCCTCGGGCGGAACGCTCGATGCATCGAATCTGCTCAAGCCTGCGTTGTCGACCGGTCAGTTGAAGTGCATTGGCGCGACGACCTATCAGGAATATCGCGGCATCTTCGAAAAAGACCACGCGTTGTCACGGCGTTTTCAGAAAGTCGATGTCGTCGAGCCGAGCATTTCGGAAACCGTCTCGATTCTGCGCGGTTTGAAGACGCGCTTCGAAGAACATCATGGCATTAAGTACGCATCGTCTGCCTTGACGTCCGCGGCGGAGCTTGCGGCACGCTACATCAATGACCGCCATTTGCCGGACAAAGCGATTGACGTAATCGACGAAGCCGGCGCGGCACAGCGAATATTGCCGAAATCGAAGCAGAAAAAAGTGATCACCAAGCACGAGATCGAAGAGATCGTCGCCAAGATCGCACGGGTGCCGGCGCAAAGCGTGAACTCGGATGACCGCTCGCAGTTGAAGAACCTAGACCGCAACCTGAAAGCAGTGGTGTTCGGGCAGGACAAGGCGATCGATGCGTTGTCGGCTGCGATCAAGATGTCGCGCAGCGGTTTGGGCAATCCGCAGAAACCGACCGGTTCCTTCCTGTTCTCGGGGCCGACCGGCGTCGGCAAGACCGAAGTTGCGCGCCAGCTCGCTTACATCATGGGCGTCGAACTGATTCGTTTCGATATGTCCGAGTACATGGAGCGTCACGCCGTCTCGCGCTTGATCGGCGCGCCGCCGGGTTATGTGGGATTCGATCAGGGCGGGTTATTGACCGAGGCTGTCACCAAACATCCGTATTCGGTGCTGCTGCTCGACGAAATCGAGAAGGCGCATCCAGACGTTTACAACATCCTGCTGCAAGTGATGGATCACGGGACGCTGACCGACAATAACGGCCGTAAAGCGGATTTCCGCAATGTGATGATCATCATGACGACCAATGCGGGCGCAGCCGAGTTGTCGAAAACGACGATGGGCTTTACGACGTCGACGCAAGCCGGCGACGAAATGGGTGAGATCAAACGCATGTTCACGCCGGAGTTTCGCAACCGACTCGACGCGATCATCTCGTTTGCTGCACTCGATCGCGACATCATCATGCGCGTCGTCGACAAATTTCTTATGCAGCTCGAAGAGCAGTTGCAGGAGAAAAAAGTCGAAGCGACGTTCACCGCTGCGCTTAAGGACCATCTTGCGAAGAAAGGTTTCGATCCGCAGATGGGCGCGCGGCCGATGGCGCGCCTCATTCAGGACACCATACGCACCGCGCTCGCCGACGAGTTGCTGTTTGGCAAATTGGCCAACGGTGGCAAGGTCACGGTCGATATCGACGCGAACGATAAGGTCCGCCTGGTTTTCGACGAGGAAGTTGCAAGCGTCGCCTAGCAAGGGTGCGGCGGTTGTTCGCAGTCAACGCACGCCGTTCCCGGCGCGCGAATAACAATTAATAATTGTTTTGTATTTGCGTCTCGCGCATGAAGCAATGCGCGACGGGGGAGTGTCATGGAAACGCAATGGAATGTGAGGTCAGCCGTCGCCGTTATCGGGCTCGCATTCGCTTGTCAGATGCCTGTACATGCACAGGATGGCAGCACCGTGCGTGGAATGGCCGCTACTTGCGCGAACTGCCATAGCGCCGAAAGCGGTGACTCCCGCTCGATTCCAGCCATTAATAGCCGCGATCGCGGCGCGCTGCTGCAGCAACTGAAAGATTTCAAGTCGGGCGCTCGTCCCGCGACCGTCATGCACCAGCTTGCGCGCGGCTTTACGGATGCGCAGCTCGAACAGCTCGCGACGTGGTTCGCGAACGCTGAAAAGCGATGATTCGAGAACGGCGCAGGTTTATCCGCAACCTCGCTGCGATTGGCGCCGGTGCTGCACTGACATCGCTGCACGGAATTGCGCGCGCGCAAACCGCAGGGCGAGTCGTCGTGATCGGCGGCGGTTACTCAGGCGCGACGTGCGCGCGATACATCCGGCGCTGGTCCCCTGACATCGAAGTCACGCTCATCGAGCGCAGTGCCGAATTTATCTCCTGTCCGTTGAGCAATCTGGTGCTCGGCGGTACGCGGACGCTGTCGGCGCTTACGCTCACTTACGACGGCCTGCGTAAACACGGCGTAAAAGTCGTTGTGGGCGAGGCGGCGGCAATCGACGCCGCTGCGCGGACAGTGCGGCTGCGCAGCGGTGATACCCTTGCCTATGACCGTCTGGTCGTCGCGCCGGGCGTCGATACCATTTACGACACCATCCCGGGCTTGAAAGGTAGCGATGCGCAGGGCCGTGTTCTGCATGCATGGAAGGCCGGCGAGCAAACGCTCGCGTTGCGCAAGCAACTCGAAGCGATGCGCGATGGCGGCGTTTTCGCGATTCACGTTCCGCGTGCGCCGTATCGATGCGCACCCGCGCCCTATGAGCGTGCTTGTCAGGTCGCCTGGTATTTCAAAAATGCGAAGCCAAAATCCAAAGTGATCGTGCTCGATGCCAACGAAGACGTGCAGTCGAAGAAGGCGCTTTTCATGGCGGCATGGAACGGTCCGTACAAGGGCATCGTCGACTATCGCCCGAATAGTGAGTTGACCGACGTCGATGCGCAAACGCTCACCGCGAAGCTCGAGTTCGAGGACGTCAAAGCCGATGTGCTCAACATCGTGCCGCCGCAGCGGGCAGGCGCGATTGCGGCGAGCACCGGATTAATCACTGCGAATGGCCGCTGGTGCGGTGTCGATTGGCTGACGATGGAATCGACCAGTCAAAAAGGCATACATGTGCTGGGCGATGCGGTGCTCGCCGCGCCGGTCATGCCAAAATCAGGCCACATGGCGAACCAGCATGGCAAGGTGTGTGCCGCCGCGGTCATCGCGCTGATCAAAAACCAGCCGGTCAATCAGCAGCCGCTCATGATCAATACCTGCTACAGCCTCATTGACGACAAAAATGCGGGGCACGTTGCCACCGTGCATGCCTACGACGCCGCTGAAAAGACGATGATCGTCGTCAAGGGCAGCGGCGGGCTTTCGGACAAGGCGAATGAACTCGAAGGCGGTTACGCCAATTCGTGGGCCAAAACCATTTGGGCGGACATGCTCGGCTAGATATCCCACCGGTTCGGGCGTCGATGCAGCGGCGGAATGCGCCGCCACGTGAGTGCGACGAGCAGGGCAAACGCGATGTACGCGCAGATAAACGCCCATTCGGGCAAATTGTAAAACAAGAGCCGCCGCAGCCAGCGCGCCATAAAGCCCGTCGACCCGACATCGCCGCGAAGTTCGTCTTCCCACAATGTGAGCGGGCACGCAATTCCAAGCAGCGCTTCAAGCGTAACGAACAAAATCGCGCCGAGGTGAGCGATGCGAAACCTCACGTTGCGCACCCAGAGCCAGCCGCGCGCCGCGCCTATCCAGATCGCAGGCAAGCCGCCGACGACAAACAGCACAAACAAAAAATGAATTGCGAGGACGATGTCGGCCAGGTTTGAAGACATTTAAATATTCGCGCTTGCATGTAGCCGTTTCAGCATATCCGTTTTGCCGTATTCACGAGCGCTGGCCGAGTGCGGATACTTTTATCCGCCTGATGCTGAGCCTGCGTCAGTGTGCAAGGCCTGTGCAATGACCGGTTCAGACGCGGAGGATATGTCATGACTACCGAACGTAGTGGTAAGGATGCTTCCGAGGCAGGCAGGAGTGGCATGCTGGAAACAGATGCAGGCACGCCAGACCTGTTTACGGTCGTAGTCACTGTGTTGCTGATCATCGGCCTGGCCTCATTTGCGTGGTTGATAGTGACCGTCGGAATGACGCACGTGTAGCGTGCGGCTAATCTGCCCGCGTTCCGTCCTGTTTGGCGCCGTCCGGGCGCAAGCAACTGCTTAAACCGGTGCGTTTACGCACTTACCCCCAATTGGCTCGCCCCTAGACTTAAGCCATGTCAAAAGTTTGAGTTGGTCTGTTTGACACAGGGTAGTTAAGGTAAAGCAAACCGGAACAGGAGGCAGTGCCATGCAAACCACATCCGAAATCAAAACCGGCGGAATTCAGGGCGGCGCATCGCACGACCGCTTTCAACAACTGACACCTCGTCAGCTCCAGGTGCTCGAACTGTTGTGCGAAGGCTTATCGAACAAGGCGATCAGCCGGCGCCTCGATATCGCGGGTGGCACGGTGAAGATCCACGTCACCAATATCATTCACGCACTTCAAGTATCGAGCCGGCTGCAGGCAGTCGTTGAGGCGCGTCGTCTGGGGCTCGTTAAACAGGCGCCCGCGCCGGAACTGCAACAGGACGACAATCATCAGGAGCGGCGTGCTCTCGACATCCTGCGCCTCATACTGGGCGAAGAGGGCGCAGCGCGGCTGCTTGAGGCCACGTCGCGGCGGCCCCTGATGGCGGGATTGAATTAGGGCGAGCGGCGAACGTCGGCAACGATCCGCACGAGCCTGGCCACATCGGGTATCAGCAGCGCGTTGCCGGCGCGTTCCACCAGGCCCTGCTTTGCCATCGTCGATATTTCCCGCGTCACTTGCTCGCGATAGGTGCTGACCTGGCTGGCGATATCGGTATGCTTCGGCGCGGGGTCGATGCGCGCAACGTTTGCCTTGACGCCGGCGGCGCGCGCGAGGCGAAGCAATTCGGCGTGAACCCGGTTTTGCACGCCGAGCGTGCTGAGGTCGAATACGCGCTCGGTCAGTTCGCGCACGGAGGCGACCATTCGTCGCAACATTTGATTGCAAACCGCCGGATGTTCGTGCACGAGTCGCCTGAACTCCGCCGCATCCATCGCCGCAAGTAAAGTATCTTCCAGAGCCACGATGTCAGCCGAGCGCGCGAGGCCGTCAATCGCGGCGAAATCGCCGAACCAGTCGCCTGTGGGGATGTCGCGAAAGGTGACTTGCCTGCCGGATTGGGAAAAGGAAGTGACGCGCACGGCGCCGGCGATAATCAGATAGACGTCGCTATCGGCGGCTTCACGCGAAATCACCCGCTGGCCATTGGGATAACGTCGCCAGCGGCAATTGCGCGCAAGCTTTTCAAGTGCGGCCGCATCCATGCCCGTCAATAGTCTGACGCGCTGCAGCCCGACGATCGAAGGCTCCGCAGACTTGGGTTTGGATGGCACGCTTCAATGATACCGCGCACGCAGTGGCGGGGTGTGATGTCAGAAAACCACGATCACCGGAGTCGACGCGGCGATGAAAATCCCCTTGCCGCACTGAACGGACGTTGGCGGGCGGGCTACTAAAAAGGTTTATCGGCGGGGGATAAAACGCAATAACTCAGCGCGCGATCGGGCGTTGCGGTTCACTGCACCACTCGCTCCAAGACCCGGGATAAAGCCGCGAGCCGGCCAGCCCGGCAATTTCCATCGCCAGCAAGTTATGACACGCCGTAACCCCGGAGCCGCATTGGTGAATGACGCATTCTGGCGTCGTCGCGCCGAGCAGGTGGTTAAATTCCTGACGCAGTTCTGCGGCCGGCTTAAAGCGGCCATCGGCTGCGAGATTGTTTTTGAAAAAACGGTTGATCGCGCCGGGGATATGGCCGCCGACCGGATCGAGCGTTTCGTTTTCGCCGCGAAAACGATCTTCGCTGCGCGCGTCGACTACCGCGCCGCCTTTTTCAACGGCCAGTCTCGATACGGTTTCAGCGTCGACAGCAATATCCCGTGCGGTGCCATGAAACGAGCCGGTCGCGAGCGCTGGCGCTTGCGACGAGACACGGCCGCCAGCTTTTAGCCATGCGTCCCAGCCGCCGTCGAGCACCGCGCAGCGGGCATGTCCGACCCACCGCAGCATCCACCACAGCCGCGCCGCGTAATATCCGCCGGACGCGTCGTATGCGACGACCTGCATGGCATCACGCAGACCGAGCTTTTCGAGCTTCGCGCAGAATGTGCCGGCGTCGGGTAACGGGTGACGTCCGTTCCTGCCTGTCTTCGCGCCGGCGAGATGCTCGTCGAGGTGCGCATACCGCGCGCCGTGAATGTGCGACTGCGCGAAAGCGCGCCGGCCCGCTTCGGTGTCGGCAAGATCGAAACGACAATCGAACACGATCCACTCGACATCGTCGAGATGCGCGGCAAGTTCGGTAACGGAGACGATGGTCGTCGGCAAGGGGGAACCTTGAATAATTAGAGACTACTGGGCAGGAACGGCACAGTGCCGGCGCGCGGCTTATCGCTTATTAGCCGCGAACTGCGTTCGCCAGTTCGCGACGGATGAATTCATGAAAATGCAGCAGTCCGTCTTCCATCGGCGACTGATAGGGACCGGTTTCGTTGACGCCTTGACGGTACAGCGCACGGCGCCCGTTTGTCATGCGCGTGCAGATTTCCGCGTCTTCGATTGCAGTTTCGTTGTATGCCGCTTGCGCAGCGGCGACGAATTCGCGCTCGAACAGCACGATCTCTTCCGGATAATAAAATTCGATCACGTTGCTGCAGGCTTCGGGACCGCGCGGCACGATGCTGCTGACGACCAGCACGTGCGGATACCACTCGACCATCACGTTGGGATAATAGGTGAGCCAGATTGCGCCATGCGGCGGCTCGGTTCCTTCGTTGTAACGCATCACGACGTCGTGCCACTTTTGATAGACGGGCGTTCCCGGCCGCGTGAGTCCTATCTTGACGCCGCACGTTTGAACGCTGTACCAGTCGCCTAATTCCCAGTGCAGATCGTCGATCGAAACGAAATTGCCGAGCCCGGGGTGAAACGGCACGACGTGATAGTCCTCAAGATACACTTCGATGAAGGTTTTCCAGTTGCATGCATATTCGTCGATCTGCACGCAGTCGAGCATGTAATTGGAGAAATCAAGTTCCTGCTTGACGCCGACCGCGGCGAGATCGCGAGCGACATCGCGCTTGCTGTCGAATAGCAGGCCGTTCCAGTTTTGTAGCGGCGTGCGACCAAGGTCGAGGCAGGGATTACCGGGAAAGTGCGGCGCTCCGAGCAGTTTGCCGTCCAGTCCGTACGTCCAGCGGTGAATCGGGCACACGATATTGCTACGCGTATTGCCGCGGCCATTGAGCATGATTGCCTGGCGATGGCGGCATACGTTACTCAAGAGTGCAATACCCTCCTGATTGCGCACCAGCGTTTTTGCGTTGTCGAGCCGCTCGAGCACGTGATAGTCACCGAAGTTCGGCACGAGCAGTTCGTGGCCGACGTAGCCCGGCCCGCGCTCGAACAACAGCCGTTGCTCGACGGCGTAAACCTGCGGATCGAAGTACCAATCAGCCGGAAGTTGCGGCGATGTGCGGTTGAGCGCGCTCTGGCTTGCCAAATCCGACATGCAGGGGAATCTCTGAACGGAGGTTTAGATAAATTGCGGCTGCGGCTTAAATGTATTTGTTTACAAGCCCTTAGCGCAAGCGATTGTCGCCTGATTTGGAGGAAAAGGCAAACGGCGTATTCCGGCAAAAGCCGTATCTGCTTGAACGAGAACTGAAAATTGCAAGAAAACGGCGCAAAGCGCCGGCACCGCTTGCTGCCTTGTGACCTCGCCCCGAGGACGCCGGTTCCCAGCCGCCTCAGGATTGAATATCGACGCCGCAAGCGCCGAATTCCGGCATCAATCCGCTCAGTTGCAGACGCTCAACGTCGGCCGGCCGGTCGACGTCCCACAGAGGCGCCAGCTCGCGCCATCGCCAGTTCAATTCAGCGAGCCGCACGCGGGTGATCGCCATTACCTGATCGCTGCCCCATGGAACCTGTGAAAACAAACGTGGATCCGGGCGTGCAAGTCCCAGCAACACATAGCCGCCGTCCTCGGCTGGAATCAGCACGGCATCGTAATTGTCGAGGGCTGCCGTCGCCGATTGCAGATCGGCTGCCGTCAGGGCGGGGCAGTCAGTCCCGATCAGCAGCACGCGAGCGGACGTTTCGAGCGTTCGCACGGCAGCATCGAGCATGCGGTCGCCAAGCTCGCCTTCGCACTGCGTGTCGCCGACGATGCCGTGACGCCGCATCAGCGCCGACATGGCTGGATGTTGAGCGGACGGCGAGCACCACAGTTTGACCGTACCTACGTCGGCCGCGATTGCCGTTGCAAGCGTTCGGGCGATGAGCAGCTTTTGTAAAGTCGCTGCGCCGCCGGCACCCAGCATCGGGATCAAACGCGTTTTCGCGGCACCCGGTTCAGGCGCGCGGGCGAAGACGGCTATCCCAGTGTCAGTCGCGCGCACGGACTGCGTCATACCGCAATGCGAGCGCCGCTGGATCCGCGCCAAAATAATACGCGAGGCGCAATCGCCACATCCTCAGGACGGTGCGCAACACGCCATTGCGTTCCCAGCGGCGAGCCGACGTGATGACGCGCGCGCGCAGGCACAGCGGCGCGCCGACACGCTTCGCATTTTTCGAGAGCGCGATATCTTCCATCAGCGGCAATGCGGGGAAACCGTTCAAGCGGGAGAACAGTTCGCGCGTCATGAAGATGGCCTGATCACCGGTTGCAATTCCGGTCAGGCGAGACCGCGTATTCATCATGAACGCGATAATTTTCAGCAGGGCATGCCTGCCGTCGAGCGCAACGTCAAAGCGCCCCCATTGCTTGCGGCTGGCGGCAAGTTTATCGACGATGAGGCGGTCGGCATCGGGCGGCAGCACGCAATCGGCGTGCATGAACAACAGCACATCGCCGCGCGCCGTTCGGGCGCCGGCATTCATCTGGGCAGCGCGGCCGCGCGGTGCGGCAACAACGGCATCGGCAAACGGCACCGCAAGCTTTACAGAAGCGTCGCTGCTGCCGCCGTCCGCGACGATGATTTCCGCACCTCGCGCGCGAAATCCCTGCAGCGCTTCGAGTGTCGCGGCAATGCCCGCCGCTTCGTTGAGGCTGGGGATGATGATGGACAAGGCGGTCGTCATGTCGTTTAACTGGTGCGCGCCGCACCTTCGGCGTCGCCGTGCGGCACGGGTCGTTTGTCGCGTATCAGCGCGGGCAGTCGGCCGAGCACCGGGCCGATACCGGAATCATCCCGCATGTAAGTATTGAACGCGGCGAGAAAATCGAGCTGTCCTTGCGTAACGTGTGCTTTCTTCCATACGCCGGCTGCGAATTTCGCGGATTCGGCGAGCGTCGGATACGTGTGAATGGTGCCGAGGATTTTGTTCAGGCCGAGGCCGTGCTTCATCGCGACCACAAACTCGGCAATCAAATCGCCGGCATGCTCGCCAACGATCGTAGCGCCAAGGATGCGGTCGCTGCCTGGCGTGGTCAGCACCTTGACGAAGCCGTGCGCTTCTTCGTCGGTCACTGCGCGGTCGAGTTCGCTCAATGGATAACGGCTGACCTCACACGCAATATTTTTTTCGCGCGCTTCCTGCTCGTTCAGGCCGACACGCGCGACTTCAGGGTCCGTGAACGTGGCCCACGGAATCACCGAGTAGTCGACCTTGAACTTCCTGAAGCGCCCGAACAATGCATTGACTGCGGCATACCATGCCATATGTGAGGCCGTATGCGTGAACTGGAACGGACCCGCCACATCGCCAGCCGCATAAATGTTCGGATAGTTGGTCTGCAGATACTCGTTGAGCTCGACCGTCCGCGCCTTGTTGGTCGGAATGCCGAGTTCCTCAAGTCCGTAGCCGGTTACATTGGCGGCGCGGCCGACTGCGCATAGCAGTTCATCGAACGGAATTCGCGTTTCTTTTCCGCCATGCTCAGCGACGAGGAATTTTTGCTCGTTCTCGATTTCGACGCGCGCAGCTTTGTGCTCGACAAGCACCGTGATGTCCTCATCGTTAAACTTTCCCATCACGATGGTCGACACGTCAGCGTCTTCTCGTACCATAAGGCGCGGCAGTAACTCGACCTGCGTCACTTTCGAGCCGAAGCGCGCGAAGCATTGCGCCAGTTCGCAGCCGATCGGGCCGCCGCCTAAAACGACCAGTCGCGCGGGCAGCTTGCGCAGTCCCCACAGGGTGTCGGAAGTTAGCGGATTGATTTCGCGCAATCCGGGAATCGGCGGAATGAACGGCCGGCCGCCGGCGGCGATCACGATATTTTTCGTGGTCAGGGTGCGCTTTCCTGCTTCGGTGATTACGTCGACCGACCACGGCGATGTAATTTTGGCTTCGCCGATGAGGCAGTCGACGCCGAGCTTCGTGTAGCGCTCGACTGAATCGTGCGGCGCAATTGTCGTCACGATACGCTGGACGCGTTCCATGACCTGGGCGAAATCGAAGTCGACCCTGGCCGACGTTATGCCGAACTCGTTCGCACGCCGCGCATCCGACAGAAATTTGGCCGTGCGAATAAGCGCCTTTGACGGCACGCAGCCGGTATTGAGGCAGTCGCCGCCCATCTGAAATTTTTCAACGAGCGTCACTCTGGCTTTGACGGCGGCCGCGATATACGCAGTCACGAGTCCGGCGGAACCGGCGCCGATCACGATTACATTGCGGTCGAAACGTTTCGGTTTCGGCCATCGCGCATAAATGCGACGTGCCTTGACCGCATTGACGAACCACTTCGCGAGAAGCGGGAAAAAGCCAAGCAAAACGAACGACGCAAGCAATGCCGGTGACAGGATGCCGCTCAGCGAATTGATTTTCGCCAGTTCCGTGCCCGCGTTCACGTAAACAATCGTACCTGCGAGCATGCCGAGCTGGCTCACCCAATAGAATGTCCACGTCTTGATCGGCGTAAGGCCCATCGCGAGGTTGATCACAAAAAACGGAAACACCGGCACCAGCCGCAGCGTGAACAGATAAAACGGCCCCTCTTTTTCGATGCCCGCATTGATCGCCGCGAGCCGGTCGCCGAATTTGCGCTGAATCGAGTCGCGGAGTACGAAACGAGCGGCGATAAAAGCGAGCGTCGCGCCAATCGAGGAGGCGAACGACACGATGAGCGTTCCCCACCACAAGCCAAAGACGGCTCCGGCGACCAGCGTCATGACCGTCGCGCCGGGGAACGACAATGCCGTCAGTACGACATAAATCAGAATGAAAATTGCGGCAGTTTGCAGCGGATAGGCGGCCTGGTATTCGCTGATCGTTGCTTGCTGCGATTTGAAATACGCAAGCGTGAAAAAATGGCCGACGTCGAATACCAAAAAAGCAACGAAAAGGGCGACCATGGCCCCGGCAACCCATAAGCGGCTTTTATTCACGACGCGGGCGCAGTCAGTTAACCGCGACCGGCGCCGGCCGGCGGGCTGTCACGCTGCAGGCTTCAGCGATGCTGTAGAGAGGTCCTCGTGCGATACGCTGTGCGTATGAGCGATGCGCCGGGGAATTCGCCGGCCAGTTGGCATGGAATTCCTCGTGCCAGCGCTCAACGTCGTAACGCACGGCGAGTGCATCCACCTGAACGCCGTTCAACCGCGTGCCGTAAAGCGGCGCGTGAGGCGAGGCCTGCACGCCGATGCGTGTGATGATGCCGTAGCGGGTGCCCGAAAAATTCGGCATGCCGGCGGCGCCGTTATTCGCGACGACGCCAACGCCCCGACGCGTTGAGAATTCCTGCAAAACCGGCAGGCAGCTGTGACTGCTCGCAATGACATCAGCTTTAGCAGTCTCGAACCAGGCCGCAATCTTCGCCTGCTGTTCTGCGGACGCAAGGTTTTCGCGCGACAAGCCCCAGCCGGCAAGCGATTCGCAATCGCCGTGCACGATGGCAACGCGGGTGCCGCCAACATGCACTCTCAGATACATGGGCAGCGCGCCGAGGCGGCGGCGTAACTCAGGATTGCCGCACGCGGTGCCGCGCAGTCGCCGCATGATTTCGTTCGAGCGGTCAACTTCCGCGTCGTTGACGAAATCCGGGTAACCGCAGCCGCAGCCTGCCGTTTCATCTTCGCTCGCCAGCTCGGTTTCAACGTTCCCGCGCGTTGCGTGATGCATGAGAACGCGCGAGTTAATCGCATTGAATCCCGCGTGGTCGATATTGAACCAGTTGAAGTCGCCATTGAAAACGAGCACCGGCGGCCGTACTTCATGGCGAGCCATGTCCGAAATTTCGTCGAGTGCCGGCCCGTTGCCGTAAAGTCCGCCGATTACGTACAGGCATTCCGCATGAAGCGCGTCGGTGCGCGCGAGATCAGCGGGCGCATAACGGTAATGTAGCGGACAACTGCGGCCGGGCGTCATCGTGTCTCACCCGTGCGGCGTTGCCATACCAGCGGCAGCAGAAATCCCGCGCAGCAGATCGCGAGTCCGTATAAATTGGTTCCGAGAAGCAGCGCGTATTTGCCGGTGCCGATCGCCCACGACTGCGGAATTACGTTAAACGCGAACAAGATGCCGAGCGCGACACCCGGCCAGAATGCGCAATGGAAGCTCGCCGGCGAATAGCGCACGAGCGGCGCCAGAATGAAGATTGGCGCGAGTCCTATGACCATGGTGCCGCTCAGGGTTGTTGCCTTCAATATATCGGTGCCCGCGATCATCGGCAGGTTGCCGAGGACGGCGAACGCAATCATGGTCCACAAGCCGATCTTGACCGCATTGTTGCCGGGCGCGCGGCCGACCAACGTCGGCGCTTCCTGGCCGATTGATTTGGCGACCGATGCAAACGTTGAATCGAGCGTCGAACCGGCGGCCAGAATCATTACCAGCGTCATCAGCATGTACGGAATTACGCCGAACGCGCGCGCGACTTCGCCCGGCATGTTATCGCCCGCCGGCAAACCTTCGAGTTTCGCGTGCACGCCGACCAGGCTGAACGCAAAAATACAGATGAACCCTGCGATACCGGCAATGATGAAAGCGCGCAGCATGTGCTTTTCTTCAGTAATGAAGCCGCGGTCCGTCAGCACCGGATCGTGAAACGGGTAAGACAAGACCTGGAGCAGCGCAACCAGCAGGAGATCAACGCCCATGTCCAGATGAAAGTCGCCTTTCGATAGCAGCGTCGGCAATCCGTATTGCGGCAGCACCAGCGCGAGTACTACAGCCATGACGAGTACGAACAGCACCGACTGAATCACGTCGGTGACGATCGAACTGCGCAGTCCGCCTTTAAGGCTGTAACAAAGCGCGGCGAGGGTGAACAGCAATGCGGCCGCTATGAACGTGGTCGTGCCGGGCTTGCCATAGTACGCGCCGACCACCGCCGTATTGCTCCACACCTCGTTGTAAAGCCGGATGAGGATGGCGAGCGTAAATGCAATTGCGGCGCCGCGTCCATAGCGTGAGATCAGAAAGGACACGAGCCCCTTTGCACCGTGCCGCGTACGCAAACGATAAATAACGAACCCTGCGACCGGAATGGAGAGCCAATAACACGCGTACGCGAGTCCGCCAACTACGCCATAAGCGGCGCCGAGGTTCGCCGCATTGGTTACCGATTTGGCAAAGATCCAGCTGATAAAGATGCTGCACGTCAATTTCCATTCGGTCGCGGGCCGGCCGGCGGCGTCGCTACCCCGAAAAAAGCCGGCCACCGTATGAGCGCGCGGCGTGAGTGCGTACATCAGGCCGCCATAAAGGAACAAGAAGCCCCAGAAATACGCGGCGAAGGCGGGTTCGATCATGCGGTGATGCGTAGCCCTTGGACGGTCAGCCGAGCGCGCCGCCGCAGCTTGATCCCTGGCCGGCCGTGCAGCCGTAGCAGTGATCGGCGACGGTAATCGGATTGCCGGTGAGATCGGCGCCGATCAAATCGCGTATGTGCGTGCGCGAACGGCCCTTATGGACGAGCGGCAAGCCCAGCATTTGGTTGAAGTCGCAATCGTAGACATAGCCGCGCCAATCGACGCTCACGATACTGCGGCACATTACGCCCTCAAGGTTGGCCGGCTCGTAAGCGTTCTTCAACAAATCCATGTAATCGTCGAACTGGCCTTTCGAAATCAGCATGCTGCCGAAGCGCTGAATGGGCATGTTCGTGATTACATAGAGGTGATTGAACGAAATGCCGAACCGCTCCCCAAGATGACGGCGGTAATCGACTTCCAGCGCCTGCTGTGCCGGCGGCAGAACGGCGCCCTGCGGATTGTATACAAGCGTCAACTTTAGTTCGCTGTCCGGTTGGCCATATCCGAGATGATTGAGCGTCTGCAGCGCGCGAACGCTCGCGTCGAACACGCCTTTACCGCGTTGACGATCGACGTTGTCTTCCAGATAGCACGGCATCGAGGCAACAACTTCAACGCGCTCGCCGGCGAGAAATTGCGCGAGGTCAGACTGGCCCGGCTGCTCGAGCACCGTCAGGTTGCAGCGGTCCATGACATGAATGCCGAGCGCACGCGCCATGCGGACGAGATCGCGAAAATGCGCGTTGAGTTCGGGTGCGCCACCGGTCAAATCAAGTTTGGCAATGCCGGCTGCGCGCGCAAACGCGAGCACATCGTCAATTGTTTCGCGCGCCATGGTTTCGGTGCGCGTGGGTCCTGCGTTCACATGACAGTGGAGGCATGACTGATTGCATTTATAGCCAAGATTGACCTGCAGCGTCTCGAGCTGCTGGCGTCGAATCGCAGGAAAATCGGAATCCCGCATCAACGGGAGCGTAGCGTGCATTACAAGTTCTCCAACAACACGAGCATCATGGTTATCGCGAGGGCGACGGTGCGGCTCATTGTGCGGAAAATGGGCCTGTCTGTCACTAGAGCGCCATCACAGTTTAGTGACCACGTCCGCCCGCTCGCAGTTGCACTGAATCATTAAAGGCATGTGTGCCGTTGCAACAATGGTCGCGGCGAAAGCGATTTCCTTACAACTTGCGTTGACCGCAAGCCTCTGATTGCGCTATGTTTGCGGTTTACCTCGGCGGAATTCCATCCGCGCATGCCCAAGACAACCAAACCAGAATGCGGTCCGACGTTCGAGAGTGCGCTCGGCGAGCTTGAAAGCATCGTTGCGCGCATGGAGGACGGCCAGCTATCACTCGAGCAATCACTGTCCGCGTACAAGCGCGGCGCTGAACTTCTCAAGCTGTGCCAGTCGCAACTGGCGGACGCTCAACAGCAGGTCAAGGTCCTCGAAGCCGGCGCCCTGAAGAATTTTGCCGGTGGCGACGACGACTGATTTTAAAACCTGGGCGGCCGCGCAGCAGCAACGCATTGAAACGCAGTTGCAGGCGGTATTGCCGGGCGCCGACGTCGCACCGCAACGCTTGCATGAGGCGATGCGTTATGCGGCGCTGGGCGGCGGCAAGCGCGTGCGTCCGCTCCTCGCTTTGGCAGCCGGTGAAGTCACCGGCGCCGACGAATCGCGCGCAGCCATCGCCGGTGCCGCAGTTGAATTGATCCACGCTTATTCGCTGGTGCATGACGATCTGCCGTGCATGGATGACGATGTCCTGCGGCGGGGCAAGCCTACCTGCCATGTCGAATTCGATGAAGCGACTGCGTTGTTGGTCGGCGATGCGCTGCAAAGCCTTGCGTTCCAGCTCATTAGCGAATTCCGGCTGGCGAACGACGCCGCCGTTCAGCTCGAGATGGTCAAGCTGCTGGCACTCGCAACGGGTTCCCGCGGAATGGCAGGAGGGCAGGCGATCGACCTCGCAGCCGTGGGCGTCGATCTAAGCCTGCCGGAACTTGAATTTATGCACATCCACAAAACCGGCGCATTGATCCGTGCCGCGACGCTGCTCGGCGCGCACTGCGGGAATGCGCTCGACGCGCCTGCGCTGGCGAAGCTCGACCACTTCGCGAAATGCGTCGGGCTCGCGTTCCAGGTCGTCGATGATCTACTCGATACCGAGGCGACGACGGCGACGCTCGGCAAGACGGCAGGCAAGGATGCGAAGGACAACAAGCCTACTTACGTGAGCGTGCTTGGCGTGGCCGAATCGCGGAAGCTGGCGGCGCAACTGCGGGAAGACGCACTGGCGGCGCTCGAAGTATTCGGCGGCCGCGCGCACCGCCTGCGTGAGCTTGCCGATTTCATCGTCTTGAGAAAGTTCTAATGTACGACTTGCTGTTGTCGATCAACGATCCCGCCGATTTGCGCAAGCTCGAACGCCGTCAGTTGCCGGAGCTGGCACATGAGCTGCGCCAGTTTCTGCTCGAGTCGGTGAGCCAGACCGGCGGCCATTTGTCGTCCAACCTCGGCACTGTCGAACTGACGATTGCGCTGCATTACGTATTCAATACGCCACATGACCGCCTCGTCTGGGACGTCGGTCATCAGACTTATGCGCATAAAGTTCTGACCGGACGCCGGGAGCACATGCAAAAGCTGCGCATGTGGGAAGGCATTTCGGGTTTCCCGCGCCGCGAAGAAAGCGTTTACGACACGTTCGGCACCGCGCATTCGAGCACTTCGATCAGTGCGGCGTTCGGCATGGCGGTCGCAAGCCGGCTCGCCAAAATCCCGCGGCACTGCATTGCAATCATCGGCGACGGCGCGATGAGTGCGGGCATGGCATTTGAAGCGCTCAACAATGCGGGCGATGCCCCGACCGACCTGCTGGTCATACTCAACGACAACGACATGTCGATTTCGCCGCCAGTCGGTGCGCTGAACAAGTACCTTGCCAAGCTGATGTCGGGCCGCTTCTATGCGGCGGCCAAGCGCGCCGGCACCAAGGTGCTCGGCGAATTCGCCAAGCGCGCCGAGGAGCACGTCAAAGGCATGGTGACGCCGGGCACGATGTTTGAGGAATTCGGCTTCAACTACCTCGGGCCGATCGACGGCCACGATCTCGACGCGCTGGTGCCGACATTAAAGAACATCAGTGAACTGAAGGGGCCGCAGTTTTTGCATGTCGTCACCCGCAAAGGCCAGGGCTACAAACTTGCCGAGGCGGACCCGGTGCTTTATCACGGCGTCTCTAAATTCAAGCCGGACGACGGAATCATCGGCGCGAAAAGCGGCGGCAAGCCGACGTATACGCAGATTTTTGGCGACTGGCTGTGCGACATGGCCGCTCGCGACGAGCGCCTGGTCGCGATCACGCCGGCAATGCGCGAAGGTTCCGGCATGGTCAAATTTTCCGAACTGTATCCCGAGCGCTATTTCGATGTCGGGATTGCCGAGCAACATGCGCTCACCTTTGCCGGCGGACTTGCTTGCGAGGGACGCAAGCCGGTCGTCGCCATTTACTCGACCTTCCTGCAACGCGCGTACGACCAGCTGATTCACGATGTGACGATTCAGAATCTGCCGCTCGTGCTGGCTATCGATCGCGGCGGCCTGGTCGGTGCGGATGGCGCCACGCATAACGGGAGCTTTGATATTTCGTACCTGCGCTGCCTGCCCAATATGACGGTAATGACGCCATCGGACGAGAATGAATGCCGGCAGATGTTGTTTACTGCATTTCAGCTGAATTCGCCGACGGCGGTGCGTTATCCGCGCGGCACCGGCCCCGGTGCGGTGATCAAGAGTGAAATGACGGCGGTGCCCATCGGCAAGGGCGAGATTAGGCGGAACGGTAAAAAGCTTGCGCTGCTGTCGAAGAAAATCGCAATCCTCGCCTTCGGCAGCATGGTGAAGCCAGCGCTCGAAGCGGCCGAGGAGTTCGATGCCACGGTCGCTAACATGCGCTTCGTCAAACCACTCGACGAGGCGCTCGTCGCGGAACTTGCGGGCAGCCACGACCTCTTAGTCACCGTAGAAGAAAATGTCATCATGGGCGGCGCAGGCAGTGCAGTACTCGAAGCGCTGCAGCGGCGGCGTTACAAGGCTGCGGTGCTGCAATTAGGGCTGCCCGATCGCTTTATCGACCACGGCGATCCGGCGCTGCAGCTGAAAAGCTGCGGGCTCGACAAGGACGGCATCGTCGCCGCCATCCGGGCCAAACTGGCCGAGTAGTATACTGACCGGCCTCGCGCGGCAATCCGCGGAAGTCTTCTATTCATGGCGAACAAACGAAAAAAACCAACGACAGGCAATGGCAATGGCAATGGCAATGGCGATGTCAATGGCTATGCCAAGATCGATCAGTACGATGCGGATACGGTTAAGCGCATCGCTAGTCGCTATCGCGACGTTTTAAACGATCTGGGCGAAGACCCGCAGCGCGAAGGTCTGGTCAAAACACCTGAGCGCGTTGCCAAGGCGCTTCAATTCCTGACGCACGGTAATCATCTCAATCCGGCCGCGATCCTGCGTTCCGCAATGTTTCGCGAAGAGTATCAGCAGATGGTGATCGTCAAGGATATCGAAGTGTATTCGCTGTGCGAACATCATATGCTGCCGTTTTTCGGCAAGGCGCACGTCGCCTACATTCCGAACGGACACATCGTCGGTCTTTCCAAGATTCCACGCGTGGTGGATGCATTCGCGCGCCGGTTGCAAGTGCAGGAGCGGCTGACGGTTGAAATCCGTAATTGCATCCAGGAGACGCTCAAACCGCTGGGCGTCGCGGTGGTAATCGAAGCGCAGCATTTGTGCATGGTCATGCGCGGCATTCAGAAGCAGCACTCGATCGCAACGACGTCCGCGTTTACCGGCGAATTCCAGCAGGACCGCACGCGCGCCGAATTCATCAATCTGCTTTCTAAGCGCCGCGATTGACCGTTTGGCGACCCCGGAAAAGCGCATGACGCGGACCAGCGAATCTATCGTCGAGCAATTGCTGCCCGATGTGCGCAAAGGCCGCATGGTGATTCTCGTTGATGACGAAGATCGCGAAAATGAGGGCGATCTATTCGTTGCCGCAGAGCGCGCAACGCCCGAGGTGATCAACTTTATGGCAGCGCACGCTCGTGGTCTGGTCTCGCTAGCGCTGACCGACCAGCGCGTGCGCGAACTTGATTTGACGTTGATTGCCGCCGACTCGGGTAATCAGAGCAAATTCGGCACCGCGTTTGCGACGCCGATCGATGCGCGGGAAGGCGTCGGTTCCGGCATGTCGGCGCACGATCGCGCGCGCACGATTGCAGTCGCGATCGCGGATGGTACCAAACCCGGCGATTTGATCCGGCCCGGCCGCTTGCAAACCTTGCGCGCACTCGAAGGCGGCGTGCTCGCGCGGCGCGGCCATACCGAAGCGGCGGTCGATCTGGCGCGGCTCGCGGGACTTAAGCCAGCGGGCGTTATCTGCGAAATCATGAACGATGACGGCAGCATGGCAAGGCTGCCGTCGCTCGAAAAGTTCGCCGCCGCGCATGACGTCAAGATTCTGCGCATTGCGGATCTGATTGCCTACCGGCGTAACGAGCGCCAGGTCAGGCGCAAATCCGAAACCACGTTGCCGACGCGTGACGCAGGTACCTGGCGGTTGATGGTATATAGCGACGATCTCGAAACCGTTTTGTACGTCGCACTGGTCAAAGGTGAAGTCGATGCGGCGACGCCGACCCTCGTGCGCCTGCATTCGCAATGCCTGACCGGCGACGTGTTCGGCTCGGAACGCTGCGATTGCGGCGAGCAGCTTGAAGCGGCGATGGCGACGATCGAAAAAGCCGGCAAAGGCGTCGTCGTTTACATGTTCGATGAAGGGCGGGGCATCGGCCTGCTTAACAAGATACGCGCCTACGCGTTGCAGGACGAAGGCCACGACACCGTGGAAGCAAACCATGCGCTCGGTTTCGCCGCCGACATGCGCGACTTCACAGCGGGCGCGCACATCCTGTTCGATCTCGGGGTGCGCGAAGTGCGCCTGATGACGAATAACCCGGACAAGGTCAAGGCGCTTGAGGATTACGGACTCAAGGTAACCGAACGGGTTGCGCTCGAAATTGCGCCGCGTTCAGCCAACCGCAACTACCTGCAGACCAAGCGCACGAAGTTCGGGCATTTACTGTCGCTGGGGGAAAAGCAGGATTGAAAAGTGCTGTCCTTAAAACCGCTTCCGCAGCACCATCGTTTCCCCGTCGCGCTTCATTTCCATGCGGTTGAGAAAGCTCATGCCGAGCAATACGACGCCCATTGAGGTCTCGGGTTGCACAATGCCGTCGACGTTGTTGAGCATGACGGTGCCGACGCGAACTTCGTCGAGTTTGACGCGGTAGGCTGGCACAACGCCGTTGGCCGTCGCCATCGCGACTCGCTGCCCGCCCAGATAATTAATGTTGAGCCGTTTGGCGTCGCTGCCCCCGAGCGTAATGAACGATGCGCCGGTGTCGACGATGAATTGAACGGACTGACCGTTGATCTGACCGGTCGTCACAAAATGTCCGTTGCCGCTTGCGCTCAATGTCACGATTTGTGTCCCCGCACCTGCGGCTGACGAGCCAGCGTTCAGGCGATCAGTCTCTCCCAGCTTGAGCGTTTGGCGCTTGCCGCCAAGCTCGAACGCCGCGCTTTCGCCGGCGATGCTGATAAGTTTCACGCCCTCAGGCGACGACTCGCCGACCGCAAGCCAGCGCGGTTTGCCGCCGTCGATCACGAGCAGCGCTTTGTTGCCCAGAATGCCGTTCAGATTAACGTCGGCGGCAAGCGCACAGGCGCCCGCTGATAGAAAAAGCAAACTTGCTAACGTATGATGGACAGCCTTGAACACGTTGCCATTTCTCCGCAGTCAACTATGAAACCGGTTGCCATCTTCAGACACGCGCCCACTGAAGGGCCGGGTTATTTTGCCACATATCTGGACCGTCACAATTTACCCTGGCGTCTGATCGCGCTCGATGCAGGCGAGCCGGTTCCAGCCACGTCGAACGAATTCAGCGGCGTCGTTTTCATGGGCGGTCCGATGAGTGTTAACGGCGATCTGCCGTGGATTGCGCCCGTATTGAAATTGATTCGCGACAGCGTTGCTGCCGATGTACCAGTGCTCGGTCATTGTCTCGGCGGCCAGTTGCTGTCCAAAGCGCTCGACGGTACGGTCTCCCGCAATCCAATCAAGGAAATCGGTTGGGGCGATGTGGACGTTGTCGACACGCCTCTCGCACGCGAATGGTTCGGACATGCCGCACCCGCATTCACGTCATTTCACTGGCATGGTGAGACGTTTACCTTGCCGCCAGGCGCCGTGCGCGTGCTCACCAACGCCGTCTGCGAGAACCAGGCGTTCGCGCTGGGCAAACATCTCGGCATGCAGTGCCACATCGAAATGACGCCCGAGATTATCGATTCGTGGTGCGAATCGGGCGCGCGCGAGATTGAGCGCAGCCGCAGCCCGGCGGTGCAATCGGTTGCCGGGATCAAACAGGGTAGTGCGCAGTCTTTGCCCAAGCTGCACGCCGTTGCAGACGGCGTGTACGACCGCTGGGTCGCCGGGCTTGCGCGCTAAAACCGGAATTTAATCGCGGAAATTCTTGAATTGGAGCGGCACGTCGGTGATGCTTCTCTTCATCAGCGTGATCACTTCCTGCAGCGTGTCTTTTTTGGGGCCTGAAACGCGCACGACGTCGCCCTGGATCGAGCCCTGCGCCTTCATTTTGTTTTCTTTGAGCATCTTGACGATCTTTTTGGCGAGTTCCTGCTCGACGCCTTCCTTGAGAAGGAGCGGTTGCTTGACGGTGTCGCCAATTGTTTTTTCGATGGTGCCGGGATCGAGTATGCGTGCGTCGACAGCGCGTTTGGCGAGCTTTCCGGTAAGCACGTCTTTGACCTGGCCGAGCTTGAAGTTGTCATCGGCAAAGACCATTAGAATCTTCTGCTTGCCTTCTTCCTGGATCTCGACGCGCGCGTCTGAGCCCTTGAAGTCGAAGCGGTTGGAAACTTCCTTGTTGCATTGGTCAACGGCGTTTTTAATTTCGACGTGGTTGACTTCTGAGACGATGTCGAACGATGGCATTGGATTCTCCGGGGGAAACAATTAGCGGCGCTGCAGTTTCATCGAATGGGACATGACCGGCAATCCTGTCGCGTCGTCGAACTCCGCCGCAGCTTCGATTGCAAACCGCGCGATATCCTCAGCCGAGCGTTTCGGGTCGTTGTAAACACCATACATCGCACCGAGCGCCACATCGGTGCCGCTGCCGATAGCATAAAACTTGATGTATTCCTGCACTGTGCGGTGGGCGCCGACGCCGAAAATGCCGTGCGGGTTTGCAATCAGCACGTCGAATCGGCTTGATTCGAGCGAGTCGTCCTTGTCACCGGCCGTCACCAGAAAATAATCGGCTTTCAACACTGCGTGAAATTTTTGCCAGGTGCGAAAGATCTGGATAGTGCTGTCGAAACCGGCCTTCGTTTTCGGGCGTTCAAAGTAGTCCTGCAGAATGGTCTTGAACGTTGCCGACCCGCAGGCGCCGATATAACTGTCGCCCGCCTGAACGATCTTATGGTTGTTCGCGACGTAAGCGGCCGACTCCTTGCCGGTGCCCCATTTGGTCAGCGTGTCCGCGGCAATCGCGGTGCGGCCATTCTTCTTAACGACGGCGATGGTGGTCATAGCCGGTGATTTTACTCCGGTTGGAATGCCGGAGACGACCTTAACGGTCGCGCGCTAGCCGAAATGACAGACGTAATCGACGATTTCGAGCGTTTCGATATCGAACGAACTGTTGGCGGACACTTTGAATGACTCGCCTGCGCCATAGTCGCGCCAGCTGCCGTCGCCGGCGACTTTAACCCGGCACTTGCCGGCAACGATCTCCATTACCTCGGGCTCGGCGGTTTTAAACGTCAGCTTCGATGGAAAAATAATGCCGATCGATTTCCGTTTACCGTCGGCAAAATGAACCGTATGACTCACGCATTTGCCGTCGAAGAAGACATTGGCCTTCTTGGTGACGCTGACGTTGTCAAATTTTGACATGACGGGCTCTATTTGCGCCGCCGCTTCAGATTGGCCGCGATGCGCATGCGCAGCGCGTTGAGCTTGATGAAACCGGCGGCGTCCATCTGATCGTAGGCGCCGCGGTCGTCTTCGAACGTGGCAATGTTCGGATCGAACAGCGAATCGCGGTCTGAATCGCGGCCGACGACGATAACGTTGCCCTTGTACAGCTTGATGCGCACCCAGCCGTTAACGTTCGCCTGCGACGCATCGATCATCGTCTGCAGCATCTTGCGTTCCGGACTCCACCAGTAGCCGTTGTAAATCAGCGACGCGTAACGCGGCATCAAGTCGTCTTTCAGATGCGCGACTTCACGGTCGAGCGTAATCGATTCAATGGCGCGGTGGCCTTTCAGCATGATGGTGCCGCCCGGCGTTTCGTAGCAGCCGCGTGACTTCATGCCGACGTAGCGGTTCTCGACGAGGTCGAGCCGGCCAATGCCGTGCTTGCCGCCGAGCTTATTGAGCGTTTCCAGCACGCGCGCCGGCGACAGTTTTCGGCCGTTAATCGCGACGATGTCGCCGCGCTCGTATTGAAGGTCGAGGTATTCGGCGCGGTTCGGCGCTTTCTCCGGTGACACCGTCCAGCGCCACATCGATTCTTCGGGCTCGCGCGCCGGATCTTCGAGGATGCGGCCTTCAAACGAGATGTGCAGCAGGTTGGCGTCCATCGAGTAAGGCGAGCCGCCTTTTTTCTTCATCTCGACCGGGATGCCGTGCTTTTCAGCGTATTTGAGCAGCTTTTCGCGCGAGGTAAGGTCCCACTCGCGCCACGGTGCGATGACGTGAATGTTCGGTTCGAGCGCGTAGTAGCCGAGCTCGAAGCGCACCTGGTCGTTGCCTTTACCGGTCGCGCCGTGGCTGACTGCATCGGCGCGTGTTTTCTTCGCGATCTCGATCTGGCGCTTGGCGATCAGCGGCCGCGCAATCGACGTGCCGAGCAGATACTCGCCTTCATAAATCGCATTGGCGCGAAACATCGGAAACACAAAGTCGCGCACGAACTCTTCGCGCAGATCGTCGATATAGATTTCCTTGACGCCCATTTTGCGGGCCTTGGCGCGCGCCGGCGCCACTTCTTCGCCCTGGCCGATGTCGGCGGTGAAAGTCACCACTTCGCAGTGATAAGTGTCCTGCAGCCATTGGAGAATGACGGAGGTATCGAGGCCGCCCGAATAGGCGAGCACTACTTTTTTGATATCAGCCATGATGCGATGGGGTTCCGCCAGACGAAAAACGCAGATTTTAAGCGGACGAGGCGTCTTGAGCCAGCAAAATCAACGGTGTGATACCCGGCGTCGAGCGAGCCGGCATGGGCGCATGACGGCTGCAATCCGCCTTTATCAAGCTGACATGACTGCGGAACGCCGTTGTATGCTAAAGCCATGCAATTACATGGGAACTTGGTATGCAATTGAAGCCGATACGAATCATCTGCGGTGTGATGTGCATGCTGACGGCGCACGCATCATGCGCGCAGGTATTTCCGGTGAGGCCGGTGCGGCTCGTGGTGACTTATCCGGCCGGCGGCCCGGCCGACATCGCCGCGCGTGCGCTGGCGCAAAAGTTAGCTGAAATCTGGGGCCAGCAGGTCGTTGTCGACAATCGCGCGGGTGCGGGCGGCATTATCGGTACTGAAGTCGTGGCAAAGGCGGCGCCCGATGGTTATACGCTGCTGCATGGAACCGCAGCAGGGCTCGTCATTAACCCCTTGCTGGTTAAAAACCTGCCGTACGACACCTTGCGCGATTTCGCGCCGGTGAGCATGGTCGTGATCGTTCCGCAATTGCTCGTAATGCATCCATCGGTGCAGGCCGCTACGCTCAAGGAACTCATCGCGCTGGCTAAAGCCAAACCGGGTTCGCTCAACTACGCGTCGGTCGGCGTCGGCAGCCCCAATCATCTCGGCATGGAACTGCTGAAATCGATGGCTGCGATCGACATGGTGCATGTGCCTTATAAAGGCGCGACCCCGGCCATGGCGGATTTAATCGGAGGCCAGGTCCAGCTCGCATTTAACGGCATGGCGTCAGTGCTGCCCCATATCGCAAGCGGCAAACTCAAAGCGATCGCTGTCGGCAGCGCCCGCCGCTCGCCAGCCGCGCCCGACGTGCCGACGGTTGTCGAATCGGGATTGCCGGGATTCGAATATGTAGCGTGGAACGGGAACTTCGCGCCGGCACGCATGCCGCGAGCGCTGGTGGAGAAAATCAATCGCGATATTCGCACGGCGTTGGCGACGGGCGACGTCGCGCAGCGCCTGGCGAGCCTCGGCTCCGAAGCCAGTCCAAGCACGCCGGCTGAATTTGCCGCCTATCTGAAGGCGGACCACACGCGTTGGCTGCGCGTCGTGCAGACGATTGGACTTGCGCCGCAATAATGCCGGAAGTGCGGCCCTAAGGCGCCGTAGCCAGCCTCAAGAGCGGTGAAACTGCTTCGTCGCGTGCAGCGGCGTCGGCAGCCACGATGATTCCTGCGCGCGACTTAATTGTGCGGGCGCCTGTTTTTGCGAGTTCGGGCAGCGCTGCGGCCAGTGCCTTCATAAGTTCGGGCGTAAGTGCGTCAAGCGCAGGCCGAATCGTATCGCTCAAATCCGGAATATTTTTGAACGGCAGGCGTTTTTCCGCGCGCCATTCGACAAAGCGATTGCGCTGGATAATCTTCGATGCTTCGATTTGCGCGCGAAAAAAATCGCGCGCGATTGCCGCATCGAGGCCGTAAGCGGGCGCCTGTTTGCCGAGGTTTTCGATGATTTCCGTCTCCCGTGGCAAATCTTCAATCGGCGCGCCGCTATTCCATTTGTTGCGCGCAACGTCGTCCATGTAATGCAGGCGCTGGCCGATCAGCGAGAGAAGGTGCTCTGTGTTCGCGGTGTTGTTCGGAGTGGGTGTGCTGGCACAGCCTGCAACGAGCAGGATTAAACCGGCAATAAAGCAGTGCACCGCGACGCCTGACCGAAGTTGCATCGCGCTTGCCCGTTAAATGATGGTGCGGCCGAGCATCAGGTATTCCATCAACGCCTTTTGCACGTGCAGCCGGTTTTCTGCTTCGTCCCACACGACGCTCTGGGGGCCGTCGATGACTTCGGCCGCAACTTCTTCGCCGCGATGCGCGGGCAGGCAATGCATGAATAACGCGTCGGGCTTGGCCATGCGCATCATTTCGACATCCACCTGCCAGTCTTCGAAATCGTGCTTGCGTTCCGCGTCTTCGGCTTCCTGGCCCATGCTCGTCCACACGTCGGTCGTGATCAGGTCGGCGCCGCGCGCAGCTTCGAGCGGATCGCTGAACGACTCGAAATGACTGTCGTCATGCACGCCGGCCCGTTCCGCTTCCACTTCATAACCGGGCGGCGTGGACACGCGGACATTGAAGTCGAGAATGCGCGCGGCCTGCAGCCAGGTATTACAGACATTGTTCGAGTCGCCGATCCACGCGACCGTCTTGCCGCGGATCGAGCCGCGATGCTCGAGGTAGGTGAATATGTCGCCCATGATCTGGCACGGGTGATATTCATTGGTCAGCCCGTTAATGACGGGCACGCGCGAGTTCGACGAGAAACGCTCGATGATCGACTGCTCGAACGTGCGGATCATTACGATGTCGACCATGCGCGAAATCACGCGCGCAACGTCTTCCAGGGGCTCGCCGCGGCCCATCTGCGTGTCGCGCGTCATCAACGTAATGACCGAGCCGCCCAGCTGATTGAAGCCGGCTTCGAAAGACACGCGGGTGCGCGTCGAGTGCTTCTCGAACACCATCGCCAGCGTGCGGTCGACGAGCGGCTGATAGCGCTCGTAGCGCTTGAATTTGTCCTTGATCCAGCGCGTGCGCGCGAACAGATACTCGTACTCTTCGAGCGTGAAATCCCTGAACTGCAGATAATGGCGAAGTTCCATGGCGGAGAGCCGCGCGCCGCCTAGGCGGATTTAACGGCGGGCTGCGCCTGGCTGTTGCGGGCCAGAAAGTCGACGATCAAAGGCGACAGAATTGAAACGAGTTCGGCGGCCTCTTCGCGATTTATAACGAGCGGCGGCAGCAGACGGATCACATTGTCGTTGGTGACGTTAATCAGCAGCCCCGCGGCTAACGCGCTTTTCACGAGCTCGTCGCATGGACTGGCGAGTTCAATGCCGATCATCAAACCTTTGTTACGGATGTCGACAATACCAGCGACGTCTTTTAACGCCGCCGCGAAACCGTCGTGAATCAATTGACCCATGGCTACGGCGTTGGCCATCAGCTTGTCCTGCTCGATGATATCGAGCGTAGTCAACGCCGCCCCGCATGCGAGCGGATTGCCGCCGAAGGTCGAGCCGTGATTGCCGGGCTTGAACACGCCGGCGGCAGGACCCGCGGCGATGCATGCGCCGATCGGTACGCCGGACGCGAGACCTTTCGCGAGGGTCATGACGTCGGGCTTCACGCCGGAGTGCTGGAAGGCGAACCATTTCCCGGTGCGCCCGACGCCGCTTTGTACTTCGTCGAGCATCAGCAGCCAGCCGTTCGCGTTGCAGATTTCGCGCAGGCCGTGCAAATACTCGTCATGGCAGATGTTGATGCCGCCTTCACCCTGAATCAACTCGACGAGCACGGCAACGACGTTGCGATTGTTCTCGGCGACTTTCTTGATTGCGGTGAAGTCATCGAATGGTACGCGCGCAAACCCGGGAACCAGCGGCTCGAAGCCTGCCTGCACCTTGCGGCTGCCGGTTGCTGAAAGCGTCGCGATAGTCCGGCCATGGAAGGCTTTTTCCATGACGATGATCGCCGGCATCTCGATGCCTTTTTGATGGCCGTAGAGACGGGCGATTTTTATCGCGGCTTCGTTGGCCTCGCAGCCCGAATTGCAGAAGAACACTTCGTCCATCCCGGAAATCGCCGCGAGCCGGTCGCCGAGCGCTTCCTGGTTTTCTATTTCGTAGATATTGGATGTGTGAATCAGCTTCGAGGCCTGGGCGGTCAGCGCCTTGATAAAGCGGGGATGGCTGTGCCCGATACCGACCACGGCAATGCCGGCCAGCGCGTCGAGATAACGCTTGCCTTGCTTGTCCCACAGCCAGCACCCTTCGCCGTGCTCGAACGTGACGGGCAGCCGTTTGTAGGTGTGCATTACGTGGGACATGAAAACCACCCTTAAAAATAATACGGCGGCTGCCGCCGCCGTAGATCACTGCTTTTCAAGTACCTATCTTAACGAACAATAGCCCTGACGCAAGCAAAATTTTTGGTGTTTTTCGCCGCGAAGAATCGACGGAAAGCCCGGGTAGAAAGCGGCATGCTGTTGGGATTTTTTCGAGGTCGCCGATGGCAGGCGAACGTCCTGACCTGCTGACCTTGGTATGGCAGTTCGAGCGCAGCCTCAGCGGCCTGCGAATGAAACGCTCGTACGGCGCAACTCGTGCCGTCGAGGCACGAGTTTAGAACAACCTTAGGCCATCGCCTTGACGGCGGCCGACAGGCGGCTCTTATGGCGCGAGGCTTTGTTCTTGTGAACGATCCTCTTGTCAGCGATCGAATCGAGAACCTTGGCCGAATCACGCAGCACTGCGCGTGCCGCGACCTTATCGCCGGCTTCGATCGCTTTGCGCACGCGTTTGATTGCGCTGCGAAGCTCTGAGCGCTGACTCGCGTTCAACACGCGACGTTTTTCGCTCTGACGTGCCGCTTTGCGAGCGGATGCTATATTGGCCATATTGACTCCACAACCGGTGGGAAAAAGGGCGCTATGATACGAGCGTTCCACGAGTTTAGCAAGCAGAATCAAGCATTTTCGACCGGCATAACCTCCTCTAACTTATGAATCTTCTGAAAGCACTCGCTGCGGTCAGCAGCATGACTTTGCTTTCCCGCATTCTCGGATTTATTCGGGATACCGTCGTTGCCCGCGCGTTCGGTGCGGGTCTCGCGACGGACGCATTTTTCGTCGCATTCAAGATTCCGAATCTGTTGCGCCGGTTGTTCGCGGAAGGGGCGTTTTCCCAGGCTTTTGTGCCGATTCTTGCCGAGTACAAAAACCGGCGCGGCGACGCGGACACTCGCATCCTCGTCGACCGCGTTGCAGGACTGCTGGCGCTGGTGCTTGTTGTCATCACGCTCATCGGAATAGCCGCGGCGCCGCTGATCGTCTATGTGAGCGCGCCGGGCTTTTCAAGTACGCCGGAAAAATTCGCGCTGACGATCGACCTGCTGCGCATCACTTTCCCGTACATTTTTTTCATCTCGCTCGTCTCGCTTGCCGGCGGCATATTGAATACATACAGCCGGTTTTCGGTGCCTGCTTTAACGCCCGCTGTGCTCAATCTGACTTTCATCGGTTTCGCGTTGCTCCTGGCGCCGTATTTCGATCCGCCGGTCAAGGCGCTGGCATGGGCCGTCTTTTGTGGCGGCGTGTTGCAGTTGGCATTGCAGGTGCCCTTTCTGCTGCGCCTGAAGATGTTGCCGCGGTTTAGTTTCAGTTTTAAGGATGAAGGCGTAACGCGCGTCATGCGGCAAATGGGCCCGGCGGTATTCGGCGTGTCGATCGGCCAGGTCAGTTTGCTCATCAACACGATATTCGCGTCGTTCCTGGTTTCCGGTAGCGTGTCATGGCTGTATTACGCCGACCGATTAATGGAATTCCCGACCGGTTTGCTTGGCGTCGCACTCGGTACGATTTTGTTGCCGAGCCTCGCCAAACATTATTCAAATCAATCGTCGGCCGAGTATTCGAAGCTTCTCGACTGGGGCCTGCGTCTTACGTTAATGCTTGCATTACCGGCCGCCGCTGCGCTTGCGGTGCTTGCGGTGCCATTGATTGCGACACTCTTTCATTACGGCCAGTTCTCAGAGCACGACGTCTTCATGACGCGCAATGCGCTCATTGCTTACAGCGTCGGCTTGCTCGGCTTGATACTCGTTAAAGTGCTGGCGCCCGGTTTCTATGCGCGTCAGAACATCCGCACGCCAGTCAGAATCGGAATTGTCGCGCTGGTGGCGACGCAAGCCATGAATTTTGCGTTCATGGGCTGGCTCCAGCACGCAGGCCTCGCACTCGCGATCGGACTGGGCGCCTGCCTGAATGCGGCGTTGCTTTTCTACAAGCTTCGGCAGCTGAAAATTTATACGCCGTCGCACGGCTGGGCGCTTTTCACGCTCAAAGTCGTGCTGGCTATCCTTGCGATGAGCGTTAGCTTGCGGCTGGCTGCTGGTCCCGACGCGGCATGGCTCGCCATGAAAGCTACTGCGAAAGTTCTGCACCTGACTGCGGTGGTGGCACTCGGCGGCGCCACCTATTTCGCGTCATTGTGGGCACTCGGATTTCGAGTGCGCGATTTCATGCAGCGCGGCGCATAATTCGAAGATGCTCTAACGTAGCTTTGCTTGAGCAATTGGCGCGAGGGCAGTATCCTACTACTCCCGCCAGACGTCCCTTTGCATGTTACCCACCGGTTTTTTCAGTCATTCGTTCAGGCCGCCTTCACTGCGCCGCCAAACCCGCGTCGTGCACGTGGCCTGCCAATTCGACTAAACAATCAACCGATTAAAGGATTTCAGCATGAACCGACGTGATTTCATCAAGACGACCTCGCTGCTGCTGCCGGCGGCGGCTGCCGCATCAGTGTTACCGCAGTTTTCCATGTCTGCGTTCGCGGCCGCTGCGAAGTGGCGCGTCTTCGAGGTCGTAACCAAAGTCGAGGTGCTCAAGCCGGAAGGCGCCACTCGCGTCTGGCTGCCCCTGCCGCTGGTTGCCGATACCGACTACCAGAAAAACTTGGGCAGCACCTGGAGCATCGACGGCGGCAGCGCGGCAAGCACGACCGACGGCAGATACGGCGCTGAGATGGTTTCCGCCGAATGGCCGACTGCGGTGAAGTCGCCTGTCATCTCGGTCAGCAGCCGTTTCGCGACCATCGACCGCGCGGTTGATGTCACGAAACCGGGAAGGCCGGTGAAGGCCGAGCGTGCCGAACTGCAACGCTATCTTGCGGCGACCGAATTCATGCCGACCGACGGCATCGTGCGCGACACGGCGCGCGATATCACGAAAGGCGTGCGCGGCGGCGACATGGAAAAAGCGCGCGCTATTTACGAATGGATTGTCGACAATACTTTCCGCGATCCGAAAACGAAAGGCTGTGGCATCGGCGATATCAAAACGATGCTTGAAACGCAGAATCTGGGCGGCAAGTGCGCTGACCTCAACGCGCTGTTTGTCGGACTTGCGCGCGCAGTCAACATCCCGGCCCGCGATGTCTACGGCGTGCGCGTTGCCAAATCGGAGTTCGGCTACAAGAGTCTGGGCGTGGGCACCGACAACATCACCCGTGCGCAGCACTGCCGCGCCGAGTTTTTTGTCGAAAGCCATGGCTGGGTGCCGGTGGATCCGGCCGACGTGCGCAAAGTGGTGCTCGAAGAAAAGGGCGGCGGCGTGTTGTTGCCGCTCGATGATGCACAGGTCAAAGCTGCGCGCGCCAAGTTGTTCGGCGCGTGGGAAATGAACTGGCTTGCCT
>JAQGMI010000097.1 GCA_028292435.1 Betaproteobacteria bacterium
CAGATCCATGCGTTGACTACGCTTGGCGTACCTGAATTGCGCGTGATCGGGCCCAAGACGCTGTTGCCGACCAACGTCGACAATCTCGGCGTGCACGTTTATCACGACATGGCAAAGGGTCTAAAAGATGTCGACGTCGTGATGATGTTGCGCCTGCAGAATGAGCGCATGCAGGGTTCGTTCCTGCCCTCGCCGCAGGAATTCTTTAAATTTTATGGCCTCACCGCCGAAAAACTAGCGCTCGCCAAACCCGACGCAATTGTGCTGCACCCGGGCCCGATGAATCGCGGCGTCGAAATCGACTCGACCGTCGCCGACGGCAGCCAGTCGGTGATCCTGCCGCAAGTCACGTTCGGCATTGCAATCCGCATGGCGGTCATGAGCATACTGGCCGGAAACTGAATGGTGAAGAGGGACGGGCGATTCGGGATGAGTAAACGCCGGCTAACCGGAGGCGATTTCGCAAGCGCGTGCCGTTGCCGATTACGCATTACGCATTGCCAGGCACCATGAAAATACACATTAAGAACGGCCGGGTTATAGACCCGGCCAGCAGCACCGATGCCGAGCAAGACATCTACATCGCCGCCGGTAGGATTGTCGCCGTGGGCAGCGCGCCCGCCGGATACACGGCCAACCGCACGATCGACGCCACCGGTTTGATCGTTTGTCCCGGCCTGGTCGATCTGGCCGTGAGATTGCGCGAGCCGGGCTTCGAATATATGGCAACGCTGGAGTCCGAAATGCAGGCCGCGGCGGCCGGCGGCGTCACCAGCCTCGCGTGCCCGCCCGACACCGATCCGCCGCTCGATGAGCCGGGCCTGGTCGAGATGCTCAAGTTTCGCGCGCGAAATCTGAACCAGGCGCACGTTTATCCGATCGGCGCACTGACGGTCGGCTTGAAAGGCACGCATTTGACCGAGATGGCCGAACTCACCGATGCAGGCTGTGTGGCGTTTTCACATGCCGATGCGCCGCTGACCGATACGCAGCTGTTGATGCGCGCGCTGCAATATGCGGCAACCTTCGATTTCGCGGTATGGCTACGCCCGCAAGACGCGGGCCTCGCGCGCGGCGGCGTCGCTCACGACGGCCAGGTCGCGACGCGCCTGGGTCTCGCGGCGGTTCCGGTGTGCGCTGAAACGATCGCGCTGTCGACGATTCTATTGCTCGCGCGCGAAACCGGCGCACGCATCCATGTGTGCCGGATATCGAGCGCCGAAGGCGTCGACATGGTGCGCCAGGCCAAAGCGCATGGGCTCAAGGTCAGCTGCGATATCGCGATTCACCATGCGCACTTGTCGGAGATGGACATCGGTTATTTCGACCCTAATTGCAATTTGACGCCGCCCTTGCGCAGTCAGCGCGACCGCGATGCGTTGCGCGCGGCACTCGCCGATGGCACGGTCGATGCGCTGTGCTCCGATCACACGCCGGTCGACGAAGACGCCAAACAATTGCCTTTCGGCGAAGCTGAGACCGGCGCTACGGGCGTCGAACTGCTGCTGCCGCTGACCTTGAAATGGATCGAGGAAACCAGGTTGCCGCTCGCACAGGGGCTCGCGCGCATTACCAGCGAGCCCGCGCGCGTGCTCGGCGTCAACGCCGGCCGGTTGCAAGCGGGCGCGGGCGCCGACATCTGCATTTTCGATCCTGCGCGTTACTGGAAAGTCGAGCCTGCAGCGCTCAAAAGTCAAGGCAAGAACACTCCGTTTACCGGCGTTGAGATCAAAGGCAAGGTCAGTTACACGCTCGTCGACGGCCAGATCGTCTACGAATCAGCCTGAACGCTTACACGGCCTGAACCTTGGCGGCGCGCCGGCGTCCAACCCGGCGTGAATCTCCCGATTGTTCCGCATACTTTTAAAGATTGAACCCGATGCCCATTAACCCCTTGCTCGATTTCGCCGGCCTGCCGCGATTCGATGCGTTCAAGACTGAATACGTAACGCCGGCGGTCGACCGGTTGCTGGCCGACGCACGCAGCGTCATGGCAGAGCTTTGTGCAGCTACTGTCTCGCCGGACTGGGACAATTTCGTGTCGCCACTTTACGATGCGACGGAAAAGCTGAACCGCGCCTGGGGACAGGTCGGCCATTTGAACGCGGTCATGAACAGCCCCGAACTGCGCGAAGTTTATAACGCCAATCTACCGAAGGTAACGCAGTTCTACACCGAATACGGCCAGAACCAGCGCCTGTTCGAGCGGTTCAAGGAGCTCGATGCATCGCCCGCGATGGCGACACTCACGCCGGCCCGCCGTGCCGTCATCGAGCATGAATTGCGCGACTTTCGGCTCGGTGGCGCCGATTTGCCGGCCGACAAAAAGCAGCGCTTTATGGCGGTGCGCGAGAAATTGTCCGCATTGACCTCGCGCTTCTCCGACAACGTGCTCGATGCGACCAATGCGTTCGGGCATTACGTCGAAGCCAAGGAAGCGCTCGCCGGCCTCCCCGCCGATGCGCTCGAGGCCGCCCACGAAGCGGCCGCGGCAGATGGCAAGCCCGGCTGGAAGTTCACGCTGCACGCGCCCTCGTTCATGCCGGTCATGCAATACGCCGACAACCGCGCCCTGCGTGAAACTTTGTATCGCGCGTACGCGACACGCGCCGCCGAATTCGGCAAACCGGAGTGGGACAACACGGCGCTGATCAATGAAATCGTCGGCTTGCGGCGCGAACTTGCGCAATTGCTCGGCTTCGCAAGCTTTGCGGAATATTCGCTTGAACCCAAGATGGCCGAGTCGCCGCAGCAGGTGCTGCAGTTTTTAAGTGATCTCGCGGGCAAGGCCAAGCCGTTTGCGCAGCGCGACCTCGTCGAACTCAAACAATTCGCACGCGAAGAATGGGATTTGCCTGACCTGCAGTCGTGGGACATCTCGTACGCGTCGGAAAAATTGCGCAACGCGCGCTATGCGTTTTCCGATCAGGAGGTCAAACAGTACTTCCCGGAAACCACGGTGCTGCCCGGCATGTTTCGCGTCGTCGAGACGCTCTACGGCGTTTCAATCGAGCCCACTACCGGGGTACCGGCCTGGCATCCGGACGTGCGCTTTTTCAGCATTCGCGACGCGGCGCACAATCTGATCGGCCAGTTTTATCTCGACCTTTATGCGCGGCCGTCGAAACGCGGCGGCGCCTGGATGGACGATGCGATTACGCGGCGGCGCACCGGTGGCGGCATCCAAACGCCCGTCGCCTATCTCAATTGCAACTTTGCGCCGCCCGTCGGCGAAGTTGACGGCAAAAAACGGCCGGCCGTGTTCACGCACGACGAAGTCATTACGCTGTTCCATGAGTTCGGGCATGGCCTGCACCATCTGCTCACGCGCATCGATGAGCTTGGCGTCGCGGGCATCAACGGCGTCGAATGGGATGCGGTCGAACTGCCGAGCCAGTTCATGGAAAACTTTTGCTGGGAATGGGACGCCCTGATGCCGCTTACGCAGCATGTCGATACGGGCGCGCCTCTGCCGCGCGCGCTGTTCGACAAAATGCTCGCTGCGAAAAATTTTCAGAGCGGCATGCAAATGGTGCGGCAGATCGAGTTTTCGCTCTTTGACGTGCACTTGCACTTTGATTTCGACCCGGCCGGCGCCATGCCCGTGCAGGCGCTGATCGACGACGTGCGCCGGCAGGTGGCAGTCATCATTCCGCCCGCCTTCAACCGTTTTGCGCAAAGTTTCACCCATATTTTTGCCGGCGGTTACGCGGCCGGCTATTACAGCTACAAGTGGGCGGAAGTCTTGTCGGCCGATGCATTCAGCCTGTTCGAGGAGCGCGGCGTGTTTGATGCGAAGACCGGCGCGCGCTTTCGCGACGAGATTCTCGCAGTCGGAGGCAGCCGTTCCGCGCTCGACTCGTTCGTCGCTTTTCGCGGCCGTCCGCCCAGCATCGATGCGCTGCTGAGACACAATGGTATGACCGCGGCCGCTGCGGCGTAGCCGATTCCTTCCTGCACCAGGGGCGTTGTGCTATAAAAGTGCCCGCACTGTGAACGGGAGATGTGCTCATGAAATTCTACGCATGCATAGCGTTGATGGGAGCCGCCGCGCTTGCGCATGGCGGTGACATGTACCGCTGGGTCGACGAGAAAGGTGTAGTCAATTACACGCCTTTTCCGCCGCCCGCCAATATCCGCAATGTCGAGCCGAAAAAGCTCGGCGACAGCGGCAAAGCGCAGGTGAGCGAAGCGCCTTACAGCGTGCAGCTGGCGGTCAAGAACTTTCCGCTGACGTTTTATACGACGACCGCGTGCGGCGAACCCTGCAAAGCTGCACGCGCCCATCTCGACAGGCGCGGCGCGCCCTATACCGAGAAAGATCCGTCCAACCCTTCGTCGCCGAAGGAATTCGAAGATTTCACAAAAATGTCGGGCGGCAATCCGCAGGTTCCATTCCTGTCAGTCGGCCAGCTTAAAAATCTGCAGGGCTATTCCGCTGCGGAATGGGACTCTACACTCGACGCCGCCGGTTATCCAAGCGCGGCGCTCGCGAGTGCCAGGCCGGCCGGCGGCAAATCGCCGTCGGCACCCCCCCTCGCGCCGGTGACACCGGGGACACCGGCCGCAACGCCGGCGCCGGCTGCGGGCAAGTAAATGCAGGTTGCAACCTGGAACGTCAATTCGCTCAAGGTTCGCCTGCCCCAGGTTCTCGAGTGGTTGAAGTCCCGGCAACCTGACGTGCTGTGCCTGCAGGAAACCAAACTCGAAGACGCCAAGTTTCCGGTCGACGACATCAAAGCGGCCGGCTACGAAGTTCAGTTCAGCGGACAAAAGACGTATAACGGCGTCGCCATCATCAGCAAGACGCCGGCGACTGCCGTGCAAATGGGCGTCCCCGGTTTCGATGATCCGCAAAAACGCGTACTTGCGGCAACCGCCGATGGCATCCGGGTGGTTTGCCTTTACGTGCCGAACGGCCAGACAGTGGAATCGGAGAAATACCGCTACAAGCTCGATTGGCTCACGCGCACGACGCAATGGCTCGCGGGCGAACTCGCCGCCCAC
>JAQGMI010000106.1 GCA_028292435.1 Betaproteobacteria bacterium
TCGAAGCGCTTGATCAGAAGGCTGGTCGCGGCGACATCGCCAATCGTCGCTTCGCCGCGCACGTCAGTGTAGTGAAAGCGGCGCACGAAGCGCGTGTCGTCGGCGACTGCAAACGGATCGTAAATGCGCCGCGCGGCGGGCAGCGTCTGGTTGACGGCAAGGCCGTGACTAAAACGTTTGAGCAGATTGATCAGGCGCGGACAGTCGCGTACAATATTGGCCGTCTCGTGCAGCACGATGCGGACCCGGTTGGTACGGCGCGCGAGCAGAAACTGGGCAAGCAACTCGCACCGCTGCGAAGCGTTGAAGCTGCGGCCGATATTCTTGTCGAATATGCGAATGGTATGGTCGGCGTTGGCGATGAGTTCGTCGAGCGCCGTATCGAAAGCGGCGACGCCGGAAAGCTTTTGCTCGCCCGGCATGCGTTCTGGCGGTACGGTCAACATAGGATCGGTAACCTCTGATGGTTACGGTCGAAGACCCGACTTAATATAGCCGGCGCAATACCATGCGTAAAGCAGATCAAGCACGGTCGCCTGCGCGCGTAGAGGCGCCGGTACGTAACGATTATCGGCGAATTGCCTGACAATGTTTGCCGCGCCTGCCGGAATTGCCGCGCTTTCACCATTGATAAAGATGCGGTTGCCGGAAGTGAGCATGCGTGTCGGCAGCGCGAGGCACGCGCCCTGATCATCAAGCAGCTTTTTGAACGCGCGCGGCGTGATGTGGCGGGCGCGGTTAAAAACGACGCCGGCGCGCGGCTCCGTCAGGTATTCGCCAAGGCAGCGCTCGATGTCGGCATCCGTCCAGCGAATCGACGCCAGGGTTGCCTTGACGTCTTCCAGCATGGCTTTGCCGATCGCGCCCGCGTGCTGCTGGGCTTTCAGGTCCGGATCCTGATACATCGCATCGACACGTTCGCGGTCGCGCATGAAGTCAAGGAAGCGCTCGATAATTTCGCGCCGGCCCGGCGCGCGAAATCCGACCGACCAGGTGATACATTCGTCGAGCGCGACGCCATGATGGGCGTACCGCGGCGGCAGATATAAAACGTCGCCTGCATGCACGGTCAATTCTCGTTGCGGGCGAAAGTCGCGCAGTATTTTGAGCGGCGCGCCGGCGACCAGATCGAGATTGCGCTGGCGGCTGGTCTGCCAACGCCGCGTGCCGGCGCCTTGCACCAGAAACACGTCGTAACTGTCGAAGTGCGGGCCGACGCTGCCGCCAGGCACCGCATAGCTCGCCATGACGTCGTCGTGGCGCGCATACGGGATAAAGCTGAATTGCTGCTGTAATTCACGCGCCTGCGGCAGAACGGCTTCGAGCCCGTTGACGAGCAGTGTCCAGTTGCGCGCGGGCAGCCGGCCGAGTTCACGCTTGCCAAACGGCCCATGCTCGACCTGCCAGTTTTTGCGGGAGTAGATGACCAGTCTGGATTCGACGTCGTCGCGACACGCGAGCGCCATCATCTGTTTGCGATCGAGGCTCTTTGCAAGCTGCGGCAACGCACCGCGCTTGAGCAGGGGTTTTTTTTGCCAGAATTCGGCGAGAAATTTTCGCGCGCCGGATGCGTTGCCAATCATGATCCGATTATAACGTGCTGATTACAATTGACCGTTGTGGATGAGTGTGAGCGCCGCGAACCTGCGGCCGATGAAAATTCCGGCGTGATGCGCTTCATGTTGGCGGCCGCGGTAGTTTGTTACAATTAATCCGTGACGATTCAGGCTGAATGTCGAGTGCTGAAGTTGCAGGGCGGTCAGGCCGCTCCGGGTTTTGATTTACCTGATGCCGACATGGAAGCAGTCAGCCTCGGCGGATTTCTCAAGCGCAACGTTGTCGTGCTGTATTTTTATCTGCGCGACGATACGCCGGGCTGCACGCAGGAGGCGATCGAATTCAGCGATATGCAGGACGAATTCGCCCGGCTCGGTGCGGTCGTCATCGGCATCAGCACGGATGATTGTCTGAGTCATAGCGAATTTCTCGACAAACACGGGTTCGGCGTGCAATTACTGTCGGACGTCGACGGCGAAGTTTGCAGCAGCTACGGCGTTCTGCAGGAAAAGGAGCACGAAGGGCGCAAGAAAATCTGCGTGTTGAGATCGACATTCGTCATCGGGAAGGACGGCGTCGTCAGGCATGCGATGTATGGCGTAAGCCCGCGCGGACACGCTGCGCAGGTACTGGAACTTATAAAGGGCATGCAAAAAATGCAAGTAGCACAGGACACAGTGGTTTCCCTTAATTATGAACTGCAGAATTCGGAGGGCGAACTGGTCGAGAAGACCGAGGAGCCGGTCGAGTACCTGCACGGCGGATACGACGGCATTTTTTCGCGCGTTGAAGAAGCGTTGAACGGCAAGGCGGCCGGTGAGACGTGCGACGTCTATCTGCAGCCGACCGATGCGTTCGGCGATTACGACGAAAAGCTCGTGCAGATTGAACCGCGCGCCAAGTTTCCGCCGACGATCGAAGTCGGCATGCGCTTCGAAGGCCAGGCCGGCGATTCGGGCGAAACGCTCGTTTACACGGTCACCGACATTGCAGAAGACAAAGTGGTCGTTGACGGCAACCATCCGCTCGCGGGCATGTCGTTGCGTTTTCATTGCACCGTCAATGCGGTGCGCAAGGCGACGGCCGAAGAGCTGCAGCACGGCCACGTGCACGGCGCGCACGGCCACCATCACCACTAAAACCGCGTTGCGTTTTACTTGGCGAGCAGCTGCTTTAGTGCGTAAAGCGCTTCGAGCGCCTGCTTGGGCGAAAGCGCGTCGGGATCGAGCGCTGAAAGTTTGTCGATGACTTCCGGCGGAACGCCGGGTGCCGGATCAGTCGCAGCGACGATCGAGAACAGATCGGGCTGCTGCTGACTGCGCGCGACGCCGTCCTGTTCGAGCTGCTGTAAATGTTTGCGCGCGGCGCGAATCACGCCTGCGGGCACACCGGCGAGCTGCGCAACTTGCAGGCCGTAGCTCTGATTGGCCGGACCTTCCTCGACACTGTGCAGAAACACGATGTGGTCTTTGTGCTCGACGGCATCAAGGTGCACGTTGGCAAGCTGCTTGTAATCCTGCGCGAGGCGCGTCAATTCGAAGTAGTGCGTTGCAAACAGCGTGAGACTTTTGTTGGCGTCGAGCAGGTGGCGTGCAATCGCCCAGGCGAGCGCAAGGCCGTCGAACGTCGACGTGCCGCGGCCGATTTCATCCATCAGCACGAGGCTCGCGGGCGTCGCGTGATGCAGGATGTACGCGGCTTCGGTCATCTCGACCATGAACGTTGAGCGGCCGCCGGCCAGATCGTCCGCGGCGCCGATGCGCGTGAAGATCTGGTCGAGAGCGCCGATTTTCGCGCGGCGCGCCGGCACGAACGAGCCGCAGTGCGCGAGCAGCGCGATCAACGCGACCTGCCGCATATAGGTCGATTTGCCGCCCATGTTCGGCCCGGTCACGAGCAGCATCTGGCGCACCGGCTCGAGCCGCGTATCGTTGGCGATAAAGTTATCGACTTGCGCTTCGACGACCGGATGGCGGCCGGCTTCGATTTCAATGGCCGGTTCCGTGGACAACTCGGGTGCGCTCAGATTCAATGCCTGCGCGCGTTCGGCGAATGTTGAAAGAAGATCGATTTCGGCAATCGCCGCGGCGACACGCTGGAGCGCTGGAATTTCAGGCGCGAGCCGGTCCAGCAACTGGTCGTACAGCAGCTTTTCGCGCGCCAGCGCGCGTTCCTGCGCCGACAACGCCTTGTCCTCGAAGGTTTTGAGTTCGGGCGTGATGTAACGCTCGGCATTCTTAAGCGTCTGGCGCCGCCGGTAGTCCTCCGGCACTTTCTCCGATTGCGCGCGCGTGACTTCGATATAAAAACCATGCACGCGGTTGTACTCGACTTTCAACGTCGGAATACCGCTGCGCGCGCGTTCGCGCGCTTCGAGGTCGAGCAGGAACTGGCCGCAATTGCGGTCGATCCCGCGCAGCTCGTCGAGATCGGCATCGAATCCGTCGGCAATCACGCCGCCTTCGCGCACGATCGCGGACGGTTCAGCGAGGATTGCCTGCTGCAGCAATTCAGCGACAGGCTGCAGCGGCTGCACGCCGGCGGCAAGTTCATTAAGGCGCGGGCTGTTGAGCGCCGCAAGCTGCGCATGAATGGCTGGCAGGCGCACGAGCGTGTCGCGCAGACCCGAGAGGTCGCGCGGCCGCGCGCTCTTCAGCGCGATGCGCGCGGTTATGCGCTCGACGTCGACGCAGAGTTTCAATTCGTTGCGCAGCGCGATGTTTTTGGCGGCGAAGTCTGCCGACAAAATGGCGACTGCATCGAGTCGCTCGCCGATTACTTTCTGATCGCGCAGCGGATGATGCAGCGTGTGGCGCATGAGGCGGCTGCCCATGCTCGTCGTGCAGGTGTCGAACAACGACAGCAGCGTCGGCGCGGGCTCGCCGCGGATCGTTTCAGAAATTTCGAGATTGCGCCGCGTCGACGGATCGATCGACAAATAAGCCGCCGCGTGCTCGACCGCGAGCGACGTGACATGCGAAATCGAATTGCCCTGGGTTGCGCGCGCGTATTCAATCAGCGCGCCGGCCGCGCAAGTTGCCGCCGGCAAACCGTTAAGCCCGAACGCTGCGAGATCGTGCGTATTGAACTGGCGGCGCAATGCGCGCAGTGCGGCGTCGCTCTCAAACTGCCATTCAGGCAGGCGACGCATCGCGTACGACGCATTCGCCGGCAGGTCGAACGCCGCCGATTCGGCGAATAACACTTCTGCGGGACGCAGCCGCTCGAGTTCGGCGGAGAGGGAGTCCGCCTTGACTTCGCAGGCGCGAAAACGGCCGGCGGCCAGCGCGAGCCATGCGATGCCGACCGTTTGCTGCTTTTGCCACAGCGCAAGCAGCAGGTTGTCGCGCTTGTCGTCGAGCAGCGCCGAATCAGTCAGCGTGCCCGGCGTAACGATGCGCAGCACCTTACGTTCAACCGGTCCTTTGGAGGTGCTCGGATCGCCGATCTGCTCGCAAATCGCAACCGATTCGCCGAGCTTGACCAGCTTCGCGAGGTATTGCTCGAGCGAATGGTAGGGCACGCCGGCCATCTTGATCGGTTCGCCGTTCGAAGCGCCGCGGCTCGTGAGCGTAATGTCAAGCAGGCGTGCGGCTTTTTCCGCATCGCCGAAAAATAATTCGTAAAAATCGCCCATGCGGTAGAACACCAGCATGTCGGGGTGCTGGGCCTTGATGCTCAGATACTGCTGCATCATCGGGGTGTGCTGCGGGGCGTTCATCGAATCGGGGCTGGGCAAAAGCCCGTATTTTGCCTGTAACGCGGCGCTTGCGGGCATCGAATTCGACGGCGAACAGCGTCGCTTTGCGCATGAGGCAATGGCTCGATGCATACCAGCGTCCGGAATTTTCGCTGCCGCGCACTGTCAACCTGAAGTCGTCCATTCGTCAGGAAGCGCTGCCTTCCCATGTTGCCCATGTCCATTCTCCCAACCTGTCGCCCGGCTTGTCATGCAGCGACGTGATCTGCTGAAGTCCGCTGCCGCGCTGACGTTGCTCGGCGCGCCGTTGGCGCCGCTGCGCGCGATTGCGCCGGCGGCCGGCGCCCAGACTGCGGGCGCGTCCACATTCGACTATGCGCGCGTCAAAGGCATGGCGCGGGCGCTGGCGGCCGAGCGATATCGAATCCCGCCTGCGACGTTGCCGCGCGAAATAAAGGAATTGAACTGGGACGACTACCAGGCCATCAGTTTTCGGGAAGACCGCGCGCTGTGGGCCGGCGAACCGGCACGTTTCCGCGCCAAGTTTTTTCATCTCGGGCTTTTCTATCAGGAGCCGGTGCGAATTTTCGAAGTGACCGAAGGCAGGGCGCGCGAAATCGGGTACGACCGCCGCATGTTCGATTACGGCAAAGGACGGTTGCGCAATGCGCGCCTGCCGGCGAATCTGGGCTTCGCCGGATTCCGGCTGTCGTTTCAGACCGACTGGGCACGCGACGTCACCGCGTTTTTAGGCGCGAGCTACTTTCGCGCGGTCGGCGGAGAAATGCAGTACGGATTGTCGGCGCGCGCCCTTGCGATCGATACGGGCATGAGCCGGCCGGAAGAATTTCCGCGCTTCACCACCTTTTGGCTCGAACGTCCTGCCGAAAACGCGGACAACGTGGTGATCTATGCGCTGCTCGATTCACCGAGTACGACTGGGGCATATCGCTTCGACATCCACCCGGGCGCAACCTTGACGATGGACATCGACGCCGCGCTCTATCCGCGCAAAGAAATCGAGCGCCTCGGCATCGCGCCGCTGACGAGCATGTACTTGCACGGTGAGAATGACCGGCGCATGGCCAATGACTGGCGGCCCGAGTTGCATGATTCGGACGGACTTTCGATGTTGAGCGGTCGCGGCGAATGGATCTGGCGGCCGCTGACCAATCCATCGGTGGTGGGCTTCAATGCGTACGGCGACGAGAACCCGCGCGGGTTTGGTTTGATTCAGCGCGACCGCAACTTCGATCATTACCAGGACGACGGCGTTTTCTACGAACGGCGCCCGAGCGTATGGGTCGAGCCAAAAGCCGGCTGGGGAAAGGGTTCGGTCCAGTTGGTCGAACTGCCGACGCTCGATGAAACGAATGACAACATCGTTACGTTCTGGAATCCGGAAGCGCGGCCGCAACCGGGGCAGGAAACGTTGTTCGGTTATCGCCTGCATTGGGGCTCGCGCATGCCCGCCAGTCCGCCGCTTGCGACCGTTGTCGCCACGCGCACCGGCATCGGCGGTATCATCGGCCGCAAACGCGCTTATATCTCGTGGCGTTTTGCGGTCGATTTTGCGGGCGGCGATTTCGCGATGCTGGGCAAGGATGCGCGCGTCGAACCGGTCATCAGCGTTTCGCGCGGTGAAATCGAAATCACGTCGGCGCGGCCTCTGCAGTCAATCAATGGCTATCGGGCGACGTTTGACTACAAGCCGGCGGACAGCAGCACGCAGCCGGTGACGCTGCGGCTTTATCTGCGCGCGAACGGACAGCCGCTGACCGAGACGTGGATTTACGAATGGATTGCCTGGGACCACCGGCTGCCGCCGACGTAGCGTGTCACGAGTTTTCGCCGGCGCCCTGCAGCGAGCGTTGAGTGCGCACTTGCGGGTAAAAATGCGGGCGTGCCGCGGTAAACGCTTCGTCGCGCGCCGCACCTGTATCACCCATGAGCGATTCCATTCGCACGAGCTCGCGCGGCGGCGCCGATTCTTCCGGAATCCAGAATAGTCCGGCGCGTGCGGTGCGATGACCGAGCGAAACGCGGCTCGAGAATACCGACAACGGAATCGACAGCATGAGCGCGCCCACGATCGGCAGCAGCCACCAGATGTAGTTTGGATTAAGCAGATAGACGCCGACCGCCCACAGCGTGCCGAGCAAGGTCTGCCAGCCATGACGGCGACCCGCGAAGGCCCAGCCCGTTTCGGCATCTTCGCGCGGCGGCGATTGCCATTTGATGGTGATGCCGGCGAGCGCCGCGGTCACGAATTCGGTATGAAACAGCATGCGAATCGGCGCGAGCACGGCAGACAACAGCATTTCGGCCGCAACGCTCATGACAAGCGCGCTGCGTCCGCCATAGTCGCGCGTATCCTGCCGGCACGCGAGGATGAGCGCTGCCACTTTTGGCATGAACAATAAAAACGCGGTCGTGCTGAACAAGGTGATCGCGCGCTCGGGACGCCATTCCGGCCACAGAGGAAACAACTGGAACGGCATCGAGAAGTACTGTGGCACGGCCAGCGTGTGATACGCGAGCAATGCGGTCGACAGCAGCAAGAATAGAAACCAGAGCGGCGCCGACAGGTAGGCCATCACGCCGGTCACAAAAACCGCGCGGTGCGCCGGGTGCAACCCCCTCAAAGTGAAGAGCCGCAGATTCATCAGATTGCCCTGACACCAGCGGCGATCGCGCGTCAGCTCGTCGATCAGATTCGGCGGCATCTCCTCATAGCTACCGGGAATGTCGTATGCGAGCCAGACGCTCCAGCCGGCGCGCCGCATGAGCGCTGCTTCGACGAAGTCGTGCGACAGGATTTCCCCCGACAGCGAGCCGGTGCCGGGAAGACGCTCGAGCGCGCAGTGCTCGATGAAGGGCGCGATGCGGATGATCGCATTGTGTCCCCAGTAATGCGATTCGCCGAGCTGCCAGAAATGCAGGCCTGTCGTGAACAGCGGTCCGTAGAGCCGGCCGGCGAACTGCTGCACTCGCGCATGCAGCGTTTCGCGTCCGGCCGCGTGCGGCGCAGTCTGGACAATCCCGGCGCCGGGATTGGCTTCCATCAACTGCACAAGCCGGGTCAGGCAATCGCCGGTCATGATGCTGTCGGCATCGAGCACGACCATGTAGCGATAATTTTTTCCCCACCGGCGGCAGAAATCGGCGACGTTGCCGCTCTTGCGCTTGATGCGATGCAGGCGCCGGCGGTAAAAGATGCGGCCGAATCCATCGACGGCTTCGCACAATTCCCGCCATGCGCGCGGCTCGGCGTCGCATGCCGCCGGATCGCTGCTGTCGCTCAACACGAAAAAATCATAGCGTGAAAGATTTCCGCTGCGCGCGAGCGATTCGTACGTCGCGCGCAAGCCGGCGAATACGCGGCGCACGTTTTCGTTATAGATCGGCATGATGATCGCGGTGCGCACGTCGTCGGCAACCGGCATATCGGGCGCGGCGGTAAGAGAAATCGCATGACGGTCGCCGCCGCGGAGCAGCACCGTCAACCCGGCCATCGCGGTCCAGAAACCCGCCGAAATCCATGCAAACAAAATCGCGAACAGCACGAGGATCGCGATCTCGAGCGGCTGGCCGCCGTGATACGGCAACACCGATGCCATATAGTTGGTCGCGATCCAGGTTTGCATCACGATGAGCGTGAACAGGCACCATCGCCGCAATGAAGCGATGGCCTGCCAGCTCGCCGGGGCATTGTTATCGGCGAGCGTTGTCCATGGCCTGGGCGCCATCGAAGTGCGATTGATCGGGGGCATCATGGCGAGCCGCGGCCGGTTGCGCGGACTTACGCTTGATAGTGTCATTGCTCGGGTTCCAGTATGTAGCTCCATGTCTCGGATATCGTCTCGTTGTTGTAGCGCAGAAAGCCGCGCAGTTCAGTGGGTTTCTTGTCGTCGACGCGGCGCACTCGAAGCATCACCCGCCAGCCGCCGGTGACGTCGTTGCGCATCGTTGAATTCTCGATAATCTGGCCGTTGCCATCGCTCGTGAAATTCGCGGCCAGTTTGTTGTCGGGCGGAATTTTGGCGAGCGCCGGCCCTTCGAAATCAATCATGAATCCGATGGCCCGCGGATCGGGCGTGCGCATATAGCCGGCGCCGCGGCGGCTTTGCGCGATCCACGATTGCGGGGGGCGCGTTTCATTTTCCTTCTGCCATGACAGGCGGTACTCAAGATCGAACGCCTGCTTTGGCGCGGGTGGCGTCGCGGGCACCCAATACGCGACGATGTTGTCGTTCGTTTCGTCGGGCGTCGGAATCTGCACGAGCTCGACGCGGCCTGCGCCCCATTTTGTTTTGGGCGTTACCCAGACGCTGGGCCGCGACTGGTAGTTGTCGTATAAATCCTCATAACGTGCGAAATTCCGGTCGCGTTGCATGAGGCCGAAGCCGGCCGGATCGTTGACGGCGTACGACGTGACGAGCAGCCGTCGCGGATTGATCAATGGCCGCCAGATCCATTCGCCGTTGTCGGCGCGAATCGACAGCCCGTCCGAATCGTGAACCTCGGGGCGGTAGTCGGCGTGATTCCCGCGCTGGTTCTCGCCAAACAGGAACATACTCGTGAGCGGCGCCAGGCCGACCTTGCCGACGTTTTCGCGAAAGTAGAGCTGCAGTTTCACGTCCATCGTGGTTTCGGCGCCCGGCTTCAGCACGAAGCGATAAGCACCGCTGACGCTTTTCGAATCCATCAACGCGTAGATCGTTAAATCGCGCGCGCCCGCAGCCGGCCGCTGTATCCAGAATTCAGTAAACAGCGGAAACTCTTCACCCGCCGCGAGCGCGGTGTTGATCGCGAGCGCGCGTGCCGAAGCGCCATAAACCTGGCTGCGGCCGAGCGCGCGAAAATAAGTCGCGCCGAGAAACACCAGCGCTTCGTCTTTAACTTTAGGCGAGTTGAGCGGATAGTGAATGCGAAATCCGGCAAAGCCGGCATCTTTCACCACATTCGGTGGCAGCTTGTTGGCGCCGTAGTCGAAATCCTGCGAATTGAATTTAATTTCCTGCACGCCTTCAGCGCTCACTTCGTTGATTTTGACGGGTGCCTGAAACGTAAATCCGCGATGAAAAAAAGCGAGCTCGAACGGCGCCGCGCCGCGCCAACGAAATCGCTCGGGCTTGTAGCGGATGTCGTTGTACTGCTCGTAATTGAGCGTTTGTAATTCTTTCGCAGGCTCGGGCGGCCTCTCGTAAGGTTTGGTTGAAATTTGCCGTGCCCTCAGCGCGACGTCGTCGAAGCTGAATGCAAAGATGGGTCCCGCGGCGAAGCCGGATACGCACGCGACCAGCGCGGTGCATAACAGGCGTCGACACATGACATTGGAAACCGGAAGAGAAGGCGAGTCGGCAGGCATACGGAACATGATTGAGACAAAGCGCACGCCGCTTAGTTGCGCGATAAAAGCTGTCGTCGCGGGGCGACAGAATTGATGCACTTAAAGCGACGATCGAGTTGTCTCCCGTTTTACTTCGGGCGCGGACTATCGAGTCCGGCGTCCGGCGAGCGCAATCGTCCCGCGCGTTTTTCGGCGACGCCCGCAGCGAGCGCGCGCGCGGCATTACGAACTTCTTCCTGCACCGCCGTGTCGCCGTCAAGCGACTGGTGACTCGTCGCGTACGGTTCGTAATAGCCGATCATGCGATCAAGCCGCGACATCGGACCCGCCGCAATCATTCCCATCCAGTCCAGCCAGTCGGACAATGCGCGGCGCACGCTTTCTGTCCCTGCGACATCGCCATGTACGACGATAGCGTAGACACGGTCAGCCAGATGTTTCGGGTACGGCCAGCCTTCAAGTTCCAGATCTTTCGCTTTGGCCGGATCCTTGCCGGCAGTCGAAGTCGGATCCGGATTGCCGCCGTCCGCGCAGACGAGACGGTCGATCATCAGCTTGAGCGTGGCGGGAACCTGATACCAATAGACCGGCGTCACGATCAAAATGCCGTGCGCCGCTGTCCAGCGTTCGTAAATTTCGTTCATCCAGTCGTCGGACTGGCCGAGCGAATGATTGGGATAGCACGAGCACGGCCAGTGACAAAGCGGCATCGCGGTCGAAACGCAGCCCTTGCACGGATGTATCTTGCGTCCGTATTCGGACGCCAGCAGGCTCATGTCGAGCAGGTCGACTTCAATGCCTGCGGTGCGCAGGGTATCGGCCGCAAGCGTCGACAACCGATACGATTTCGACATTTCGCCCGGACAGGTGCCGTCGTTGCGCGCCGATGCGCAGATCACGAGCACGCGCGAGGTGGCGCCCGCATCGGCCTGGATTTTTGCCGCACGCCGAATTCGCGCGCGGGCGTCGAGCCACTCCAGCGATAGATCGTAGTCGGGATTTGAGAATTCCGTGCCAGCCTTGCGCGTATTCGGCGCCTTGCGCGAGCCTTGATAGTTATTCCATGCGATTTCTTCAAGCCGCGTTATCGCGTCGCGCTCGACCGAAAATGACGCATCGAAGAACGAGCGCTCGAAGTGCGCGCGAAACGCATCGCGACTGAGTTTTGCGGGCACCTGGCCTTTGCGGATGTCGTTCATGGGAGATTTCGGTGGTCGTGGCGCTCGCGTGCCGACGATGGCAAGGTTACGGGACATCGTCGGTTGCCGTTGTCGGCAGTTCGCCTAACCGCTCGTCAGATTCGGCTGACGGATCACGTCACAGTTTTTTCCGGTGCGGAGTGTGCCGGGGAGTTGAATCCGATTTCTTACATCGTCGCGAGCGGCTCGCCGATAGTCCGAAGCAATGCGACGGGGCACACTCGATCTTCCAATTTGAGGAGTGACGACGATGAACGACAACGAGAAACCGGTCGACGAACGGAACCGACGCAAGCCCGCGCAAAAGACGACGCGCAAGGCCCATAAGCCTGGCGAAGACATCAAGCACGTCGTCGAAACCGGGCTGCCCCCGGGAATCAGTGTGGAGCAGGCAAAGGACCCGGGTGCGCATGCGCCGGGCGGGCCGGTCGAAAACCGAAGTTAAGCGGCGAGGCCCTGGCTTAGCAGGTAGTCGTCGTAGTTGCCGGCGTGTATGACGATGCCCGCAGGTGTCATTTCGATGATGCGGGTGGCGAGCGAGGACACGAACTCGCGGTCGTGCGAGACGAAAATCAGCGTGCCTGAAAACTTTTCGAGCGCGGTATTCAGCGACTCGATGCATTCCATGTCGAGGTGATTGGTCGGCTCATCCATCAGCAAGACGTTGGGTTTTTGCAGCGCGAGTTTCGCGAATATCATGCGCTGCTGTTCGCCGCCCGATAGCACTTTTGTGAGCTTTGTCGCATCTTCACCCGAGAACAACATGCGGCCGAGTGCAGCGCGCACCGTCTGGTCGTTGTCGTTCGGGCCGCGCCAGTTGGCCAGCCATTCGGCGAGCGTTTCTTTTTCAGTGAACTCCGTGGCATGGTCCTGCGCGCAGTAGCCGGACTTCGCTTTCTCCGTCCAGCGTATGGTGCCGGCGTCCGGCGTGAGTTCGCCGGCGAGGCAACGCAGCAGGGTGGTCTTGCCGATGCCGTTGGGGCCGATGATGGCGATGCGCTCGCCCGCCTCGACGCGGATGTTGAAATTGCTGAACAGCGGTTTGTCGTAACCTTTGGAAAGTTTCTGCGCTTCGAATACGTAACGGTGCAGCTTGTCGCGGTCGTCGACGTCGAAGCGGATATACGGGTACACGCGCGACGACGGTTTAATGTCCTCGACCTTGATTTTTTCGATCTGGCGCGCGCGCGAGGTGGCCTGACGTGCCTTTGAAGCATTGGCCGAAAAGCGGCGCACGAAATCCTGCAGGTCGGCAATCTTTTCTTTGGCCTTGACGTTGGCGGTGAGCATGCCTTCGCGCGCCTGGGTCGCGGCCAGCATGTAATCGTCGTAGTTGCCGGGGTAGACGCGGATCTCGCCGTAGTCGACGTCGGCCATGTGCGTGCACACCGCGGACAGGAAATGGCGATCGTGCGAAATGATGATCATGGTGCTGTTGCGCTCGTTCAATACGCCTTCGAGCCAGCGTATGGTATTGATGTCGAGGTGGTTGGTCGGCTCGTCGAGCAGCAGGATGTCGGGGTCGCCGAACAGCGCCTGCGCGAGCAGCACGCGCAGCTTCCAGCCGGGTGCTACTTCGCTCATCGGACCGTCGTGTTGTGCGATCGGTATACCGATCCCGCTCAGCAGCGCGCTTGCGCGCGCTTCCGCCGTGTAGCCGCCGAATTCCGCGAACTCGTGCTCAAGTTCGGCAGCGCGCATGTAATCGTCTTCACTGGCTTCTTCGTTCGCGTAAATCGCATCGCGCGCCTGCATTGCCTGCCACATCCCGGCATGGCCCATCATGACGACGTCGAGCACCCGCATGTCTTCATAGGCGAATTGGTCCTGCTGCAGCTTGCCGAGGCGCTCGCCGCGGTCGAGTGAGATCGCGCCGGCGCTGGGCTCCAGATCGCCGCCGAGGATTTTCATGAACGTGGATTTGCCGCAGCCGTTGGCGCCGATCAGGCCATAGCGGTTGCCGTCGCCGAACCGGATCGAGACGTTCTCAAACAGGGGTTTGCCCCCGAATTGCATGGTGATATTGGTAGTGCCAAGCACGCTATAGTCCGATCCGAATGGTTGCTCACGGCGCCGCGCTTCGCGCGGGCGCTGGAGGATTAAGCTTTTTTGCTTTTAAGCGCCGGGACGAGATGCGGCGCCAGCGCCTGGATAAGCTGCGCGAAGATTTTCGGGTTTCCGGCGACGATGTTGCCGGATTCGAGATAGCCGCCGTTGCCTTCAAGATCGCCAACGAGGCCGCCGGCTTCGGTAACGAGCAGGCTGCCCGCCGCCATGTCCCACGGACTCAAGCCGAATTCCCAAAATCCGTCGAGGCGCCCGGCGGCAACATAAGCGAGATCAAGCGTCGCTGCGCCGGCGCGCCGCAGGCCCGAGGTCTTTTGCGTGAGATCCTTAAACATCGCGAGGTAAGCATCGATGCTGCTGAACTCGCGAAACGGAAAGCCGGTGCCGATCAGGCTTTTTTGCAGATTGATGCGTTTGCTGATGCGCAGGCGCTTGTCGTTCAGGTAGGCGCCGCGGCCGCGCGAAGCGGTGAACAAATCATTGTGCACCGGATCGTAAATCACCGCCTGCGACAGCACGCCTTTGTGCGAAAGCGCGATCGACACGGCGTATTGCGGAAAGCCATGCAGGAAATTCGTCGTGCCGTCGAGCGGGTCAATAATCCACAAAAACTCGGATTTGCCGCTCGCGCCGGTCTCTTCGGCAAGCACTGCATGCGTCGGATAGGCTTCGCGCAGCACGCGTACGATTGCATCCTCGGCCGCGCGATCGACTTCGGACACATAGTCATTGGCGGCTTTTTCCGTGACGGACAGGATGTCGAGGTTTTGCGACGCGCGATTGATGATGGTGCCGGCGCGCCGCGCCGCCTTTACGGCGGTGTTCAACATCGGATGCATCATCGCCGGCATGTGAACTCCGATGAGCAGCGTTCGTCAGTGCGCGCGCATTGATCGCCGGTTGAAATGCGGCAATTCAACCCCGGTGCGGCAGTTACGCATATGATGGCATTTTTCATTGGCGCGTATTTTAAGTGAATAACGTCAGCCCGCTCAAAAATATTCGCGTCGTGCTGACGCAACCGAGTCACCCCGGCAACATCGGCGCCGCTGCGCGCGCGATGAAAACAATGGGGCTTGATGCGCTGTATCTCGTCAATCCGCGCAAATTTCCGCATGCGGACGCGGATGCCCGTGCTTCCGGCGCGCTCGACGTGCTGCAGAATGCGCGTATTTGCACAACGCTTGCCGATGCCATTGGCGATTGCGTGCTCGCGGTTGCGACCTCGTCGCGGCAGCGGGAACTGCGCCACGAAATGATGAGTGCGCGGCAAGCCGCCAGCGCGATGATCGAGTCGGCGGCCGCCCATCCGGTCGCGCTCGTGTTTGGCAATGAAACGTCGGGGCTTAGCAGCGAAGAAGCGGGGCTATGCAACCTGTGGGCGTATGTGCCGGCGAATCCGGAATACGCGTCGCTGAATCTCGCCGCTGCGGTGCAAATTTTTGCGTATGAATTGCGAATGGCCGCCGTTGATGCCGTTCATTCACCGGCGCCTGAATTCGACGCGGCGACGAACGAACAGGTCGAGCAGGTTTATCGGCATTTCGAGGAGACGATGATTGCGACCGGTTTTCTCGATCCCGCGAATCCCAAGCGCTTGCTGCCGCGTTTGCGGCGCATGCTCGCGCGCGCGCGACTCGAGTCGGATGAGGTAAACATTTTGCGCGGCTTCCTCAAAACTGTGCGCAAGCCGCCGACTCAATAGCTATACGCGGCCATTCGCCGCGCCGCCTTGTCCCAAAGTTGACTGAATTAGTGGGGCATCGTATGCTGCGCCCCTTATCTCTTTCTAATCAATCATGTTCGCTCGTCTTAAAGAAGAAATCGCGGTCGTCTTCGAGCGTGATCCCGCCGCCCGCAATACTTGGGAGGTCCTCACCTGTTATCCCGGATTTCATGCGTTGCTGATTCACCGACTGGCACATTGGCTATGGGGCGAACGGCTACGCTGGTGCGGGCGCATGGTCTCGCATCTCGGGCGCTGGCTGACCGGCATTGAAATTCATCCGGGCGCGCGAATCGGCCGCCGCTTTTTCATCGATCACGGCATGGGTGTCGTCATCGGTGAAACGGCTGAGATTGGCGACGATTGCACGCTGTATCACGGCGTCACGCTCGGCGGCACGTCGTGGAACAAAGGTAAACGCCATCCGACGCTCGGCAATGGCGTCGTGCTCGGCGCCGGCGCAAAAATTCTGGGTCCGATCACGATCGGCGACCGTGCACGGGTCGGCTCCAATGCGGTTGTGGTGAAAGATGTGCCGCCAGGCGCAACCGCGATCGGGATTCCCGCCCGCATTATTGCGGCGCAGGCGGACGACCGGACCGGCTTCTCGGCGTACGCGATCGGCAGCGACATGAACGATCCGATCGCCAAGGCGATTCACGAACTGATCGACCACAGCGTCAGTACCGATCAGCGGCTCGAGCAAATTCTGGAGCAGCTCAAACAACTCGGTGCGGACTGCGGCAAGGTCAGGGAACGCGACGGCTTCGACGCTAAATACCTGAACCGTATTGTTGATTGATTTCATCAAGTATTGTATACTTGACTAAACTCATCGTGTATTGGTCGGTTGTCTGTAAGTAGCTGATTACTTGAGAGGTATCGTATGAGATTAACGACGAAGGGGCGGTTCGCAGTGACGGCCATGGTCGATTTAGGCATGCGGCACGGGGGCGGTCCGGTAACGCTGGCCGAGATCAGCCATCGTCAGAAGATTTCGCTCTCCTACCTTGAGCAGCTGTTCGGCAAGCTGCGCCGCAACGGGCTGGTCGACAGCGTGCGCGGCCCAGGCGGTGGTTATTGCCTCGCCGGAGAAATGGCGAAGATGTCGGTCGCCGACATCATCGTGGCGGTCGACGAGCCGATCGACGCGACGCAATGCGCGGGCAAGGAAAATTGCCACGACGATCACAAATGCATCACGCACGATCTGTGGGCAAACCTTAACGAGCACATCATCGATTACCTGCGCGCCGTTTCGCTGAAGCAGCTCGTCGACGAGCAAAAGGCGAAGCAGCAGGGCGTCGCGCAGGTGCACGACATGCGTGATTCCGCCAAACGCGAACGCACGCCGGCGACGGCGTGAGCGCTTAACCCGGCATCGCTTTCAATGAAGCACGTTTACTTCGATCACAACGCAACCACGCCGCTCGACGAGCGCGTGCTCGCTGCGATGTTGCCGTACCTGCGCGAGCAATACGGCAATGCGTCGAGCCGGCACGAATTCGGCACCCTCGCGCGAAAAGCGGTCAATCAGGCGCGCGAGCAGGTTGCAGCACTCGTTGGCGTGCAGCCGGTGCAGGTCGTATTCACCAGCGGCGGCACCGAGGGCAACAATTCTTTCGTCAAAGGTGCGGCCGGCATGCTGAAGCCTGGCCAGATTGCGGTGAGCGCGATCGAGCATCCGTGCGTAGCGAAACCGGCACAGGAGCTGGCGCGCGCGGGTTGGAAAGTGCGCAAGCTCGCCGTCGATACGGAGGGACGCATTGATCTGACGGATGTTGCCGCAGCGCTCAAAGAGCCGACGGGCATCGTGTCCGTCATGTTCGCCAACAATGAAACCGGCGTCATCCAGGATGTCGCGGCGGTCGGCGAACTCGCGCGCGCAGCACGTGCGTGGATGCACACCGACGCCGTGCAGGCGCTGGGCAAGATCGAGGTCGATTTTCCGGCGCTGAACGTGCATGCAATGACCATCTCGGCGCACAAGATTTACGGGCCCAAAGGTGTAGGCGCGCTGGTGCTCGACAAGCGCATCGAATTGAAACCGCTGATGAGCGGGGGCGGACACGAACAGGGTTTGCGTTCCGGCACCGAGAACGTGCCGGGCATCGTCGGCTTTGGCGCCGCTTGCGAACTGGCTGCCGGTCGCGTGCGAGAGTTGGCGCCGCGTCTGGCTGAGATGCGCTCGCAACTCGAGCGCACGCTGCGCGGCATGGGCGCCGTCATCTTCGGTGCGGGCGCGACGCGCGTGCCCAACACGAGTTATTTCACATTTCCCGGTATCGAAGGCGAGACGCTGGTCATCGAACTGGATAACGCGGGGTTCGCTGTCGCGAGCGGCGCGGCGTGTTCGAGCACGAGCACCGAGCCCAGCGCGACTTTGCTCGCGATGGGCGTCGCGCCTGACATTGCGCGCGGCGCGGTGCGGCTGAGCCTTGGCAGCGGCAACACGCCGGCCGAAGTCGAAGCCTTCCTGCGCGCGCTAACGGGTGTCGTGGCGCGATTGAAACAACTGACGGCGATGGCCGTCTAATCAGAATCCATTGAGCAAACGGTAAACATCATGGCAATTACAGTGACTGAAAATGCGGCGAAACAAATTCGCAACCAGCTGGCCAAACGCGGTAAAGGTCTGGGCCTGCGTGTCGGCATCAAGAAAGTCGGTTGCTCGGGTTTTGCCTACACGTTCGACTACGCGGATGACGTGGGCGTCGACGATCGCGCATTTGACGCGCACGATGCCAAAGTGGTTGTCGATGCCGAAAGCCTCGCTGTGCTCGACGGTTCACGGCTCGACTTCGTCAAGGAAGGCCTGAAGCAGATGTTCAAGTTCGACAACCCGAATGTCGACGGTACCTGCGGTTGCGGCGAGAGCTTCAACCTGAAGGAAGCTGTCAAACCCTGATCCGCCAAGGACGCAGAGGAAAAGCTACTGCATTGAGTTCCTCGAGGTCTTTCGACTTTCCTTTGTGACCTTCGCGCCCTTTGCGGTTAAAGATTTAAGTATTAAGTCTTATTAGGCAATCATGAGTTCAGTTCTCCAAAATCTAGTCAACCAGCCGTACAAGCACGGCTTCGTCACCGACATCGAGTCCGATGTTGCGCCGAAAGGCTTGAACGAAGACACGATCCGCATGATTTCGGCGAAGAAGAGCGAACCCGAATGGCTGCTCGAGTTTCGCCTGAAGGCGTACGCGCAGTGGCTCAAGATGGACGAGCCGACGTGGCCGAACGTGCACTATTCGAAAATCGATTACCAGGCGATCAGCTACTACTCGGCGCCCAAGCCGAACAAGATGTTGAAAAGCATGGACGAGGTCGATCCCGAACTGCTGCGCACGTTCGAAAAGCTCGGCGTGCCGATGAATGAGCGCGCGAAACTCGCGGGCGTCGCGGTCGACGTGATCTTTGACAGTGTCTCCGTCGCAACCACGTACAAGGCCAAACTCGCCGAAGTCGGGATCATTTTCTGTTCGATTTCCGAGGCGGTGCATCAGCATCCCGAACTCGTGAAGCAATACATGGGCAGCGTGGTGCCGGTCGGCGACAATTTTTATGCGGCGCTCAATTCGGCGGTGTTTACCGACGGCTCGTTTTGTTTTATTCCGAAGGGCGTCAAATGCCCGATGGATCTGTCGACGTATTTCCGCATTAACACGGAATCGTCAGGCCAGTTCGAGCGCACGCTGATCATCGCCGAAGACGGCGCGTCTGTGTCTTATCTGGAAGGTTGCACGGCGCCGAAGTTCGACACCAACCAGCTGCACGCGGCGGTCGTAGAGCTCGTCGCGCTCGACAACGCTGACATCAAGTACTCGACCGTGCAGAACTGGTATGCGGGTGACGAGAACGGCGTCGGCGGTATTTATAACTTCGTGACCAAGCGCGGCCTGTGCAAAGGCGTCAACTCGCGCATTTCATGGACTCAGGTAGAGACCGGTTCGGCAATTACGTGGAAATATCCGAGCTGCATTTTGCGCGGCGACAACTCGGTCGGCGAGTTCTATTCTGTGGCGCTGACGAACCACATGCAGCAGGCGGATACCGGCACCAAGATGATCCACATGGGAAAGAACACGCGCAGCACCATCGTCAGCAAGGGCATTTCGGCCGGGCGCTCGAACAATAGTTACCGCGGCCTCGTGCGCATTGCGCCGACGGCGGCGGGCGCGCGCAATTACTCGCAATGCGACTCGATGCTGATCGGCGACCGCTGCGGTGCCAATACGTTTCCGTATATCGACGTGCGCAATCCAAGCGCCAAGGTCGAGCACGAAGCGTCGACGTCAAAGATCGGCGAAGACCAGCTCTTTTATTTCGCGCAGCGCGGCATCGGCGCCGAAGAAGCGGTCTCGATGATCATCAACGGATTCTGTAAGGATGTGTTTCAACAATTGCCGATGGAGTTCGCCGTCGAGGCGACCAAGCTGCTCGGTCTCAAGCTCGAAGGAAGCGTCGGATGATTTACCAGGACAGCAAAACGCTGCTCGAAGTGCGCGGATTGCGCGCGACGGTCAACGGCATCGAAATTCTCAAAGGCATCGACCTCACGGTCAAGAGCGGCGAAGTGCACGCCATCATGGGTCCGAACGGCTCGGGCAAGAGCACGTTCGCCAAGGTGCTTGCCGGTCATCCCGCTTACGAGGTGACGGGCGGGTCTGTCCTGTTTCAGGGCAAGAATCTCTTCGAGCTCAAAGCGGAAGAGCGCGCGCGCGCCGGATTATTTCTGGGCTTCCAGTATCCGATCGAAATTCCCGGTGTGGCCAACAGCCAGTTTCTGCGTCTCGCGTACAACACGGTGCAGACGCAGCGCGGCAATGAAGAACTCGACCCGCTCGAATTCGACGATTTTGTGCGCGAAAAGATGCGTCTCCTCGAAATGAATCCCGACTTTCTCGATCGCAGCGTCAACGAAGGTTTTTCGGGCGGCGAGAAGAAGCGCAACGAAATTCTGCAGATGGCGCTGCTCGAGCCGCATCTGGCGATTCTCGACGAGACGGACTCGGGGCTCGACATCGATGCGCTGCGCGTGGTGGCGGGCGGCGTCAATCAGCTTGCGACCAGGGATAATGCGGTCGTGCTGGTCACCCACTATCAGCGCCTGCTCAACTACATCGTGCCCGACTTCGTGCATGTGATGGAAGCGGGCCGCGTAATCAAGACCGGCGACAAGGCACTGGCCCTCGAGCTCGAGTCGCGCGGTTACGATTGGGTGAGCGCCGAATACAAAGCAGCGGCAAGGGCACCGGCATGACGATTGCCGCAACCAATCGTTATCTGGCCGGCCTGCTCGAAGGGCGACCGGCGCCGCAAGCGACCCCGCTCGGCTGGTTCAACGATTTGCGCGCGCACGCCGTCGATCGCGTGAGTGCGCTCAGCGTGCCGACCACGCGCGACGAAGACTGGCGTTTCACCGACATCTCGCCGTTGACGAAGATATCGTTCCAGCCGGCGCGCGGCGCGGGTTCGCTCGAAGCGGCGGACATCGAACCGTTCGTGCTACCTGAAGCCGGCGCGCGCCTGGTATTCATCGACGGCGTTTACGCGCCGCGACTCAGCTTCAATCATTGGGGCGTCGAAGTCGGCACGATCGCGGCGGGTTTGTCCGCGACGAATTCTGCATTGCAGGCCCATCTCGGCCGCCATGCGGGGTTCGACAACAATGCATTTTCTGCGCTGAATACCGCGTTCCTGAATGACGGCGCGTTCGTCAATGTGGCCGCGAACATCATTGCGACGAAGCCGGTACATCTGCTCTTCATCGCGACGCAAGCGATGGCGGCCAGTTATCCGCGCTGCCTTGTCATGGCTGCACCCGGCAGCGCCGTCAGCATCATCGAAGATTTTGTTTCGCTGCAGGACGCTGCTTACTTCACGAATGCAGTCACTGAAATCGCCATCGCCGACGACGCGTGCGTCGAGCATGTGCGCGTGCAGCGTGAAGGCGCGCAGGCATTTCACATCGCGAATTGCGCGGTGTCGCTCGGCCACTCGAGCCGCTATCAATCGGTCAGTGTGGCGATTGGCGCGCGCATCTCGCGGTATAACCTGAATGTCGAACAGACCGCGGAAGGCGCCGAGTGCGCAATCGACGGCCTAGCGCTGATCAACGAAACTCAGCTTGCCGATACGCATACCTGCATCGATCACGCGAAGCCGCATGGCGTGAGCCGGCAGCAGCACAAGTGCATCGTCGATGGCTCCGCGCACGCGGTATTCAACGGCAAGATCATGGTCAGGCACGGTGCGCAGCTCACGAACTCATCACAATCGAGCCGCAACCTCCTGTTGAGCGGCAAAGCGCGCATCGATACCAAACCGCAGCTCGAAATTTTCGCCGATGACGTGAAGTGCGCGCACGGCGCGACCGTCGGCCAGCTCGATGCCGACGAGATTTTTTATTTAAAAAGCCGCGGCTTGTCCGAAACGGCGGCGCGCAATCTGCTGACTTATGCGTTCGGTGCTGAAATCATTGAGCGAATTTCCGTTACCTCCCTCAAAACCCGGCTCGAGCAGACCGTGCTCGCGCAAACCAGCCGCCCCTCATGACCACCGCAGCCGCCAGGCACAAAGTCGATCTTTCCGCAGCGCTCGACATCAAGCGCATCCGCAGCGATTTTCCAATTCTGGACTTGAAAGTCGGCGGCAAGCCGCTCGTCTATCTGGACAATGCCGCTTCAAGCCAGATGCCGCAGCCGGTGATCGACCGGCTCGTGCGTTATCAGCAGACCGAGCACGCCAACATTCACCGCGGCGTGCATCACCTGTCGGAAGTCGCGACCGGCGCGTATGAAGAAGCGCGGCGCAAGGTCCAGCGCTTCATCAATGCGCGCGAGGAGCGCGAAGTGCTGTTCACGAGCGGGACGACCGAAGGCATCAATCTCGTGATGCACGGCTACGGCCGCAAGTTTATCGGCAAAGACGATGAGATCATCCTGACCACGCTCGAGCACCATTCGAATATCGTGCCCTGGCAGATGCTCGCCGAAGAGAAGGGCGCGAAGATTCGCGTCGTGCCGATCAACGATGCGGGCGAACTGCTCGTCGACGAATACGAAAAGCTGTTCAACGAGCATACGAAATTCGTCGGCGTGATGCATGTATCGAACGCGCTCGGCACCATCAACCCGGTCAAGCATATGATTGACTTCGCGCATGCGCGCGGCGTGCCGGTGCTCGTCGACGGCGCGCAGGCGGCGCCGCACTTACCGGTCGATGTGCAGGCGCTCGATTGCGATTTTTATGCATTCTCCGGGCACAAATTGTGCGGCCCGACGGGTATCGGTATTTTGTACGGCAAAGCGACAATTCTCGAGCGCATGCAGCCGTTCAAGGGCGGCGGCGACATGATCCTGTCCGTCACGTTCGAGAAGACGACGTACAACACGATTCCGCATAAGTTTGAGGCCGGGACGCCGCCGATTGCCGCCGCGATCGGGCTGGGTGCGGCTGTCGATTACATTTCGGCCATCGGCATCGACAAAATTGCCAAGTATGAAGTCGATTTGTTGAATTACGCGCAGGAACAGGTCAACGCAATGCCCGGCGTTCGCATCATCGGCACGTCCGAGAAAAAGGCAGCCGTGATGTCGTTTGCGATCGATGGCGTGCATCCGCACGACGTCGGCACGCTGCTGAACCAGGATGGAATCGCGATTCGCACGGGACACCATTGTGCGCAACCCGTGATGCAGCGCTTCAAGGTGCCGGCGACGTCGCGCGCTTCGTTTGCTTTCTATAACAGCATGTCGGAAGTCGATGCACTGATTGCCGGCATCCGCAATGTGCAAAAGGTGTTTGCGTAATGGCCGACACTAAGGCGCTGTACCAGGAAGTGATCCTCGATCACAACAAGAAGCCGCGCAATTTCGGCGTGCTCGATGGCGCAACGCATAAAGCGGAAGGCCACAATCCACTGTGCGGCGACCACCTGACGCTGACGCTCAAACTCGACGGCGAGCGTTTGAACAACATCGCATTTACCGGCGAATCGTGCGCAATCTGCAAAGCCTCGGCGTCGATGATGACGGCGGCGGTCAAGGGCAAGGCGCGCGACGAAGCTGAAACGCTCGTGCATGAATTCCGCGACATGGCCACCGGCGCGCTTCACGTTGAAGACCAGCCGCATCATCTCGGTCGGCTCACGGTTTTCGCCGGCGTGCGCGACCTGCCGACACGCGTCAAATGCGCGATCCTGCCGTGGCACACGCTGCACGCCGCACTGAATTCGGTTGCCGTCACTTCGACCGAAGCCGACGGCGATCCGATGCACGCACCGATGGGCGACGCCTGACATGCCAAAGATCGCTGAAATCGAAGGCACGCCGAATCCGAACGCGATGAAGTTCATCCTCAAGGAGCCGTTGACCTGGGGAATCACGCGTTCGTACGACAATGCCGGGCAGGCGAAGGACGATCCGCTCGCGAGCCAGCTGTTCGACATCGAGCACGTGACCAACGTGTTTTACGTCGATCACTGGATCACGGTTACGCAGGACGGCAGCGCCGACTGGCACGAATTGCAGCGCAAGCTCGCCGAGCCGATTCGCGCAGCGCCGGCCGCGGACGAGCAAACGGTCGCTGCAACCGCCGCTTCGACCGCAGCGATCGCCGACCTTACGCCGGCCGACCAGGGGCGTCTCGATCGCATCAACGAACTGCTCGACGAACAAATCCGACCGTACCTGCAGGGCGACGGCGGCGACTTGTACGTGATGGGACTTTCGGGCAATACGCTATCGGTGCATTATCAAGGCGCATGCGGCAGTTGCCCGAGTTCGCTATCGGGAACGCTCGCCGGTATTGAAAACCTCGTGAAATCGATCGAGCCGGACATCGAAGTCATTGCCGTATAGGCGCAGGGCGCCAAAGTTTTTCGTTAACGCAGGTGCCGCCCGGGTTTCGCGGCGTAAAAATAATAATCGAGGAGATTCGATGGTTGCTGCCGGCAAATGGAGATCTGTTGCGCGCTGGTTCTCTGGCGCGATATGCGCATCGTGCGCTTTGGCGTTCGCGGCCGTGGCGCTCGCCCAATATCCGACCAAACCGATTTTGGTCGTCGCTGGCTTCACCGCCGGCGGCGATGCCGATCTGGCTGCGCGCAATCTTGCCGCAATGATGCCCAAATACGCGGGCCAGAACGGCGTCGTGCTCAACAAGGTGGGCGCGAGCGGCGCCATCGCCTCCGAATACGTGAAGCGGGCGGTGCCCGACGGCTACACGATGCTGCTTGCGCGTGTCGGTAGCCAGGCAACGCTGCCGGCGTTGAAGCCGGACCTCTCGTACAAGTGGGACGACTTCACCTTCCTCGGCTTGCTCGAACTGAATCCGTATGTGTGCGCGGTGCGCGCCGATTCGCCGTACAAGACTTTTGCCGAGCTGGTCGACGGCATCCGCAAAAATCCGGGCAAGCTCAAGTACAGCACCGCGGGCGTCGGCACCATCCATGAAATGGGCCCGCAGATGGTGTTCGACATTTTCAAGCTCGGTAAAGATGCCGGGATCCAGGTCCCATACAAGGGCGGCGGCGATGCGACGGTCGCGCTGTTATCCGGCGAAGTCGACATCAACTGCACCAACATCGGCACCGCGCTTTCATTCATCAAGTCGGGACAGCTGCGAGCGGTGCTGACGACGACGCCCGAGCGCTACAAAGAAATTCCGAACGTGCCGACCGCCAAGGAGGTGGGCTATCCGCAACTCGAGCGCATCATCGGCTGGAGCGCGTTATACGGGCCGCCCAACATGGACCGCAAGCTGGTCGGCTATTGGGCCGACGTGCTGAAAAAGGTCGCGAGGGACCCGCAGTGGATTACCGCAACGGAGCGAAGCGGCTCGGTGCCGCGCATCCTGTCGCCCGACGAAACGGCGCGCTTCGTCAAAGAACAGTTCGAAACCTACGACAAGCTCGGCAAGGCGATCGGCCTCGTCTTGAAATAATTGTGGCGGAATAGCTGGACACGCTTACTCATGCGCTCTCCGGCGCGCTGCTCGCGCGTGCGACCGCGCCGCGCGAACCAGTGCCGGGCGGCTTGTCGTTGCGTGCCCGTCTCGCACTCGGCTTTGTTGCGGCGGCCTTCCCGGACAGCGACATCATCGTCACGCCGCTGGCGCCGCTCGCTTATCTACACAATCACCGGGGCGTTACGCACTCATTGCTGATGCTGCCGCTGTGGGCGGCGCTGTTAGGCATTGCTTGCGCGTGGCTGCTGTGGCGGCAACCCCGGCACTGGCGCAGTTGCGCGTTAATGGCCGCGCTTGGCCTCGGCGCGCATATCGTCGCAGATCTCATTACGCCTTACGGCACCATGATATTCGCGCCGGTTTCGGATGTTCGCTACGCGTGGTCGACGACGTTCATCATCGACCTGTGGTTTACCGGCATCATTCTCAGCGGCCTTGTCGCGTGCGGCGTCTGGCGCAAGACGCGGCTGCCGGCGGTCATCGCCTTGGCGGTACTCGTCGCCTATGTGGGATTTCAGTGGCTGCAGCGCCAGCGCGCGCTCGATTTCGGCGAAGCGCATGCGCGCGCTGCCGGCTATACGCAATATCAGGTGGATGCTGTGCCGCAGCCGCCACTGCCGTTCAACTGGAATGTATTCGTGACCGATGCCGCGAATCAGCATTACAGCCTCGTCAGCCTGCTGCGGCGTGAGGCGCCGGAGCCGCTCGCGGCGGATGCCGGTTTTCTCACACGAGTAAACGCCCCGTACATGCCGACGCAGCTCGCGGTATGGATTACGGCGCCGAGATACGGGAGCAGCGCGGATGACCAGTCGTTTGCACATGAAGCATGGGAGCATCCGAAGTTCGAGTTCTATCGCTGGTTTTCGGCGCATCCAGCGCTTTATCGAATCGACCGTGGCACCTCGCCGTGCGTGTGGTTCGAGGACTTGCGCTTTTTTACGCCGGGGCGCGGGCACATGCCATTTCGCTTTGGCATGTGCCGTGAAGCTGAAAACTGGCGAGCTTACCGCCTGACCGACTTCGGACGCGAGGCAGTCAATTGAAAGGATCGTGCGCCCAGCGGTAGCAGACTGCGCTGAGACCAGGTCGTGCTGCGGCGGCATACCAGCCGGATCCTTTAGCGGAGTCTCTTGCCTATCTTGATCCGGTAATGAAGCGATGAATCAGACGAGAGAGTCGCGCTTGCAGCGGCTGTTGCGCCGATCGAAACTCTTTTTCGACGGCGTCCGCGATTTCATCGACTACGCTCTCCCAATCGCGTTGTCGCTGGTTAAAAATTCTCATAGTCGGATACCAAGGGGAATCATCGCGTCCGAGCATCCACCGCCATTCGCTTCCGGTGCGATTAAGTAGCCAAACCGGTTTATCCAGGGCGCCCGCCAGATGCGCTACAGCGGTATCGACGCTGATCACGAGGTCCAGTTGTTCGATAAGCGCTGCCGTTTCCAAGAGATCGGTACATTCGTCAATCCAGTCGATGAGTCCTGGTGGCGCAGGCATTTGTGGCGGGGACGCATCGCGGTCTTTTTGCAGCGAGATGAGGCTTATTCCCCGCATCTCGAGCAGCGGTTCGAAGCTCGCGATCGAAACGCTGCGCCTTGGGTCAGCCTGTGTTTTCTTGCCTCCGGCCCAGACCAGGCCGATTCGCGGCGATGCGAGTGCAGCAACACGGGCAGACCAACGCCGGCGCTGCTCGCCCGGTATCTTCAGATACGGCGTCCGACCCGGTATAGTGTCCAGGCGAGTGCCGAGGGCGAGCGGCAGGCTCATCGTCGGACACTGCAAATCAATACGTTCGCGCCAGTCGCATGAATATGCGTCAACAATGACCTCATCCACTTCCTTGCAGGTTTGCACCAAGCGGACGAGTGCGGGCTCGCAGCATACCGTCAGACGGCCGACGCCTAAGCTGCGTATCTGCGGCAGGTAACGCAGCATCATCAACGTATCTCCGAGGCCTTGTTCGGTCCAGAGCAGTAGGCGTTTTCCCTGCATTGGCGCGCCGCGCCAGCTTGGAATGCCGGCGAGCTGGTCCAGCATTTGCCGGGTGTCGCCACCTGCATGCAAAGCGGTGCGCTCCAGGCGGCTTTCATAGAGCTCCAATCCTGTCGCATAGTCGCCACGCAGCAGGCACAACAATCCTAGATTGACTCTGCTTAGAGGCGATGATGGGTCAAGGCTGACGGCGGCGCGAAAAGATTTGTCCGCGGCGTCCAATTGCTCGAGCCTCTGCAGCGCGTTGCCCAGATTGTTATGCGCTGCGGGAAAATTCGGCTTGAGTTTTACGGCTTCCTCGCAGCAGCGTCGCGCGTCGTCCGGGCGGCTGGTTTTGTTATACGCTTCGCCCAGATTGCTCAGGATAACGGCATTGCCAGGCGACAGTTCGTTCGCCGTTTCAATTAATTCGACCGCATAGGCGTGCCGGCCGGTCTGCAATGAGATCAGCCCCAGCAGATGCAGTGCTTCGGCATGCGCCGGTTCTTCGTCCAGTATCCGCAGGTAAATTGCTTCCGCTTCCGCCAACCGGCCAGCCTGATGGCGCTGCACTGCGTATTGCAGCGCATGGGGAATTTCATTGCTGGTCAAAGGCGTTTCCATGCCATGCTTTCGCTGCTTTTCTCCGGCACGGTTTACCCAGATTGCCTGGTGGTCAATGATGTCGGCGCCAGGCAAAAAACGGCTGGATAGGCGGTTTGTTCTCGCTCCATTGCAGGGTGGCAAGGTCGGCCAAGTTCACAATGCGTTGCACGAACGCTGCTTGCGGATAGAGCTCGCGAAATCGCATGCCGAATGCGAGGCCCAGTTCGAGATATTCGTCGGGGCGGGCAATGGCATCGGCCACTCGGGACTCGATCGCCTGCGGCTCAAACTCGAACGTGAGTTTTTCGAATTCGGGAAAGCTGTCTTTCAACCAAGCCTGGCGGTTGGTCAGTACCGTCGCGAACGAACCGGCGGCGCGCTGAACCCGGTCATGCGGGAATGTATCTGTATTAGGCGACATGTCGATGATGCCGAGTTCATCGGCAAACACCCGCTGGGTGGATGCGAAGTCCTGGCCTTTCACCCACTGCGCCTGCCGGCCAGAAAAATCGACGTGGTTCCAGGAGTCGCCCTGAACGATGACCGGCAGGTCCAATATGGATTCAGCGATCATCCGGCTTTTAATGCGCCTGAGGTAATCGTCGAGCTGCGCCGAAAAAAAGACCACGAGGTCTCGCGCCGAATCGGGGTCGATGGAATTTGCGCCCAGGAAAGTCGCGACGAAATCACCGATATACAGAATGCCTGGCCGGCAGCCAGGCCCGGTAATTTCTTCAGCCATGCTGACGAGCATGCGGGCGATGGAGGCGGGCAGGTATTCCTGCCACCTTCGCGTGAGTTCGGAGGGTGAATTACCGTTCTTGATAAAAACGAGTTTTCCCTTCCGACGCGCCGATAGATTCACCTTGCTTCGCTCGATGGGGGCCAGAGGCAGCGGAGGTATCTGCGTCATAAGCGCACGTGCGTCGGGAATCCAGCGGCGCCTGAAATGCATGAACTCCGTTCCGTGATAGAGATTGACCGCGTTGTGGGGAATATCGCGGTGATAATCGACAAAATAGGCCGGCAGGTCGCCATGAAATTTCAGCAGGGGTACGCGGAAATATTCCCAAGCGTTCGTTGCCTGACGGTCGATTTTCGCGGGGCGGCGACCGGATGCGAGCATGCGGACCTTTCCCCAGGCACTTTGCGTTTGTTGCTTCGGTCCAAGCATGACGGAAAGGCCCTGACCTATGCCCAGCCAGGTCATGGCAAAGCTAACCTGACCGGCTGAAAGTAGCTTGACAGCACGCTGCAGATCCGCCGGTTCAGGCGTGACGTGCACCATCGAGAGTCCGGCGGACGACAGTGCAGCGCCCCATTCGGCAATGAGCCCGCTGATCGCATCATTCGAGCTCTGGCCGGAAAACGCAATGACGATATTTTTTTTCATTTACGTGGAAGAGCGGATATAACGGACCCAAATTCGAGATCTGAAACCGCGGATCATATGCAGCAATGTCATTGCCGATTTCAGTTTCCGGACCGGCCAAGTTCATGTAAGAGTTGCTGTTCCAGATCGAGAACGGTCTTTGATCTCCCTTTTAGGCGTTTTACCGGAATCCCGAAGTACACCCCCCAGCTGCCCAGGCTTTTAGTAACGAGCGACAGCGCACCCACCGAGCATCCTTCGCCGATATCGACTTTCGGCAGGATCACGGTCTGTGAACCTACGATGACGTGTTTTCGTAGTACTACTTTTCCCCGCCGCACACTCTTGTATTTTTCCGGCACGGTGGGATTGGTAAGATGCCCGCCCATATAATCATCGGTGCGGCTGTAGATATGGACCCCCTGAGACAAGCCGGAAAAGTCCCCTAGAACGATGCCGTCGCCCGCTGCCAGGTAACAGTGCGAACCGATGTGAACGAAGGACCCGATTTCGATAAAACCGGTGCCGGCTGCCACTATTGAAGTGAAACCGTCAATGCGGACATTGCTGCCGATCTCGATCCGCTCCAAGCCGATGATCGTGCAGTTTTTGGCGATCTTTACGTTTTTCCCAATTTTGCTGAGCCCCGCGTCGCGCAGATCGGTCTCCGTGTAATAACCCGGATCAAAGGGATTGATCATAGGCGCCATTTGCCGGTCTGCCAGCAGCGCGGATCGGCGCGGACTCGCTCCAGCTAGCTTGCACTTGTAACTTTTCCATTCGGACCTACCGCCAGTGCACGTAAAACCGAGAGTATCGCCAGGATCTCCTGCTCTCCAAGTGTCGACCCGGTCGGCAGGACGATCACTCTTTCTGCGACGAGGTTCGTATTGTCCAACGCGAGGTGTGCATCGGGATAGCGCGACTGGTACGGTTGCATATTGTGGCAACCTGGCCAGAAGTATCTGCGTGCGAGAATGTTTTCGGCGTGCAGGGTTTGCACTGTATCGTCACGTGAAACTGGGAATTCAGGGCCAAGTTCAATCACCACGTACTGGAAATTGTTTTTTTCGGACTGCTCGTACTGCAGAAGGCTCAGTCCGGAAATTCCGGCCACGCCTTCCCTGTAGATCTCGTAGTTGCGGCGGTTGATGGCCATAAAATCGCCGATCGCTTCGAGGTTCGTCAGCCCCATCGCTGCCGCGATCTCCGTCATTTTTCCATTCGTTCCGGGATAAATCACTTTATCGTAGCCGGAAAAGCCGAAGTTCCGCATCAGGCGCACTTTCTCGGCCAGCGAGTCGTCGTTCGTAACAACTGCGCCACCCTCGAACGTGTTAAAGAATTTGGTGGCGTGGAAGCTGAAAACTTCACAGTCGCCAAAATTGCCGAGCATTGTTCCGCCGTGGGAACATGCGAAGCCGTGCGAAGCATCGTACATCAGCTTCAGGCCATACTCGTTCGCGATGGCCTTAAGTTGGGCGACCGGCGCCGCGCGGCCCCAAAGATGCACGCCGATGATCCCGGTGGTCCGCGGGGTGATCATTCGCCGCACCGCCTCAGGATCGAGATTGTGTGTGCAAGGGTCGATGTCGGCGAACACCGGCGTGATCTCCTGCCATTGCAACGCATGTGCGGTAGCAATGAAGGTGTAAGAGGGCACAATGACTTCGCCCTTCAGATCCAGCGCGCGCGTCGCAATTTCGAGTGCGATCGTTCCATTGCACATTGCTATGCAATGCCGGGTCCCAAGAAACGCCGCTATCTTGTATTCGAATTCCTGGACGAGAGGACCGTTGTTCGACAACCATCTGCGGTCGAGGAGGTCGGCCGTACGTCGAAGAAACTGCGGCCGGTCGCCGATATTCGGCCTGCCGACGTGCAGAGGGTCGGCAAACAATGGTTGCGCGCCATTGATTGCAAGATCGTCGGTAGAATTAACCGGTTTAAGGGGCGTCATGAAAAATGTCCTATTGCGGCGATCATGGCACAGCTTCCGGTCGATGCGGATGACGTTCCCGTCTTGCCCGAATATTTAATAGCGATTGTACGCAATTCGGGGCAATGCGATGCATCTTATCATCACGGCCTCCATTTGATCCCTCGCCGTCGCACGGCGGCGAGGCCCCGATGCTTATCCGAACAGATTCAGCACGCCGTCGAGCCCGACGTAGTTCAGCGCGTGCGTCGCCTGTGCGCGCACCACGGGTTTCGCATGATAGGCCACGCTGACGCCGGCTTCCGCCATGAACTTCAAATCGTTCGCGCCGTCGCCGAGCCCGATGATTTGCGCATTGCCGATACCGAGCTCGTCGCGGACTTGCAGTAGCGCGGCGCGCTTCACGTCCGCATCGACGATGTCGCCGAGCACTTCGCCGCTGAGCTTGCCGTCAACGATTTCGAGCGTGTTCGAGCGCGTGTAGTCGAGTGCGAGGCGCTGTTTGAGTCGCTCGGTAAAGAACGTAAAGCCGCCCGACAGCAGCAGTGTCTTGATGCCGAGCTGGCGGAATTGCCTGAGCATGACTTCAGCACCGGGCGACAATTTAAGGCGCTCGTCATATACGCGCTGCAGCGCGCTGGCATCGAGGCCTTTCAATAGCGCGACGCGGCGGCGCAGGCTCTGCTGGAAATCGAGCTCGCCGCGCATTGCGGCCCCGGTAATTGCGGCGACCTGCGGCTTGAGTCCCTGCATGTCGGCGATTTCATCGATGCACTCGATCGTGATGAGCGTGGAGTCCATGTCCATCACGCACAGCCGCATGCCGGCGAGCTTGCGCTCGTCCGGAATGAATGCGTAATCGAGTTTCGCTGCTTCGCACAGCGGCGCAATACCTGAATTGTCGACGGCGTTGCGCAGTCGAAATGCAGTCGGCGTAATGGCTTCGATCGCCGATGCACCGGCGAGCTTCGCGAGCGTTTTGAGATCGGGCGTTGCGATGTCGGCGCCCTGGATGACGAGGTTCATGGTCGTGCGTTCGACGAGAGGGCGCGATTATACCGGAGCAGCTTGTTGCGCCGCTTCAAGCAATAAGGGCAGTTCGCGCACGTGCGTGAGCACTTTATGCGCCGCCGCGAAATCACCGCCGTGCGTCAATTCATTCGGAATCACGATGCAGCGCAAGCCTGCGCCGGTTGCCGCGATGAGGCCGCGCGGCGTGTCTTCGACCGCTATGCACTCATCCGGCGTCAATCCCATCCGCGCGATGGCGGCGAGATAAGGTTCGGGATCGGGCTTGGAATTTACGTAATCCTCGCGTGCAAGCACGAAGTCGAAATAGCGCAGGAAGCCGGTGGCCGCGTGAATGATATCGAAGTGCGCCCGGTGCGAGCTCGTGACAATCGCCATCGCATATCGCCCGTGCAGTTCGCGCAGCACCTCTTCGACGCCGGCAATCGCATGATTGCGCGCGGCGAGCAGTTTTGCATAGCGTGCATCGCGCTCTTTACGCATCGCTTCGATTGCGCTTTCCGAATGGCCAAGCTCCGCGGCAAGATGCCATGCGCCATTGTTTTGCGTCAGAAAGAGTTCGCGGTAGTGTTCATCGGTCAGATGAACACCGGCGATTGCGAGCACCTCGCGAGTCGCATCGCGGTACAAATGCTCGGTATCGACAAGCACGCCGTCGTTGTCCCACAGGATGGCTTTGATCGCCGGCATCGTCAGCCCGCGAGTTCGCTGAAGACGAGCCGGACCTTCGCTACACGCTCATCGACTTCGTGCAGGTCGGCATTGACTCGGAGGCGGTCCTGGCCGTTCAACTTGTAATGCTTGTTGCGCTGGATCAGCTTGACCACGCGGCCGGCGTCGATCGGGGGATTCGGGATGAACTGGAGCTGCACGCCGGATTCGGAAGCGTCGATGCGCGCGATGCCGAGCGGCTTGCCGAGCACTCGCAGGCGATGCGTTTCGAGCAGGGTCTTCGCGTGCGGCGGCAGGAGGCCGAAGCGGTCGATGAGTTCTTCGTGCATCGCGTCAAGCGCTTCGAGCGTTTCGCAGTTCGCGAGCCGCTTGTAAATCACGAGCCGCTCGTGAATATCGTTGCAGTAATTGTCGGGGAGCAGTGCGGGCGCATGCAAATTGATTTCGGTTGTGACGCCAAGCGGGGCCGACAAGTCGGGCTCGACACCTTGCTTGAGCGATTTGACCGCGGTGTCGAGCATCGCACAATAAAGGTTGAAGCCAACTTCCTGCATCTCGCCGGACTGCGATTCGCCAAGCACTTCGCCGGCGCCGCGAATTTCGAGATCGTGCATCGCGAGGAAGAAGCCGGAGCCGAGTTCTTCCATCTGCTGGATCGCCTCGAGCCGCTTCTTGGCCTGGCTTGTGATGCTGCCTTCGTCCGGCAGCAGCAGATAAGCGTACGCCTGGTGGTGCGAGCGGCCGACACGCCCGCGCAGCTGGTGCAATTGCGCTAGTCCGAATTTGTCGGCGCGGCTGATAATAATCGTGTTCGCGGTCGGCACGTCGATGCCGGTCTCGATGATCGTCGTGCATAACAGGATGTTGAAGCGCTGCTGGTAGAAGTCGCGCATCGCCATTTCAAGCTCGCGCTCGCGCATCTGGCCGTGCGCAATGCGGATCCGTGCTTCGGGCACCAGCCGCGCGAGGCTGTCCTCGATCTGGCCGATCGTATCAACATCGTTGTGCAGGAAGTAAACCTGGCCGCCGCGTTTGAGTTCGCGCAGCATCGCCTCCCGGATCAGGCCCTTGCTATGGCGTGAAACGAAAGTCTTGATCGCGAGACGGCGCTGCGGCGCGGTGGCGATCACCGAAAAGTCGCGCAGGCCTTCGAGCGCCATGCCGAGCGTGCGCGGAATTGGCGTTGCGGTCAGTGTCAGGACATCGACTTCGGCGCGCAGCGCTTTGAGTTTTTCCTTTTGACGCACGCCAAAGCGGTGTTCTTCATCAATGATGACGAGCCCGAGGTTTTTGAGCTTGATGTCGTGCCCCAAAAGCTTGTGCGTGCCGATCACGATATCGACGCGGCCATCGGCCAGTGCCGTCAGCGTTTCGCTTACTTGTTTAGGCGAGCGGAAGCGCGACAGTTCGGCGATCTTCACCGGCCAGTCGGCGAAACGGTCGGAGAACGTGTTGAAGTGCTGTTCGGCGAGCAGCGTCGTCGGCACCAGCACGACAACCTGTTTACCTTCATTGACCGCAACAAATGCCGCGCGCAGCGCAACTTCAGTCTTGCCAAAGCCCACATCGCCGCAGATCAGCCGATCCATCGGCTTGCCTTGCTGCAGATCGTTGAGCGTCGCGGTGATCGCGGCTTTCTGATCGGGTGTTTCCTCGAACGGGAAAGCATCGCTGAATGCTTCGTAGTCGTGCTGCTGCAGTTTGAACGCGTGACCTTCGCGCAAGGCGCGCTGGGCGTAAAGATTCAAGAGTTCAGCCGCCGTATCTCGCACTTGTGCAGCGGCTTTCTTTTTCGCCTTGTCCCACTGCCCGCTGCCCAGATCGTGAAGCGGGGCAGTTTCGGGTGCTGCGCCGCTGTAACGGCTGATCAAATGCAACTGCGATACCGGCACGTACAGCTTATCGCCGCGGGTGTATTCGAGCGTCAGGAACTCCGTCGCGCCTTCGCCGAGATCGAGATTCTGCAAGCCTAAGTAGCGGCCGATACCGTGCTGTATGTGCACGACGGGATCGCCGATTTTGACTTCCGACAGATCGCGCAGCATGCCTTCGCTGGTCGCTTTGCGCGCTTCGCGTTCGCGGCGCGTGCGGACTTGCGATGCATACAGCTCGTTCTCGGTGATGATCGCGAGCTTGCGGTCGTCGAGCAGAAATCCCGCCGCAAGCGGCCCGACACCGAGGCAGACCGGCGCATCGCTCGCGAGGAATTCGCCGTACGTTCCGCACGGGGCGGGCCGGATGCCGTGCTCGCGAAAATACTCAAGCATGGTTTCGCGCCGGCCAAGCGCTTCCGCCAATACCAGCGTGCGGCCGTCATAACCGGCAATGAATGCCTGCAGCTTGTTCAGCGGCTCATCGGCACGGCGGTCGACTGCAACCGTGGGCAGTGCCGACGTATTCGAGCCCGCTTGCGGTTCTTCCTCAGAAACGGATTCAGTGTCGCCCGCCGCCGGCATCTCGATGCGCGCGAACGGCTTGATCGCACCGAAGAATGCGTCGGTCGTCAGAAACAATTCGCGCGGCGGCAGCAGGGGTTGGCTGCGGTCGCCGCCGAGCAGGTCGTAGCGCGCCTGCGTGTCCTGCCAGAATTGCTCGATGCACGGCTGCACGTCATGATGCAGTACGAGCGTGGTGTGCGGCGGCAGGTAATCAGTCAACAGCGCGGTGTGCTCGAAAAAAAGCGGCAGGTAATATTCGATGCCCGCGGGCGCAATACCGTTGCTGACGTCTTTATATAGCCGCGAGCGAGACGGGTCTCCCTCAAAGCGCGAGCGGAAATTGCGGCGAAACATCGTCTGCCCGTCTTCGTCGAGCGGAAACTCGCGCGCGGGCAGCAGCCGCACTTCGTTGACCTTATAGATGCTGCGCTGGGTGTCGACGTCGAAGCTGCGGATCGATTCGATCTGGTCGTCGAAGAGGTCGAGCCGGTAAGGCAGCGCACTGCCCATCGGAAACAAGTCGATCAGGCCGCCGCGAAAACTGTATTCGCCCGGCGACAACACCTGCGCGACGTGCGTGTAGCCGGCGATCGTCAATTGCTTGCGCAGTTCGTCTGCGGCGAGCGATTCGCCCTGCTTGAAGAAGAACGTGCGCGCGGCTAAGTATTCGATCGGCGCGAATCGATACAACGCCGTTGTCACCGGCACGATCGCGATGTCGAACGCCTGCTGTGTGATCTGGTACAGGGTCGCCAGCCGCTCCGAGACGAGATCGTGGTGCGGCGAGAAACTGTCGTAGGGCAGGGTTTCCCAATCCGGCAGCAGGTGGACTTTCAGCGCCGGATTGAAGTACGGGATCTCATCGAGCAGGCGCTGCGCGTCGGCGGCCGTCGCGGTTATCACGAGCAGCGGGCGCACCTTGCCCGCCAGTTCGGCGAGCGCGAGCGCATCAGCCGATCCGTGATACGGGCCCACCCGGCTTTTGTGGCCGGGCGGCTGTGCTTCCATTAACATTGTTTCTATTGCGAAAAAGGCCGCATTATACAGGCCTTGGCAGCGTTCGCCCGAGAGCCCTGCGAGTTAATGCATTAGTCGACGCGCATCCCCGATTCGCGTATCACCTTTGCCCATTTAATCTGCTCGCTTGTCACGAACGCGCGGAATTCTTCCGGCGTGCCGTGTGCGACGTCGGCGCCGGAAGCGGCGAAGCGCTCACGCATTTCGGATGAGGTCAGCACGCGCAGGAGTTCGGCATTTAGTTTGGCAATCAGCGGTCGCGGCGTCGCGACCGGCGCGAGCACGCCGTTCCAGATGTTGGCCTGATATCCGCTGACGCCGGATTCCGCGACGGTGGGCACGTCGGGCGCCAGCGGCGAACGCTGCGGACCGGTCATGCCGAGCGCTTTCAATTTGCCGGATTTCACGTGCGGCAGCGCTGCCGTCATGCTCGGAAAAGACAATTGAACGTGGCCGCCGAGCACATCGGTCATCGCCTGCGCCGTGCCTTTGTAAGTTACGTGCACGAGCGTGATGCCCGTCATGTAGCCCAGCAAAGCACCGGCGAGATTCGCGGGCGAGCCGTTGCCGGACGAGGCGTAATTCAATTGTCCGGGTTTGGTTTTAGCGAGCGCGATCAGGTCTTTGGCCGTCGTCGCCGGCAACCCCGGGAATGCGGCGAGTATCAGCGGCGTCGAACCGACGATCGTGATCGGCGCGAGATCGCGCTGACCGTCGTACGGCATCGATTTGATGAGGCTCGGATTGGTCGCGAGCGAACTGGCGACGAGCACCAGCGTGTGACCGTCGGGCGCGGACTTGACCGCAAGGTCGGTGCCGATAATGCCGTTCGCGCCGGCGCGGTTGTCGACGACGATTTGCTGACCGATGTTCTGGCTCAATTGCTGGGCGATCAGGCGCGCCATGATGTCGGCATTGCCGCCGGGCGCATACGGCACGATCAGGCGAACGGGGTGCGACGGGAAATCAGGGGTTGCGGCGAGTGCGGACGTCGTCGCTGCAAGCACTGTGCAAGCGAATGGTACTGACTTCAGCCAGGTCAACGCCATCTCAGCGCCGGTCGATCGCGAGTGGAATCCGCCGGCGGCCGAACTGGCCTTCGAACAGCTCGAACTCGCCGACGATCGCCGTCGCGCATTGCGGGCATTTCGATTCGGCACTCAGCTTGTACGACTTGATCTGATGCCAGTCGCGCACGATCAACGGCGTATTGCATCCCGGGCAGTAGGTTGTTCCGCCATCGAGATCATGCACGTTGCCGGTGTAGACGTAGTTCAGCCCGGTATCGAGCGCAATCTGGCGCGAGCGGGTCAATGTCGCGGGCGGCGTTGCGGCGATGTCCGTCATTTTATGGTCGGGGTGAAACGCGGTGAAATGCAGCGGGACGTCAGGACCGAGTTCGCGCATGATCCAGTCGCACATCGCAGTGACTTCCTCGACCGAATCGTTCTTGCCCGGAATCAGCAGCGTCGTGATCTCGAACCACACATTCGTTTCGTGCTTTAAATAGGCGAGCGTCTCCAGCACCGGCTTCAGGTGCGCGCCGCACAGCTTGAAGTAGAACTCGTCGGTAAACGCCTTGAGATCGACGTTGGCCGCATCCATCTTGGCGTAGAAGTCGTGGCGCGGAATGTCGTGTATGTAACCGGCAGTCACGGCGACGGTGTTGATGCCTTTCGTGTGACACGCATCGGCAACGTCCATCGCATACTCGGCGAAGATCACCGGGTCGTTATACGTAAACGCGATGCTCTTGCAGCCGTTCGCCACGGCGGCGTCGGCAATCGCTTCGGGCGTCGCCTGGTCGGCGAGGCGGTCCATGTCTTTCGATTTGCTGATGTCCCAGTTCTGGCAGAACTTGCACGCGAGATTGCAGCCGGCGGTGCCGAACGACAGCACGCTCGAGCCGGGATAGAAATGATTGAGCGGTTTCTTTTCGATTGGATCGATGCAGAACCCGGACGAGCGCCCGTAGGTCGTCAGCAACATCACGTCGCCGACGCGCTGGCGCACGAAGCACGCGCCGCGCTGGCCTTCGTGTAATTTGCAGTCGCGGGGGCACAAGTCGCATTGCATGCGGCCGTCGTCGAGCAAGTGCCACCAGCGTCCGGCGTAACCGCTCATGAGGCACCATCATCCTCGCGCCACTTCGTCACCGTGTAGCGCGACAATTTCACTTCGGGGTCCCAGAAATCCGGCGGCAATCCGGCTTTGTGCCTGAGATGGCCCATGAACAACTGCACATCGCTGAAGTCCTTCCATACCTGCGGGAGGAAAGTGCTGCGATGGTAGCCGTAATGAAAAATTACGCCGTCGATGCCGGGACGCAATTGCGCGAACGCATCGGCTTCATCGCGATATTGCATCGGCTCGACCGGCGAGAGTACCGAAACCTCGACGCAGATCGCATCGAATTCCGCAGTGGTCAGCGGCTTGAAGCGCGGATCGCGCAAGGCGGCGGCAATCGCGTTGGCCTTGACGTCGACGCCGAGCGCGCGATTGGCTTCGAGCGTGCCCATGCAGCCGCGCAGTTGGCCGCTTTGGCTCAATGTCACGAAGGAAGCGCCGGTCGTTTGCAGCCACGGCGCACTTTCGTCCGGACATGCGGCGCGCACGCCGAGTTCCGCGGCAATGGCTGCGCGCGCGAGCGGCAGCAAAACATGTCCAGCATCGGTGGGTATCGTGGCAGCTCCCTGGTTACCATAAAGTGCGGCGCGCGCAGCCTCGGCGCTCATTTCGCGCGGTGCCGGTTTTTCGTAGAACGCAAACGCGCCATAGCCGACGACCCGGTTGCGATCGCCGGCAGTGTCGCCTGAATTGCGCAAGTCGATCAACTCGGGCGCAAGTCCGCGCGTACGGGCCGTCTGCAGCAACCCATTGACGGGCGTTCCGCCGCACGCCTGCTCGTGCGACACGCTTGGACGCAGATCGATAATCGCCTGCGCGGTGACGCGATCGACCGCCTGGGCGTCGCCGTAACTCAGGTAATGCGACAGATCCGAACTGATGACGATCAGCGTTTCCGCGCCGCCCCATAGCACGTCGAGCACCTGCGCGACCTCCGCGGCGCTGGCGTCGCCGACCGCGAGCGGGACCAGCGTAAACTCGTCGAGCGCCTGCTGCAGGAACGGCAGGTGCACTTCAAGCGAGTGCTCCTGCACGTGCGCCGCCGCGCTCACGGTTACCTGCGGCAATTTTTTGAGCGTGGCGACAGCGACCGCATCGACGCGGATGTTGCCGAGCGGTGTCGCGAGTTCCTGCGCGGCGGGCAGCGCAAGACCGCGTATCGGCACTCGATGGACAGGCCCCAGCAATACGACTCGCTTGATGATGCCGCGAACCGGGGCGAGTCGTGCGTACACCGCGGCGGCGACAGGCCCCGAGTAAATATAACCGGCGTGCGGCGCGATGATCGCCTTGGGCGCGTCTTTGCCGCGTGCTGAAGACGCCGCATCGTTAAGCAACGCGCTCACGACCTGAGCAAGCTCAGGCGCGGTGCCGGGATAAAAAGTACCCGCCACTGCGGGTGCACGTACAGTCATTCGATTTCACCTTGATTGAGCCGAATTATAAGGTGAGGGGCGCCTTAAGAATTATCAAGTCAGCGGGCGCACGCGGTGCGAGCGCCTAAGAGTAAGACATTGAACTGCTGATACAATTCCGCGCTGCCGCCATTTGGCTCCGCCATGTCAAAACTCTACGCCTTAATTCCCGCCGCCGGCAGCGGTTCCCGCATGGGGGCCGCCATGCCCAAGCAGTATCTGCCGCTCGCCGGCAAACCGGTGCTGTATCATGCGGTGCGAAATTTGTGCCGGCACATGGCAATCGATCAGGTCATGGTGGTGCTGGCGCCGGGCGACACCTGGTTCAAGCAACACGACTGGAGCGAATTCGGGCCCCGCCTGCTGCCGTTGTATTGCGGCGGCGGCGCGCGCGCCAACAGCGTGTTCAACGGATTGCTTGCCGCGCGCGACGCGATCGGTGGCGATGATTGGGTGCTCGTGCACGACGCCGTGCGCCCATGTCTTGCAATCGAAACCCTCGAGCGCCTGATCGAAAGCGTGCGCAACGAACCGACCGGCGGCTTGCTTGCGTTGCCGGTCGTCGATACGTTGAAGCGGGGAACCGCGGACAGTTACGTGCTTAACACCGAACCGCGCGACAACCTGTGGTGCGCGCAGACGCCGCAAATGTTTCGCTATCGGCTGCTGCTTGAAGCGTTGCGCGCCGGCGCGCCTGAGAGCGCGACGGATGAAGCGAGCGCAATCGAGCGCATCGGTCTGAAACCAAAGCTCGTGATGGGCGACAGCCGCAACCTGAAAGTGACTTATCCACAGGACCTCGGCTTGGCTGAAACCCTGTTACGCGGCATGGAGCGACTATGAGAATCGGGCAGGGCTTTGATGCGCATGCATTGAAAGCAGGCCGCAGGCTGGTGATCGGCGGGGTGACAATACCGCACGACCGCGGCCTCGACGGCCATTCCGACGCTGACGTTCTACTGCACGCGATCTGCGATGCGTTGATCGGCGCGGCGGCGCTTGGCGACATCGGCAGGCATTTTCCCGACAGCGATGCGCGCTATAAGGGCGTGGACAGCCGCAAGTTGTTGCGCGAGACCGCGGTGCTGCTCGTGAAAAGCGGCTGGCGCGTGGTGAACGTCGACTCGACCATCATTGCGCAGGCGCCGCGCATGGCGCCGCACATCGCCGGCATGGTTGCCAACATCGCCGCCGACCTCGGGATCGCGCCCGGCGACGTCAACGTCAAAGCGAAGACCACGGAAAAGCTGGGGTTTACCGGCCGCGAGGAAGGCATCGCCGCCGAAGCCATTGTGCTGATCGCGCCGAAATAATCGCAGCACATCACGCAGCAAGTCATGCCGCGTTTGTTTTTTGCCTTGTGGCCGGACGAGAGCGTGCGCGACTCGCTGTATGCCGTCGCCCGCGCGGCGCATCAGTCAAGCGGCGGCCGCCTCATGCGTCGCGACAATCTGCATCAGACGCTCGTCTTCATCGGCAACGTGGCCGCAGAACGCCGCACGGAAATTGAAACAGCGGCCACCGCCATCGATGCGAAATCCTTCAAGCTCGATTTCGGCACGACCGGTTATTGGAAGCACAATCGAATTATCTGGGCGGCGCCGCTCGCGACGCCGGACGCGCTGACTAACCTGGTCGCCGCGCTCGAAGCAGGATTGGCGCAAGCCGGTATCGATTTCGACAGCCGGCCTTACAGCCCGCATGTCACGCTCGTGCGCGATGCGCGTGTGCGTGGGTCTTTGCCTGCAATGCAATTCAACTGGCCGCTTCACGATTTTGTGCTCGTCGAGTCGGGCCACGATTCGGGCGGCGTCGCATACCGCGTCGTTGCCCGCTGGCCGCTGGTCTTTTAACGCGGCTTATTTTTTCTCGGGAGACGCGGGCTTGCGCGCCGGCGCCGGCTTCGCAGCCGGGGCGGAATTGGCCAGCTGCTCGACGAGTTGAATCGTAGCGGCGACGAAACTTTGTTGCGGGCTGTTGCTGCAGTACTGGTCGAAGTACTGGTAAAGATCGTCGCCGCTGGGAAACGCCCCGACTTTCACCTGGCGAGCCGGCGTCGCGTAGTTGTAGCCCGATGCGAAGCCGCGCGCCCAGATTTCGTACTGCTGACGCACGAGTTTATTGTCGGCCGAATTAGTCCAGGCAGTGCACGTGGCGTTCTCGGCGGAAAAAATGATATTGATCTGCGGTTCTGCCGCCAGCGCGGTGGTGGCCGCGAACAGCGAGCCTGCAATGAGTGTAATTGCTTTCAATGGATTCTCCTTTGGCTTGACCAGCGTTGCCGCGTGACCGGGCATGCTAGCAGTATTTTTATTCCGTCGACGTGGATGGGGTTGGCGTCGGCGCGGCCGGCGCCGGTGAGAATTCGATCCGCGCTTCGAGACCGCCGCCGGTGCGCGGGAGCAGTTGCACGCTGCCGCCATGCACCTTGGCGATGCGGTCGACGATCGCAAGGCCGAGCCCTGAACCGACCGTGCTGCGCGCCTCATTCAATCGCGTAAACGGTTGCAGCATGCGTTCGGCGTCGGCCGGCGGAATGCCCGGGCCGCGATCGAGCACCGACAGGCGAACGCGGTCGTGATCGAGCGCGGTTTCGACTTCGACTTCGTCGCCGCCGTGGCGCAATGCATTGTCGATCAGGTTCGTGAGCAGGCGCTGCGCCGCAAGCGGCTGCAGCTTGACCGGTGGAACGGCGCTCGTGCGCGCGTTGACCTGCTTGCCCTGGCGCTCATAGCGTTCGACGACGCCATGCACGACTTCATTCAGATCGAGTTCGGCGGCATTTACCGGTTCGGCGCTTACGCGCGCGAAATCGAGAAACTGGTTGATGACGGCATCGATATCCTCGACGTCCTGCACCATGCCGCTGCGCAGGCCCTCGTCGGTCTTCGAATCGAGCATTTCGACGCCGAGGCGGATGCGCGCAAGCGGCGTGCGCAAATCGTGCGAGACACCGGCGAGCAGCAGCGCGCGATCAGCGTCGGCGCGCTGCAGATCGCGGGTCATCTGGTTAAATGCGCGGGACAACGTGCGCACCTCCGCCGGGCCGGTTTCAACCACCGGGGGCGGCACGTCGCCGCGGCCGATCGCGGCGGCTGCGCGCGTGAGTTCTCCAAGCGGGCGGTTGATGCGAGCGACGATGGCGAACGCGCCGATCAACGACAGCACGAGAATGACGACGCCCCAACCGAGCCAGCGCAGCTGATCCGTGCGTTCGATGCGCTCGCGCGACATGCGCACCCAGTAATCGAGTCCATCGATCGTAAAACTAATCCACACGCCGCGCTCGCCTTCGCGCGTGGCGAGGATGCGCGTGTCCGGCCCCAGCCGGCGCTGCAGTTCGAGCGTCACCAGTCGCGTGATCGGCCGGTCGGGCAGGGTTTCGACGGACTCGTTGGGCGCATCGGGATAAACCTGAATGCCTTCCTGCTGCGACAGGTCGCGCAGCAGGTCGATGCGTTTAGCGGGGTCTGCGGTGATCAGCGCCGAGCGCGTCAGATTGACGACACTCGCGATCTGCTGCGCGATTTGCACCGCGCGCGGCTCGCGCTCCGCGGCGCGAAAAATCTCGAGCGAGGCGAAATGCCCGGCGACCATCAGCACCGCAAGCAGCAATACCGTGCGCCACAAGAGGCTGCGCGGCAACAATCTCATGCATTCTTGCCGTCAGGGATGAACACGTAACCGAAGCCCCATACGGTCTGGATGAACGCCGGTTTCGCGGCATCGGCCTCGATTAATTTGCGCAGGCGCGAAATCTGCACGTCGATCGAGCGGTCGAACGCGCCGAATTCGCGGCCGCGCGCGAGCTCCATCAATTTGTCGCGCGACAGCGGCGTGCGCGGATGCTGAACGAGCACTTTGAGCAGCGCGAATTCGCCGGTTGTCAGCGGCAGTTGCTCGCCGTTGCGCGACAGGCTGCGCGTGCCCATGTTGAAAGTGAAGCCGCCGAACTCGACCACTTGCTGTTCGGCGGTCGGCGCGCCCGGCGGCTGCGTGGCCGGCGCCCGGCGCAATACTGCCTGGATGCGCGCGAGCAGTTCACGCGGATTGAACGGCTTAGGCAAATAGTCGTCGGCGCCGACCTCGAGGCCGACGATGCGGTCGACGTCGTCGCCTTTGGCGGTCAGCATGATGATCGGCATTTTTTCGCCGAGCCCGCGCAGCCGGCGGCAGATCGACAGGCCGTCTTCGCCGGGCATCATCAGGTCAAGCACCATCAGGTCGTACCGCTCGCGCGCGAGCCAGCGATTCATGTCGTTGCCGTCGCCGCACGCGCGCACGCTGTAGCCCTGTTCGCTCAAATAGCGGTTCAGCAACTCGCGCAGTCGCGCGTCATCATCGACGACGATAATCCGGATTTTCGTATCGGTCATTAGTCACACCTTCAAGCGTCATGGCTTCATGCAGACGTACCATGCTAGCGGTTTGGCGCAGCCAATTCCAGCCATCACGCGGTGCAAATGCCCGTCAGCGCTCGAATTGTCACAGATTGTTACAAAAAATCGCTGGCCGTTAACAGCGCGCTTACATAGACGGAGTAGCATTCACGCCATGGGGATTTACCGGGGTGCGCGCCGATTCGAATGACGGCTGCATCGCGCGGCAATGCAGTCAAAAGGAGCTGTGATGGAATTCGTACCATACGCAGGATTGATCGTGCTGGCGGCATGGCTGTGCATGAGCGCGTCCCGCCAGCGGCCGCAACCGGTAAGAACGCGCATTTACGATAACAGTTCCGATGCCGCGCGGCATCGCTAAACGGATGCGACCGTGATGAGATTCGTGCTCAGTTTGATCTTCGCTGCGCTCATTGTCGCGGCGCAACCGGCGGCGGCGCAATGGCGCCATCATTCCGGCGGCGGCAGGCCCTTCGACGTGCAGCAGCGCCAGGGCCCCGGCGGCTACCAGCGCCAGCAGCAGCCGCAACAGCCGCAGCGCGGCTTTCGGCAACCCGACCGGCAGCCCGATTATCGCCAGCCGGACCGGCGCCCCGACGGCAGGATGACGGACGACGAACGGCGCGATCTGCGTCGCGATCTCGATCGCGCCAACCGCGAAATCTACAAGGGCCGTTAGTCTCGGCCTTCGACTGAATTCATAAAACGGAGAACGAGCGATGACAAACCGCGTGCTGCCGCCAATTTCGGCGATGTTGTTCTCGATGCTGTTGTCCGTGGCCGCCACGCCCGGCTTTGCGCAAGGTATAGCGGGCGGCGCGGTCGGCGCAGACGGCAAGTCCGGCGCGCCGGTGAACCGCGATGAGATGAAAGGCCGCATGCACGAGCAGTGCAAGGCCAACCCCCAGCAGTGCGAGGAAATGAAAAAGAAAATGCAGCAGCGCCGCGAGCAATGTAAAGCGGATCCGGAGAAATGCCGCGCCGAAATGAAGGCGAAGCGCGAGGAGCGCTGCAAGGCCGATCCAAAACGCTGCGAGGAAATGAAAGCCAAAATGCAGAAGCGCCGCGAAGAGTGCCAGGCCAATCCTGAAAAATGCCGCGCGGAAATGAAATCGCGCTTCGAAGAGCGCTGCAAGCAGAACCCGCAGCGTTGCGAAGAAATGAAATCGCGCATGAAAGAGCGCCAGGAACAGTGCAAAGCGGATCCGTCCAAGTGTCCGGCCGGGGCCAAAGGGCCGCGCCCCGACGGCAAATAAAAAATCGGGCGTCGTCGTGGAAAGAATTCTGTTCTGGACTTTGTTCGCTGCCGGCGTTGTGCTGGCGGCGTGGCTGCCGGTGACCAGCGCGTATCCCCAATTTCCGCAGCAGCTGGTCCACCTCGTCATACGGGCCGTTACCTAGTTGTCAACATGAGACGCCTGCAGGCAAATGGCTTCTTGCGGCATATCGGCGCGCTGGCCGTTTTACTTGCGCTGCTCGTACTGCTCGCGCCGCTGACGTCGCACGCAGCAGCGCCGATGGGCTTCGATGAAGCGCGTCACCTGTTAAATCGCACGAGTTTCGCGGCCAACGTCGACGACATCAATGCGTTCGCGAAATTGAGCCGCGCGCAGGCCGTCGATCAACTGCTTGCGTGGACTGGGACGTACAAGGTGGGCACGCCGCCGCCCGCGTGGATCAATGACTTTCAATCGCCGCGCCGGCTGCGCGCGATGAGCGAAGAGCAGAGAAAGGTTGCCCAGCGCGAGCAGGTCCAGAAGGGCCTCGAGCTGCGCGGCTGGTGGATGACGGAAATGATCGCGACGCCTTCGCCGTTGACCGAAAAAATGGTGCTGTTCTGGCACAACCATTTCGTGTCGAGCCTGCAGAAAGTGCGCTCGCCGGTGCTCATGTATCGCCAGCAACTGGTTTTGCGCAAGCATGCGCTCGGCTACTTCGGCGACCTGCTGCACGAGGTAGCGAAAGACCCGGCGATGGTGGTTTATCTCGACAACGCATCCAATCGCAAAGCGCAGCCGAATGAAAACTTCGCGCGCGAAGTGATGGAACTGTTTACGCTGGGCGAGGGCAATTACACGGAGGCCGACGTCAAGGAAGCGGCGCGCGCGTTCACCGGCTGGAGCATCGATCCGGATTCCGGCGACTACCTGTGGCGTCCCGCTATCCATGACGAAGGCGTGAAGACGGTGCTTGGCCGTAGCGGTAATTTCGATGGTGATGCCGTGCTCGACATCCTGCTCGCGCAGCCATCGACGGCTGAGCTGGTCGTCGGCAAGCTCTGGCGCGAGTTTGTGTCGCCGGCGCCTGAGGCGGCCGAAGTCAAGCGCATCGCCCGCATGTTTCGCGACAATCGCTACAACGTCAAAGTCGCCTTGCGCGCGCTGCTGACGTCTGACGCGTTTTACGCGCCGCAAAATCGGGCCGCGCTGATCAAGTCGCCGGTCGATCTGGTTGTGGGCACGGCGCGCCAGTTTCGCGTGGAGGCGGCCGACGCGCTGCCATTTGTGCTCGCATCGCGTCAACTCGGGCAGGATCTGTTCGCGCCGCCGAACGTAAAGGGATGGCCGGGCGGTGAGGCGTGGATCAACAGCGCGACACTTTTGCAGCGCAAGCAGTTGCTCGATCGCCTGTTTCAGCCGCAAGACCGGCGTGCGCAGCTGATGGCGGTCAATGCGCCTGCTGAAATGCAGAACGGCGGTCAGCAAGCCGGCGGCGAAGCGCGCGAACGTTTCATGCGGTCGATGGCGAGCGTCCGTTTCGACGAGGCAAGATGGCGGGCGCAATTTTCGGCCAATGAACCGCTGATGACGAAAGTGCTGCTTGCCGGCGAGCCCGTCGCTGCTCGGCCGCAGCTTCAGGGAATGGAACAGTTGCGTCAGCTCGTGCTTGACCCTTCGTATCAGTTGAAATGACCGGCTAAAGGAAACCGCCATGCAGCGACGCGATTTTTTGAGTGCTGTGGGAGCCGCAACCGTTGCAGCGTGGGTGCCCGCGTTCGCGCACGCGGGGACGGCGGGCCGCTATGAAAATCTGCTGATCATCGTCGAATTGAAAGGCGGCAACGACGGCTTGAATACGGTCATCCCGTACGCCGACGCCGACTATCAGGGCCTGCGGCCGCGGCTGGCGATTGCGCGCGACCAGGTACTGCAACTCGATGCGCGCACCGGCCTGCATCCGTCGCTCGGCGCGTTGATGCCGCTGTGGCAAAACCGCGAACTTGCGGTCGTGCAGGGCGTCGGTTATCCAGGCGCGAACCTGTCGCACTTTCGCTCGATAGAAATCTGGGACACGGCATCAAAAAGCAGCGAGTACTTGAGCGACGGCTGGTTGACGCGCGCATTTGCGCAAGCCCCGGTCCCGCGCGCCTACGCAGCAGACGGTATTGTCGTCGGCTCGAACGAAATGGGCCCCTTGGCCGGTGGCGGGACTCGCGCGCTCGCACTGACCAATACCGAACAGTTTTTGCGCCAAGCGAAACTGGCTGGCAGTGAAGGCGTGTCGCGCAACGCCGCCCTCAATCACATTTTGAAAGTCGAGCAAGACGTCGTGCAGGCTGCCGGCAACTTGAGTGCGACTTATGCGTTCCGCACGGAATTTCCCGCCAATCCGCTTGGCAATGCATTCAAAACTGCCGCGCAGGTCGTCGCCAGCAAGGCCGGTGTCGCGGTTGTAAAAATTACTCAAAACGGCTACGACACGCATAGCGGCCAGCAAGGCACGCAACAGCGCCTGCTGAAAGAACTCGCCGAAGGGATCAATGCGATGCGCTCGGCCATGCAGGAAATCGATCGCTGGAATTCGGCGCTAATGATGACGTATTGCGAATTTGGCCGCCGGCCAAAAGAAAATCAGAGTGGCGGCACGGACCACGGTACCGCGAACGCGCATTTTGTGCTCGGCGGCCGCGTCAAAGGCGGACTTTACGGCGCGCCCCCGGCGCTCAATCGACTGGACGGCAATGGGAACCTGCCGTTCGCGGTTGATTTCCGCGATCTCTACGCGACGGCGCTCGAGCGCTGGTGGGGCCTGAACGCCGTCGTCGCGTTGAACGGCCGCTTCATTCCTGTCGACGTCTTGAAGGCCTAGCGCCAGGATGCGTCGTCGGCTGTGGTTGGCGGCGATGTTCATGCTGTCGTCGTCGGCGATTGCTGCGCCTGCGCCGCCGCTGCAACCGGCAAGCGGTCCGGGCGGTGCGGATTACAAGCATCGCGAAGTGGTCGCCGCTTCGCACGGCAAGGGCGCCACTCAATTCTGGTTGTTCGAGCCCGCCGCACCGGTCCCGAAATCGGCGCCGGTCGTCGTGTTTCTTCACGGTTGGGGCGGCGTCAATCCGGATCCTTACCGCGCGTGGATCGATCACCTCGTCAAGCGTGGCAACATCGTCATCTATCCGCGCTACCAGGCTGACTTCGGTACGTCCGTTGCAGACTTCACGCCCAACGCGATTGTCGCCGTGATGAGTGCCCTTGATCTGCTGCGCGCCGATGAGAAGCGCACCGCGCCCGACCTGAAGCGCTTCGCCCTCGTCGGCCATTCGATGGGCGGCGTTCTCGCCGCTAATCTGGCGGCGCGCGCGCAAGCGAGCGGTTTGCCGCCAGTGCAGGCTTTCATGAGTGTGCAGCCCGGCAAAACCAGTAGGGTGGCGCGGCGCATGGTGGTCGTGCTCGACGATTTATCGCGGGTTCCAGCCCAGACGCTGATTCTGGCGGTGGCGGGCGACCGTGACCGCGTGGTGCGCGATTTCGATGCCAGGCGCATATACGCCGAGACCGCTCAGGTGCCGCCTCGCAACAAGAATCTGGTCATGGTTATGTCAGACGCTTATGGTTCGCCGCCGCTCGAGGCGCACCACTTTTCACCGCTCGCGAGGGCGGGGGCGCCCGCGCCGCGGGCGTCTGAAGGACACCGGTTGAGTTCGACCCGGGAACGCATGCTGGAGCGGGGCGGCGCGCAGGGGGACCGGCCGCCAGACCCGACGCGCATCGACACCGAAGATGATGAAGACGTGGCAGACGTCGGTCTGGCGACCGTTACGACGCCCGACGCACTCGATTTTTTCGGCTATTGGAAGCTTTTCGATGCGCTGACGGATGCGGCGTTCTACGGCCGGAACCGCGAATATGCGCTTGGCAACACGTCGCAGCAGCGCTCCATGGGCGCGTGGAGCGATGGCCGCCCGGTCAGGGAGTTGATCGTTTTCGACCCGAATTGAGGCCGGAAACGGTCAAATTTACCGGTTCGGAAGGGTCGGTCCTGATGCCGTTAGCATGCAGTTTACCCTCTGGGAACGGCTTTTTTAGGTAAGAAGTGAGCCGCAGACCCCTGATTTAATATATCATTGCCCCGAGTGAGGAGCCGTGAGTTTGGTTGTACGCGTAGTTGGCTCAAGTGTGAATACAAAATCGAAAGACACACACCATGCTAGCAACTAGGATTCGCCAAAAAGATGGGATTTTTTATTTCGCCAGTTGCCCGGCGAAGGAAATCCTGAACAAAGTCCGGTTCATCAGCCGCTACTACGGCGAGGATGAGCAGATTGCTGCGCAGACCGTGCCGCAAAACGATGAAATCGCGCAATTTATCGCGCGCATCGAGCGCAATGACGCGGCATTCCAGCGTGTGGTATCACGCGCCAAAGTCCGTTCGCTCAAAAATTTCTACGAAATGGCGGTCACCCAGCCGCCGATTCCGGGCACCGTGCTGCTGTTCACGAGTGACAAACTCAATTTCCGCACGCTCGAAGGCCAGGACAATGTCGGCCACTTGCAGGAACCGACTTCGAAGTATCTGATCATCGACGGCCAGCACCGGCTTGCGGCGCTGCGTTTTTATCTCGCCGAGCATCCCGAAGAAGCCAAAGGCATCGACGTGCCGTGCGTGATTTTCGACGCGCGCAGCGAAGATTTTGCCGCCGAAATGTTCGTCATCATTAATTCGACGCCGACCCGCATCAACAAAAGTCACCTCGTCGATCTGTACGAGCGTGTGTCCTGGGCCGATCCCGATCGCCGGTTTGCGGCGCGTCTGGTCGACAGTCTCTACAGCGAATCCGATAGCCCGCTGCGCTATCGCATCAACCGCCTTGGTGGGCGCAGCCTTAAAGACAAATGGATTCTGCAGGCAGAGCTGTTCAACGAGCTGTATCGCTGGGTGCGCGCGGACTGGAAAAAAATCAAGCAGGCGACCAACAGCTATCGCGAAGCCGAGAAGTATTACGAAATCGTGCGCGATTTCTTAAAAGCCGCGCAGCGCGTGTGGGGCGATACCTGGGCCAACGACAGCTACATGGTCACGAAGCCGGTCACATTGAAAGCGTTGATCCGCGTATGTGCCGACCTGGCGCGCGAAGATGCCGATCCGGCCGATGGCCGCTTGAAGCGGTGGGAAGAACGCCTCGGCGTGTGGGCCGATCAGCAGAAGTCTTTCAAGGTCGACGGGTTCTACGAGCGTTTCCCGGCCAAGGGTGAAGTCGAGCGTGTTGCCCGCATCCATCGCGATCTCGCGAAAGCTGCGTCGATCGAAGTTAGAACCGCAAAAGCCACCTGACAGCAGTTGTCAGCGCGCGGCCTGCGGTGTCGCCGCGGGTTGCGCGACCGCTTCCTTGTAACGCCGGCCGCGATCGACAATGCGCCGGTCTCTCACCAGCTCCATCACCGGAACGCCATAACCGCAACTCGTCATCGTGTTGTCGATCTCGATTTCGATGACCTGGCGGGCGGCGCCTTTCAGTTCGCGTGCCGGCTGCTGCAGCAATAAATCCGCCAGCGGGGATTCGGCAACCGGCGTAACCGTCGCGCGCCCGAACAAGCGGACGGTCGCGGCATCTTCACCTTCGAACGAGCTGATCATGACCGTGATGGGGCCGCCCGCAGTGCAGTGACGCGCGGTTTCGTTGCCTGAGCCCCGGTAATCGAGATAGGCGACACGATTCGGCCCGATGATATGCAAAGGCACACCACCCTTGGCCGAGACATTCACCGGACCGACTTCATGCGGACCGCACTTGAGCGCAGGATCGGCGGACGCCACGAAGAATAGCGGCGCTTTGCGGATGAGTTCGGCTTGTTCGGTGGTGATCGAAGGGTGGTAAGTAGCCATCGTCAAACGCCTAGCTGAGCGGCGACATCTTCAAAATCGCTGGCGTTGATGTCGAACGCGGGTTCGGCCGAGAGGTCGGGATGCTTGCCTTTGCCGTATTCGAGCGGCCGCAGCACGAGCGCGGTCTTGAGACCCTGTTTCGCCGCGTGCCGCAGGTCGTCCTTGTGCGCGGCGACCATCATGACTTCATCCGGCTTCAACCCGAGTATGTCGGCGGCGCCCAGATACGCTTCGGGATCCGGTTTGTAATGATGAAATACTTCGGCCGACAGGATAAGGTCCCACGGCAGGCCGGCATGCTTCGCCATGTTGTTGAGCAGCGCGACGTTGCCGTTCGAAAGCGTGGCGATCGTAAATTTCTTTTTGAGCCGCTTGAGGCCGCGCACGGAATCGGACCATGGCTTGAGGCGATGCCATGCCCGGTTAAGCTCGAACTTTTCTTCCTCGCTGAGCGTCGTGATCTTGAACTTGGCGAGGATGTCGTCGAGGATCATGCGGTGCAGATCGTCGATCTTCGTCCACGGCAGCTCGCCGCGACCAACGCGGTCCATCGCCGGCCGATAGCCGGCGCGCCACGCGTCCGCGAATTTGGCGGGGTTTACGCGAAAGCCTTTGGCTTTCGCCAGCGTGCGAATCTCACGCACGATGCTGCCGCGCCAATCGACCACCGTGCCGAAGACGTCGAAGGTCAGCGCTTTGACGCCAGCCAGCGCGGGATTCACTTGATTGCCACGCACATGATTTCGACCAGCGTATCGGCCGAGCCCAATCGTGCTTCAACGCAGGCGCGTGCGGGCGCAGATTTCGAATCCATCCACGCAAGCCATGCTTCGTCCATCTTGGGCTTCAATCGCATGTCGCTGACGTAAACGACGGCCGACACGATTTTTGTTTTGTCGCTGCCGCCGCGCGCGAGCAGCTTGTCGATCTGGCGCAGGATGCTTTCGGTCTGTTCTTTGATGCCGACTTTTACGTCTTCACCGACCTGGCCCGCGAGATACAGCGTGCCGTCGTACTCGACCATGTCGGAGAGCCGCTTGTCGGGATCGTAACGAACGATGTCTTTGCTCATATCGTTTCTCCGGTTACTGTGCAGCGATGACCATGATTTCGACCAGCGTGTCGGGCGTGCCGAGACGCGTTTCGACCGTCGCACGGGCGGGTGGATTCTTCGGATCGATCCACGCCATCCACGCCTCATCCATGCCCGGCTTCACGCGCATGTCGGCTACATACACGACGGCGGAAAGCAGGCGCGATTTGTTCGTGCCGGAGACTTTCAAGAGCGCATCGATCTTGCCGAGGATTTCCTCGGTCTGGCCCTTGCTCGACGCGCTGCGGGTATCGGCCGTCGTGCCTGCGATGTAAACGGTACCGTTATTCACAACCGCGCGCGACAGGCGTGCGTCGGACTGATGGCGTGTGATGCTCATGGTGTTGCTCCTCTGGCTTGATGAAAAGACGAAACGCGGGATGGGAACTGCGATGTTCTTGTGCTTCGATTGTGCAATGCCTGCGGCTTTGCCGCAAGCGCGGTCGGTTACAATAGTCGCCCCGCTTGCCGCCGTAAATTCAATCAAACACGAGGTGAGGAGATGACTCACAACAGCTTCGATGCTGCGCTGCTGCTTTGCCTGGCAAGTCTGGCTGCTTGCAATGTTTCAGCGCAGCCTGCGTATCCGGCGCGCAACATCACGCTGCTGGTGCCGTTCTCGCCCGGCGGCAGCACCGATTTGATCACGCGCATTATCGCCAAAGAATTGAGTGCACATTTCGACAAGCAGGTGATTGCCGACAATCGCACGGGCGGCGGCGGAGTCATCGGCTGGAACGCGGTAGCGCGTTCCGCGCCCGACGGTTACACGGTACTCGCGACTGAATTGTCATTCGCGATTGCGGCAGGCTTGATTCCGAATCTGCCGTTCGATCCGCGCAAGGATTTCATCCATGTCACCACCGCGACAACCGTGCCGCACGTGCTTGTGATCACGCCGTCGCTGCCAGTCAAGAATGTAAAAGAATTCATCGCGCTCGCCAAAGCGCGGCCGAACGAACTCAATTACGGGTCGGGCGGCAATGGCACGAACACGCATCTCGGCTCCGAGCTTTTGAAGAACCTCACCGGCATCAAGATGGTTCACGTGCCGTACAAAGGTGCCGGCGCCGTATTGCAGGATTTGATGGGCGGCCAGGTGCAGGCGCTGGTTTCCGCAGTGCCGACGGTTGTTCCGTACGTCAATGCGAAACGCCTGCGCGCGCTGATGGTGACGGATGAAAAGCGCACGAGGGTGTTGCCCGATGTGCCTTCGGCCGCCGAAGCGGGCCTGGCGAAGATGAACATGCAATTCTGGGTCGGCTTTGCATTGCCCGCAGGCACGCCGCAGCCGGTGGTCGAGCGTTTAAACCAGGCGCTCGTCGCAGTGCTTAACGGTGCTGAATCGAAGAAACGCCTGATCGATCTCGGTGTCGACACCGTTGGAAATGCGCCCGCTCAGGCGACCAAGCTTGTGCTCGACGAAATGGATCGTTGGACTGCGGTCATCAAGGCTGCGGGCATCAAAGCGGAATAGTGGAGAACATGACAGTGACTGAAAAAAGATTGCCCCTGCAGGGCATACGCGTCGTCGAATTCGTGCACGTCATCATGGGGCCAAGCTGCGGTCTCGTGCTCGCCGACCTTGGTGCCGACGTCATCAAGGTCGAGCCGCTTGACGGCGATCACACGCGCAAATTGACGGCGTCGGGTGCGGGTTTTTTTCCGACTTTCAACCGCAACAAGAAAAGCATCGCGGTCGATTTGAAGTCGCCGGAAGGGCAGGAGAACATCCTGAAGCTCATCCAGAGCGCGGATGTGCTCACTGAGAACTTCCGACCAGGCTCGATGGACAAGCTCGGCTTCGGCTTTGAAGCGCTCAGCAAATTGCACCCCGAGCTGATTTACTGTTCGCTCAAAGGCTTTCTCGCAGGCCCGTACGAAAATCGCGCCGGTCTCGACGAAACTGCGCAGATGATGGGTGGGCTCGCGTACATGACGGGCCCACGCGGCCGGCCGCTGCGCGCGGGCGCTTCGGTCAACGACGTGATGGGCGGCATGTTCGCGGCAATCGCAATTCTCTCGGCAGTGATCGAGCGCATCGCGACCGGCCGCGGCCAGTATGTAAAAAGCGCGCTCTTCGAAAATTGCGCGTTTCTCATGGGCCAGCACATGACGGAAGGCTTCATGACGGGCAAGCCGGTGCCGCCGATGCCTGAACGCATCCGCGCATGGGCCGTGTACGACACATTCGAGACCGCGGACAAAGAGATGGTGTTCGTCGGCGTGGTGACCGACACCCAATGGAAAATTTTCTGCGACGCATTCGACCTGTCCGACCTCTTCGGCGATCCGGCGCTCAAGACAAATCCGCAGCGTGTCGAGGCGCGTCCGCGTGTGCTGCCAATCGTGCGCGCGCTGTTCGCCAAAATGACAAAGCAGGAGCTGCTCGCAAAATGCGAAGAACTCGGGCTCCCGTACGCTCCGATCACCAAGCCCGAAGATCTGTTCCACGATCCGCATCTGATAGCTTCCGGCGGGCTTGCCGACATTACGCTCATGAACGGGATCAAAACTCAGGTGCCGATCATGCCGATCGAAATGGACGGGCGGCGTTTTTCAACGCGTCTCGATTTGCCGAAAATCGGTGAGCACACGCGTGAAATCATCGCCGCGCTCGGTTACCCGGCGTCCGAAGTGGACCGTTTAATCAAAGACGGTGTCGCGCGCACCGCCTGACGAGGAGATTTATCGATGAAACGATTATCGTGTTTTCTATTCCTGATGCTCGCCGCGAGCGCAGCGGTCGCCGCCGACGCATATCCGAATAAACCCGTGCGCTGGGTGGTGCCGTTTCCGCCCGGCGGCGGCACCGACCTGATTTCGCGCACGATCGCGGCGAAGCTGTCCGAACTGTGGGGCACGCAAGTGGTGGCCGACAATCGGCCGGGCGGCGGTGGCACGCTCGGCATGGGCATTGCGGCGAAGATGCCGGCAGACGGCTACGCCATCGTGCTCGGCCAGGCATCGAACGTTGCGGTTGCGCCGGCGTTATATCCGAAACTCAATTACGACCCGGTCAAGGATCTGCAGCCGATTACGAATGTAATCGCGGCGCCGCTCGTGATCGTGTCGCATCCGTCGTTTCCGGCAAAAAATGCGAAAGAAATGATTGCGTATGCGCGCGCCAAACCAGACGCTTTAACGTTCGGCTCGCCCGGCAACGGCACGATCGGCCATCTCTCGATGGAGTTATTGAAGACCATGGCCGGCGTCAAGATGCTGCACATTCCCTACAAAGGGGCGACGCTTGCGATCACCGAGCTGATCGGCGGCCAGATCGTACTCTATGCAAGCAGCATGCCGCCGGCGCTCCCTCTCATTCAGGCGGGCAAATTGAAAGCGCTCGGCGTGACTACGCCGAAGCGCCTTGGGCCGCTGCCGAATGTGCCGACGATCGCCGAAAGCGGTGTTGCAGGCTATGAAGCGGTCAATTGGTACGGCGTGTTCGTGCCGGCCGGTGCGCCCAAAGACATCGTCGCCAAGCTGCACGCCGACGTGGTGCGGGTCTTGAAGCAACCGGACGTCAAAGAGCGATTTGCCGGCGAGGGCGGTGAGATCGTCGCCGACACGCCCGAAGAATTCGGCGCGTTCGTGCGCAAGGAAATTCCAAAGTGGTCCAAGGTGGTGAAAGAAGCCGCCGTGAAAGTCGATTGATCGATGCCGCAATTTTCGATTGAAGCACTGACTACACTGGCCGCGGATGCACTGCGCAAGCATGGCGCTGCGGACGCTGCAGCGCGCATTACCGCGAAGTATCTGGTCGCCGCCGATGCGCAAGGGCTCGGCACGCACGGTGTCGCGCGGGTGCCGACATACTGCGATCATCTGAAATCAGGCCGCGCGCACGGCGACGCGGTGCCGCGCATCGCGAACGAAAAAGGCGCCGCGTGTCTCGTCGATGCCGGCTTTGGTCTTGGCTTCGAGCCGACCGAGTTCGCGCTGAAAGAAGCCATCGAGCGCGCAGCCAAGCACGGCGTTGGTTTCGTCGGCGTCACTAAAAGTCACCACTGCGGCGCGCTGGGCATTTTGCTCGAACCGGTCGCCGCACGCGGCATGGTCGCTATCGCGTTCAGCAACGCGCCTTCGGCCATCATGGCGTGGGGCGGCACCAAGCCGATGTTCGGGACGAATCCGATCGCGGCCATTTTTCCGCGTCGCGACGGACCGCCGCTGGTCATCGACATGTCGCTCACGCAAGTGACGCGCGGCCAGATCATGCTCTATGCAAACGCCGGCAAGCCCATCCCCGAAGGCTGGGGCATGGACAAGGATGGCAATCCGACGACCGACGCGCACAAGATCCTGATCGGCGGCAGCCTGCACGCGGTCGGCGGACTCAAAGGCACGATGCTCGCGTTCGCCGTTGAAATTTTGTGCTGTGCGCTGATGGGTGCTTCGCTGTCGCATCAGGTCGAGCCGATGCTCGTCGACAACGGCAAGCCGATGGACCTCGGCCAGGCGTTTCTCGTGATCGATCCCGCGGCGCTGGCCGGTCGTGAGCGTTATCTCGAGCGCGTCGAAACACTGATCGCCGCGATGATGGAAGACGAAGAAGTGCGCCTGCCGGGCGCGCGCCGCGTCGATGAAACTACGCGTGCAGCTAAAGACGGCATCGAAATTCCGGCAGAGCTCGCAAAGCAGTTAGGACAGCTCGCCCGCCGGTAGGAGACGTCCGCCTCATGTTTGCACGAGGGGAAAGACAAAATCGTCGCCGGCATCAGACATCGACTGATCGTTTGCGTTGCACGGGCGGCCGGCGTAACGTATGACGACCAACAAAAAATCGATTCAACCCGGAGGAATATCATGATCAACAGACGCGATTTCGTGCTCGGCGCCGCAGCGGCCGGGACATTGCTGCAAACCCGTTTCGGTTTTGCCAAAGCTTCCCAGCCCTCGACGCCGGTCAATTTCGAAATACCGGCAGGCGCATGCGACTGCCATACCCACATTCACGGCGATCCGGCGAAGTTTCCGTGGTTTCCTGGCCGCACGTATACGCCCGAGATGGCCTTGCCGGAAGAAATGTCGGCGCTGCACAAGGCGTCGCACATGCAGCGCGTGGTGATCGTGACGCCGAGCGTCTATGGTCCGGACAACTCCGCAACGATTTATGGCATGCAGGCCCGCGGCAAGGACGCGCGCGGCGTGGCCGTCATCGACGATAAGACGACCGACGCCGAGCTCGACCGGCTGGCGAAGCTCGGCTTCAAAGGCATCCGGCTCAATCTGTCGACGGCGGGTGTGAGCGATCCGAACGTCGCGCGTGAGCGCTTTCTCAAAGCGGCTGAGCGCGTGAAGAGCCGCAACTGGCACGTTCAGTTGAACACCACGCTGCCGGTCATTGCGGCGATGAAAGATGCGCTTGCCGCTTCGCCCGTGCCGCTGGTCTTCGATCATTTCGGTAACGCGAACGAAGAACTTGGCGTGAATCAGCCGGGCTTCGCCGACCTGGTTTCGCTCGTAAAATCGGGCAAAGCCTATGTGAAAATTTCGGTCACTGCCGGGCCGCGCCAAAACTATGCGTATTTCACGCCGCTCGCGCAGATGCTGATCGCCGCCAACGTCGACCGCTGTATTTGGGGAACCAACTGGCCGCACCCGAATTCGGTGAACGGCAGCACCGAAAAAGTATCGCCGCTGTGGCAGGTCGACGACGGCCTCGTGCTGAATCTGTTGCCGACGTGGGCGCCTGACGCAGCCGTGCGCAAGAAGATTCTCGTTGATAACCCGGCGCGGCTTTACGAATTCTGATGTCCAGAACTGCGCGCACGGGAACAGCATTCGCATGGTTGATCGCATGCGGATCGTTGGCAGCGGCCGCCGCCTGCGCGCAGGAGTTTCCATCGAAACCGCTGCGGCTGATAGTGCCGCTATTGCCGGGTTCAGGCACCGACGTCGTCGCGCGCACGTTCGCGAATGCATTCGGCCAGGCGCTCGGCCGGCAGGTCGTCGTCGAGAACAAGGCGGGGGCGGCAACGACGCTGGGTGCCAACTTCGTCGCCAAGAGCACGCCCGATGGCTACACGCTGCTCGTGGCCACCACGAGCACGCTCGCGGTGCTGCCGACCGTTCAGTCAACGCCGTACGATACGGTCAAGGATCTCGCGCCGGTTGCAGCGTTCTCTATCGCACCGTTCGTGCTGTGCGTGTCCGCCGAATCGCGCCTGAAAACTCTCAACGATCTAATTGCGATTGCCAGGGCGGAGCCTGGCAAGCTTACTTATGCATCGAGCGGCACCGGCACCATGACGCAGATGGCTGTCGAGCTCGTGAGCGTGGTGGCGAAAATCAATTTGCTGCACGTGCCCTACAAAGGCGTGACCGGCGCCTATCCCGATGTGCTTGGCGGACGGATCGACCTGATTGCCGACGCGCCGGCTTCGACGTTGCCGCAAATCAAGGCCAACAAGTTTCGCGCTCTCGCGGTGACAGCATTAAAGCGCAGCCCGATGCTGCCGGAGGTGCCGACCGTCGGCGAAGCGGGACTGAAAGGCGCGGAAGCAGAGTTTGTCACCGGCATACTGGTGCAGGCAGGGACGCCGCCTCAGGTCATCGCAAAATTGCAACGCGCGGCGTTGAAAGTCGCGCAGGGCGCGGAGTTCAAGGACTTTCTGGCGCTTCAGGGCTACGAAGCGTTGTCCGCGAACTCCGCCGATTTCGCGAAGCACATCAAGGATGGCCTCGCGAAGTGGGCCGCCGTCGTGAAGGAACGCAACATCAAGGTCGAGCAGTAGCGAAGGCGACGCGCTTTACGTCACTCGCTGCACGTTGAACATCGGCTCCTTGCGCGCCCAGTGGCCGAAATTCGCGATGAACATTTCTGCGCAACGCTTCTCGTTGCCGGTTGAAGCAGACGCATTGTGCGGTGACACGATAACGTTCGGCAAATCCCAGATCGGCGAATCGGCAGGCAACGGTTCCTTGCTGTGCGCATCCAGGGCGGCGCCGGCAAGGTGGCCGCTCTTGATCGCATCGATAAACGCCGCATCGTCCATCACTTCGCCGCGGCCGATGTTGATGATGTAGGCGCCTTTGCGCATGGACTTGATCGCTTGCGCGCTTACGAGATTGCGCGTCTCGCTTGTTAACGGGCAAGCAATCACGAGCCAGTCGGCACGCGGCAGCACTTCCAATAATTTTGCCGGCGGATGCATTTCGTCGACCGGATCGCCAGGCTGCAGCGGGCTGCGCCTGACGCCGATCACCTTCAGGCCGAACGCGCGCGCATAGCCGGCGAATACTTTGCCGATAGCGCCAACGCCGATCAGCACCAGCGTCTGCCCGCGCAAGTCAGGCGGCAGCGCCTTGCCGCGCATCGGGCGCCATTCATGTTTGTGCTGCCCTTGCATGTAACCGTAAAAACCGCGGGCGAGCATCAAGAGGCCGGCGAACCCGGTCTGCGCGACCGGTTCGGCATTCGAACCCGTTGAACTCGTGAGCGTCACGCCGCGGGCATCCAGCGCGGGGACGAAGGGCTGCTGGCCGACGCCCGAACTTTGCAGGTGCAGCCACTTCAGGCTCTTGGAGCCGAGCATCGCCGCGCTGAAAGCGCCGTACAACTGCTCGTCGAACCGGATGTCGCGATCGACGAACGCGCAGTCGATGCGATCGCAATCGGCCTGCGACAGGCGCGCGCCTTGTTCTTCAGGCAGCGTCATGAATTCGACTGAGGCGCCGCCGGTCTTGCCGGCTGCTTTGAATGCGTCGCCGAAGCTGGCGATAAATTGCTTTGAAACGAGTGCGGTGGGCATGAAGTCTTTCCAGGAAAAGTGTGAGGTTTGAGTGCGGAGGTTTGAAAGCGGCACCGCAGAATAATGAATGATAATCGACGCTGTCAAACTGGCGTCCCTTGGTCATACCGTTCGCGCCGAGTTTTTTGCGAATTACTGGTTCGCGCTATTTTTAATTACTTTGTATGACACGCCTTAGCCATGGATAATCGTGCAGAGGCATAAAAAAAGCGGAGGAGCGGGTATGCGAGGCATAAAAAAATGTTTTGCCGCGTTGTTGATTGTAGCAAGCGCACATGCGGTCGCGCAGACTTATCCCGACAAGCCGATTCGCGTGCTCGTGCCGTTTGCGGCCGGCAGTGGCACTGATATCCTGGCCCGAATTGTCACGGACGAGCTGCGTGCATCGATGGGCGCGAATTTCGTCATCGACAATCGCGGCGGCGCATCGGGCCAGATCGCGTCGGAACTGGTGGCGAGAGCGAACCCCGACGGCTACACGTTGCTGCTGTCAACCAACACGCCGCACTCGGTAAACCCGTTTCTGTTCAAGAAAATAAATTACGATCCGGTCAAGGATTTCGACGCCGTCGCGCGCATGATTTACTACATATTCATTCTGGCGGTGAATCCAAACCTTAACGTCAAGACCGTTCCCGAGTTGATTGCCTACGTCAAAGCCAACCCGGGTAAGACTTCATATGCATATGGCAACGGCTCAGGGCAGGTGAATGGCGCCTACCTCGTAAGCGCCGCCAAACTCGATTCGCTGGCTGTTCCCTACAAGAGCACGCCGCCTGCAATGACGGATTTAATCGCCGGCCAGGTGCAATGGATGTTCGTCGATGGCGCGTCGAGCCAGGGCCATGTCAAAGCGGGGCGGCTGCGTGCGATTGCCGTGATGTCGGACAAGCGCTCTGACATTTTTCCAGACCTGCCGGGTGTCGGCGAAACCGTTCCGGGATTCGACACCGTGCCGTGGGCCGGAATGTTCGCGCCCGCGCATACGCCAAAAGCCATCATCAACAAGCTGAACGCCGAAATCGTCAAAGCGATCAACAAGCCGGCAATCAATCAGCGTTTAGCGGACTTGGGGCTCGCGCCCGGACCAAGCACGCCGGCTGAACTCGACAGATTTGTCAAAGAGCAACTCGCGGCGTGGGGGAAGAAGATGAAGGATGCGGGGATACAGCCGGAGTAGGGACTGTTACATTGGAGTGATAAATTTGGCAATTAAATTCTGTCACCTATACTTTGGCAACTAACATCAGTTAGACGGCACATGGCAATGGACAAAGAAAGTCTTACCAAGCGCTCTGTAGAGCTGCTCGAAGAGATTCAAAGGATCGAGAAGACGCGCCAGACAGAAGGAGTTGGCTATTTTCAAGTCAACAACCTTGCAGCTCAGGGCGCCAACTTGATTCATGCGATCAGCGGGCCCAAATCCCTATACGCCGAAAGTCTTCGAAATGCCTTAAAACATAAGACGCCTACTTCTCAATGGACTGCAGTGGCGGGCGTGCTACAAGCGTTCCATATCGACTTATCGAAGGATCGCCTTGGGAATATTCGGCATGAAGTCGAGGCAATCGTTGTGTCTGAACTCATTAGTCAGGCTGGGAAGCTTCTGAAGACGGGCGGTGTGCATCCTGCTGCCGCAGTAATCGTCGCGTGTGCCGGAGCGGAAGAATTTCTTCGGAACTGGTGCGAAGAGCAAGGCGTCGTTGTTTCCGAAAAGCAGCGCTCCCTCAACAAATTTGCCGCCGAATTGCGTGCGTCGAATCAGATCGCGTTGCCGGTCGAGCGCCGTATTCAATCGTGGGCAGACTATCGCAACGATGCCGCCTATGGCGCGCGATGGGAAAAGATAACGACGGACATTGCTGAGCGCTTGGTAAAAGAGGTCGAAGACTTCTTAGTTGAAAACCGACATGTACTCGGTTAAACGTAACGTCTAACTTTAGTCGGATCGGACGCGTGTCCAGCGGCACTACCGCTAATACGCGTCGCTCAACATGACGTTAGGCATGATTGAAACGAATTCGGTGTTATGAATGCGTCAGGCTCGCCGTGCGAATACGTAGCATGTTCAAAATTGCACTGACAACGGGGCGCAGTTTACACCACCAGTTATCCATTCAACTCGGAGACGCAGAATGATCGACTTTCTAAAGGAAAACTGGGAAATCGTATTTAGCGGATTGGGAACAGCCGTGATTGCCGCGCTCCTGGCTTATTTCTCGCGGCAGCGCAAAGGAGCAGACGCTAAGTCATTGCATCAAGATGCTAAGGCAGGCAAGGGATCGCAGATCGTTCAGGTCGGCGGAGATGCAAACGTCGGAAATTTTAGACAAGACTAGAAGAAAAAAGGAGGCAAGAGATGTCTCAGGCAGCAAAGGCGGGTAATAACTGCACCATAATTCAAGCAGGACGGGATGCAATTCTTGCAATCGCAAAGTCACCGCCGCTGATTCGCCTTGTACGACTGGAGATTATCGATGATGAGAAGCATGGTGGTTTAAGGCAGAGACTTAACATTATTCTCAAGAACAACGGAGATGTTACGGCATTTCTTCTTAAAGGATCCTTAATATCAACCGGCAACGAAACTATAAGACTATGCAGCCAGATAGGCATGCAGTTCAGTTTGAGTCAAGCGGATTGGACCTATGACGTCAATATTGATGCAGATGCTCCTTCCTTTGTCGGGCGACATTCGATTGCCCCGAATGAAGTGGTGAACTTTAATGTCATGGTTGGACGAAAGTCGGGAGGACATGAATCAACGGTTTATCGATGTTTCCTTCGTTTCGATTTCGATGAAGGCAATGAGCTTCAGACAGATTCTTTTCATTTAGTCATCTCAGGGCCTGTTGTATGGCGGGGTGGCTTCCAAGCCCGAGGGCCGTCACCAGAACAATGGGGAAGCTGTCAGGCAGACAACATTCGCAGGTTGGATAGTATAGGCTACGACTATCGAACACAGATCCAGACTGACTCGCGCCAGTATGTTGAGGCGGTAGCACCCGGCATCTTCGAGTGAGCATAATCGTTTACGTCGCCGAGTCATATCTAACAAACGCTGTGAGGGGGGACGCTCTGACACTAGGCTTCCCCTTGCTATCTCCGCGCCCCTCAAGCTTCACGGTAGAGCGATTCGGCACATGTATCGTCCCAAACTTGAAGTTGCGTCGTGGATATGGCCAATCCCGTATAAACGCCCATTGATGCGGCGCCCAATCATTGATCCGATGGTGTGTCGATTCGTCGAAGGTCTAATAACAATTCTCTTAGCCGAAAAGGAATCGTCGTGTATCTCACTTTCGTTCGATCGATCACTTGCCTCTTATTCGGCGCAACTGCGCTCTCAACTGCCGTGATCGCCGCCGAAATCAAAGTGTCTTCCACGCCGGCGGCGACCGCTGCTCTACGTGCGGCGGTGCCTGAATTTGAGCGTGCCACCGGACATAAGGTGTTAATTGATTTTTTGAACATCGCGGGAACTCGCAGCCGCATCATGGCTGGCGAGCCGTTCGACATTGCGATTGTGAGTCCGAAGGCGGTCGCTGAACTGCAGCAGCAAGGCAAGCTTGCGCCTGATGTGTCGCTCAACATGGGACGCACCGGGCTTGCGCTGGTCGGACATAAAGGACTGCCAAAGCCCGATATCAGCTCGGTCGAGTCGTTCAAGCGCACGCTGCTCAATGCGAAGCTGGTCGCTTACTCAGCCACAGGCGAAAGCGGCATCGGCTTTCTCAAGGTGCTCGAGAAAATGGGCATTGCGGCCGAGATGAAACCGCGCATACGCTCGAGCAGCAACATGGCGTCGGTCGTGGAATCCGGCGAGGCCGAACTGGGCAACACCGGCATTGGGGCGGGACTGACTTACACGCAGCTGGAGTTCATCGGGCCGCTGCCGGCGGAGGTGCAGGAGTACGTGTACATCGCAGCGGGAGTGACTTCGAATGCGAAATCGGCTGAGGCGGCACGCGCGCTGCTGCGATATCTCGCCGATCCGGCGGTCGTCCGGGTCATGAGCGCGAAGGGCCTCGAGCCGCCGGCGGCGAAATAGATTCCTTCGCTGAATGCTCGAAATGAACGCTTCGCCGAAATTCGATTTCGCCTTGTTCCGCTTGATGCTGGCGCTCGGCTTGTTTTGCGCGATCGTCGGCGGCTCGATGCTATGGTTCACCGGAGCGTTGGCCGGCTGGAGCAACCCTCAGCGGGAATGGGTGGCCATCGAAGGTCATCTTCTCGAAGCCGGAATCCGTCTCGCCCCGGCAACGCCTGACAAATTCGAAATGATCGCGCGCTATGAATACAAACTGGATGGGCGCATCTATCACGGCAGCAAAATTGCCGGCGTTCACGCGAGCAAGTCGGCGGCGGATGTGCGGGCGCTGATCGTGCCGCTTGCGCCCGAAGCGGCGGAATTCAGTTTGCAGGATCTAAGTGAACTCAATCCGCAGCGCAGCTGGAGCGTTGCTTACCGTCCAGTGACGGTGCATTACAGCCCGGAGGATCCGGCGCACGCCGAACTTGTGCTGGAGCGGACGGCTGCGGGCGCGTCAATCCTCGATTGGGCGGTACGCATATTCGGGGCAATGTTCTTGTTCACGGCGGCGGCGTTGTTCATCGGCTCAGTGCCTGTTTCGCGGCGAGCCGCAGCGCCGCTGTAATAACGCGCCTGGCTTGTCCGGTCTCGAACGGTAACAAGGAGAAAACAGGCGGATAATTGGCATTCTGCTTGGTTGGAATAATTAAATCGCAATGTATATCCCGAAGCACTTCGAAGAGCCGGATCTCGGCGTTTTACACGCACTGATCAAAGAGCACCCGTTCGGCGCGTGGGTGACGACCGTCGATGGCGCGCTCGAAGCCAACCACATTCCGTTCCTGATTGATCCGGCGAAAGGGAAGTTTGGTACGCTGGTCGGACATGTCGCGCGCGGCAATCCAATCTGGAAGTCGTTTTCGACGACGGCGGAAAGCCTGGTGATTTTTCAAGGGCCGCAGTGCTACATCACGCCTTCGTGGTACCAGACCAAGCAGGAGACCGGCAAGGTCGTGCCGACGTGGAATTACGCGCTCGTTCATGCTTATGGCACGCCGCGCGCCATCGAAGACAAGGACTGGCTGCGTGGGCTTGTCACAGCGCTGACGGACAGTCAGGAATCGAAACGCGCTGCGCCGTGGGCTGTCACTGACGCGCCGGCCGACTATGTCGACGCCATGCTCAAAGCAATCGTCGGGATTGAAATTCCGCTCGCCAACATCGTCGGCAAATGGAAAACAAGCCAGAACCGAACGCTGCCTGACAAGCGGGGGACAATCGCCGGACTTACCGGACGCGGCGATGAGAATTCGAATGCGATGGCCGCGCTCGTGCAGCGGCATTCGACCGACGCCTGACCGCGCCGGATCGATCAATCGCCGCTAAGCGCTTTCATTACCCAGCTTGCCGTTGCGCAAAGGTTGCCGTCCTGGTGATCGAGACCGAGCAACTGCAATCCGAACGGCAAGCCATCTGCGTGCATGACGGGTAAGGAGAATGCCGGAAAGCCGAGCCAGGAGCCGGGCACGATGAACGTGCGGCTGCCGCTGAATTCGAAGCCAGTGATGGCGGGACCCGACGAGGCGAGCGTTACGTAGGCGTCTGCACCGACGGCCGTTGCGAGTTCACGGCAGCGCGCGCGGATCGCACGTCGCTTTTCAAGCACTGCGAGGTAATCGGCGGGTGACATCTTGCGCGCGCGATCGATGAGACCGTGGATGCGCTTGCCGATCTTGTCGCCATAACGCGCGAGGTAGTCCTGGAACGGCCATTTCATTTCATAGGCGACGATATCGAGCGCCGTATCGACATCGCGCTCGATTGCGGCTTCGAACTCGGCGACGCGCGGATCGTTGTCTTTGCTCACGATTTCGACCCCGGCTTTGGACAACGCTGCAATCGCGTCTTCAAACGTTTCACTGGTATTGGTATCGATCTCGGTCCAGCCGCGCGTATACAGGCGGATCAATTTCTGCGGCTGTACCGCCAGTGGCAGATTTTCACCGGCGCCGTTCATGAAACCGTAGCCCGGGCTCCCGATGCCGAGCGAAATCTGCGACGCGACACGCCACACATCTTCGAGTGTTGCCCCGATGACGCCCAAATGATCTTTGGTTGCGGAGAGCGGATGCACACCCGCGAGGTTCAGTGCGCCGATCGTCGGCTTGAATCCGACTGCGCCGCAGTACGAAGCAGGGCGCAGCGTCGAGCCCTGCGTCTGCGTGCCGAGCCCGACCGGCATCATGCCGGCGCCGACGGCTGCCGCCGTGCCGCTCGATGAGCCGCCGGGCGTGCGCGCGGCGTCGAACGGGTTGGTCGTCGGCCCGGAAAATCCGATGGCGAATTCGGTCGTGACGGTTTTGCCGAAAATTACGGCGCCGCCTTCGCGCAGCGCCTGTACGCACGCCGCGTCCTGTCCCGACTGCCAGCCTTTGAACGCCGGCGAGTTCATCTGCGTTGGCATATCTTTGGTCGCGATGATGTCCTTGATGCCGACCGGACACCCGTCCACCATCGACAGCGGCTTGCCTGCTTTGTAGCGTTTGGTCGATTCGTCCGCTGCCTTGCGCGCGGCTTTGCGATCGAGCGTGACGAACGCCTTCACGCGCGCCTCGTACTGGTTGACGTTGGCGATGCATTGCTCGAGGAAATCACGCGGGGTTTGCCGGCCCGTCTTGAAATCAGCGACTGCGTCGGCGAACGAGACGATATAGGGATTGCGCCATGCTTTCATTCGTGTAACCTCGATGTCGGAATTGCGCGCCGCACGGTGTGGAAGGGGGGCGAATGCCGGTTGTTATAATCAGAAGAATTCGCGATTTTACGTTAAAGGGTCCACGCATGAAACTCGGCACGCTGATGGTTGTGGCCGCACTGACCGGTGCGAGCGCAGTATCGCTCGCGCAGGAATTTCCAGCGCGGCCGATTCGCCTGATCCTCGGTTTTGCGCCGGGCGGCAGTACCGACCTCGTCGCGCGCGTGGTTGCCCAGAAAATGTCCGAGTCGTGGGGACAGCAGGTCATTGTCGATAACCGTCCCGGCGCCAACGGCATGATAGGCGCCGATCTCGTTGCGAAAGCAAATCCCGATGGATACAGCGTGCTTTTATCGAGCATCGGACCGATGGCGATCAACGCAAGCCTGTACAAGATGCCGTACGACATCGTCGCCGATTTCGCACCCATCACGTACACCGGCAATGTGACGAACCTGCTCGTCGTGCATCCGAGCGTCGCCGCAACCAATGTAAAAGAACTGATCGCGCTGGCGAAAGCGCAGCCGGGCAAGCTGACGTTCGGCTCGAGCGGCACCGGCGGCGCGCCGCATATGGCAGTCGAGCTCTTCAAAATACTCGCGAAGGTCAACGTCGTGCACGTTCCCTATAAAGGCGGCGGACCGGCGATGGCTGATCTTGTCGGCGGCCAAATCAGCGGCAGTTTTGCCAGCATGCCCTCGGCAATTCCTTTCGTGCGCGGCGGCAAGCTGCGCGCACTTGCGGTGACTGCACCAAAACGTTCATCTGCCGAACCGCAGGTGCCGACGATTTCCGAAGCGGGCATTCCCGGGTTTTCGGTCCTCGACTGGCAGGGCCTGTTCACGACGGCCAAAACACCGCCTGCCGTCGTCGATAAACTGAACAAGGAAGTTGTGCGAATACTCGCGTTGCCCGACGTCATCGACAAGCTTGCCGTTGCCGGGGTCGAAATTCAAACCAGCACGCCGAAAGAGTGGGGCGACTTCGTCAAATCGGAGATCGCCAAGTGGGCGAAGGTCGTCAAGGATGCCGGCCTGAAAGTGGAATAGCAGAATAAAAAGTTCGACCGGGCAAACAAACGTACGAGGAACAGAATGCAAAAAAAGAACAATGCGGTGGATATCGCCATCGCCACGATCATCATGACAGCCGCCGGTGCAGTCGCCGCCGCGCCAGCCAATTATCCCAACAAGCCGGTTCGATTTATCGCGGCGAATTCGGCCGGCGGCGGTCTCGACATCGTGGCGCGCGCGATTTCACCGAAGCTTGCGGCGGTGTTTGGCTATCAAGTCGTGGTCGACAACCGCGCGGGCGCGGCTGGTAGTCTCGCTTCGGAAATCACGGCGCACGCGCCGCCTGACGGTCACACCATCATGGTCGGGTCGCTTGGCGGGCTCGCCGTGAACACCAATCTATACAAGGGCCTTAATTATCATCCGCTCAAAGATCTAGCGCCGATCGGCTGGGCAACATCGCAAAGCAATGTACTGGTGCTCAATCCATCGGTGCCGGCAAAAACCGTGCAGGAGCTCATTGCGCTCGCGCGTTCGCAGCCCGGCAAGTTGACGTACGGTTCGTCGGGTGCCGGAAACGCAGGTCACCTCGCCGCCGAGCTCTTTAAATCGATGACAAAAACCGACATGGTGCACGTGCCGTACAAAGGCGGTGCGCCGGCGATGATCGATTTGATTGCCGGCCAAGTGCAGCTTGTATTTTCGTCAGCGCCTACAGCAGTGCCGCAGGTCAAGTCCGGCAAGGTGCGCGCAATTGCTGTAACAACGCTCAAGCGCTCGACGGTTTTGCCGGAACTGCCGACGCTGGCGGAATCGGGCCTGCCGGGCTATGAAGCGGACAATTGGTACGGATGCGTGACGACGGCCGGCACGCCGCGCGCCATCATCGATTATCTTAACGTCGAAATTAACCGGGCGTTGCTGACACCCGAGGTAAAGCAGATTCTGTTCAATTCGGGGCTTGAAGTTCGCACCAGTACCCCGGCGGAATTTGGCGCCTATCAGAAATCCGAATTCGACAAATGGGCGAAGGTCATCAAGGACGCCGGCATTTCCGCGAACTGATGCCGAAACGAGCAGCCGCCTGTTTCGCCACCGCGGCCCTGTTTGCGTTGCCGGTCGGCCCTGCGCTTGCAGCGTATCCGGACAAGCCGGTGCGCATGGTGGTGCCGTTTCCGCCGGGCGGCGGCACGGACGTCGTCGCGCGCGCGATTGCGCTGAAGCTCACGGAACAATGGGGCCAGGCTGTCGTCGTCGACAACCGGCCGGGCGCGGCCTCGATGATCGGCACGGAAACCCTCGCGCGCGCGGTGCCCGACGGTTACACGCTCGGTTTCGTATCGATGACGCACACGATCAATCCGAGCATCTACCGCAAGCTGCCCTATGATCCCATCGCCGATTTCGCGCCGATCGTCCTGACCGCGACCGCGCCCAATGTACTCGTCGTGCACCCGCAGGTCGGCGCCAAAACCATTGCCGAACTCGTGCAAATTGCGAAAGCGCGGCCCGGCAAGCTCAATTTTCCTTCGTCCGGCAACGGCGGCGTTTCGCATCTGTCGATGGAAATGTTTCGCTACGCGGCAGGTATCGACGTCATCCACGTGCCGTATCGCGGCGCCGGTCCCGCCTTGACGGCGCTGCTCGCCGGCGAGATGCAACTCATGATGGCGACCACGCCGGTTGCGCTGCCGCAGATGAAAGCAGGCCGCCTGCTTACGCTGGCGACGACGGGTCTCAAGCGCTCGCCGCTCGCGCCGGAACTGCCGACCGTCGCGGAATCGGGATATCCGGGCTTCGAGGCCGATACGTGGTACGGCATGCTCGGACCGGCGAAGCTTCCGCCTGCGCTGGTGACGCAAGTCAATCTCGCCACGATGAAAATGTTGACGCAGGCCGATTTCAAAGAGCGACTGGGGCACGAGGGCGCACAGCCGGCCGGCGGCACGGCGGACCAGTTCGCCGTCTACATCAAGTCGGAACTCCAGAAATGGGCGAAAATCGTGCGCACGGCGAACGTGCGCGTCGAATAAGCATGGGGACCGGCAAACCACGCGTTTACGTGATAGGCACCGGCGGCAGCATTTCGTGCGCCGGCGAGTCGCGGCTCGATCTGCTGAATTACAATTATGCCGACCTGCACCTGACGATCGACGAGATGCTCGCGCGCATTCCGGAAGCGAACGACGTCGCCGACATTCGCGCAGAACAATTTTCGAATATCTACGGCGGCGATCTGGCGCCGGCGCAATGGCTCGAACTCGCGCGCCGCATCGAGCAGATCTACCGGGATGATGCTGCGGCTACCGGCGTGGTCGTCACGCACGGCACGGCAACGCTGGAGGAGACGGCGTTTTTTCTGAATCTCGCGGTAAGGTCGGCGAAACCGGTGGTCGTTACCGGTGCGATGCGTCCGTCGACCGGGCTGGGCACAGATGCAGACATCAATCTCTACGATGCGATTCGAGTTGCGGCAAGTCCTGGCGCCGCCGGCAAAGGCGTGCTCGTCGTGCTCAACAATGAAATTCAGGCGGCGCGCGACGTGACGAAGACGAACACTTCACGCATCGAAACGTTCAAGTCGGGCGAGCTCGGATTTCTCGGCTATGCGGATGCCGACGGCAAAGTCGTGTTTTTGCGCGCGCCGGCGCGCGCGCATACTGCCGCGAGCGAGTTCGATATCGCTGCGATAGCGGCACTGCCGCGCGTCGATATCGCGATTGCATTCGCGGGCGCCGATGGTGTTGCGATCAAGGCGCTGGTCGCTGCCGGCTGCAACGGTATCGTGAGCGCCGGGCTTGGCAGCGGCAGCGCGCCGCGCGCATTTCTGGATGCCCTCGTCGAAGCGAAACAACGCGGCGTATGTGTCGTGATGGCGAGCCAGGTCGGCAGCGGCCGGGTGATGGCCAAGCGTGCATTTACGGAGAAAGGTTTCATTGCGGCCGACAGTCTGGCCCCAAAGAAGGCGCGCATACTGCTTATGCTGGCGCTTGCCCGGACGCGAGATGCCTCTGAAATTCAGCGGATGTTCCTCGCGTATTAGCGCCGTCATCCCCGTCACGCCGGGCATAAAAACGCATTCTCGAACGACCGCTATCGCGGGCCGGTGTCGATCGCTTTGCTGACGCTCAGGCTTTGCCCGCCCGCGGTCGGGCACCACATCGATTTTCCGCCGGCGCCGCCGGCAACGAGCACGATAAGGTCGTCCGCCTCGCATACCACCGGCACCATCGAGTTGTCGTCGCTCTGGTCGACGCATTCAGGAATTTTCGGTCCCTTCGATTTGCCCCGGTTCTTGACGAGGCCCCACGGCTGGCGCGCGCGCTCGAATAGCTCGTTCTTGACGTCGCGTTTGCTCCAGCCCGCGGCCTTGATGTAATTCACGTGCTCGGGACACAGCACCAGCACCGGATGCCCCTGCGAATAAATATTGTTGTTGCCGAGCGTTGCCATCGTCGAGGCGAACGTGCGCATGATTTCCGCCGGATCGGTTTGCACGTTTTCGGTGGCACTGTGCGGCGCTTCGCAGTTCACCACCGTGACGACGCTTTGGTCGCGGCGAAAGCCGCGCTCGACGTGCAACGGCTCCCACGGATTGGCGTCTTCGTATTCGGCGATGCAATAGGTGTACTTGCCGGGATGCGCGTGCTGGCAAAAATCAACTTCGCCCGGAATCGCGCCGCCGAGATTGACGAGATTCAATCGCAGCGCGCGCCCGATAGTCGCGTTGGCACGCCAGCCCGGGCCAAAACAGCCGGTGCCGTAGTTGACCCTAAGCGCTTTCACGAGCGGGCCGTTGACGATGACGAGCGGCGCGCCCGCATGAGTGGTCGTCTGGCGATGGGCGAGCCCGTAAACGGGTTCGCTGACCGCTTCGATCGCGGCGACGACGACCGGCAGATATTCGGGTTTGCAGCCGGCCATCACGCAATTGGTCGCGATCTTGGCGAGCGTCGCCTGGCCCATAGCGGGTGGAATCACCGCAATCAATTCATCGGGCTTGCGCCACGGCATACCGGCCAGCATGCGCTCGACGCGCTCGCGAGTCGGCGGCACGATCGGCAAGCCGTCGGTCCAGCCTTGTTCGTAGAAATAGTCGTTGATCGCGTCGAACGTGTCGGGCAGATCGACGAGTTGCTGAGTGGCCGGGTGGGCTATTTCGGTTTTCACTTTGGAACCGAGGCCGGCGGCAGCGGATACTTTGCCGTGCGGAACTCCGCATCCAGCTCATCGTTCGGCGTCGTCAGCATGCGTATGCATTCCGCCGCGACGTCGATGCCCTTGCGCATAATGAGAGCGGGATCGGAATCGCCGACCGGGTGCGGAATGATCGCAATGGGCAGGCTCAGATGGCCCAGCCCGCGCGCGACCACGCGTGCGAGCGGCGCAAAGGCGATGCTGCAGACGGTGGCGGTGGGAATGCCGAGTTCTTCGAGCGCGGCCGCGTCACGCGCGGTCCAGGGGGCGGAAGAGCCTCAATGCCCGACGCCGGTAATCACCGCATCGCACGAAGCGGCGAGCTCGGCGATGAACGGTGCGCCTTTCGCGGGAAATTGCTTGTCCCAGACGCGGACCTCCTTGACGCCAAGTTCATGCTTGAGTACTGTGCCGATTGCGTTGATGACGTCTTCGGAGAATTCTTTGCCGTTGTCGAGCAAGGCGACTCGCGCGCCGCGCAGCGACTGCAGACGCGGCGCAAGTTGTTTCGGTGGAGCGTCCGGTTCTCCGGTCGGTTTGCAGACTTGAATGAGTGGCCGGCTGGTTACGGACATATTCATCTCCTGGTCAAGTCGATTTGAGTTGTTCCCGCTGCTGTACGCAGCGCCGTATTTTTAATTATAGGCAGTGCGGTGTGAGCACGCAAACGCGAGTGCCTGAACATCCGGCAGCGCGCGCATCGTGGCGGCGCTTCCATGGTCATTGCTGACGCCCGCGATGCGACGGGCGTGCGTCGAGGAGAATTGGATGATGCGCAAGAGAACTCTGACAGCGGTCTTGCTCGCCTTGGCCGGCGCGGCAATTAATGCCGGCGCCGCAGACGTAGTGAAGAAAGTACACCCTAAGCCTGCCTCGGCACGCGCCGAAAAAGTCCTGCCGCTCGAGAAATTTACATGCCGCACCGGGCCGAACGACGAGCAGGTGCGCCTGATCGTCGAGGCAGTGAAAGGACGTGCGATGGAATTCGCGTTCTATAGCCGGCTTGGCACCCGCGTGTGCTCGATTCACAGCCGGCGCGGCGACGGCGCCACACAATGGCAGGATGCCGACGGCACTTCAGGCAAGGCGCTGATTAAACTTTTTACCGGCCACGCGCTCGTTGAATATAAATCGGGCCAGGTCAAAGTTACGTTCAGTGATGTCGACCGCATGCATTACTGCGGCATGTATGGCGAACTCAACGGATTGATTGAAGCGGTGCAGAAGAAACCGGAGTGCGGCATGCAGGGCCTCTTTGAAGGCGCCGGCAGCGGCCCCGATCAGAAAGACAAGGCACCAGCGCCGGGGAGTTAGCCTTTCGCGCGGTATTTGTCGTAAATCACGCCCTGAGCATGCATCGCGGCAATCTCGCTGTCCTTATAGCCGAGCGATTGCAGAACCGCATCCGAATGCTGGCCAAGCCACGGCGCTGCCGAGCGCGTTCGGGTGAATTCGACGCTCGTTTTCACGGGTGAGCCCATGTTTTTCATGCGGCCGATTTTCGGATGATCGATTTCGGTCACCATATTGCGGGCAATGATGTGCGGATCGGCGAGCGTCTGCTCGTACGTGTAAACCGGCCCGGCGGGCACTGACGCAGCATCGAGTTTTTCGACCCAGTGCGCAGTCGGCTGCGTCATGAATACCTTCTCGATTTCGTCTTGTAGTGCGTCGATGTTCGCCATGCGCGCCGAGAGCGGATTGAAGCGCGCATCTTTCAGGAACTCCGGCTTGCCGAGCACCTGCGCGCAGAAATTGGTCCACAGTTTTTCGTTGTTGCCGCCGACGGTCACGTAGCCGTCCTGGGTTTTGTATGCCTGATACGGCGTTGAGCGGCGATGACGCGTGCCGCTCGCGAGCGGCAATTCGCCGCCCCCGAAGAACGCGCCAAACTCCCAAAAGGTCCAAGCGAGACCCGCTTCGAGCAACGAGGTCTCGAGATAGATACCTTCGCCGGTTTTAAGTTTCTTGATATAAGAGCCGAGGATCGAATACAGCGCCGTGGTGCCTGCGGCGATATCGTTCATCGCGATCCCGACTTTGGCCGGCCGCCCATCCGGTTCACCGGTCATGCGCATGATGCCGCTCATGCCCTGCGCGATGATATCGAACCCGCCTTTCTTGCCGTAAGGCCCGGTCTGCCCGAACCCTGATATTGATGCGTAGATGACGCCCGGGTTTATTTTTTTGATGGCCTCGTAGTCGATGCCGAGTTTTTTGGTAACGCCGGGCCGGAAGTTTTCGACGATGATGTCGGTATCTTTGGCGAGCTTAAGAAAAATTTCTTTGCCTTGCGCCTGCTTCATGTCGAGCGCGACGCTTTTCTTGTTGCGGTTCAGCACCGCGAAGCAGTAGCTCTCGTCGTTGACCTTGGGCTCGAAGCGGCGGGAGCCATCGCCTTCGGGAAATGTTTCAATCTTCGTCACGTCGGCGCCCATATCGGCGAGCATCAACGTGCAGTAAGGTCCAGCCATAATGGCGGTGAAGTCGAGGACTTTCACGCCTTCGAGGGGAAGCGACATCGTCAGGTCTCCTTCAAGCAAACACGCGCGTTGCGTGCTATCGTGGCGCCGATTTTATCTGCTTTGCATGAATTCGTGCAGGTGAAAGCAAAATCAAAGCCTCACCGCAAAGGACGCGAAGGAAAACCAGAACAAATGTGAAGGTCGGCGAGTCAGTTGGACTGGTCGATTTTTTGATTCTCGATGAATTGTTTTGCTTCCCTTTGCGTCCTTCGCGTACTTTGCGGTTCAAGTTTTGAGAATTAACAACAGCATTAATTGGAGGGGAATTTGAAACGATCACTTTCCTTCGCGGCGCTTGCGCTGCTTGCCGGCGTTGTTTCGGCGCAGTCGTATCCCAGTAAACCGGTGCGCGTCGTAATTCCCTGGCCGCCGGGCGGCTCGAACGACGTCGTCGGCCGCATCGTGATGCAAAAAGTCGCTGAATATGCGGGCCAGCAATTCATCGTCGACAATCGCGGCGGCGCTGCCGGCAGCATCGGTGCCGAAGTCGTTGCAAAGTCGCCGCCCGACGGCTATACCCTCATGGTGCATTCGACGAGTCACGTCGGCAACGCGCATCTTTACAAGAAGCTGCCGTACGACACGCTCAAGGATTTCGTCGGCGTAGCCTTGCTCGCCGCCCAGCCGGGTGCATTGACGATACATCCGTCGCTGCCCGTCAAGAGCGTAAAAGAATTTATCGCGCTGGCCAAAGCGCGTCCGGGCACGATCAATTATTCCTCGTCAGGCAATGGCAGCGCGCCGCATCTCTCGATGGCGCTGCTCGTCTCGATGACCGGAATCAACATCGTGCACGTGCCCTACAAAGGCGGTGCACCGCAAGTCACCGCGCTCGTATCGGGCGAAACGCAAGCGTCGCTGGCGACCGTTTCAACCGTATTGGTGCACGTGCAGTCCGGGCGTTTACGCGCAATCGGCGTGTCCTCGGCGAAACGCACGGGCACCATGCCGGACGTACCGACGATCGGCGAATCGGGTGTGCCGGGCTATGAGATGAGTCCGTGGATCGGTGTATTCGCCCCGACTGGAACGTCAAAGGACATCATTGCGCGGCTCAACAGCGAAGTTAACAAAGCATTGAAATCGCCGGACGTGAATCAGTTGCTCGCCAGCCAGGCGCTCGATGCCTTGGGCGGCACGCCCGAGGAATTCGATGTGCGCATCAAAGCCGATTACGAAAAATACGGCAAGCTCATCAAGCTGACGGGCGCCAAAGTCGATTGAACGAAATCGGAACGACGGCGTAAGCCCTTGTTCCGTTTAACGGCGGTTGGCGTCGACCGCCGTCATGAATGCTTTGCGAAATTCGAGCGGCTGCGAAACGCTCCTGATCGGCGAGCGGTCGCCGCCGGTTCCCGAGACCGTGATCGTGCCGAAATCGAACAAGCGTCCCATGACGCCCTGATCGACCTGAATGCTCTCGACTTTCTCGAGAAACATTTCTGTCGTGTTGCGCTGGATGAACCCCGACTTGACGATAATTCGCTTGTTGGTGACCGCAAGTTCGGTCGACCGGTAAACAAGCCACACCCAGAGCCACAGCAGCAGCCCGGCGCCAAAAGCTGCGAGTAGCAGCAGTCCGAAAAAAATCCACCAGAAGAATGCCCAAACGGTGAGGTGACCGCGGTAGATCACCGTTTCGTCCTTGATCAGGACATCATCGACGTAACTACTCATGACGGGGCTGCTCCTTGTTGTGTGCGTGTAAGGCGGTCGACCACGCAATCCTACGCTTGAATCAGCTTGGCGCCGAAGGCGCCTGCAATCCGCGCTATTGCATTCTTGCAGTCACCGATAAGAAGCGCTATGAAAATCTACACGGAGGCTAATGCCGACTTCAACGCAGTGGCTGAACTGATGGTAACCGGCAAAACCGATGCACTGGGCGAGAGCAAAAACCTGCACAATACTGCTTTGTAATTCTCCGCCGGCAGTGCTGGCGTTCAAGGGGGCGGCCATGAGTAACGAAGCCGGCGTTGCGGCGCGCCTGCCCGCGTATGAAGTGCGCACGCACAACACTCACTCGACTTCCGAAAACCGCATGCACAGCGACGAAGTTGCCGCGGCTTACGGATTCAAAGGCGCGCTAGTGCCAGGCGTCACGGTGTTCAGCCACATGACGCAGCCGCTCGTCGCCAGGCACGGCGCAGCATGGCTTTCACGCGGCGTCGCCGAGGTCGCGTTCGCCAAACCGGCGTATGACAACGATTTGCTGTGCGTTGAGGGCGAGCGCGATGCCGATGGCGGCTATGCGCTCGTCTGTGTCAATGAAGAACGCACTGAGCTTGCGCGCATGACTGCTCGGTTGCGCGAGTCGCCGCCCGTCATCGATGCGCGTTCCGCGCTCGTGCCCGCAATCCCATGCGACAAGCAACTTGTCGCGTGGGACCTCGTGGAAGTAGGTGTGCCGTTTCCCGCCCTCGCGTGGCGGCCATCGCGCGATGACAATCTGCAATGGTGTGCCGACGTTCGGGACGAATTGCCCGTGTATCGCGACGGGGCCACGCCGCTATTGCATCCAGGCTTCATCTTGCGCCAGGCCAATCTCGTTTTACGCAACCGGTTCACGCTCCCGGCCTGGATCCATACCGCCAGCCGGATCCAGTTCGATTCGGCCGCGCACGCTGGCGACGAACTCGAAGTGCGCGCGATCCCGGAAGAGAAGTGGCGGCACAAAGGACACGAGTTCGTGCGGCTTTACGTGTGCGTCGCGCGCGGCGGACAGGTGCTGAGCGAAATCATGCACACCGCGATTTTTCAGCCGCGAAAGAAGGCAGGCAGTCGTTGATTACAACTTCGGCGGATGCGTAACGATCGACTTCAATTCCGGTGTTGGCTTGTTGAGTTTTGCGAGATCCGGCCGGGGCCGCCGCAAAGCGTCGATTGAATTAAACGCCTGTTCCATTGCATGCGCGGCACCGAGCAATTCGCGGTCGCCGCGAAAGCGGCCGACGACCTGCAGTCCAAACGGCATGCCGTTCTGGTCGGTTCCGCAGGGCAATGCAATGGCCGGATTCGTGGCGAGGGTGATCACATAAGTGAGCGCGAGCCAGTGGTAGTAGTTGTTGAGCGGCTTGCCATCCATTTCGGCGAGATAGGACTGCGACCACGGGAAAGGCGACACCGGCGTCGTCGGTGCGAGCACGACATCGTAATCGCGGAAGGTTTGCTGGAAGCGTCGAAAAATGCGCGTTTCTTCCAGGTGCGCCCATGCCATGTCGGCGAGCGACATTTTGGCGCCGATCTCATAGTTCGCGCGCACGTTGGCACCCAGCGTGTTCGGGTCTTTTTCATAGGCATCGCGATACTTCGCGACGTAATTGGCCGCACGGATCACGTCGAAGCAGCGATCCGCATCTTTGAATTCGGCAAACGTGACTTCGTCGCATGATTTGAACAAGTGGCGCATCGCCGCGACTTTATCGCGCAGCACTTTGCGGATCGGTTTATCGACAGGGCAGATGCCGAAGTCTTCCGTGTATGCAACTCGCAGCGAACCGAGGTCGCATGCTGCCGGTACGGCGAAATCGAGGGGGTTGATGGGATACGACAGCGGATCGCAATCTTCCATTGCCGCCTGCGCGGCAAGCAGCTGGCATGTGTCGGCGACGGTGCGGCCCATCGGGCCCACCACTGAAATCGGCGTCCAGCCGAGCCCACGCCGCTCGACCGGGACCAGTCCCGGCGATGGCCGAAAGCCGATCACGCCGTTGATGGCGCCGGGTATACGCAGAGAGCCGCCGGTATCCGAACCGGTACAGACGGGGAGCATGTCGCATGCGAGCGCGACTGCCGAGCCGCCGGACGAACCGCCCGCATTGAGCATCGGGTTGAATGGATTGCCGGTCGCGCCCCAGACGACGTTGCGGCTGTTCGCGCCGGCGCCGAATTCGGGCACATTGGTTTTGCACACGACGATGGCGCCGGCCGCGCGCACGCGTGCCACCATCGCGCTATCTTGTGCGGGCACATAGTCGCGATATAACTGCGAGCCGAACGTCGTCAGCAGTCCACCGGTCTCTTCGAGGTCTTTGATGCCGGTCGGCAGGCCGTGCAGAAGTCCGAGCGGCTCACCTTTTTGTGCGGCTTTCTCAGCCGCTTTCGCTTCCTTGCGCGCGCGTTCATAGCAAGTTGCAGTAACCGCGTTCACGGCTGGATTGATCTCGGCAATCCGCTCGATGCACGCTTCAAGCAACTCGACCGGCGAGATTTCCTTTGACCCGATGCGGCGGCGAAGCTCAACTGAGGATTCGGTTAACAAGGCGGTGGCGGTGTTCATGAGCGAAATCTCCGGTGGCGTGGCGAGGGCGTAAGTATGCCAAGATATCGGATATGCGGGGGCCGACGATTTCTGCGGGGAATGAGATGATCGCGCTGATTCGAATTGCATGCATGACGGCGTTGCTGTTTGACGGCGCGCAGGCGGTCGCCGCGTATCCCGATCGTCCGTTGCGCTATATCCTCGGCAGCGCAGCAGGCGGCGGCCCTGACGTAGCGGCGCGAGTTGTGATGGCAGAATTAAGCCGGCAGACGGGCCAGCAGGTGATCGTCGACAATCGCCCCGGGGCGAGCGGCATTCTCGGCACCGAGCTGATCGTGCGCTCGACGCCGGACGGCTACACGATGGGCCACGGCAACATCAATACGATGGCGATCAACCCGAGCGTCATGCCGAACATTCCGTACGATCATCAACGCGACCTGCGGGGCGTCGTGCTCATGTACAACTCGCCGAATCTGCTCGCGGTGACGCTCGCGCTGCCGATCAAGTCGGTGCAGGAGTTAATCGACTTTGCGAAAAGAAATCCGGATAAATTGATATTTGCGTCGACCGGCAATGGCTCGAGCGTCCACATCGGCATGGAGCTTTTCAAGTTGATGACCGACACGCGCATGGTGCACGTCCCCTATAAAGCGGCGACAGTGGCCATCACCGATCTCACGGCAGGGCGCGTGCAGCTGATGGCGGACAACATTCAATCGATCGGCTCGCACGTGAAAGCAGGACGCCTGCGCGGGCTTGCCGTTACCAGCGGGCGCCGTGTTCCAGCGTTCTCCGACCTGCCGACGATTGCCGAAGCGGGGGTGCCGGGTTTCGACGTGAGCGCCTGGGCTGGCGTGATCGTCCCGGCAGGCGTGCCCCGGCATCTGATCTCTGCGCTCAACGCCGCAATCAATAAAGCGTTGAAGGCAGCGGTCGTTCAGGAAAAATTTCCCGACTTCGGTCTCGAAATCGTCGGCGGCACGCCCGAGCAGTATACGGCCCACATCAAAAGCGAAACTGCGAAATGGGCGGACGTCGTGAAGCGGTCAGGTGCGAAGCTCGATTAAAACTTGAGCGTTAAAAATGTCTGGATGCAGTGACCGGTTTCACTGCCGGATCTAGCTTCAATTCAAGCAAGGTATTCGCTTTCACCTTGCCTTTGAGCCCGGCGAGAAAAGCGCCCAACTCGGTTTCGTTCGCAGCCCTCGCATATTTCCAGGCATAAAGCGTCGCGAGGCCGCTGAAGTCGATGACCGGCGGCTCGATCGTGAATAGATCGAGCGGCTTGCCGGTTAAGCGGCTCGCGGCTTCATTAAGCGTTGCATAGCGCCGATTCGACAGAACGATCAGCAGCAATTTCGCACCCTGGTGCGCGGCCGTCCACAGCGCTTCGCTCGCGTAGAGCGCTGAACCGTCGCCGATGATAGCGACGACCTGGCGTCCACGATTGCCGACGGCCGCGCCAACGGATGCAGCCAGTCCCCAGCCGATGCCGCCGCTGCCGTTAATCAGGTATTCGCCTGCCGGCAGTTTCATCCATTGCCGCACGTCGGATGTCGAGAGTCCCGATTCATCAAACCAGATGGCGTCGGGACACGCTTTGAGCAGCGCCTGCACGGCGCGCGACGGATGAAACACATTGGCCTGCACTGCGGGCAACGCGACTTGCGGGCGCTGTGGTTTGATTGCCGGCCGCTGGGCGTCGATTGCCCGCGTGATTGCGTTGAGTGCGGAGGCGGTATCGGTGACAGTTGCCAATTCGAATTCACCATCGACTGCACGCGCGCTCGAATTGTTGCCGATCCAGATTTTGGTTTGCGGCAGTTTGGCTTCGCTGTAGAGCGTCGTGCGCAATCCCGTGCCGCCGACGAAGAACAAGAGGTCATGCGGCGCGAGGCGCTCCGAAATCTGCTTAAAGCTCGGCGGCAGATAGCCTGCGTAGCACGGTGATGCGCTGTTGATGGGCAGGGCGGCGGTATACGGCGCGACGTAAACGGGTGCCGCGAGCATGCGGGCAAGCTTGTCGAGGGCGCCGCCGGCCTTGTTCCAATGAACATCTTCGGCCGCGATAAAAGCGGCGCGCTTCGCCCGGGCAAGCAGGCGCGCGTAGTTTTTCGCTTCGCTTGCGGTTAACGCGGCAAGCGCCGCTGCCTTGACCTTTTGAGGCTTGGCGTCGATATCCTCTTCGAGCAGATCCGGCGGACAGATCAACGCTACCGGCGCGAACGGCGGCGTCAGCACCGTGCGCAGCGCGTTGCGTATATTGGCGGCGGCATCCGAGCGCGTGTTCAGGCCGAACACTGCTTTACATACGGAGCCCGCCATTTTTTCGAGTGGTCCCCACAGGATCGGTTGCGTGTGCAAGAAGCGGCGGTCCTGGCCGCCGATCAGCACGAGCAGCGGTGTTTGCGCGATGCCCGCGGTATAGAGGCCGCCCATGCCGTTGCCGAGCCCGGGTGCAACGTGCAGATTGACGGCGCCGAGCGAGCGATTTGCGCGCGCATAGCCGTCCGCCATCGGCACCGCGGCGACCTCGGATAGCGCGACGACATACTTGAGGCCGCGCCGCCGCTCGCACATCCGTACGAGCGGAATTTCTGTGGTGCCGGGATTACCGAAGATATGGCTGACGCCATTGGCCTCGAGTGTCTGCAGCAGCAGTTCAGCGATTTTCATGGATATTCATATGCCATGATGCTGACGGTATTGCAAGGCGCGGGATGACGGCGTACCGAGGGTTTACTCAACGCGCAGATTGTTGTCGCGCGTGTCTTCAACTGCTTCCTCCTGCTTCGGCCTTTGCTTTGGCGAAGTGCCGATGGTATCGACTACGGTTTGGTTTGGGTCGGCAGCACGAGCTGGCACATACTGCGCCGCGTGTTCTGGAACAGCGAGCGCATTTTGGCCGTCCACGCCGTTTTGCGCGCCGTAAGCCCCGCGGGACTTTCGAACGCATCTTTGTCGGTCAGCTCGTAGGCGGTCAGGTATCTCGGATTGCCAGTGACTGCGGCATAACGGCGGGCCCGCACGACACCCGGCACGGTAACCAGTCGCGGCAAATGCTCATTGTCGTACCACTCGTTGTATTCGTCGACGATGTGGTCGGGAATATCCGTATGCACGATGTAGAGCCACGGCGTATCTGTCGGGGGCTTCTCGCCGACGTCGCGCATCAATTTGAAATTCATGCGCTCGCGATCGTTGCCGTACAAGGTGCGCATCCGCCGCGACCACGGCGTCGGATTGGCGACGATATCCTGAAAGGCGGGGCCCGGCTCGAATTGTTCGTCGGCGACGTCGTACCAAGCCAGATATTTCGGCTTCGCGTTTTCAACCATATAGCGTCGCGCGCCGACAACGCCCGGCAGCCCGATCATCTGGTTGATGTGCTCGAGGTTGTACCAGGCGTTGAATTCTTCTTCGCGTTCAGCTGCAACATGCAGCCAGACGGTGACGAGGCCTTGCGCGTCGGTCATTTATGCCGATTCTCAGAACGGTGCGGTGCCGCGCACGGTCGTGCGATACATCAGGCGGCGCTGCGGTAAATCGTAGTCGAAAGTGGCTTTGTGCTGCGCGGCGCAATTGTCCCACATCAGGAGGTCGCCGGCCTGCCACTGGTGGCAATAAACGAATTCCGGTTTGATGATGTGCGCGTAAAGTTCTGCGAGCAGCGCATCACCTTCGGCTTTCGGCATGCCGGCGATGCCCGAGGTGTGCGCTTCGTTGAGGAAGAGGCCTTTGCGTTTGGTTACGGGGTGCGTGCGCACCACCGGCGTTTCGACATCCGGCACTGTTTTCAATTGCTCTTCGGTCGGCATGTGCTCCTGAATCACGCGGCCGCCGCGCGCGAGTTCTTCCTCCTGGGCCCGCGCATTCTTGTTCCGGTAGTAGCGGTAGCTGTGCACGTTCTTCAATCCTTGCAGACGTTGTTTCGTCGCTTCCGGCAATGCGGCGTAAGCGGCGGTCGTGCTGGCGAAGCTCGTGTCGCCAAGAATGCGGCCGTCCTTGATCGGTACTTCAACCGAATACAGCGCCGACAACATGCTTGGCTCGGCCTTGTAGGAAAGGTCGCTGTGCCAGAAACGACCGGCATCCTGCGAGCCGATCGCATTGCCTTTGTCGTCGAGCAGGTTGGAGACGATCAGGATTTCGGGGTGACCGGCGAGGCGGCTTTCCTTGCGCACATGTTGTTCAAGTATGCCGAAGCGGCGGGTGAATGCAACCTGCTGCGCGGGCGTCAGTTTCTGATTGCGAAAGAACACGACCTCGTTATCGAAGAAAGCTTCAGCGACGCGTGCAAACGTGTCGTCATCGAGTTCCTGCGACAGGTCGATACCGGAAATCTCGGCGCCGAGGTGTTTGCCGATACGGTTGATCGTGAACTGGGGGCGGGTTGCAGTAAGCATGTGAACTCCTCGTGGGAAGCGAATCGTTTTCTGATCTGGCATGCACGGTACCAGCCTTTCATCATGTAATAAAATAATAAAACCGTATATTGCTATGTGATTAACGTATAGTGATGCCATGACCCTTAAACAGCTGAGGTTCCTGCGCGAAATCTCCCGTCAGTCGCTGAACATGTCGAATGCGGCGCTCGCATTGCATACGTCACAGCCCGGCGTGAGCCGGCAATTGCAGGAGCTGGAGGGCGAGCTGGGCGTTGAGCTGCTCGTGCGCCGCAAGAATCGGGTGCTGGCAATGACGGAAGCAGGTCATGCCGTGCTCGCGGCGGCGCAGCGCATGCTCAACGAAGCCGACAATATCCGCCTGATCGCCGAGGAGCTGCGTCAGGAACGCGGCGGCAGGCTGGCGTTGGCGACCAGCCATTTGCATGCGCGCTATACGCTGCTCGCGCCGGTCAAAGCATTTACCGAACGCCATCCCGAGGTGGAATTGCATTTGATGCAGGCCGATCCCGACGACGTGCCGCGCATGATCGAGGCGAACGAGGCCGATGTCGGCATCAGTACCGATGTCACCGGTGCCCATCCTTCGCTGGTCTTGTTACCGAGCGGCGTGCTGCGCCGGAGCGTGATCATGCCGAAAGGGCATCCGCTTTCGCGCAAGAAGAAACTGACGCTCAAGGACCTCGCGAATTACCCGATCGTCGGCTACAGCCCGCGCTCGCGCGGCGGCCAGATCATCGCCAGGACTTTTCGCGATCACCGTATCGAAGCGCGCTTCGTCGTGAGCGCGAGCGATTCGGACGTGATCAAGGCTTACGTGGAAGAAGGGCTCGGCATTGCCATTGTGCCCTCATTGGCGGTCGGCACCGTGCCGGCCAGGCTGCATGTCGCCGATGCGACGCATTTGTTTCCAAAGAGCGTCACCATCATCAGCCTGCGGCGGGATATCTATTTACGCCGCTATCTCACCGATTTCATCCAGATGCTGGTGCCCGCACTCACGCGCGAGGCGATACACCGCGCAATGAACGCGAACGAGGGCGTCGCCGCCAAACGCTAAGCGGATTTAAGGCGCCAGCGATGACACGAATGCGGCGAGTGCGATCATGTCGTCCTCGGCCAGCTTATCGACCGCGGGTTTCATCTGGGCGCTGCCCGGGCCGGTGCGCCCGCCGTGCTTGAAGTCGTAGAGTTGCCGCACGATGTAACTGGGCGAACGGCCGGCAATGCCGGGTATCGGGCCCGAACCTTTAAGATCTGCGCCGTGACAGGTTTGACACGGGACGGTCGTGCCTGCGCCGCCGGTTTTTGCGAGCGCTTCGCCCTTGGCGATGCTGCCGACTGGAACGTAAGCGCTGAATTGCGAGCGCGTGTCGCGAAGCTCGAATTGTTCGACATCGTCCGGCATTTCGACGATGCGCCGCCCGAGCGGTTCGGTGCCGCCTTCGGGAGACTTCGCGAAAAATAAGCGCGGGATAATAGTTTTCGGCACCGTATTGCTTTCAATGACTTTGATGATGCGCTTGGGCTTTAACGCCGCAAAATAGGCCGCCGCTTCTTTCACTTCGTCATCTGTCATTGCTTTTGCGGATGACGTCATGATCGCGATCGAACTTCGTTGCGGGCCGGAGAATTTTCGCGCGCCGCTCTTCATATCGGCCATTTGCTGGATAAAGTATTCGACCGGCAGGCCCGCAAGGCCGGCATTTTCCGGACCGCCGGTTCCTTCGGCGCGATGACACGAGCCGCAGGCGCGCACATCCGGCTTTCTGCCATTGGCAACAACGGGCGGCATCGGCGCATGGTCCTGCGGGTGCCAATCCGGCGCAACGAAAAGATCGCGTGCCTGAATCCAGCTGAATGTGGCGGTGCTGCCGGGCACGCGCTGCGGCACAGCGTCGGGCGCAGGAACCTTGAAGTCGGGTTCCCACGGAGCAGCCCACGCCGGAAAAATTCCGGCGGGAGCACTGGTCTGGGCAACGGCGGGAATCGCCGGCAGGAAAAACACGGCAGCTAATGCACTGGCAATGCGAATGCACGATCTGAGCACGGAGATTCCTTCACTGTTAAATGGCGGCGATTTCACGCTATTATGAGACATCCGTTCGACTGCACCTGCAGATAAAAAAATGCCGATATAACGGAATGCTAGCGGCGGGATATAAATCAGCGGAGTGAATAATGACAAAGACATGGTTATCTATCGTTTCAATGGCGGCTTTGTTGGCCGGCGCGCAGCTCGGTTTGAACGCGCACGCGGCCGAGGCCCGCAAGTTGCGAGTCATGTATGACCAGGCAAAGACCGGATTCGGTTTTCCCGAGTCTGTCGTTTATGGCCCGTTTCATTAAACTCGCGAAATAATCGCATCGACTAAAACAAACAAGGACAGGTCATCAAGCATGAAGCACGACATCATCGTAACCGCGGCAGGACATAAAGGTACGCTCGAACGGCTGACGCAGGAGTTTTCCGCAATCAAGCTTTTTGCGGCAACTGACCGCGCCGCGGCTTTAAAGGAAGCGGCGCCGAAGGTGCGCGGCCTGGCACATAGTGGACACGCCCATGTTGACGCGGCATTGATGGATGCGTTGCCCAAGCTGGAAATAATTGCCAACTTTGGTGTCGGGGTTAACCAGATCGATGTCGCGGCCGCGAAAGAACGTGGCATTGTTGTAACTAACGGCGCCGGTGTATTAAATAATTGTGTTGCCGATTTCTCTATGGCGTTAGTGCTCAACACTCTGCGTAAATTGCCGCAGGCGGGCATCTACCTTCGAGCAGGACATTGGCAATCGAAGGGCACTTACGAGTTTACGACTTCGCTGGGTAGCAAAACTCTCGGTATCCTTGGACTTGGCCGTATTGGTGAAGAGATTGCGAAACGCGCTCTCGCGTTCGGCATGAAAATCCGCTATCACAATCGCAGCAAGAAAAACGTCCCCTATACGTACGACAGCGATGCCGTCACGCTGGCAAAAAATTCGGACGTCCTGCTGGTAATCACGCCGGGTGGTGCGGAGACCGACAAGCTCGTCAATGCTGCTGTGCTCGACGCACTCGGACCGCAGGGCTATCTGATCAATGTGGCGCGCGGCTCGGTCGTGGATGAACCGGTGTTATTACGTTACTTGCAGGAAAAGAAAATTGCGGGTGCGGGGCTCGACGTCTTCGAACATGAGCCCAAAGTTCCAGCAGAGTTCTTTGCGCTCGACAACGTCGTGCTGACGCCGCACATGGCAAGCGCAACCAACGAAACGCGCACCGCGATGGGCAACCTGCAGATCGAGAATCTGCAACTGCACTTTGCCGGCAAGCCGGTAAAGACGCCGGTGCAATAAGCGAGGTCTGGCCGCTCGACCATCGCGATGCTATTCGTTACTGTCTTGCGGCCTGTCTTCACCGCTGCGCGCCCGGGCGGCGGACCAGAAAAAGCCCACTGAGATGGCGAGCGAGATTACGGCAACCGTATAAGCGAGCGACTTGCCATGCCACAGGCTTGCGAGCCACTCGTTGAAACGCACCGCATAGAGTGTTGCCTTGCCGCCGATGCGCTCGATCTGGTTTTCATAAGCGCGGGGATTGGCGAATTCGACCTCGCTGGCCGCATCGTCGGCAAAAACGTAAATCAGCGTCGCGGCGGCAAAGCCGCCGATGAGTATCGCCAATCCGATGTCGATGAGGCGCGCGCGCTTCATCCGCTTCAGCGCATGATGAACGGATTCGGCACTTCCCGGGCGGTCGAGATCCACACGCTCTTGGTCTGCAGATATTCCTTGATCATTTCCTGCCCGCTTTCACGGCCGAGCCCGCTGCGCTTGTAACCGCCGAACGGCGACAGGTAGCTGACGGCGCGATACGTGTTGACCCATACCGTGCCGGCCTGCAGTTTTTCCGCCATCAGGAACGCTCTGCGCATGTTCTGCGTCCACACGCCGGCCGCGAGTCCGAACACGACGTCGTTGCCGATGGCGATGGCTTCTTCTTCATCTTTAAACGGAATCACCGACAGCACCGGACCGAATACTTCTTCCTGCGCGATGCGCATCGAGTTCTTGACGCCGGTGAAGATGGTCGGCTCGACGAACCAGCCGTCGCCGCATTCCGGACGCGTGGCCTTGGCGCCGCCCAACGCGGTCGTCACCCCCTCGGCTTTTGCGATATCGATGTAACTCAGGATTTTTTTGTATTGCGGCTGATTGGTGACCGGACCGACCTGGGTCTCCATGCTCATCGGGTTGCCCATCTTGGCGGTCTTCGCAAAGGCGACGAGCTTTTCGACGAACTGATCGTGTATCGATTCCTGCACGAGCAGGCGCGAGCCTGCGATGCAGGTTTGCCCGGTCGCGGCGAAGATGCCCGAGATCGCGCCTTTGACCGCGTTATCGATTTCGGCGTCGTCGAACACGATGTTCGGTGACTTGCCGCCGAGCTCCATACTGACTTTTTTGAGGCCTTTTGCGGCCGCTTCGTAAATCTTTTGTCCGGTCAGATCTGAACCGGTAAATGCAATTTTGGCGACCAGCGGATGCTCGACGAGTGGCGTACCGGCTTCAGGGCCGAAGCCGGTCACGACATTGACAACCCCCGGCGGGAAGCCTGCTTCCTCGATGAGTTTCATGAATTCGAGCAGCGACGCGGACGTGTACTCGGACGGCTTCAACACCATCACGTTGCCGGCGGCGAGCGCGGGCGCGAGTTTCCACGCGGTGAGCAACAACGGCGAATTCCACGGGATGATCGCACCGACTACGCCGAGCGGCTCAAAGCGCGTGTAGTTGAACGTATCGGGCTTGTCGATTGGAATGACCTGGCCTTCGATCTTATCGGCAAGGCCGCCGTAGTAGTAATACCACTGCGCCATGTACGCGGTCTGCGCACTCATCTCGGCATACAGCTTGCCGTTGTCGCGTACTTCAATTTCAGCGAGCGCTTTCGATTTCTCTGTAATGAGGTCGCCGAGCTTGCGCAGCAGCGCGCCGCGCCGGCTCGCCGTCATCTTCGGCCATTCGCCGGACGTGAAAGCCTTGCGCGCCGCGCGCGCCGCGCGATCGACGTCCTCCGCATTGCCGCGCGGAATAAGAGCCCAGGGTTTGCCGGTAAACGGGTCGAAGCTTTCGAAATGCTGGCTCGATGCCGAATCGACCCACTCGCCATCGATGACCATTTTGTATTTCACGAGCGTGCCTGCGGTGGTGTCCATAATCTGTCTCGCTGATTAAGATTGATATGACGGATACGGTTGGCGTGCCTTGCATTTTACGGTAAGTTACGACAGCGGTATCGCGCTGCCATCCTACATCCCCTTCATGAGTAAAATCGCCCAACAACCCGACCAATACGCCGAACTGCGCGAAGCCTTGCGCGCGTTATGCAGTGAGTACGACAACGCGTACTGGCAAAAAATCGACGAAGCGCGCGGCTATCCTGAAGCATTCGTCAAAGCATTGACTGACGCGGGCTGGCTTGCCGCGCTGGTGCCGGAGGAATTCGGTGGCTCGGGGTTATCGCTCGCCGAAGCGTCGGTGATCATGGAAGAGATCAATCGCTCGGGCGGTAACTCCGGCGCATGCCACGGGCAGATGTACAACATGAACACGCTGCTGCGACATGGTTCGGACGCGCAGAAGCGCGAGTATCTGCCGAGAATCGCGAGCGGCGAACTGCGCCTGCAATCGATGGGCGTGACCGAGCCGGGTGCGGGCACCGATACGACCAAGATCAAGACCGTCGCCGTGAAGAAAGGCGACCGTTACATGGTCAACGGCCAGAAAGTCTGGATTTCGCGCATTCAGCATTCGGAATTGATGATATTGCTCGCGCGCACGACGCCGCTCGAGCAGGTCAAGAAAAAATCGGAAGGCATGTCGATTTTCCTGGTCGATTTACGCAAAGCGATCGGCCATGGGCTGACCGTGCGTCCGATTCGCAACATGGTCAACCATGAGACGAACGAACTCTTTATCGACAACCTCGAAATTCCGGCCGCCAACCTGATCGGGGAGGAAGGGCGGGGTTTCAAATACATTCTCGACGGCCTCAATGCCGAACGCATATTGATCGCGGCGGAATGCATCGGCGACGGCTATTGGTTTCTCGACAAGGGCAGCGCTTACGCGAAAGAGCGCGTCGTGTTCGACCGGCCGATCGGGCAGAATCAGGGCATCCAGTTTCCGCTCGCGCGCGCATACGTCAACGTTGAGGCGGCAAACCTGATGCGCTTCAAGGCGGCAGCGTTGTTCGATGGCGGCAAGCCATGCGGTGCCGAAGCGAATATGGCAAAGCTGCTCGCCGCCGACGCGTCGTGGGAAGCGGCGAACGTTTGCCTGCAAACGCACGGCGGATTCGGTTTCGCGGCCGAGTACGACGTGGAGCGCAAGTTCCGTGAAACCAGGCTCTATCAGGTGGCGCCGATTTCGACCAATTTAATCCTGTCTTACATCGGCGAGCACGTGCTGGGAATGCCTAGATCCTTTTAAGTCTTGAACCGCGAAGGACGCGAAGGACGCAAGGGAAAGTAGGCGGATTTATGAAATCCCAATTTACAATGTGCATTGCATCTGACGTGATAGTTTTAAATGATGATTGCCCTGTCGTTCTCTAAGTTTTTCCTTCGCGTCCTTTGCGTCCTTGGCGGTTAAAGATTTTTTTGCGTAGGGTTCCTTGTGACCAGGCCTCTTGAAGGAATTACGGTAGTCGCGCTCGAGCAGGCGGTTGCAGCGCCGTTTGCGACGCGTCAACTTGCCGATCTTGGCGCGCGCGTCATCAAGATCGAACGTCCAGGCGTCGGCGATTTCGCGCGCGATTACGATCAAACGGTCAAAGGCCTGTCCGCGTATTTCGTCTGGCTCAACCGGTCGAAAGAGAGTCTCACGCTCGACGTAAAGCATGAGGCGTCCGCGGAGGTATTGGCGCGGCTGATTGCGAAAGCGGATGTCTTCATTCAGAACCTCGCGCCGGGCGCTTCAAGTCGGCTTGGGCTCGATGCAACGACGCTGCTCGCAAAGCATCCGCGTTTGATCGTGTGCGACGTTTCGGGTTACGGCGACAGCGGCCCGTACGCGCACAAGAAAGCGTACGATCTCTTGATCCAAAGCGAAGCGGGCGTATTGTCTGTCACCGGAACGCCCGAAACGCAGACGAAAGTCGGCATCTCGATCGTCGATATCAGCGCGGGGATGTATGCGTATTCGGGGATTCTCACGGCGCTGTATCAACGCGAGAAAACGGGGAAGGGCACGCGCGTCGATGTCACGATGTTCGAGTCGCTCGCGGAATGGATGGCACATCCACTGAACTACACGCATTTCAGCGGCGAGCCGCCGCGCCGCAGCGGTCCCGATCATGCAACGATCGTTCCTTATGGCCGCTTCAAATGCGGTGACGGCGCATACGTGATGCTCGGCATTCAGAACGAGCGCGAATGGGCGAAATTCTGTAGCGGCGTGCTCGCCATGCCTGACCTTGCGACCGATGCGCAGTACAACAACAACACGAAGCGAACCGAACGGCGCGCTGAAGTCGTCGCGCTGATCGAAAAAGTGTTCGCGAACATGAACGCGCAGCAAGTGGTTGAAAAACTGGACGCCGCCGATATTGCGAATGCCCGCATTAATAACCCGCAGGAAGTATGGGAGCATCCGCAACTGAAAGCGCGCAATCGCTGGCGCGAAGTCGGGTCGCCCGCGGGCCCGTTGCCGGTGCTGTTGCCACCGGTCACAATGCCTGAATTCGAAGCCCGGCTCGATCCAATTCCGGCGGTCGGCGAGCACACGGAAAGCATACTGGCAGGCATCGGTTACAGCGCCGGTGAAATCGCGGCATTGCGCGAAACCAAAGCGGTGTAGCAAT
>JAQGMI010000152.1 GCA_028292435.1 Betaproteobacteria bacterium
GCCACGCGCTCGAACGCCTGGCCGCGCAATTGCTCGAGCATGAAACCGTCAGCGGGGACGTCGTCGATACCTGCCTCATCGACGTCAGCGAATCGCAGCCGCTTGCCGCCTGAACCATGGCGCGAACGGCGCTTGTTACTCGATAACCCGGGTCGCCTGTGCCCGAATCGAGTCCGATACGGTCAAGCCGAGCGCCGCAGCCGTCTTTAGATTGATCGATAGATCAAGCCGTGCCGCTTGCTCGACTGGGAGATCGGCGGGCTTCCGGCCTTTCAGGATTTTGTCGACATACATTGCGGACGAGCGAAACATGTCGCCGAGGTTGGCGCCATAAGCCAGCAGGCCGCCGGCGGTCACGAAGTCCGGATGCGAGAACACTGTGGCAAGACGGTTTTTCAAAGCAAGATCGGCAAGCTGATTTCTCGATTTAAAAAACATCGGGTCGTCGGCAACATAGAGCGCATGCGCATTCGCTTTGGTGAGTGCGGCGAACCCCGCCTCGAGTTCGGCGGATTTCTGCATGGCCACGGGCAGAATCTCGAGTTTCAACTGGCCGGCAGCCGCCTGGATCTCTTTCAGCAGATTTGCGTGATACTTTGTTTCGGGATTCCAGAACGCCCCCACTCGCGTGACCTTCGGCACCGCTTCACTCAATAGCTGGAGCCGCTTGGCGCCGATATCGGACAGCAAAATCGAAAGTCCCGTGATATTGCCGCCAGGACGAGCGAGGCTAGCGACCAGTCCGCCGTCGACCGGATCAGCGGCAGCCATAAACACGATCGGTGTCTTCGCACTCGCTTGATGCGCCGCGCGTGCCGCGAGCGTCACATCGGTGACGATGACATCCAGCTTCAACTTCGCGAGCTCGGCCGCAAGCGCCGGCAAACGGTCATAATCGCCCTCGGCAGAGCGCCACTCGATCACTGCGTTTTTACCTTCGCGATACCCGAGCGAGCGCAAACCTTTGCGCAATTCGCCCGGCGCACCCTCGTTAGCCGAATACAGCGTCAACAACACGCCAATCCGCACGGACTTTGCCCGCTGCTTGGCCAGCAGTTCAAGCGGCGCGAGTGCGCCGGCTCCCAATGCGATCATCATCTGACGGCGTGAAATCAAACGCATGTCTCCTGTAGCCGGCGTGACGTCCTTCCGTGCGACGCAGTGTAATCGATTTTACGCAGCGCCTTGTCGCGTCAAGCTCAAGAATGCGTCCGACGTGCTTTCGATTCGGTCATGCCCGCGGCGAGATGCCTCGCAATGACATCCGTGCCGCCGGCCGGCGCGAAGGGCACCACCATGCGTATTGGTTTCGCCGGATAACTTTGAGCGTAAATCGCGCCGGCAGCAGCAAATGCGATCAAAGCCAGGGCAGCTAGTTGCAGCAGGAATCGGGACATACAGACCGGCGTTGTATTTTTGCGTCACGGCCATGAATCCAGCGCGTCAACGTACCTATGATCGCGCTGAAGCGTCGCTTTCATGCTGTAATTGCGCCATTGACGACAACCGCTGCGGCTTAACATTGAATTCCACTCCCCCGGAAGCAGATCGCAAGGCCCTGATCGACGCGCTGCTGCTCAAGCTCCCGGGCGTCAGCACGAAGCAGATCAACAAGCTCGACGCCTACTTCGTCAACGACAAGATGTTCGCGTGCATCAGCGGGGCCGGCATCGGCATCCGTCTGCCGGTTAGTACTGCAACGGAATTGCAGTTTTCGCGGGAAAACGTGGTGCCGTTCCAGCCGACGGGCGTGACGAGTTCACGCGAATGGATTCAGATCAACCGCGCCGATGCGGCCGACTATGCGAAAGACCTCGACTTGTTCCAGGCTTCGCTTGATTTCGTCAAGGCGGCGCGCAGCCGTTAGCGGTCAAGGTCCGCTAGACGAATCTCGTCACCGTCGCCCTTCAGGGTCTTGCCCGGCGGCAGTTTCAGGTAACGCGCAGCTTCGTCGGCGTTGAGCCCGTAGGTGAAGCTCATCGAGCCCCGGCTGGAATCACCGGCGCCGTGCCCGCTGAATACCGTCAGGCGCTCAAATTTGAAAGTCGCGGTAGCGCCGTCGGTGCAGCGCAAGTCGCCGCTGCCGCCCTGCTTCGAACTCGACGTGAATTCACCGACACATTTCACGTTGGGATTGTCGAGTGAATGAATCGCGACCGAGCCCGCGCCGTTCAGACGGCCTTCCGCCATGCCGACGTGAATTTGCGAACCGAGTATGGCGATGACGGGGCGCGTCGCCGAAAAGATTTCCGCATGTGCCATGCCGCTCAAAGCGGCCAGTCCCGATGCTGCTGCGATAGATGCAATCAATAGCTTGTGCATGGCCGCCGTTCCTTAATCGTTGTCGTAACAGCGACGTTACGCGCCAGCTCGCAGCGACCGCAATCGGCGTTACACTGATTTACACGCGCTTACATTTCCACACAGCCCTTACGCGCGACTTACACAGTCAGGCAATGTGCGCCCACGCACAGACCGGCGCTGCCGACCCGGCTATATTCGCTATTGAGGATCGCCAAGGAGGCTCAGCGTGAAATTCACCGGCATGTATTTGTTCGGTTTCATCGTGTTTATCGGCGGCGTGCTTGCGGCTTTATGGAAGGCGGGCATCCTGGCCGAGATCGGCACGACCTGGACCGTAATTGGCGTCGTGATAGCGATCGGCATCGGCATCATGTTCGCGGTTTCGAGCAGCGGCACGCGCGAAAATATCGAGATCAACCGCAAGTAATCCGCATCACTTGGCAATCGGCAGCGGCGGCGCAATACCGCTCGGCACCGGATTTCCAGCCACGCCGAGAATCATCGCGAGCATCGTGTAATAGCCCGACACCGTCGTTAAGTCGATCACGCCCTGTTCGCCGAATTTCGTTTTTGGCGGCAGCGAACGTCGCATCACTCACCGTTTTGGTTGCGTGCAGTTCAGTCAGGAACTGGTATACAAGCGCTTCGTCTTCCTGCATACCGCCCGGCCGCCTGCCCTGCTTGAGATCGGCAATCGTCGCCGTCGCGATGCCCGCTTTCGCCACAAGCGCCTCGTGCGCAAGCCACTCGCCCTGTGCGTCCCATTTTCGCGCCGTTATAAGAATCGCAAACTCGCTCAACCGCTGCCCGATTGCGCTTTTGTAGCGCAGGTATTCGCCCACCCGCTGGGTTCTTCCCTGCAATTCGGGGCTGCGGAGTAGCAACGCATTCGGGCCGTCCCAGTTGAAGCTGCCGCGCAGGCCGCCGAGCATCTCTTTCACTGCCTGCTTCTGTGCGTCGTTCATTTCATTTTCCGGCAGGGGCTTGAAGCGCACACCTTGTGAATTCGCTGCCGCAACGACCAGCAACAACACGCAGCCTGCGACGATGGATTCAATTTTCATGGCTCGCCTCCCTTTGAAATTAGATGATGGCCTCGCACCGAAGTACCGGCAAGGCAATCCCGAAAAGCGGCGCAACGGGCGGCGCGAAATATCGTATGATCGAAGCGCGAAAAAACGCGCAATAAAAATCCAGCACATCAATCGAACATGGGAGCCTGCTATGAAACGACTTTGCCTTGCCATCGCCCTGACTGTTGCGGCGACGGCCGCGACCGCCCAGAAAACTCACGAGATCCGGCCGTCGCCCACGACAGTGCAGCACGGCATCTTCGATGCGTCGATCAAGCCCGCGCTCGTCATCGATTCCGGCGACATCGTCAAGCTGTGGACGGCGACCGGGCATCCTGCGTACTTCCAGGAACTCGGGCTGCCGAAGGAGAAAATACCGCAGGAACTGTTCACCGCTTTCGAAGGCGTCAAAGGCTCGGCTCGCGGCGACCATTCACTCGTGGGTCCGATGTATGTGAACGGCGCCGAAATCGGCGACACGATTGAAGTAAAAATTCGCAGGATCGAATTGTGGCTGCCGATTGCGGCCATGAGTTTTCGCGCGGGCCGCGGCTCGATTCCCGAAGAATTTCCGTATTCGCGAGACAAGATACTGTGGCTCGATGTGCCGGGCAAAAAAGCTGACTTCGCGCCTGGCGTCGTAATTCCGCTGACACGGCCGTTCTGGGGCGACATCGGCGTCGCCCCGCCGCTATCGATGGGCCGCATCAACGCAAGCATTCCGGGCGTGCACGGCGGCAATATGGACAATCACGACATGCTACCGGGAACGAGCCTGTTCCTGCCCGTGCATGCAACGGGAGCGCTGCTGTCAATCGCGGACGGCCATGCGTCGCAAGGCAATGGCGAAGTCGGTCAATCGGCAATCGAAACGTCGTTGCAAGGCGAGATCCAGGTGATTCTGCATAAAGGCATGACGACGCGCTGGCCGCGTGCCGAAACGCCGACGCATTACATGTCGATTGGTCTCGATCCGGATTTAAATGTCGCGGCTAAAATGGCGATCAAAGAGATGCTCGATTTCCTCACGCGCACCAAAGGCCTTTCGCGCGAAGACGCTTACATGCTGATGAGCGCGACGATGGACCTGCACGTCACGCAGGTCGTCGACGTGACCAAGGGCGTGCACGCGATGATCCCGAAAGCGATCTTCACCAAGTAACCATGCCATTGGATCTAATTATCAGGAACGCCCGCCTTTCCTCGGCGGGCGCCCGCGACGAGACGGTCGACATCGGTATACAAGATGGAATCATTGCCGCCGTCGAACCGAAAATCGCGGCGGACGGACCCCAGCACGATGCGCGCGGCAAGCTGGTTTCACCCGGTCTCGTCGAAAGTCATTTCCATCTCGACAAGGCGATGATCGTCGATCGCGTGCCGTTGCAGGCCAACCGCATGGTGCGCGATCACATGGAGCGCACGGCGTCGATCAAACATACGTTCACGTTGGAGGACATTTACGCGCGCGCCCGGGCGACGATCGAGCAATGCGTGCTGCATGGCGTCACGCACATGCGCACGCAGGTCGAAGTCGATCCCAACGTGGGCCTGCTCGGATTCGAAGCGATCGAGCAACTGCGCAAGGATTACGCGTGGGCGATCGATATACAACTTTGCGTGTTTCTGCAGGAAGGCTGGACCGACGTTCCTGGCGCCGACGAGAATCTGGTGTCGTGCCTCGAGCGCGGCGCGCCGGTCGTCGGCGGCGGCATTCGCTACGACAAGGACGGCCCCGGCCAGATCCGCCGCGTGTTCGAGCTCGCGCAGCAGTACGACATCGACGTCGACTTCCATCTGGACGGCGGCTACGACATCAAGCAGTTCGATTACCCGCAGGTCTGCGAAATCACCGACTCCATCGGCTGGCAGGGCCGCGTTGCGTTCGGGCACGGCTCCAAATTTTCCTGCCTGCCGGTGAAACAGCAGGCAGCGGTCGGCAAACGCCTCGGCGAATCGGGCGTGTCGCTCGCGGTGCTGCCGGCGACCGATCTTTTTAACGGCGGCCGGCATATGGAGCACACCGTCATGCGCGGCGTGGCTGACGCCAACACGCTGATCGAGAACGGCGCCAATTGTACGATATCGACCAATAACGTACTCAATCCATTCACGCCGTACGGCGATTGCTCGCTCACGCGCATCGTCAATCTTTACGCGAACGTCGTGCAGCGCGATGGCCCGAAAGATCTCGGCGTGTGTTTCGAGATGATTACCGATCGCGCGGCGCGACTCATGCGGCTGCCTGACTACGGCATCATGGCGGGCAAAGTGGCTGACCTCGTCGTCTGGGACGAAGAATCGCCGGCCGACATCATCGCTAAATGCGCACTGCCACTCGCGGGCTTCAAGCGCGGACGGCAGCTTTTCTCACGTGATTTGCCAACCCTGATTCGAGCATAAGAAATGTCACGACATCTCAAGATTGCGTCCGCCCAATTGGGCCCTCTGCATCTCTCCGATACTCGCAGCTCGGCGACCAAGCGGCTGGTGAACCTGTTGCGCGAAGCGCACGGCATGGGTGCCAAGTTCGTCGTCTTTCCCGAACTTGCGTTCACCACGTTCTTTCCGCGTTACTGGTATGACAGCCAGACGGAGGCCGATTCGAAATTTTACGAAGCGTCTATCCCGTCAGCCGAGACTCAACCGCTGTTCGACGAAGCAAAAAAGCTGGGCATCGGCTTTTATATCGGCTATGCGGAATTGACGCAGGAAGAAGGCCGCACGCACCGCTTCAACACGGCGATTCTGGTCGGGCCCGACGGGACGCTCGTCGGCAAGTACCGCAAAATCCATTTGCCGGGACACGCCGAGCACAAGCCGCAAGCCGCGTTCCAGCATCTCGAGAAGAAATATTTTGAAGTCGGCAATCTCGGCTTCAGGGTCTGGCGTTTCATGGACACGATTACCGGCATGCTGATCTGCAACGACCGGCGGTGGCCCGAGGCGTTTCGCGTGCTCGCGCTGCAGGGCGCCGAGATCGTCGCTCTGGGTTTCAACACGCCCAGCGAGAACCTGCATTATCCCGAGCCGCCGGCGCTGCGCGTGCATCATCATCTGATCATGGCGCAGTCGATGGCGTTTCAGAATGCAACGTGGCTCGTCGAGACCGCGAAATGCGGCTTTGAAGACGGCAACCGCATGTTCGGACATTCGGTGATCGTCGCACCGACCGGCGAGATTGCGGCGCAGTCATTGACTGAAGAGGATGAGGTGATTTGCGTCAACGCCGACATCGACCTCGCCGCCAACCTGAAGCGCACGATGTTCGATTTCGCCGCGCATCGCCGCCCCGAACACTACCAATTGATCGTCGAGCGCGTCGGCGCGGAAGTCACGCCGGCAAAAGGACCTTAACGTCCTTCGCTCTCTCGCGCTACTGCGCCTGCATGCCCGCGGCCTTCGCGGCCTTTTTATAGCGCTCGATTTCCTTTGGCAGAAGATCGTTCAACGGCGCGCCGGTAATAACCCACGGCTCGCAGCTTTGCTCGCTTAGAAACTTCTTCATGTCGGCACTCGCGAGCATGTGCGTGATTGCGGCGGCGATAAAGTTGCGGCGCTCGGCAGCAATGCCGGCCGGCGCGAATATCGCCCACCACAACTCATAGCTGTAGCCAGGCACGCCTGACTGCGCGATCGCCGGCAGTCCCGGCAGCAGGTTCGACGGTTCAAGACTCGTGACGCCGAGCGCGCGCAGCCGGCCCGATTTAACCTGCGGACTGACCGCGGGCGAGCTCGCGAACAACAGCTCGACTTCGCCCGACATGACGGAAATAGCTGCCTCGGCGACGCCTTTGTATGGGATATGCGTGAGCGTGATGCCGGCCGCGGTTGCGAACAGCGACGCGGCGAAATGATTGTTGCCGCCGGTGCCGGCTGACGAATAATTGAGCTTGCCGGGATTCACCTTGGCGAGTGCAACCAGCTCCTTGACCGATTTCGCCGGCAGCGACGGATGCACGACCAGTACCAGCGGCGTCTTCGCCACGCTGGCAACCGGCACGATGGATCGCGCAGGATCGAACGGCAGCTTCTCCCGAATCGCCGCAGTGGCCGGATACGACGAGGTGTGGCCGAGCAAGGTGTAACCATCGGGTTCGGCCTTGGCGACGAGTTCCGTGCCGATCATGCCGCTCGCGCCGGCGCGATTGTCGACGATCACATTCTTGCTCCACGCCTCCGCCAGCCGCTGCGCCACCGCGCGCATGACGACATCGGCGCCTCCGCCCGCCGTATAGGGCACGACCATTTGCACTGTCTTGACCGGATATGCCGGCTGCGCTGATGCATGCGGCACAGCAGACATCGCCGCTGTACATCCAAGCACTGCCGCGCGCCATCGCGATATCAATTCGGGCACGGCGCGCCTGCGTTCATCCACGTTCTGAATGCCGCGACGGTTGCCGCTCGCGTCGCTGGCGGTGCCGTGCGATTGCCGCCAGGTGCCCAGCCCCAGGCAACCTGCCGGTTGTCACGAATATGCGCCATCATTGCCTGAAGGTTTTTACCGCCCGTCGCCTTCGGATTTTTGATCGTGCGGCACAGATCGCCCGCACTCAAGCCGAAGAAAACCATTTTCATTTCGGGCGGCGGCAAGTGCCAGTCCGGCGAACCCGGCGGTGAGTTCGGCCCATAGCTGAGCGGAAGGTTCCGATTCAGGTGACACGAGCTGCACTCGCTGGCAACCGCGCCGCGGCCGGTCGGACCGCGCACCGCGTTCTGATTGTGCTCGACACTGTCTTCGCCTTGCAGCGGCTGGTCGCCCGGCACGTGGCAGTTTTGGCAGCGCGGATGCTGGAGCACCGAGCGCACGACTTCGAATGCGCGAAGAGCGCTGTCGTTGGACGATGGGGTTTGCGCCGGCACATCGGTTGCCATGAAGGCGAGCAACGCGACAGGAACAGAGATTGAGCGAATCATTGGTTATTTTCCTTTTTATTGTGATGCGTATCCGGGACAGTCGTCATAGTTTGCCCAACGCCGCGTTCAACTCCGCGAGATTCTCCCATTTCATTTCGCGCCGGCCGCTTTCAATCTCGTCGAACATATTCATCTGCAATGCGTTCAGCGGCGTTGGCACGTCGTGGCGCGCACCCGTGCGGACGATCTCGCCGGTCACGTATTCAAGCTCGGTCTTGCGCTTGCGCACGACGATGTCGCGCCAATAACCGGTGCGCACGCGCGTGTTGTTGTGCGCCTGGCCGCGCGCCATCTCATCGAGCACCTCGAATGCCTTCGCGACACCGGCGGGAGACGGATCGAGAAACGGCGCGGGATCGAAATGCGCGAACGCTTCGACCCTGACGCCGTCCGCCGCGGCAGCCATGATGCCCTCTCGCAGCAGTTGGATGCGAACCGGGTGATAAGCCTGATCGGCTCGCAGCTTCAGCGCATCGGTATCGACCAGCGCCGTCGTTGCATCAACCGTGCCTTTGCAGATTTTCGCCCACACGCAGCCCATGATATTGCCGCGCGTGAACGCCGGCACCGACAACCCGAGCAGACGGCGGATCTCTTCGAGTCGCGGCGTGATGCGATCGTCGAGCTCGCCCACGAAGAAATTCCCCGCACGGCCGCGCATGATTTCGCCCGGCCCCTGATAGTCTGAAGACACATCGACGAGGCAGCCGATCGTGCGATCCACGCCGATGCGCCTGGCAATATGCGGCTCGTTGACGCCGTTCTGCAGCGACACGACCGCGGATTGCGGCGTCAGATGCGGCAAGATCATTTCGATTGCGGCATCGCGGTATTGCGATTTCACCGCCAGAAAAACGACATCGAACGTGCCGGCCACCTGCGCCGGCAAGGCCGCGCGCGCCGGCACGCGCTGTTCGCCATTGCCGAATTTAACCAGCAAACCGCGTTCGTTGATCGCGTTGATGTGCTCGGGCACGATATCGACCAGCAGCACATCTTCGCCGGCAGCCGCCATGCCAGCGCCCGCGACGCCGCCGATGGCGCCGCATCCCCACACTGCAATTTTCATATAGCCACTACTCCGGTTTAATGCCGGCCGCTTTCACGACGCGGGCAGCGCGCGCGACTTCGTCGCGGATGTACTTGCCGAACTCTTCGGGCGTATTGGTTTCGGGGTCCGTGCCTTGTGCAATCAGCGCCTGGCGGATATCCGGCGCGTTGACCACCTTGACCACGGCGGCATTGATGCGCGCGACGATGTCTTTCGGCGTGCCGGCGGGGAGCAGCACGCCGATCCACGAACGCGATTCATACTTCGACACGGTCTCAGCAATCGTCGGCACTTCAGGCAACGACGGATGGCGCCTGGGGCTCGTCACGCCGAGCGCGCGCAGGCGCCCGGACTTGTAGTACGGATGTGCGCTCGCGATGGCCGGATACATGAGATCGAGCTGACCGCCGATCAGATCAGTCAGCGCGAGGCCGACACCTTTATACGGAACGTGAATCATCCGGGTGTCGGTCATCATCATGAAGAGTTCGCCCGACAGGTGCGCCGCACTGCCGATACCGCCCGAGCCGAAGTTGAGCTTATCGGGCTGGGCCTTTGCGATCGCGATGAACTCCCTGACGGATTTCGCGGGCACGTTCGGGTGCACGACCAGGATGAACGACGACTGGTAGACGAGGCTCACCGGTGCGAAGTCCTCGACGATATCGTGCGGGACTTTTTTCATGATACTTGCGTTGACCGTGTTCTGGCCCGTGCCGAACAGCCATGTGTAGCCATCCGCGGGCGCTCGCGCCACGACTTCGGCGCCGATCATCGCATTGGCGCCGGAGCGATTCTCGACCACAACCTGCCGGCCGAGCACTTCAGTCAGTTTGGGCGCAATAATGCGCGCCACGACATCGGGACCGCCGCCGGGCGCCGTCGGCACCACGAAACGAATTGCGCGCGTCGGATAATGTTGCGCGTGCGCGGCTGCGCATATCAGGAGACCGGTGAATATGAGTACAGCAAACTGCCTCATCCTCACTTGCTGCTCATGCCGTAGATATCACGCGCCGCCTTATTGGAAATTTTGCCCTCGATGAGATCGCGCTTGACCGCAGCCGGATCGCGATCGCGCGGATCGCCGTAACCGCCGCCGCCCGGCGACATTACGCGCAGCAAATCGCCGTTGGCGAACGGGGTGCCCGACGTCGTCATCGGCAGGCGTGTCTCGTCCGCCTTGCCCGGATTGCGAATAAAGGTACCAAGGCCGCCGGGATTACCGCCGGCCATGCCGGGCGCTGGAAATTTCTGGCGCGAACTCCTAAGCGACACACCGGCGTTGTCGGCGAGCAATCGCATGTCGCGCACAATGCCCATGCCGCCGCGAAACGTGCCCGCGCCGCCCGAATCCGTAACGAGCTCATAGCGCTCGATGCGCAGCGGAAATTCCATCTCCATCGCTTCGACCGGCAGGTTCGACGTGTTGGTCATGTTGATCATGACGACATCCATGCCGTCGGCGCTGCAGCGCGCGCCCTGCCCGCCGGCGAGATTTTCGTAGTTGATGAAATAGCGGCCCGTGTGCGGATCGGCGCCCGCGCTGATGCAGCCCTGTCCCGGCCCGCCGGCGGCGACACTACGCGTCGGCGCGGCCTGACCTAGCGCATTGTTGATCGCTTCGGCGAGAATCATCGACGTCATGTTGCGTGAACTCACTGCCGCCGGTGCCACCGGATTTACGACCAGTTTTTCGGGCGCAATAATTGTCACCGCGCGATACAGGCCTTCATTCGTCGGGGCAAACGGATCGACGACCGACTTGAGACAAAAATAGGCGGTCGCGTAGCAATGCGTAAGCGGCACGTTCTTGCCGCTACCCAATTGCGGCGAACAGTCCGACAGGTCGAACGTCAGATGGCCGTCCTTGATCGTGACCGTGACGGCGAGCTTGACGCGCTCGCCCGTGACGCCGTCTTCGTCGAGCCAGTCGACTGCGCTATACGTGCCTTCTTTCAATACACTGCGTATGCCACTGCGCACGCGCCGCTCGGTCGCATCGAGCATTTCTTCGATGCAGGTGAGCATCGTCTCACGGCCGTATTTCTGAAAGAGATCCTGCACGCGTGCCGTACCGCGACTGCACGACGCCATCTGCGCCATCAAGTCGCCTTCGCTGTAATGGGGCATGCGCGAATTCAGGTAAAACATCTCGAGCACGTCGGCGCGCGGCTTGCCGGCTGTGTAAATCTGCACCGGCGGCACGCGAATGCCTTCCTGAAAAATGCTGACGCTGTCGCCCGCTTCGCTGCCGGGCACGCGGCCGCCGACATCCGAATGGTGCGCGACCGCCGCCGTGAACGCGACGAGCCGGCCATCATGGAAGATCGGCGTTGCGACCGTGCAGTCGTTCAGATGCGTGACGCCGACGATGTACGGATCGTTGGCCAGGAACGCATCGCCCGGCTGCAATGTCTCCGCTGGAAATCGCTTGAGAATCGCCGCCGCCATGCGCAGCGTCGAACCGAGGTGCGCCGGCGCGTTCGTCATCAGCGACATCGCGCGTCCTTCTGCGTCGCAGATCGCCGTCGAGCAGTCGGCGCGCTCCTTGATATTCGGCGAAAATGCCGTGCGCACCAGGCTCGCTGCCATTTCGTGCGTCGCCGCTTCGAAAGCGGCGGCGATGATTTCGAGTTGAGGATGGGCCAAAACCTGGTTCCTTATTAAACCGTCAAGTCAAAAAACGTCGATTGAGCCAGCGATGGACTCAAACTTTCGCGAGCGTCAGCAGGAGATTGCCGGCATCGTCGACGCGCACGTTGAAATCAGGCGGCACGACGGTCGTGCAATCCATCTGCTCGACAATCGCCGGTCCGCGGAATGTATCGGCGGGCTTGAGCGCGTCGCGATCGTAAACCGGACACTCGACAAAGCCGCATGATTTGTCGAAATACACCTTGCGCGTCGCCGCCGGGGTGAGCGCGCCTTTACGTGCGGTCGCCTGCGCGCCGCCGAAGTCGCCGCGCGCGACGCTGGTCCGCGCGCGCAGCCGGAACGTTACGAGTTCAATCGGTTTTTCCGGCGAGTCGTAGCCGAACATGCCGCGATGCGCCGCGTTGAAATTCGCTTTCGTCGCCGCCAGCGCCTTTGCGTCAAAAACACCGCCCGGCACTTCGACCGTGAGCTCATGGTTTTGTCCGGCGTAACGCGCATCGACGGTACGTTCGAGCGTCACTTTCGAGGCGGCCACTTTCTCGCCGCTGAATGCAGCGCGTCCTTTTACTTCGAGTTCGCGAAATACGCCGTCAACGGCAGCAAGACAATCCGCGGCTGACTCGGTCGTCATTCGCGTGCGGCTGAAATCCGCCTGCAGATCGTTGACCAATACGCCCATTGCGCACAGCACGCCGGGCGCCGGCGGGACGAGCACGCCGGCAACGCCGAGGTTGCGCGCCACCGCGGCAGCGTGCACCGGACCTGCGCCGCCAAACGCGACGAGCATGAAATCACCCGGGTCGAGGCCGCGCTCCACCGAAACGAAACGCACGGCGTGCGCCATGTTGGTGTCCGCGATTGCGATGATCGACGCGGCGGCCTCGACGACATCGATGCCGCGCGGTTTTGCGATGTCGCGGGCGATCACCTCACGCGACCGCGCCGCATCGATTTTCAGCGCGCCGCCGAGCAGAAATTCCGGGTTCAAGCGGCCGAGCACGACATTCGCATCGGTCACGGTCGGCTTGTCGCCGCCGTTGCCGTAACAGGCCGGTCCCGGGCGCGCGCCGGCACTGTGCGGTCCAACGTACAGCATGCCACCGGCGTCGAGGCCGGCGATGCTGCTGCCGCCGGCGCCGACCGTATGCACGTCGAGCGCGGCCGCTTTCAACGGGCAGCCGTTGATGATGCGGCTGTGCGAAAGCTGCGGCTTGCCATTCTGGATAAGGCACACATCGGTGCTCGTGCCACCCATGTCGAATGTGATGATGTTGGCGTGGCCGCCGCGTGCGGCAACATAGATGGCGCCGCTGACGCCGCCGCTCGGGCCGGAGAACAGCGTATCGATCGGCCGCTCGCCCGCCTGCTCCGGCGTCATGATGCCGCCGCCCGAATTCATGATGAACGGCGCCTCGGGAACCCCGATCCCGCTGACCTCCGTTTCGAACGCGCGGAAATATTCCCGCGTGACCGGCATCAGGTATGCATTGACGACGGTCGAACTCAAGCGCTCGTACTCGCGGAATTCCGGCAGCACGTCGACCGAGACGGACACGTGGGCAGCCGGCCAGCGCTTGCGCAGCGCATCCGCAATGGCGCGTTCGTGCGCCGGGTTTGCATAGGAATTCAACAGGCACACGGCGATCGCCTTGACGCCCGCCGCCTGCAGCGCATCGATTGCCTGGTCAAGGCTCGACGGATCGAGCGGCGTGATCACGTCACCGCTGGCCGCAATGCGCTCGACAACTTCGCGGCGCAATTGACGCGGCACGAGTGGCGCGGGTTTTGAAACGAACGGATCGAAAGTGTGCGGGCGGATCTGGCGCGCTATTTCCAGCAGGTCGCGAAACCCCGCCGTCGTGATGAGGCCGGTCAGCGCGCCCTTGCGCTCGAGCAGCGCATTGGTCATCACGGTTGTGCCGAGGCCGACAAACGCGACTTGCGCACCCTGGCCGCCGATTTTGGCAAGAATTTCGCGAATTCCCGCAAGCGGTGCGCGGTGCGGCTCGCCCGGCGTCGACAGCAGCTTGTGGCGCGCGACCGCCCCGCTCTGAGCGTCGAGCAGAAACAGATCCGTGAAAGTACCGCCGACGTCGATGCCGATGCGATAGCGGGGTGATACGGGTTGCGAATTCAAAATAGGTTTACTCAATGCGAATATTGGCGGCCTTGATGATTTTGCCGTACAGCGCGGTTTCCTGCTTTACATAGTCCATGAACTGCTGCGGCGTGTTGGTTGCCGCTTCGGCGCCCTGCGTGATCACGAGTTCCTTCACATCGGGCAGCGCCATGATGCGCGTGATATCCGCGAGCAGCTTGCTCACGATGGGCTGCGGCATGTTGGCCGGGCCGACCACGCCCCACCACGAAATCGATTCATATTGCAGGCCCGACTCGAGTACCGTCGGCACGTCCTGCAGCAGGCGGTAACGCTGCTTGCCGGTCGTCGCCAGCACGCGCAGCTTGTTTGCCTGCACTTTCGGCAGTGCCGAGGGCATGCTGTCCACCATGAACGAAACATGGCCGCCGACGAGATCGATCTGCGCCTGTGAGCTGCCTTTGTACGGAATATGGAGCACGTTGATGCCCGCCACGTTTTTAAAGTATTCGCCGGCCAGATGCGTCGTCGCGCCGATGCCGGCGGATGCAAACGTCAATTCGCCCGGACGGCGCTTCGCCAGCGCAATCAGTTCCTTGACCGTCGTCGCCGGCACGGAAGGATGCACGACGAGTATGTTCGGGCTCGCCGCGACGAGCGTGATGAAGGTGAAATCTTTCAGCGTGTCGAACGGCAGTTTCGAATAAAGGTTGGGAACGATCGCATGCGTGCTCGGCGCCACCAGCAATGTATAGCCGTCGGGTGGCGCCTTGGCCACCAGATCGGTCGCAATGTTGCCGCCTGCACCCGGACGATTATCGACGACGACCTGCTGGCCCCAGATTTCGCCGAGTTTTTTGCCGACGATGCGGCCGAGCAGATCTGTGCCGCCGCCCGGCGTGTAGCCGACGATGATGCGCACGGGTTTGGCCGGGTAATCCTGCGCCTGCGCCGGCAAAAAGAACGAGAACGAACAGACAAGACCGCTGAGCACTGGTGCAATTCGCATGGCAACTCTCCAACGATGCGGCGCACGAACGCACCGCGTTGATCGGAACAGCTTGCTCCTGTCTCTGGTCTTTGGTTTGCCCTGCCCGGTGCGACCGCTCGCGCGGTGCCTGAAGAGGTGCTGATGCTTGTGCAAATGATTATACCGATTACGCGCCGTCGCTCAATCGACCTTTGCCCCGGAATCCTTCACCACTTTCGCCCAGCGCGCGATTTCGCTTTTCATGAAGTTGCCAAACTCATCCGGCGTGCTGCCGATCGGCGCCACCGCTTCGAGCATGATCCGATTACGGAAGTCCGGCGCGGCCAGGACGCGCAGCACTTCGCTGTTCAGGCGCGCGACCGTGTCAGCGGGCGTGCCGGCAGGCGCGGCGAAGCCGTACCACACCGCTGAATCGTAGCCCGCGAGCGTTTCCGCGATCGCCGGCAGATCCGGCAGCGTCGGCGAACGCTTCGCCGTCGTCACGCCGAGCGCGCGCAGACGGCCGGTCTTGATATGCGGTCCGGCCGCGGTGTAAGTCACGAAGGAAAACTGAACCTGGCCGGCGATCAGGTCGGGCATCGCCGGGCCGGCGCCTTTATAAGGCACGTGCGTAATGTTGACTTTGGCCAGACTGCGAAACATTTCGCCGGCCAGATGCGCGCCGCTGCCGTTGCCCGACGACGAATAAGCAAGCTGCCCGGCGCGCGCCTTCATCAGCGTAATTAACTCCGCCGTCGTCTTCGCCGGCAGCGACGGGTGCACGACGAGCAAGTACGGCGCATTCGCCAGCAGGCTGATCGGTGCGTAATCCCTGACCGGGTCGTACGGCAACTTCGGATACAGCGTCGGGTTGACCGCGTACTGCGCGGTGAGCGCAAACAACAAGGTGTACCCGTCGGGCGGACTCTTCGCAACGAATTCCATGCCGATGTTGCCGTTCGCGCCGCCGCGATTGTCGACGATCACCTGCTGACCAAGCTGCTCGGTCAACTTTTGCGCGAGTGGCCGCGCGATCACATCCGTGCCGCCGCCCGGCGGATACGGCAGCACGAGGCGGATCGGTTTATTCGGATAGTTCTGCGCGAAAGATTGCAACGACAGGGTCAGCGCAAACAGCCACAGACTCCGACTGATCGCTTTCATACCTTGACCGCCTGCAGATCGACCGCTCGCGCGCGCAGGCCGGCATCGGCGCGCAGTTTCGCTTTCAATATCTTGTGCGTCGGCGTGTGCGGCAGTTCGTCGACGATTGCGACAAAGCGCGGCACCTTCTGCGCCGCCAGATGCTGACGCGACCATTCGGCAATGTCGTCAGGGGTCACGTGCTGACCCGGGCGCGGCACGACCGCGACGAGAATCTCGTCTTCGCCAAGTTCCGATGGCACCGCAATCGCCGCCACCTCGAACACCGCCGGATGTTCGCCGATCACACGGTCAAGTTCGGCACCGGAAATATTTTCGCCGCGCCGGCGGATGATGTCTTTCTTGCGCGAGACGAAGAAGAAATAACCATCGGCATCGCGCTTCACCAGGTCGCCGGTCAAAAACCAGCCGTCGCGAAATGCATCGTTCGTCTGCTCGGCATCGCGGTAGTAACCCTGCATGATGATGGGCGTCTTCACGATCAATTCGCCGGGTTGATCGACGCCGACATCGTTGCCGTCATCGTCGACAACCCGGCACTGCGCCCATGGGCGCTGCGCGTCGGGATGCCGGCCGACCGGTCCCATGCTGCCAACCTTCGCCGGCCCTTCGAGCGGGATGCAGGTGACGCCGGGAATTTCGGTCATGCCGTAGCCGCCGATCAAATGCGGAATATGAAATTCATTGCGAAACGTCTCCATCATGCCCTGGCGCGCGCCATAGAGCTTGGTGAGCAGATGATCGTGGCGAAACTCTTCACGCGGCCGCTTCACCAGGATTGTGCCGATCGCTTCGATGATGTTGACCGCCGTTGCGCGCGTTTTAGCCGCGGTTTCCCAGAACGACGACGCCGAAAAGCGCGGCACGATGACCATGCAGGCACCGGCCGCAAGCGTGCCCGCCACCGAATAAAACAGCGCATTGATGTGAAACAGCGGCAGCACAATCATCAGGCGGTCGTCGGGTTGCACGTACAAGCGCTGCACGAAGGCCTCGCCGCCCGTCACGAAGCTGCGCTGGCTGTGCATCGCGCCTTTGGGAAATCCGGTTGTGCCTGAGGTGTAAACGATGAGGCAGGTGTCGTCGGCGCCGCCGGCGGCGGGCACATCATCCGCGGGTGTTTTCGCGATCAAGTCCATCAATGCGGGCAGGCCGTCGACCGCGCCATCGAGCAGCGCAAACCACGGCGCCGGCCGGATCTCGGTGGCCGCTTCGCGCACGATTGCGAGCGCCTCGGCGCTGCAGACGACAGCCGCGACTTGCGCATGCTCCATGACGTAACGCGCCTCCGTCACGCCGAACTCCGGATTGACCGGCACCATGATCGCGCCGAGCCGCGCGAGGCCCAGCAGCATCAACACGTGGCCCGGATGATTGCGCGCCATGACGGCAACGCGGTCGCCATGACGGATCCCGCGCGCGGCAAGCACGCGCGCCACGCCCAGCGTGAGTTCGTTAAATGCCTGCCAGCTCCATGTGCGCTCCTCGAAGACGATGAACGGCCGCTGAGGATCGTGCTGCCAGCGGCTCGCGAATGCGCCAGTCAGCGAATAGTCATGCGGCGCGTACAGGCGGATAACTTCAAGCGGGGATTTCATCGGGGAAACCGGTAAATTCGGGAGTGAAAACACGGGGCACTAAGAGCTGCGCGATTATAGCGCCGCGCATCATCTCGCATATAATCGTAAGCCCGAATCAAGAAACCATCTCATCATGTTCGCGCCACCCCAACTCATCGAAACCGAAGTGTTCGCCGCCGTGCCGCAGAACCTGCGCAAGAGCCACGTGCCGCCCGAGCGCATTGCCGCGGGCGGCGGCGGGATTCCCGCCGGTAGCTTTCTCGAAGGCCCGTCGTTCGACCGCGCCGGCAATCTCTATGTGGTCGACATTCCGTACGGCCGCATCTTTCGCCTTTCGCCGCAAGGCAAGTTCGATGTCGTCGCCGAATACGACGGCGAGCCGAACGGCCTGCGCATTCATAAAGACGGCCGCATCTTCGTCGCCGACCACAAGCTCGGCATCGTGCTGCTCGATCCCGCGACAGGTTCGATCACGCCGGTCATCACCCGTTATCACCGTGAGCATTTCAAAGGCGTCAACGATCTGACGTTTGCGTCCAACGGCGACCTGTATTTCACCGACCAGGGTCAGAGCGACATGTCGGACCCGACCGGCCGCGTGTATCGCTATACCGCGGCGGGCGTATTGCAAAAACTCGCCGATTGCGTGCCCAGCCCCAACGGGCTGGTGCTCAACGCGAAAGAAGACACCTTGTTCGTCGCTGCCACGCGCTCAAACCAGGTCTGGCGTTTGCCCTTCGCACCCGACGGCACGATTGCGCGCATGGGCGTGCAGATCCAGATGTCGGGCGGCCGCGGCCCCGATGGCATGACGATCGATGAGCACGACGGCTTGGTCGTCGCGCATCCGGACATGGGTGCCGTGTGGATATTCAGTCACCGCGGCGAACCGCTTTATCGCGTGCAGTCTTGCGGCAGCGATCTCGTGACCAACGTCGCGTTCGGCGGCCCGGATCGCAAGACGATCTACATCACCGACTCCGGCAGCGGCTGCGTGCTCACCGCGCGCGTGCCGACCGCGGGGCGACTGCTTTATTCACACATGTAAAGCAAAGCTTCACCGCCAAAGACGCAAAGGAAGATCAAGCAAGCGAAAGATAACCTTTGAATGAAGACATGATTCACTGTGTGTGATTCAAAGTCCTCCTTGGCGTCCTTTGCGGTTCAAGATTTTTTTCGAAATGTTCCTAAATGAATCTCGACGCGCCCGATACACGAAGCCGCCTTGAAGCGTTTTTACGCGCGGCTGCGGGCGCGGACGCCGTTCACATTCGAAAACTCTATCGATTAAGCGGCGGTGCAGTGCAGGAAAACTGGGCTGTCGATGCGGATATGACGGCGGGCACGCATCCGGGCCCGCATCAATGGGTTTTGCGCACGAATGCGACCGCGCGTGTCGAAGCGAGCCTGAAGCGCGGGGAAGAATTTGAAATCCTGCACGTTGCGCATCAACATAGTCTGCACGCACCGGAACCCTTGTGGCTGTGCCGCGATACTGCGGTCACCGGACGTGAATTTTTCATCATGCAGCGCTTGCCCGGCATCGCCAGCGGGCATCGGGTCACGCGAGAAGTCGCGTTGGTGCCCGACCCTGCCCGCCTTGCCGCCGACCTCGCCGAGAATCTCGCGCGGCTGCATGAAATCACGCCGCCATTACCCAGGCTCGCATTTCTCGCGACGATGCACGCGCGCGACAACGTCGCGCACTACCGGCGCTACCTCGATCAGCTTCCCGCGCCGTTTCCAGCGCTCGAATGGGGATTGCGCTGGTGCGAAGTCAACGCACCCGCGCATGAAGAAACGACGTTCATTCACCGCGACTATCGCACCGGCAACTACCTCGTGCATAAAGGCCGGCTTGCCGGCGTGCTCGACTGGGAATTCGCCGCGTTTGGCAATCCACTCGAAGATGTGGGCTGGATTTTTGCGAAGTGCTGGCGCTTTGCCGGCAAAGCAAAGCCCGCGGGCGGCATCGCTGAACCCGCCGATTTTCTGAAACCGTACGAACGCGCTTCCGGCCGCACGGTGACACCTGAAGCGCTCGTATACTGGCAGGTGATGGCGCATATCCGGTGGGCGGTCATTGCGTTACAGCAGGCGCACCGTCATTTGTCGGGCGAAGAGCGCTCGCTCGAACTCGCCTTGACGGGGCGCATCGTGCCGGAACTCGAGCATGAAATCGTTGCCTTGACCAAAAACTGATTCGTTTCCCTGGCTTCGCTTCAAATGAACAACCAACCCGACGCAACTGAACTCCTCGCCATCGCGCGCAGCACCCTGCTCGACAAGTTATTGCCGCGGCTGCCGGATGATCTGCGCTACGACGCATTGATGATCGCCAATGCGATGATGATTGCCGCACGCGAGCACGCCGCGGGCGACGAACCGGCAAAAGCAGAGTTCGGGCGTGCGTGCGCGCTGCTGGCCGAGCATCCTCCCGAAGCGGCCGGCGCAGCTCTGCAAATCGCGCTCGTCGACTGCAACCGCCGCCTCGCCGCCGGAATTCGCGCGGGCCGCTACGACAAGGACAGCGCCGCACTGCTCGCCCATCTGGACCAGACCGCGGCCCACGCGCTCGCAATCTCGAATCCGCGCGCGCTTGGAACATAGCTTTAAAACGATGGCTCAGCAGATGTCATTCGAGCCGCTGACGCCGACGGCGTTCCTTAAACGTTCGGCGCTGGTGTTTGGCGACCGCATCGCGGTGATCGACGGCGAGCGCCGGTTTACCTATTCCGAGTTTTACCGTCGCGCGCTGCAGTTCGCCGGCGCTTTGCGCGCGATCGGCGGCGGCGACAGGGCACGCGTCGCGGTGCTCGCGCCTAACACCCACATGCTGCTCGAAGCGCACTACGGCGTGCCGCTCGCCGGCGCGGTGCTCGTTGCGCTCAATCAACGCTTCACCGCGAGTGATTTGACGTACGCGATTCGACACAGCGATGCGCACGTTCTCATTTACGACGCCGAATTCGAATCGGTGGCGCGCGAAATTGCGAATGCAATCGGGGGCAAGCTGAAACTCGTACGCGCAGGCGGGGATGACGAATACGAGCGCTGGCTTGCCGCAGCCACGCCGCACGCCGAGCCGGTGATCGACGAGCGCGGCATGATATCCATCAACTACACGAGCGGGACCACCGGCCAGCCCAAAGGCGTTATGTATCACCATCGCGGCGCTTATCTGCAGGCGCTGGCGATGGTTGCGCACATGCGGCTCGATTCTTCGAGCACCTATCTGTGGACCTTGCCGATGTTCCATTGCAACGGCTGGTGCTTCACCTGGGGCGTGACCGCCGCAGGCGCGACGCATTTGTGCCTGCGCAAGCTCGACGCGGCGTTGATCTGGCGGCATCTGCGCGAATCGGGCGTCACCCATTTTTGCGCAGCGCCGACGGTATTGATCATGATCGCCTGGGCGGAACAGGCAAAACAGGGCAGGCTCGCGCGCGTCGTTCAAGCCGGGACGGGCGGTGCGCCACCGACGCCGGCAATACTCACGCGCATGGCGGAGCTCGGCATCGATGTCACGCATCTTTACGGGCTCACTGAAACATTCGGCCCCGCGGTGCTGTGCGAGTGGCGCGACGAGTGGAACAAACAGACCGTCGTCGCACAAGGCCGCATCAAGGCGCGCCAGGGTGTCGGCAACGTGATCGCACAGGAGCTGCGCATCGTCGATATCGACGGCCGCGATGTGCCGGCCGATGGCGAAACCATGGGTGAAATCGCATTGCGCGGCAATAACGTGATGCTCGGTTACTATCGCGACGATGAAGCAACGCAGCGCGCCGCACCCGACGGCTGGTTTCGCACCGGCGACCTTGGCGTGATGCATCCGGATCATTACATCGAGATCAAAGACCGTTCGAAAGACATTATCGTTTCGGGCGGCGAGAACATCGCCTCGCTGGAAGTCGAGCGCGCGCTCGCGGCGCATGCAGCGGTGATGGAAGCGGCCGTCGTCGCCGGGCCGGATCTAAAATGGGGTGAAGTGCCGGTCGCCTACGTGACGCTGAAGCCCGGCGCTGCCGCAACCGAAGCCGAACTCATCGCGCACGTGCGCGATCTGCTCGCGCATTTCAAGGCGCCGAAGAAGGTCGTGTTCGGCGAGCTGCCGAAAAATGCGACCGGCAAAATCCAGAAATTCGTTTTGCGCGAACGGGCCAAACGGCAGGATTGAGGAGCGAGGATTGAGGATTGAGTAAACTTCCGAATCCCGAGCCCCGAATCCCGAATCCTCAATCCTCAATCCTCAATCCTCAATCCTCAATCCTAAAACCCCCATGGACTTCACCCTCCCGCCGCAAGCTGAAGAATTCCGCCAACGTTATCGCGCGTTCGTCGGCGAGCATGTGCTGCCGCTCGAGAGCGATCCGGCCTCGTTCGACGATCACGAGAACATACGGCTCGATCTGCTCGATAAGCTCCGCCTCAAAGCGAAAGCCGAAGGTTTGTGGGCGCCGCAGATGCCGAAAGACGTCGGCGGCCAGGGCCTCAACATGGTCGGCATCGCGGCGTGCTATGAAGAGATGAATTATTCGTTGTTCGGTCCGGCGGTGTTCAACTGCGCGGCGCCCGACGACGGCAACATGCGGTCGCTATACAAAGTCGGGACGGAAGCGCAGAAAGCGCGCTGGCTGCAGCCGATCGTCGATGGCAAGGTCCGTTCGTCGATCGTGATGACCGAGCCTGCGCCAGGCGCCGGGTCCGATCCGACGATGATGCTCACGACCGCAACCAGGCAAGACAACAAGTGGATAATCCGCGGCCGCAAGTGGTTCATTACCGGCGCGGGCGTCGCACAGCATTTCATTTTGATTGCGAAAACGTCCGACGATCCGCGTAAAGGACTGACCGCATTTCTGTTCGACCGCGATCAGCCGGGCTGGCGCATCGTGCGCCGCATTCCGATCATGGGCCCGGAGGAGCACGGCGGCCATTGCGAACTCGAGTTCGACGGTCTCGAGATCGCCGACGAAAACCGCTTGATGAACGTGGGCGATGGCCTGAAGTACACGCAGATTCGGCTGGGTCCTGCCCGCCTCACGCATTGCATGCGCTGGCTCGGGCTTGCGCGGCGTTCAATGGCGATTGCGGCCGATTACGTCGAGCAGCGCAGCGGGCACGGCATCAAGCTGGCCGACCGCGAGTCGGTGCAATGGCTGCTCGGTGACGCCGCGATGCAGATCGAAATTGGGCGGCTGCTGGTAATGCGCGCCGCGGACAAGCTCGACCGCGGCGATTTTGCGCGCAAGGAAGTGTCGATGGCGAAAGTAGCGGTCGCCGATGTGCTGCATCACGCCGTCGATACCGCGATCCAACTGAACGGCGCCCGCGGCTATTCGGGCGACACGCCGCTTGAATGGATCTACCGTTATGCGCGCCAGGCGCGGCTCGTCGACGGCGCGTCCGAAGTGCACAAGATGGTGCTCGCCAGATCGTTCATGAAGGAGCGCGGCGACTTCTGGTCGTGGCGATGAACATAGTGCGGCGCCAAACCCGTCGGCGGCGCGCCCTCATTCCGTTTTGATGCCCGACGTTTTAACGACGCGCTGCCACTTGGCAATCTCGCGCCGGATATACGCGCCGAATTCACCAGGCGTCGTATTTCCCGGCTCGGAGCCTTCCGCCGCAAGCCGCGCGCCGATTTCCGGCAGTTGCAAAGCGCGCCTGATTTCGCCGTTAAGCAGCGTGACGATCGCGCGCGGCGTGGCGGCCGGCGCGACAATGCCCTGCCACGACGTCGCCTCGTATCCAGCGACACCCGATTCGGCGATCGTCGGGAATTCAGGCAGCGCGGAAAGGCGTTGCGCGCTGCTGATGGCGAGGCCCTTCAATTTACCGCTCCTGATATGCGGCAGCACGATAGGCGGCTGGCTGAACGTGAGCTGGATATGCCCGCCGAGCAGATCGTTCAGCGCAAGTGAAGAGCCTTTATAGGGCACATGCGTAAGGTCAATGCCGGCCATGACTTTGAGAAGCTCGACCGCGAGGTGTGCGCCGCCGCCGGTGCCTGACGAGCCGAAATTAAGCTGACCGGGCCTCGCCTTGGCGAGCGCAATCAATTCGCGAAAATTATTGGCAGGCGTTGCCGCGGTGACGGTCGCCAGATACGGCGTTACGAGTGCCAGCGTGACCGGCGCAAAATCGCGCACCGGGTCATAAGGAAGATTCTTGACCGTGCTCACGTTCGTCGCCATCGTGCTGATCGAACTCATCAGCAGCGTGTATCCGTCGGGCGGCGATTTCGCGGTCGTTACCGCTGCGATGGTGCCGCTGCCGCCGGCACGATTGTCGACGACGACCTGCTGGCCGAGGCGCTCGTAAAGCTTTTGTCCCAAGGCGCGTGCGACGATATCGGTGACGCCGCCCGGCGCGAAGCCGACGATGAGACGAATCGGTTTAGCGGGCCAGGCTTGCGCGGATGCAACGCCGGTGACGGCGCACAAAACGCAGATTGCCGCCGAACGCAATATCAAGGTGAGGTTTGCCTCAACACGATTACTCGGAAGAACCGCCGGGCAATCGCGGCATCTCGAAGCGATCCGTGATGCGCGTGTAGCCGCCTTTACCGGCCAGCCGCCCGATCGGATTCACGCGGCCGACGTCGACGTGAAAGCGGTCATTGACGAGACCTTCGTCATAATGAAACCACACGACTTCGCCGATCACGAGATGGTTCGGCCGGCGGCCGAGTTCGAGTATCTGCACGAGTTTGCATTCCATCGCGACCGGCGCCTCCTTGATTCGGGGCGGACGCACTCTGGTCGAGGGCACCGGCGTCAAGCCGGCTTTCTCGAGCTCGTTCACGCCGCGCGCGTAATCGATCGCGCATACGTTCATTTTGTCTTTGATTGCATCGCTCACGATGTGGACGACAAACTCGGGGCACTCCCGGATGTTCTCGACAGTATCCTTGGCGCCGCTCACCTTGTTGCCAACCGAGAAGCACAGCATTGCCGGGTCGGAACCGACCGCATTGAAAAAACTGAACGGCGCGGCGTTAGGGCCGGTCTTGCCAAGCGTCGTGACCAAGGCAATCGGCCGCGGTGTGACGGTGCCGACCAGCAGCTTGTACTGTTCCAGCTGCGTAAGCTTCGATGCATCGAATTCGGGCATGACGATTCCTTGCTGGGCGGACTTGCGATTACTCGGGCTGAATGCCGGCGGACTTTATGAGCTTCGCATACTTCGCGACTTCGCGCCGATAGTACGCCGCGAGTTCAGCCGGCGTGCTGCCGACGGCATCGGCGCCGTCGCTCGCCATGTACTCGATGACGTCGGGCGACTTCAGCGCTTTGAGGACTTCTGAATTGAGCCGCGCGACGATTTCGGCCGGCGTCCGCGCCGGCACGAACATCGCATACCAGTTATCGGATTCGAATTCCGGATAAAACGATTTCATCGTCGGCACGTCCGGCAAAACCGAGGAGCGCTTGCCGGTGGTCACCGCGAGCACCCTGACCTTGCCGCTTTTCATGAACGGCTGCGCCGACAATAGCGGCACGAATGCAATATCCACCTCGCCCGAAAGCACCGCGGTGGTCGCGGGGCCGCCGCCTTTGTACGGAACATGCGTGACTTGAACACCCGCGTATTGCTTCAGCATCTCGATCGACAAGTGGCTGGTCGTGCCGACGCCGTTGGACGACGCGTTGAATTGGCCGACGCGCTTTTTTGCGAGAGCCACGAGCTCGGGCACGTTTCGCACCGGCACGCTCGGATGCACGGTCAATACGAGCGGCACCGACGACACCCACGACACGGGATCGAAATCTTTGAGCGGATCGAACGTGAGTTTTTTATAAAGACCGGCGTTGACCGCAAGCGAGGCACTCGAAAACAGGATCGTGTAGCCATCAGCCGCGGCATGCGCGACGGCTTCGGCACCGATCAGGCCGCCTGCGCCCGTACGGTTCTCGACCACGAACGATTGGCCGAAAGTCTCGTAGAACTTCTTGCTGAACAGGCGTGCCTGGATATCGAGGCCGCCTCCCGGCGTGAACGGCACGATGATGCGAACCGGTTTTGATGGCCAAGTCTGCGCATAGCTGCCGAAAGACACGCAGGCGAACGCGGCGACCAGCAGGCTGCAATGCCGGCGAACTTGAATATTCACGAATCTTAAGCGCGGTAGATCGGCGCGGGCTGGGAAAAGAACGACTGCAGGATGTGATAGACCATCATGTAATTGATCTGCTGAAAGCTCGCATGTGAAATACCCGACATCACGGTGAACTGCTTGTCGGGATTCGGCAGGCGCTTGAAAAACTCGACGAGATCCTCGAAGCCTGCGATGCCGTCGAACTGACCGCGCATGACCATGGTCGGCACGCCGATTTTTTCCGGCGAAACGACGGGCAGCTTAGAGCACATGTCGACATAGGTGCCGGTTGGCATCGAATCGTCCAGTGCAAGCACCGCGTCGGCGAACACTTCGATGACGTTCTTGTCGGCGCAGCCCGGGTGATCGCGCTCGAAAATACTGTGCATGAACGCGCGGTCGATCGGACGCCGCTTCATCTCCAGAAACTGCGACAGTTTTTTGCGCCGCTCGTCGAGCGTAGGGCTGCCCTTGCCGGTCCACACGAATGCATCAAGCGCCAGTCGCGCGACGCGCTCGGGATGACGCTCGGCGAACATTGCCGCGCGCAACGCACCCGACGATATGCCGTACACGAGAAAGTTATTAACCCCGCGCGTCTTCATGATGTAGTCGGTCGCCGCCTTGGCGTCATCTGCGCCGTTGGCAATGTCGCAGTTGATATCGCGCGTCTTGTCCGAACGGCCATAGCCTTCCATGTCGAAACACCAGGTGTCGTAGCCCTGGGCGGCGAAATACTCCATCGCCGACGAATAAGGACGTTCCGGCATCTGCAGATCGAACGTCGGCGTCGACGCCATCGACGAACCGTGAATGAACAGGACGGTGCCGCGCGCCGGTTTTACCGTGCTTTGTTTTTCCCACAGGAAAAGTTTGACGTCGCCCTTCTTCGTCCAGTGTTCCTGCCCTTTCACTGCAACCGCCGCCTGCGTGTTCATTGTTACTGCTCCCGTTATCAGATCAAAAATCATCCGCGAAAGGCTGCATTTTATACTGCCGACCCGCGGGCGACAGCGAAATCCCGGCGCCGCGCGTATAATCCGCGCTCGCGCCGAACCCGCGGCACGTCACAACGCTTTTCTGCATTCCTCTTCATGTTCCTGCTCGAACACGACGCCAAATCGCTGCTCGCAATGCATGGCGCCCCCGCGCCTGCCGGCTCACTGCTCGCAAGCAGTGATATCTCGGACGCATCGCTGCCGGCGCCGCCGTGGGTGGTCAAGGCACAGATTGCTGCCGGCGGCCGCGGCAAAGCCGGTTTGATTCGCACCGCAAAATCGCGCGACGAGCTTCAATCGCAGCTGCACGCCATCCTGGGCGCAACGCATAAGAATATGACCGTGCGCGAATGCCGCGTCGAATCGCTGGTCGGCGATGCCGTGGAAACTTACGTGAGTTTCATGCTCGAACCTGTATCGGCAGGCGTGCGCATCATGCTTGCGGCGCAAGGCGGTGTTGAAATCGAAGCACTCGCAAAAATGCCCGGTGCACTCAAGAGCGCAATCAGCGCGCCCGAAGCGGCCGCGCTTCACGCTGCGATTGACGAACTAACGCACGGCCTTGTACCGCATTTGGCGCAAGCATTGAATAACGCGGCACGCGACCTCGCGCGCCTATTTCTCACGGCCGAGCTGTCGCTGCTTGAAATCAATCCGCTGTTCGTGCGGCGTGACGGCAGCTGGACGCTGGGTGACGCCAAAGTGGTCACCGACGACGACGCAATGTTCCGGCAACCGCACTTGCGCGCGCTGCTCGATGGCCGCGAGAGCGCTTATCCCGAGGCTTATCGCAAGCAACATCATGGCTGCGATTACGTGGTAGTCGATCCGCAGGGCGAAATCGGCCTGCTGACGACCGGCGCCGGACTGTCAATGATGTTGATCGACGAACTGCGCGCAACGGGGCTAAAGCCCTATAACTTTCTCGACGTGCGCACCGGCGGCTTGCGCGGCGATCCGGCACGGCTCGTCAATGTGCTCAACTGGATCGCCGAAGGGCCGCGCGTGCGCGTGCTGTTCGTCAATATTTTTGCGGGCATCACCGACCTGGGCGAATTCTCGCAATTGCTGATTCAGGCGTTCGCGCAAACGCCGACGCTTAAAGTACCCATCGTCGCCCGGCTTATCGGCACCAATCTCGAAGCGGCGCGCGAATTTTTGGCCGCGCGCAACATCCCGGTCACCACTGATCTGTCGGAAGCCATCACGCACGTGCGCCGGCATTTGCAATGATCAATCCGCGCATCGACCGCACAACCGGCGTCATCGTGCAGGGCATCACGGGCCGCGCGGGACGCATGCACACGCGGCTCATGCGCGAGTACGGCACGCACATTGTCGCAGGCGTCTCACCGAAGACCGATGTCAAAGACGTCGATGGCATTCCGGTTTTCGCCAACTGCCGCGACGCTGTTGCTGCGACGAAAGCGTCCGCCAGCGTTTTGCTCGTCGGCGCCGAACAGTTGCTGGGCGCAATCGAAGACGCCGTGAAAGCCGGTATCAAACTGATCGTGACGCCGACCGAAGGCATGCCCGCACATGACGCATTGCGCGCACGGCGCCTCACGCAGGAAGCCAAGGTTACGTGGATAGGCGCGTCAACGCCCGGGATGGCGGTCGCGGGCGAGGCCAAGCTCGGCTTTCTGCCCGAAGCGTCCTTAATGCCGGGTGCGCTCGGCATCATGTCGAAAAGCGGCACCTTGTCATACGAGTCGGGCTTCCGTCTCATGCAACGCGGCGTCGGGACGTCGATCTGGATCGGCGTCGGCGGCGATCCGGTTAAAGGCACGCGGTTTGCGGAACTCGTGCCGTTCTTCGCCAGCGATCGTCAAAGCGAAGCATTGCTGATCATCGGCGAGATTGGCGGCAGCGAAGAAGAAGATTTCGCCGCGGCGCTGACGACGCATAGTTTTGCGAAGCCGGTTTTCGCATTGATCGCCGGGCGGAGCTCACCTGAAGGCGTGACCATGGGACATGCGGGCGCCCTTGTGCACGGCAGCCAGGGCGGCTACGCGGCAAAGAAAGCAGCACTCGAGAGCGCTGGCGTAACAGTATTCGGTTCGCTCGACGAGATGGCGAATGGCATCGTCGCGTGGCACGAAGCACGCACCACTTAATCAGAACAAAGGAACTTGCGATGGACTTCAAACTGAGCGACGAGCAACGCGAATTCGTAAGCGTGGTGCGCAAAGCGTGCCAAAAGGAATTCGCGCCGCGCGCGATCAAGTATCTCGACGGCACCTGGCCGGCGGAAAACATGAAAACACTCGCTGAAATCGGCGTGCTCGGCATGTCGGTTCCAACCGAATACGGCGGCTCCGGGCTCGGCATTCTCGATACGGTGCTCGTGCTCGAGGAAATCGGCAAGGTCTGCTACGTGACAGCGATGGCAGTGCTCGGCGAAGTCGGCGTGCAGTGCCGCATCATCAGCACGTACGCGCCTGAGTCGATCAAGCAAAAAATCCTGCCGCGAGTGGCCACCGGCGACGCGATCCTCGCCATCTGCATGACGGAACCAAACGCAGGCACCGATGTGCCGAATTACACGACGAATACCGTCATCAAAGGCGACCGCATCATTATCAACGGCCGCAAGACGCTGATCAGCCGCGCCGACATCGCCGAAATGTTCGTCGTGTTCACGCGCGTCGACAGCGTGCCGGGCGCCAAAGGCATCGGCTGCGTATTGATACCGGGCGGCGTGAAGGGACTCGTCGCCGAGCCGAAATACCACACGATGGGCGGCGAATACCTGAGCGAAGTGCAGTTCAACGACGTCGAACTGCCGCTCGAAAATCTGGTCATTAGCAGCGACGGCATGAAAAAACTATTGAGCGCATTCAACACGCAGCGCTGCCTGAACCCCGCGATTTGCCTCGGCCTCGCGGAAGGCGCGATGGAAGAAGCCATCAAGTATCTGCGCGACCGTTCGGCGTTCGGTCACCCGATTGGCGACTTTCAGGGCATGCGCTGGAAAGCGGCTGATATGTATATCCAGATCGAAGCGGCGCGCGGACTTTTGTATCGCGCGGCGGTCAGCGGCGATCAGTTCCCTGATCCCACGCTCGCGGCGATGGCGAAAATTTATTGCAACGAAATGAGCATTCGCGTGACGTCCGAAGCGGTCCAGGTGCATGGCGGCTACGGCTTCACCGACGAATACCCGGTGTCGCGCTTTTTCCGCGGCACGCGTTACGGCAGTCTCGGCGGCGGCACCAGCGAAACGCTGCGCAATCTGATCGGACGCAAACTCGTCAAGGACATGGACTTGGCGACCGGCGTGCTCGGGATGGGAACGTTCTAACCGATCATTTGCGGCGCATCCGGCCAAAAAAAATCCCGGCACGAAGGCCGGGATTTTTCTTCCCACTCGTATTCAGTACGTCGGCCGCTGCCGCAGATATTTTTCGCGGTCCATCGAGTGGACCTCCAGTTTTTTGATCTCGGTGCCTTTGAGCACATCCAATACGACTTCTGCGCCGGCATCGCCGCTCGCCCATAGCTTGCGATAAAAGTCGGTGTGCCCTTTGACCTGTTCGCCGCGGATGCCGACGATGATGTCGCCATTCGCAATGCCCGCCTGATCGGCCGGACTGTCGGGCGACACGCGAGTGACGATCAATTTGCCCTGCAGATCCTGCGTGCTGACACCAAGCCATGGTCGCGGCTTTGACGCCGTGCGGCCTTGCGAAATCAAATCGCCGAGAATCGGTTTAAGCAGATCGATCGGGACGAAGAGGTTGCCCGGCACCTGGCCTTTGCCGCCGAGCGCATCGCCCACCACCAGCGAACCGACACCGAGCAACTTGCCTTCTTTATTGATCAGCGCGGCGCCCTGCCAATTGACGGTTGCAGGCGCGGTGTAAATTGCCTCGTCGAGCAGATATTCCCAGTAGCCGGCAAACGGGCGGCGGGAAACGACGAATGCCGGCGCCACGCCGTCGAAACCGACGATCAGCACAGGTTCGCGTTCCGGCACGGTCGCCGAATCGCCGAATGCAATCGGCTTCACCGACGGCGGCTTCACCGCCCGGAGTAAGCCGAAGCCGCTCGAGAAATCATACGCAATGACGCTCGCGGGCACCGCGCGGCCATCGGCCGCGGCAACCACCACGGACTCCGCCTCCTGCACCAGATAGCCGATCGTCAGAATCAATCCGCTGGAGTCGATGACAATGCCGGTGCCTTCGCGGTCGCCGCCCAGCGAATTTCGGCTGCGCGCATCAGGCACGGCCTTGACGATGACCTTGACGACCGAAAATGCATCGACCGTGAGCGGCTCGCGAGCGCGCGGCGCGTCTGCCGCGTTGACCGGCGGCGCGCTCTGCAGGAGCCACATCACAGTCAGCGCAAGACTTGCGGCCACCGGTTTCACTCGGCCGGCCAAACCAATGGAATATGACATCGCGTCTCCTGTGAGCAGCAACCGCACTGTCCCGATATTAAGCTTGACCTGTCGCTTCGGCAATCGTTCAACTCGTGCGAGAATTGGAGTCCGGCTATCTGACGAGCATTGCGGCCGCCCTGGTGCAATCAAACCGGGCCGTAACCCGCTATAACCAGCGTAATATTTTCAATCGATTTTTTGGGGGAGCAAACATGGATTTTGGACTGAAAGGCAAAGTCGCGATCGTGACCGGCGGCACTGAAGGCATCGGCAAGGCAAGCGCAATCGTTTTCGCCCGCGAAGGCGCCAAAGTTGCAATCTGCGCGCGGACGCCTGAAGCCGTTGAAAAAACCGTGGCCGAAATCAAGCGCGCCGGCGGCGATGCGTTCGGCATGGCAGCCGACATGAGCAAGATGGAAGACATCGAGCGTTTCATCAACGCGGTGGTCAAGCAATATGGCGGCATCGACATCCTCGTGAACAATGCGGGCACTTCCGCACGCGGCGCGTTTCTCGAGATCAAGGATGACACCTGGCACTCAGACATTGAGCTTAAGGTATTTGGCGCAATCCGCTGCACCCGGCTCGCTATCCCGCACATGCAAAAGCGCGGCGGCGGACGCGTAATCAACATCACGATCTCGAGCGCCAAACAGCCAGGCGCAGGGTCAATGCCGACGACGATTTCGCGCGCGGCCGGCCTCGCGATTACCAAGGCACTCTCCAAAGAATTCGCCGCCGACAATATCCTGGTGAACACCGTGTGCATCGGCAAAATAAAATCCGGGCAGCACGAGCGCCGCATCGCCAAAACCGGCGTCACTGCCGACGACTACTATTCAAAAGAAGCGAAGCCGATTCCGATGGGGCGCTTCGGCGAGGCGGAAGAAGCAGCGAACGTCATCGTGTTTCTGTGCTCGGACGGTGCGAGTTACGTCACCGGCACCAGCGTGCATCTCGACGGCGGCATGTCGGGAGTTTTGTGAGCAGGTGATTATGCGAGCACTGTTCGTCTTCGCGATGCTGGCTGCGGCCGGCATTGCGACGGCGCAAGACTATCCAAATCGCCCTATCAGGTTCATTGTTCCCTTCCCTCCAGGCGGCGGCAATGACACGATGGCGCGCACGATCGGCAATAAGCTCGCCGCAGCGCTCGGGCAGCAATTTGTCGTCGATAACCGCCCCGGCGCTGGCGGCATCATCGGCGCGGAGACTGCAGCGCATGCCGCGCCTGACGGGTACACATTGTTTCTCGGCGGCGTTGCAAGCCACGGCATCAATCCGAACCTCAATCCAAAACTTGGCTACGATCCGATCAAGAATTTCGCGCCTGTCAGCCTCATCGCCGCAGCGCCTTTGATATTGGTGGTGAATCCGGCGGTACCGGTCAAAACCGTTAAAGAGCTCGTGCAGCTTGCAAAAACAAAACCCGGGCAGCTCAATTTTGCGTCGAACGGGACTGGCGGCTCGTCGCACATGGCGGCGGAATTATTCAAAATGATGACCGGCACCGACATGGTTCACGTGCCGTATAAAGGCCTGTCGCCCGCATTGACGGACTTGTTGAGCGGACAGGTGCAGCTCATGTTTTCGAGCACGGTTGCAATATTGCCGTTGGTACGCGCAGGACGACTGCGGCCGCTTGCGATAACGAGTGCGAAACGCTCGTCTGCGATGCCCGAAGTGCCCACGGTCGCCGAATCCGGCGTGCCCGGCTATGAAACGGCATCCTGGTATGGCGTGCTTGCACCGGCCGGCACCAACAAAGCGATCGTCGACCGCCTCAATCGTGAAATTACCGAAGTCATGAAAATGCCCGACGTCAGAGAGCGCTTGATGAGTGAAGGTGCCGAGCCGGCAGGCGGATCGCCGGCTGACTTTGCGGCTCACATCAAACGCGAACTCGCACGCTGGTCTCAAGTCATCAAGCAGGCAAAAATAAAACCGGACTAATCAGGATAAACCAAAAGTTCAACCGGATTCGGCAGCATTGCGCAGCGGATTCCCGACGCTTTCCAAGTGGACGTATCTGGACGCGGCGCGCAAGACGATTCCGCCGCGCTGCGTCGAATGGGCGATGCAGGAATACGGTCTCGACGTTAACGCGAACGCAGGTGCCGACGCATGATCGGGCGAGAACGTCGAAGCGACCGCGCGTTACACGCGATCAAGCGCGAACTGGCAAGGTGACGGCGCCCTGAACGAAGCGGATTGCGATAGACGGAAGTGTGCGGAAATAGGAAGCACATCGCGACTTGCAATCCGCATAGGAACTCAATCTATAAACTTAGAAGCGTTTTGATACCCCCAAATATACCTCCATGAAGCAGTACAACTGCTGGTAGCAATTTTGAGAACGATGCACTTTAAAGGCGTCAGCTAAACGCCCAGACATGCGAACGCATCCATACCCAAGTGCATTTCCGACAAACGGGCGAGATCGGATGGTTCACATCGCTGCGCAGTACCTTCATGCAGACGGCGCAGAAAATGGGCGACTGGAAAGAGACGCACAACCGATCTACTGACCTCGCCAATTCCAGCGCACCCAATAATATTCCTGGACGCGCGTCATCTGTCCTTCGCGTGCAAGTATCGCGGCATACAGCATCGTCTTTGCAAGGTGCGCCCCGCGTTCGCGCGATGTGAGGTCGAAAGCTATGTTGTTACCGCCGACCGAAATTTCGAAATCGGGCTTGATGTCTCCGACGAGGGAGTCGAGGACTGACCGCGGGATTGATGACCGCAGCCACCCGTATGCCTGCCCTTCGTTTTGGAACCACTGATCTACAGTTCGCTGCAAAACCGTGGGTGAGAGCATGTTGAATGCCGAAAGTGTTAATTCCACATGCGGCATCGCTCCGGCGGGAAATCCGGTCGTTCGAAGTACTCGCGCCAATTCAGCGTGCAACATCGTTCCGAGCCCTGCCATGGTTGATGATCTGCGGCCGCTGGCCTGAAGGTTGGCGAGCGCCTGGCGGATCGCTGTCTGCAGGTCGATCGCCATGGGTGCAGGCAGCGCTTCTTGTGCCACCGGCTGGCCGGCGCTCTGCTCCAGCTGAGCGAAGATTGCATCGATGCGCCGCTCAATGCGCTGCTCGCGATTTTGCGCCTGCCATTGCGCTCGCGGAGTGGCACGAGTGCCAGGCTGCGGCGTTACACCGCCCATGTCAGCGACGCCAAACTGAGTGGCTGGCGCCGCCTCGGTCACCTCGATTTGCACATCGAACGGGTTGCCGAAATTAGCCTCGACGGGCGCCGCCGCCTGCATCGGAGCATCAGGCGCAAGTGACAAGTCAACTGGACCCGCGAACGGCACATCGACTGCCGAAGACACCATCGGACCGCGACCCTCCGAGACAGAGAGCAGCTGCTCGCCGATGGGGCCACTGCTCTGCGGCATCAAGTGCACGGGCTCCGATCCCTCGAGAGTTCTGGAGATCAGTTGGTTCAGGAGGCTTCGTTGGAGCCAGCCTTTGATGCCCTTCGCGGGACCGTAAGATGATGGGGCGGGAGCGACCGGTTCCGGCGCGATCGTGGAGACCTCGGCTTCCCCCGTGGATACCAGCGGCTCCGTTGGAGCTTCGTTGGGTGCCGCCGCCTCGGGTTCGACCGTAGTGGCCTTGGGCACCGCACGCGGCCGGGGCATTAATTTTATTAGCGCGCTCGAAGGCCCACCCATGATGCCGCCCCACGCCCCCGCTTCAAGCCACGACGCCGGCCCGCCGATCTGCGCAGCCTGGAAACGACGCTCCGATTCGGACAGCGATAATTGCGCTGCGAGGAAACTCGTCGCATCGGTTGCTGCTGCACCGGCGATGCCCGAGGAGACGCCGGCAAACGTACCTTCTGTGTATGCAGCAGCCACGGTACCCGACTCGAGGCCTAGCGCGCCCGAGGCTGCCGCGCCGAACTCTCCGAAGAAAGGCATGGCGACCGCGAAATCCATGATCGCGCCTTTAAGGATATCCGAGGGATGGAAGTCATTTAGGTCGTTATAGGAGATGTGGCCCAAACGATAGGCATGTGCTCGCGCAGCGCGCATGTCCATCCCGAATCCGCTCGCGAGGTTGCTGGTACCGTGCATCAATTTGTTCGCACCCAGCCCGAGTTTGTTGCCAGCCCATGCAAAGTATGAAAGCCCGCCCTCATCCCAATCTTCACTGGCAGCTTTTCGGATGTCATCAGCGTTTTCCTCCCATGCTTCACCCGCAGTTTGGTCCGGCATGTTCGAGCTACGGAAATCGTTCATCGCTTGCATCACGGTGTCGGCCCGACTGGCGAGAGAATGAGCGTCCGAACTCACCTTGGCGATGAGACCGGCCTGGTCTTTATTACCGGGCATGAGAACACTCGCCAGGGTGTCTGCAGATTTTGCGAATTTAGGCATCACTTCGTGGGCGAGCGCGTAGATCTCATCTTGCGTGTAATCGGCCGGGTCCGCTGCGATTGCATTCAAACGCTCGCCGTATTTTTCGAGCAGCCATTCGACCTGAGCATTGAGCAACGCGATTTCCGACAACTGGCGCGCATCGTTCAATGCGATGAGCGTCCACAAGTAAGCGCCTCGCATCGAAAGCGGATCGAGAGATGCCAGCGCAAGCGCGCCGTGATCGTCCTGCAAGCGCTTGAAATTTACCGTGAACGTCAACTCGCTTTCGATGTCCATCTGCCCGTCCGGGTCGGGTAACTCGACATTGAGCAGCGGATCGCCAAGCGGTTCCAGCATCTGACGTGCAGCTTCATTGCGGGCGATCTCAGCGACGTACACCTCAACGTCGGTGTGGCTGCGGGCTGCGTTAAGCATGCCGGGCATCAGCGCGGCGATCAGCTCTTCGCGCGAAACGTATTCGGTCGTAGGTGCGAGGAATTTCGAAAGCGGGGCTTGCGCGAAAAAAAGACCTTTTTCACCGTCATACGGCACGCCGCGGCGAAGGTGTTCTCGCCGATAGGCGGCGTCCTGCAGCAACTGAAGGGACTCGCGGTCGAGTGCGACTGCAAGAAATGGATAGTCGGCAAGCGGGTTCTCGGGTATCGGCTCGCAGACCGCCGGGTCATCGGCGGAGCACGTCGACTCAAGAGGTTTGCGCTGCAGCCGTTTTCGCCCGGAACGCTGTTGTTGCTGCACGTGAGCGAGCTCGTGTGCTATCAGCAGCTGCCCACGCGTTGTATCGGGCCGCAATTCATCACGGCCGAAAAAAACTTCGCTGCCCTGCGTAAAGGCGCGCGAGCCGTGGGCGGCGGCCGCCGTTTCGGCGGCGGGGCCAGCGTGCATGCGCACGTCCTTTAACGATGTCCCTAAGCGAGCTTCCAGGCGTTCTTGCTGTCCTAAAGGTAGGTCCTTTAATTTAGGCTCCGCATCATTGTTGAAATTTTGAGCGGGCTTGTTGAGCGTCGCGGAAGATGAGACGACGTCCTCCGCAAAGCGATCTGCTTCCTGCTCGTGGCTGTCGCCGCGGGAATCGGCACCACGCTTGGTGTTTACTTTTGCTTGGGCACGGAAGTTTGCCGTTTGCGCGATTCGCTGCTCTGCTTGATTGCCCGCCGCACGTTGCGCATCTCCCGCTGTCCGGTCGCTGCTTTTCGCTCCCGTTCGCCGTAACGTCCTGGACGGCATGTCATGCTCAGGTCTCGACTTCGGGTGATGGTCAAAATCCGACACGATCAAATCCGCGCGTAACGGTGCTATCACATCGACACATGGGCGCTTTCGTCGCCCCTGCGCGACGGGAGAAATCCTTCATCGCCACGACATGACTCTCACTTCGACGGGCACTCCCGGTCCTTCGGTGGAATTCACGACAGCTTGCTCGGCTGCACGCTGCAGCGACTCCACCGCTGCTCGGGCTTCTCCGCGAACCTGTATATGCAGAATCGCTCGTTCCGGCGATGCCGGTTCGATACGGACGTACCAATCGTGAGCCGGATCGTATTCAGCTTTGCGGCCCGACTTTCGATTCATGTCTTTCAATGCCGCCTTTACAACTTTGTCGATGTAATCCGGCGTGGCGTCCGTTCCTTCGACTTGAGTTTTGTCGCTTAACCATTCGCCTCCTTCAATACTTATATTCATGACCGTCTGCTTGGTCTTCGGCGTCCCTAAACTCTCGACGGTAAATTTGACGGTAGCCGTGCCGCCGCGAACGTGATCGTACGCCGGATATCCTGCCGGCAGCTGTCGCATGCCGGGGTAAAACTTTCCGATGTTCGGCTCTGCCGCAAGGCCCGCAGGTTGTTGCGCAGGGAACGCGTTTTCGAATCCGCCGGCGGGAGGCAAACCTGGCAGGTTTGCTCCGGGAAGCGCTTTGGGAGGCGGCTCTGAGGGCCCCGGCGGCAAGGCGGCCGGGGCGGTGCTCGTCGGCGGCGCTTGATTATTGGTGGCGTTTAGCAAAGGAACTTCCGGCTGCAATTCACCGCCTTTGACGACTCGTGTTTTGCCACCGGAATATACGATGCCGTCCCCTGTGATCCGGTTGATGCGGAAGATCCCGTTTGAGTTGTTAGCGGGGTCGACCACAACACCTAAACAGTCTCCTGTTTCGGGGTTGTCGCTGATTATTCTCCACACAAACTTAGGCTTGGGCGGCGGCCCGGGAGCAAGCGCGTCCTGCGACCCCAATTCAATAGTGTCCCCGCTTGACACGACTTGCACCGGCTTGGACGAGGGCACCTTGACGATCGATTTGCTTTTACCCGCCGAAGCATTGGGAGCCCCTACCTTTGACTCAGCAATCCGCTTAGCCGCCCAGCCACCGGCTGTGGACGCAATTGCAGCCGCCGTATTGAGGATGGCTAGCAGAAGCGCGGCCTGATCCGCGTCATTCTGTGCTTTCGCTTCATCAACTTGTGCCGGCGTAACAAGGTCGGTACCAGGCTTTACCGCCACTTTTGAGGCCAACAGCATTGCCTTGTATTGCTCAGCCGACATGCCGGCTTTTGCGCTCGTGGCAACCAGGCCAACGATTGAAGCGGCAACGCCACCTACCCCGGGCACGACCCCACCAATCATGAACGCCATCTGACTGACAGCTTCTAAACCCAAAGCTTTGAGTGCCTTGTCGTTGTCATGCCCTTGCGTAAGACCTTTAGCGAGCTTGCGCGGAAGAGCCAAAGCCCAATTGGTTTTACTGGTTGCCTCGATCCCGTTGTAAAGCTGCTCATGCAGGAGCGTTAAATCAAGCGGATTGAGCGCGTTGCCAAGCTTCGCTTTAGCTTGCGTTATATCGCCGCGAAGCTTGTTCAGCGCTGCGGCAAGCTGCTTACGCGCGACGGCTGGATCGGCTTGCGCAAACGACTGGGTCGTCTCGCTCTTTCCCTCCCGGGTGATCGCATAAATCAATGGATGTTTGGTAACAAGCGCTCGAATGCCTTCAATGCCCAATTGATATGCATTCAGCATTTCACCGTAAGACTGCAAGTTGACCGGACGGTCCTGCGGATGGTGAACCGGGTGGTGATCCGCCATTGGGCTGGGATCGTTTAAATCGACCACCGGCGCGGCGGCCCGTTCGGGCGGATGAAATGGATCGAACGTAACCGGGATCCAATACTGCTTTGACTCGAGGCCTACATGGCCCAGGCTATAGCCCACGTAAACTTGGCGCGCGCGATCCATCTCCTCCTGCGCGTGGGCTACAGACGCAGCGGCTGATTTCATCGCCAGCATCTGCTGCTCCTGATTCACCGCGGGTGCGCCACTTTGCGGCGCGTCGCCCAATGGAATTCCGGCGGCTTGCGATTCCGATACAACCAGAGCATCGTTCTGATCGAGATAGCGTGTAGCGAGCGCAACGACATCCGGCGTAAACGCATCGCGCAGTTCTTTGACCTTTGGAAGATCCTCCAGCTCGGCCCCCGCCTCAACGCTTGCTTCCCATAAAGCCAGGCCTATGAAGCTGGATGCGGCGGAAACAAGCCGATCACCGAAACTCTTCCAGATGTCCTCCAGCGCATACTCGTCATTGGGACCGACCCAAGTTTGGTCGAGCACGATCCTGATCAGCTTGAACTTGTCCTCTTCGCTCACCTCGTAAAAGTTTTTAATGTCCTGCACATCGCCGGACTTTTTCGATTTCAGCGCTTTCTCGACCAATTCCTTATTCTTGCGAGATGCTTCGGCGGGTATGGAGGCCGTTGGTTGTGAGGCCGTCGACGCTCCCGCCGGGACTGATGCAGGCGCCGTACCGGAAGTCATTCCCGCGCTATCCGGCGCACGGTTGATTCTCGCGTTCACGCCGGCGGATGTCTGCTGCACGACATGGGCAAGTTCGTGCGCGAGAAGCCTGCGGCCATCCTTCGTGGTCGGTGAAAATTCGTTTTTTCCGAAAACGACATGCTCTCCGGCGGTATACGCTTTGGCTTGAATCGCTCGGGCAGACTCGGCGGCGGAATTGTCTGCATGCACTCGAACACCGCTGAAGTCAGTGGCAAACCGTTGCTCGAAGTCACTTCGAATCCGCGGAGGTAGCGGCTGCCCCCCCGTGCTCAAGCTGAGCGATTCAGATGATGGATTGCTCAATGCTGACTTTCTTTGCCCGGGCACCACCTTGCGCCGGATTTTTTCTTCTGCCTCTCCATTTCGGCGCGAAGGCGGTGCATATGGCTCGCTCGCCGAAATGCGCTCAGAGGTTTGATGTGCGGCGGGCATTTGAACTTCGTTGAAGCGTCCTGCTGTTGCGAATTTGGTCGAAGCTCTGCCGTTGCTCTTTGCCGAGAGCGGCAGATCCAATACTCGGTCCGCAATGCGATCGGCTTCCACTTCGTCCGGGTCAGATGGGTCGCTGACGCTCAGCTTCGCCTGAATTCGACTCGATCTGAGCAAACACTGCACGGCGAGATTCCCTGCGAGCAGCATATTTCCGCCGGGTGCATGAGTCTCCCCATGTGAATCGCGATTCACGCGCTTGCCCGCTTCGATAGCAGCGTTGCGAGCAAGCGGTTGACGCGGCTTATCGAGATTATGAGCAGGCAACTTATTCGCCTTGCCGGCGGATCCTGGCATCGAAACAACCGAGCGCGGTTTCGGCGAGGCACTTGGTCGTTTTACGCTGCTTTTCGATCGCGCAGCCGCACGCTCCGGCACCGGTCGTGCAACTGGCGCCATTTTCTTTGCGGCTACGGCACTCATCACTTTATCGCGCTGATCGTGCGTGAACGCTTCCGCGGCGGCTCGCCCACCAATCCCTGATACTGTCGAAAATCGGCGGCCGTCGGCGTCTTACCTTGCTTTGCCATTTGCCGCGCGAGCGCTTCGATCACGCACCGCATATCGATTACGTTACTTCCTTGCGCCGCCAGAAACGCCGCGTCCAGCGCAACGTTGCGGATATCGCCCCCCGCGAGATCGAACTGTTTTGCCAAAAACGTGAAATCAACATCTTCGGCGAGCGGCGCACGCGCCGGGAACATGCCGCGCCACAGGTGCATGCGCTGTTCCTCATCGGGCGGCGGAAAGTCGATCACGTAATGCACGCGACGATTGAACGCGTCGTCGATATTGCGGCGCAGGTTGGTGGCCAGAATGACGATGCCGTCGTGCTCTTCGAGCTTCTGTAATAGATAGGCCACTTCGATATTGGCGTAGCGGTCGTGCGCGTCTTTGACTTCGGAACGCTTCCCCATGATCGCCTCGGCTTCGTCGAGAAAGACAATCGCGTTCGACGTGCGCGCCGCATAGAAAATCCGATCGAGATTTTTCTCCGTTTCGCCGATATATTTGCTGACGATACCGGACAGGTCGATCTTGTACATATCGAGGCCCAGATCCCGCGCGATCAGCCCGGCGGCCATGGTCTTACCGGTCCCTGATGGACCTGCGAACAGTGCTTTCACGCCAGTGCCCGTGCTTACCCGGGCGGCGAAACCCCAATCGTTGTAGACGACATGCCGGAAGCGAATTGCCGCCGTCATCTCATCCAGACGTTGCATCGTATTAGCGGGCAACACGAGGTCTGAGCGTGCATAACGCGACTCGATTTTCGTCGCAAGCCGTTCGAGACTTTGATCTGCACCCATGCGAACTGCGCTGGCGAGCGCGGCGGCGTCGATGCCGTCCTGTTCACCATTAAGCAGTTTGATGTCGCGCGCGCTGGCGATAGCGTCGTCGATTTGTCCTGGCGACAATGCAAATCGATTCGCGAGCAGTTGCGCATCGGCCACCGGCAAATCGATCTGGCGCCGCGCGAGCAGTTTTTGCCACACTGCCGTCGCCTGCGAAAAATCGTCGAGCACGAAACGGAATTCCAGCGCGCGGCGCCCGCGCATCCACGGGCGCCCGGAAGCGCCAGGCGCTACGCTGAGAACGATCGGCGATCCTACTTCTGCGAGCGCGCAAGAGAGATCGCACGTCTTTGGTGCCCCGTGAGCCTCCGCCGGCAAGCCGTCGAAACCGACGATGTGCAGCACTGCGGGGCGCAAGCGCAGCTGCAGTGCAAGCAGCGCCAGCAGGTCCGAAAAATTGTCGTCCCGCAACGCCAGCGCCAGATCGAATGTGCAAAGAGGCAGACGCAGTGCCAACGCAAGCGCTTCCGCGGTGGCGCTACGGCCCGCACCGCCGCTGCCCGAAAAAATCAGTACATTGGACTTGCACCCGTCGGCGTAAAGCGCCGGCAGCTTTGACAGCTCATGTTGGCGTTGATCGGATAACGGTAAATCCTGCCATCTCAGCGCCGGCCTGGTGATGCGCGCAACGCCGGCCAGCCGCGCGTCGTCTGCGGCCACGCCCTTCAAGTATTGCGCGACAGGCGTGCTGACAAAAAATCCACCATTGAGCAAGGCCGCGTGGCCCGTCGGCGGCGCAGTGCGTTCAAGCAATAACTCCCTGAACAACGGCCCGTGCGGCGAAAGCGCCTCGAGTACTGAGACCGCGCCGTGAACGTGGGCAAACAATCGCTCGGCCATGTCGAACGTCGGCCATTTACGCGTCACGTCATTATTCAGATAAGCGAACACGGTCTCATAGCGAAGATCGAATTCCACCGCCGATCCCAATAGCAGCAAGTGCTGATCGACCGTCGCCAGACCAAACTCCGAGGCCAACTCTTTCCATGCGCGGCTCGTGAAGTCCGGATGCGGATATCCGACGTCGGAATCGGTTTGAGCCGCAGCCACTCCGCGCTCGCCTGCAATCCACTCGTCAACCTGCGCATCGCTCACATAAAGTCCGCGAAATTCATCGAGCGACAGTTGATAGCGGGTGCGCAACCGCTCGATCTCGCGCCCGAGCAGCGAGTCGAGCCACGCGAACTGAAGCTGCATGTCTTCTGGAATCGCCATTGCGCCGGTTAGTCGCTCGTGAATAGCCCGTAACATCGCGCATCGCCGAATGGCAGCACGTACTTGCCTCCAGTCATTCCGGTCAAGTTCAGGACGAGATGCAAAGGTGCGCGCGCCAATCGAACCACGATGCGCTCAGTTTCAAGGTCGACATGCGCGCGAAGGTCGAGAAAGTTCTTCCATAGATACGCACAACTCGAATCGGTGAACCCGGGTAGTCGCTTCCCGAATCGCCGCATGACTTCGTATGCAAGCGCATTGATCATGCGCGTCCAGCCGGACAGAGGGTGTCCATTCTTTATCGATCGGAAGTACTTTTTATCGGTCGACGAGATGCGCAATGGCCGCTTGTGTTGTGCCGTGAACTGCTTAAACGAGCGCGCTAACCGCAGCCGCGGCAAGTCGCCTCCGCTTAGCAGTTGCGCAATCGCTTCGACACGCAGTCGTCCGGTTGCGGATTCGTCAATGCCGCAAGCAAAGCGGAGCACAGCGTCTTCGTAAGCGATGTCGGCGTTGTCCGCGCCGGTGCATGCCGACAAAACCAGCAGCCGGAGGACTGCAACCGCGCTATCATCATTCCCAAACGCCGACGCAACGTTCGATTGGTGAAACGTTTCGGCCAGAAGAGGCAGCAGCAAAAAGCAGCCACCGAATGAGGTGGTGTAAGACATCAGCGTCGAGGGATCTATTACTCGGGATGTAGGGGGTTTGAGCAGATCGGCGACGAGCCGCCGCCCCGCTCGCTCGAGATACGCGAGTGCCTCACCGTATCTTTCGATTTCCATTGAATGCGGCCAGGTGCCGGTCTCAGCAAGCACCCTTTGCAATTCACGCAGGGCATCGATGGCTGCGTTCAGTTGGCTGCCGCTCGCGCCGTGTTGCGATGCATGCACAAATAGATTGAGCGTCTGCGCTTCGCTCGAGAGCCGGTGATCGGCCCCATGCCCCAATGCATGGAGGCATGCGTTCAGACACGACTCCAATGCCGCCGCATTGCCGGCATGCCCCAGATTGATGCGCACCGCGCGCGCATCGTTTGCCGACATTGCGCTGGCAACCATTGCCACTTCGTCGTCGCGCATGCGCTGAAGCGCCGTCATACCGAGCCCGGGATCTTCACAGATTGCAGTGCGCAGCACCGCACTCGCCGGCAACAACCCCAGGCCGCGGTACCGTCCGTAATACCAGCGGCTCCATGCATCGCCATTGGCGCTGTCGATCAGGAACCGCATGAGCAAAGCCGCCGCATCGGCAAAACGGATCGCTCCGATACCGTCACCATCGCCAACGAGCACATCACGTAAGTTGGCGGCGACCGCACGTGCGACATCCCGCGACAAGTCATCGCTCGGCAGGATAGCGTTCGCTGCGACGTCGATGTCCACGCGCCGCACCACCCAGATGCTCGCATCATCGCGGTCGCACCAGCGAGCCAGCGTCGCTGACAGCGACCTTTCAAGCCGTTCGCGTATCGCCTCGTCGCAGCGCGCGCGTATTGCATTCGCATCGGGCGCCGCGCGATCGATCATATATTCGGCGTCGACGCGGCCAATGGTGAGCTTACCTTCCACGCTGTCCGCTCCGGTTCATCCTTTTCGACGGCGCGAAGGACGGGGCGCCTGCGGCGGCAAATGACTAACTGCGGTCGGCGCGATTGCCTGGTTTTCAGTGGCCGCCTTGCGGTCACTTCGTTCACGCACGGACTTCAGCTCAGCCTCGAGCTTCGTGCACCTCGCGTTCAATTCGCGCAACGCTTCAACCATCAGCGCATCGAGCCCCACCGGATTTAACGCTTTGATCCCTGTTTCCGTCGTTTCAACCCACTGGGGAAATATCTTTTCGACATCTTGCGCAATAAAGCCCGTGTACCGGCCAGCGTTGGCCCCATGCCTTTCAGGCGCCCGCCATGCGAATTCGACGCCCTTCAGTTTCAGCAAACTGCCTAGTGCGCCCTTGAGCGGCGATACGTCTTTTTTCAGCGCCAGATCGGAAGGCGTTACCCATCCGCCCAAGGTATCTTTGTGCGCGGTGCCGCTGACATGCATTGCGCCGTTGACATCCAGCTTGTAAGCAGGTGCCGCAGTGCCGATGCCGACATTTCCCTCGGTCGCGTTATCCGGATTGATAAGGACGTGACGCTTGCCAGGATTGCCTTGTGTCCGGATGAACAAGTGATGGGTGGTGCTGTGCAGATCGACGTCCGTACCATCTACCCGCAGATCGATGCGCTTCGTATCGTCGCCGAGCCGGATCCGGTTGCCAATGACGTGTAATGTGGTCTGCGGGGCGGCGGTATTGAAACCGAATCTCGAGCCCATGAATGCCGTAGTGCCGCCGTTGTCCTTAAACACGAAAAGCTTGTCGACGCCGCCGTCATATTCGATGTCTCCGCCGGAGCTGAATAATTTCAAGTACCCCAGGTTTTGTTTCGCGAGATGCATCAGACCGCTCGGATTCGGTTCACCAATACCGACGTTGCCGCTGTCGCCCTTGATGACTATGCGCAAATCCCACTTGGCGGGATCGGCATTCACATTCGTCATCATCTTGATCGCCGGCACGCCCCCCGTCTCATCGAGCCGCACGCTTGCGGCATTTTTGAGCGGATCGGGAAACTGCCACTTGTCTCCTGCTTTGTAATACGCATTGACGGACAAGCTGGCCCACCCGCCGCCTTCGTCGCCCGATAAATAACCGACACCCTGGCGGATGCCGGTTGGCCCGCTGACCTGCAATGAATTGGTCGGCGCCGGCGCGTTGATGCCAACGCGCCCGTCGGTGATGACCGTCAGCCGTTCGACTGAAGTAGCCGGAAGCTTGAATTCGCTGACGGCGAATCGCGTCTCCGTATGCGGAACCGTGGGCGGACCAATGCACGCCTCGAGCGTGATCTTGCCGGTCGGCGTGGACGTATCTTTAATCCGGCGCAACCACATCGGGATGTCGTCGTTGCCGCCGCGCTCGACGCGAAAATCCAGCTTGCCGGCGACCAGCCGCGCGTCACCGATGACGCGCAGACTACCTTCGACCCACACGAGATCGTTGTCGGGCACGACACCCGGGGCGGGCTTCGGCAGCGGCGTTTTAAAATTGAGCGTGCTGTCATCCGGATCCTTGGTGCGGTCGCGCAGCCGCAACACGCCGTCTGGCGCATGGATGACTTCGGCGACTGCGCCGAGATAACGACGGCCGCGGCGCGTTGCATTGAGATCGTCATCGCTGCGCTTGATGAGGCGGCCGCTCTGGTTCACCGCTTTGACCCAGCGCACGATGCCAATAAAAAGCGCCCAGCGTGGTCGATCGCCGCTATCGGGCAGTTCCTGATAAGGCACCGTCTCGTCATACAACGGCGCGCCGCCGGATTTGAATGCGCTGATCGCGGCTCTGGCATCGATCGTGCGGCCGGCGACGGCAACACCGCGATATTCGCTGACGGGCGGGCGACGAATTTCCACTCGAAAGCTCTCTACCACCCGAGCGTAGGGCGAATCTTCGCGGCATGAGGCAAACCCTTCGCCAGGCGCGCGGGCAGGCAGCTCGTGATAAGAAATCCAGATTTCAAGCGGCGTTCCCGTCGGATCAGTCGGGTCCTGAAAGTTTTCGAATTGCGTGAGACCGATCTTGGTTGGCGCAAGGGCAACCAGATTGCGGCCGATACCGTCGCAGGCATAGCCCGGCGTGAGGGTTATTTCAACGTCGCCTCCAGGTAACGTGCGCTCAACAAGCTCGAAGCCAATGCCGATGCCCCATGTGTGCGCGCCGAGCGCATGCCGCGCCTGTCCGTTGCGGGCGAACCTGACGATTGCCGCCAGATCCTCCGCACCCAGGTACTGACCTTCGTAATATTGCGGACGCTCGTTCTGGTCCATGGCGGCCCCCATTATCGATTCAAGAGTTTTTCGATGGCCTTCTGCTGCTTCGCCACGGTCGCCTGTAAATCGGCGACCGCCTGGCCGAGCGCATTGGCATTGGTTTGCGTCGACGACAGCGTCTGCAATAACGGTGCAACAACCTGATGAATGAGAATGGCCTGCGCCGGATTAGCGAGTTCGGCCGGCAGAATAGGTTTGCCGCCGGCGGGCCCGTTGCCCATCGCCGCGAGCAGCCAGTTGCCGAAATCAACGGGGGCGCCACCCTTCAGTGCATTGTCGAGGATCTCGCCGAAGGGGCCGGCGCCGCCGGGCGCTGCTGCACCGGCTGCGCCGCCAACAAACCCGGCGACTCCAACCGGCTGTCCATCCGGGTTGTTCGGCTCTCTTGCTTGGCGCAGCGGCTTGCAACACAGCGCTTCGACGAGGTCACGCAAGCTTGGTTTTTTACCCCCGCCGACCACCACACCGCCGGCACCGCCCGCGTTGGCGCCGGAATTAAAGATCGGCAGCCACGACAGCCAGTATTCGAGAATGGGAAACGTGAGCAGGAATTTACGATTCGCGATATCGCAGATTTTTTTTACCCGGCACTTGCCGCGACTCACGGTAACGGTCGCAATCGGCACGCAGTCGGCATCGGCCGGCAGCGGACATGGCGGCAGCAATGCGGCGCACAGACATTTCTGCAGAATGCTTTTCACGATTTCAAAGATACTCTCGACCGCTGCGTTCCAGGCGACGAGATATGCGTTGTGATTACCTTCCGCTTCATTCGGCAGCGGTATGGCATTGATGCGCGCTGCGAGGTCGCAGTCGTATAAACTCTCCGTGATTAAAAACTCGGCAACCGCATCTTTGAGTTCAACCAGCCATTTCTGGAGAACGGCATTCGAAGAGTTGGCAGGCGGCGTTTTCTCGAGCCGTTCGAACAGCGGCTGCACGCAGCAGATAAAACGGCGCACAAGTTCGCCGGGATCAGACTCGCGCACTGCCTTCTTGGGCGCGGCATACACGGCAAAACCGTAGCCTTCGCAGATGATCGTGGGCTCGCATTGCGCCGGCAACGATTTCGGTTGCGCCATTTTTTTCGACGGCGTCATACCGCTGCCGCAACTGCAGCCTGCCGCGCCGCCGCATCCGCAGCCGCCGTGAGAAGACTTACAACCGCCCGTGCAGCCGGGCGTGCCGCAGCCGCACGAAGCGCCGCTGCCGCCGCGCAGCGCCGTGATACCGCGCGACGGTTTTTCCTGATAGCAGATGGCGAGCACCCAATCCTCGGTGCCCTGCCGGCATTCGTTGTCGTTGGGATTGCGCGGGTCGAGGCATTCATCCGGCAAACGCGGCCGGCAGCGATTGATGAGATCGCAGATGTTCACCTGCTCGTCATGGCACACGACGATGTCGTTGCCGCATGGACTGAGTGCATAGCCCGGCCGCACCACCACCGTGCCGTTACCCGCGGGATCGCACACGCTGCAAACCACTTCGAGTCCGCACACGACGCCGGTACCGAACAGGTGCCGGTTATGCATGCGGTTCTTGGCGACAATATAGTGATCGAGCCGGTTGAGATCTTCATCGGTCAGCAGCTGGCCGGCAAAAAATCGCGGCCGGCATAGACATTCGAGTCCGCCGCAGGCGGGGCACACGGGCCGCGGGTCGCAAGTGGGTTTTGGGCGGCAATCCGGAAACCCCGGGGTTTGGACGAATGCTGCCATCAGATCGTTTGCCATAATCTTTCTCCTGCTTGAATTCAGCTATGCGGTGAGTGCGAACGGATCGCGGGAATCGATTCAATGTATGGGGGCGAATGAATCCACATCGGCTAACCGCCAATTTCAAACCAGCTTTCGAACGTGCCGCCTTCGATGCCATCGCCAGTAACGCCGCCGTTAGGGGAAACCCACGGCGGCAGGTGATTGATATCGACCGCAACATCGCGCCCCATTTCCCGAATTAGATCTCCCTTGATGACTACGCGATATTTACCTGGTCGAAATCCTTCGCGTGGCGTGAACCGCACAAAATTCGGTTTAGGCGCGCCGTTGACGAACTCATCATTTACCTTGCACGGAGTTCTGAGTTGTTCGACGCTGAGCGTGCCTACCATTTCGCACCAGCATGTCAGTTTCGTCCGATCGTCAGGTTCACCGCGTTGCACGATAAAAGTATTCTCATTGATATCGCCGCCATTGATTGGGCCGTCAAACGCAACGGTCAACCCCTTCTTTGGGGCAGTTATTTTCTCGGCGTGTTTCCAGTTGATGCCGCAGATGTGCGTGTATTTCGCGCCGCAGTTCGTCGGGATCTCGAGCTGAAGTATTCGCTGGCCGCCGACAACCACAATTTGGCCGACCGGTGGCGTGCCGCACGGGACGATTTTTAAATCGACGTTGTCGAGACCCGGTCCGCCGGGCCCTCCCGCCGCGCCGTCCTTGCCTGCCGGTATGACAAGGTGCAGCGTTCGCTTGCCGGGTGTCGGCGTATCTTCAAGCAACGTAGCGGTTGCGAGCGTACCGGGCGCGCCGGTCGCCACCGTGACGAAATCGATGCCCTTGCCGTCTTTGCCGGGCGGCCCTTCGCCGCCTCCGCCGCCGGGACCTTTGGTCAAAATGCAATCGATCACCTGCTTGACCAGCTGCACCGAGGGCAAAATTGTCCGCGTGCTGTTATCGATGTCAGCGTCGGCGACCGGCGCACCGACACGCCAGCCATTGATGGTTGCAAGAACGAGGCAATCGGGCACGTCGCAGTGCGGACAACCGTCAACGCTCGTCACCCACAGGTCGCCGCATTTCTCTGGAAACGGCGGCTTCTCAGGGTCATTGGGCGGATCGACGAGCACATCGAGCTCGTACGATTCGAGGATGCGGTTGGGCGCGCACGTTTCTTCATCGCAGCCGCATTCATCGTAGAGCTTCGGAATCGGCTCCGACTCGCACTCTTTGTATCGGATGCAGATTTTCAAGACGTGGCGCTTCTCGTCGTTGGCTTCCTTCAGCTTCATCAGCGCCGGGATGCTCCAGAGATCGATGCAATCCTGCTCGCGCACGACAATGTCGTGGCCGCAGCAATCGACCGCCGTTCCGGGCTCGACGCAAACAAAGCGATCGCGGCAAGCCTCTTTCGGATGCTGCGCGACCTTGAGTCCGCACACGATGCCGAACCCGTGCAGCTTCTGATTGTGATGGCGCAGCTTTTCGATGCCGTAGCGCTGCTCGTCTGTGAAGTCGCGCGCCAGCATGAGCTTGCCGGTCCAGTACGCGTTGCGCGTAAACGGGCCAAAATCGCAGGCAGGACAGTGCTCCGCTTCGTGATGATCGTGATCGTACGGCATAGCCTTCTCCTAGAAATCCAGTCGCAGCGTTAACTCAGAACCGCGGTCGTGCCCATGCGTCCTTCCTTGCCGACGGCGATGCCCGGGCCGCCGGCAAGGTGCGGCGGCGAAGTCAAAACCGACGCGGGACCGAGCGGCGTTACGCCAAGCGCAAAACCCTGCGGCAGCGCGGCGATCACCGAATCGAAGCCAAGCATCGACTGCACGCCGATCCGGAATCGCGGCTCGACGAATTGCAACGAGAATTGCGTGTGCGCGGGCGCTTCATTGCGCAGCAAGATATCGAACGACCGGCGCATTTGCTCCGAATCGCGGCAGCGCGCCGGCAGGAAGACTGAAAACTGATGTGCGTGCACCAGAAATGGATCGCGGTCCGGATCCGGCGTCATCACGAGCCGCGACACGCCGGCCTGCGCGTTGGCGTTCAACTGCGCGCGATTGACGATCCGGTTGCCCCAGAGCACGGCTTGTTCGCCGAGGCGTCCGGCCCCTAAGCGCAACCAGCGGCGGAGGCAGAAATGCTCGAGGAGCAACGCCGGGGCCTTCCACGAAGGGCACTCGACTGGCGCGCAGTTCGCCGGCTCGGGGCTGCACTTACGTGACGGATGAGACAAAGGTGCGCAGCCGCGGCGATGCGTCCAGCCGAGCAACAGCAAAAGTTGTTCGCGCAATCCTGCGCGCGTGCCCCGCTTGTCGAACAACGTGCCGGCGCTTTTCAGCAACCGCCGTCGCGTGGCGACGTCCCAGTTGCGGTCGAACGTCAGCCCGACCCACGACGCAAGCCAGCTTAAAAAGTCCAAACCGCGCGGCGTGAGCGGCGTTGCCGGTGCAGAGCCGGCATCGTACAAGCGTGCACCGGCATCGACTTCGTGCTCAAGCGAACGAAACGTTGTGTCGTAGAGCGCGAGAAAGCGATCGGTGAAATCTGCACTGACCGGCTCTGTCCCAAAGACCGCAGGCAGCAGGCGGCGCAGGCTGATGCGCGGAAATTCGATGACGATGCTCTCGATCATCGGTGTCGCGGCACTATTCCCGCTTAATTCGAGCTCGAGCCACAGATAGCGTCCGGGCACGCTGCGCACGAGGCAATCCCACTGCGCATCGCCATCGAGCGATTGCGCAGCCGCCGCCGATTGCCACGCGCCAAACTGATCGAGCTCGTCTTTCGAATACACCACTTCCGAGGTGAAGGTGCGCACCCCGATGCGCGTCCCCTGCGGCAAATCGCCTTTGAGAATCACGCGATGCCATTGACACTGCGCGATGCGGCTGTCGAGCGCCTCCGAGCGATATGTGCCGGCCGCGACGTAAATTTTCGTCGGGCCAACGGGTGCTTTGGCCAGCGGATCACCGTTCAAATCGAACCAGCCGGAACGCGGTTCGCTTGCAGGGCAGGCGCAAGGGTCTGGCGGTTTTGCCGGCTTGCTGCACCAGTTTTGCAGATCAAGATTGCCCTTCGCATCGCTACCCACTTTCGCGGGCGTAAAGCCCTGTATCGCGTCGGCCGGCAGTTTCGGCGCTATGGCGGACCTCCCTTGCTGATCGAACGCAAGCAGTTCGGAAGGAACGTCAGCGGTGACGACGTACACGCGATCGCGACGATCGATTGCGATATGCGCAGCATTGCTCGCGCACGGAAACGCAACTTCCCATTGGCCGCTCGGGGCAAAGCGGTGCAGACGTCCCAGCGCATCCGCAATCCAGGCGCGAGACAGCGAATCGAACGCGATCGACACCGGGCGCCACGGCAATTCTTTCGTCGGCGGTCGCAAATGTCCGCGCAACGCAAAGCCCTTGAGCGAAAAGACGCTGATGCGATGATTTTCGCGTTGAATCGCTTTATTCAGCGCCCCAACGTCGTCACACGCATCAGGCTCAGGTGCTTTTTCGATACCGGTGTCGACGACGAACAGATTGCCGCCGCAGATCGCGATGTCGCCGGGATTGCGCAACTCTCGTGCACCGCCCCCTTCTCCGCCGATGCATGGCACGATTTCGAACGTACAAGTGCAGGGATCAAAACGGCGAAGGTGCAAACGCTTTCTGTCGAGCAGATACAGGCTGTCATCCGGGCCGAACGCCACATTGCCTGGCAGGCGCAGGCCGCCGAGCGAACCGGACGCCTCGGCAAGCTTGCGCGCAGTGGCGGGCAGGTAAGCAAGCTCGAGCCCGCCATGGCAGGGATCGATCTGCACATTCGCAAGCGGCCCGGGACCTGCTGCGCGCCAGCCGACGTGGCCGTTCAATAACAATGAAGTCGGATCGTGCGGCGGCGCGAAGGCCGGCAGGAATGGCAGCGGCGCATTCATGCCGTGCCCTCAAAGCTGTAATCGACGCTGATCTCGTGCTCCGCCGAATACAGCAGCGCATTGAGCGCAATCGGCACGTCCGTACATTCCTTCATCGCTTCACCGTCGAGCACGATCTGCAGCCGGGTGATGCTTGCTACGCCGTCGATCGTGAACACGCGCTGATATACGCGCGAGTAAAAAATGCTGCCGCCGAACGGCCAGCCGCTGCCCTCCTCGCCGCCAATCAGCGGATGAAAATAGTCTATGAGCTGCTGCACGGTCTGGTCATGGACCTGCGCGAGATCGGCGTTATCTGCGGCCACAATTTCGGCAACAACTTTTACCTCTTGATACGACGGCTTGATCACGAACAACTCGGTCGTCAGCAGACGCCGCGCATTCAAATATTCGCAAACCGTTCGCAACGTGCCCTCGCTCGGCGTGGGCCGCGGCTCTCTAACATCTGCATCCGGCACGACGATGACCGATACGGCGCCGGGCACCTTGATCGTCGGAAATTCAGGATGGAATAACGGCAATGCTTTCGCGCGCCGGATGTTGGCCGATTCTTTGGCGAGATACTCGAAATCATCCGCGGTCACTGCCCGGCAGCGGGATTTGAGCGTGCCCGGTGCTCGCTTTTTCGCCTGGTTGAGCGTTTCTTCGTCGCGGCCGCTGTATGCCGCCGCCAGATTGCGAACCTCGTTAGCATCAATGCCAGGCACCGGTGTCACCAGCGTGCTGATAGCACCTGCGGGAACGTTGCCGCGCATGCCGCCGCCGAAACGATAAATGCGCGCCACCACGTTAGCGCCGGCGTTTTTGACGTAGGCCACCGGAATGTCGCCGTTGATTCCGTCGCCGGTGAAAATGTCGCCCGTGGCGCGGTTCAGCACATACTGTTGATCGGCAGGCCCGGCGCCGAAGAAGTCATCAACTTCCGCCCAGCGTTCGGGGCCGTCGTCGCTCTGCTGGATTTCGAGTTCGAGCGTTCCCTTGAGCACCGGCTTGTTCGCGAGCCTGAACCGCTGGTTGCGGCTGCCGTCGCTTCCGCCGAGGACTTCGTCGCGGATGGTTTCCGCCTGCTCGACCGCTACGGTATTCATGCGAATGGCCACGATTTCCGGCGCGCGCTCATACTGGCCCTTGGTCACACGCGCGCGAATCCAATAGCGATTCGGCTCGGCCGGATCGGCGGGATCAAGCTTGGTCTGCGCGGTCAGCGGTATTTTCGCGGCCGGTAATTTTAGATACACACGACCCGACCGGGTGAACGCCAGCGTCTCGTCTTTTAGCAACGTCAACGCCTGCCACGCGCTGCCGTTCCAGAATTCCCAGACGAGTTTTGCGGGGCCGTAGGCGTGCGTTTCCATGAACCCACATGACAGGTACTGCGCTTTACGCGTATCGCGAGCGACGGTGACAGCGAGATTGAGTGTCTCCGCCGGCAACGCAGCGGGTGTCGCGTTCGGGTCGATCAAGCCCAGCCCGAGCCAGGCGCCGTCGATCGCACGAGTGCCGAACGGCTGGAATGCGCGCACCGCCTCGGTGTTGAGCGCAGTGACGTCGGTGTTGCCGATATCGGGATCGCCGACCACGATCGCGTCAAGCCTCGCACGCAGCGCAATCAGCGACGTCTTGGTCTCGAAAATAAGCTGCGGTCCGCCGTCCCCCGGATCGGCCGACAACTGTGTGCGTTCAGGCACGCGCACCACGGTATCAGCGAACGCTTTATCAACACCGAACGAAACTTCCGCGAGCGCGGGTTCTGCCGGCTTCAACTCGATGCCGATGAGCTGCAGAAACTTTAAGTAGTTGAGCGCCGGCACCCGGTTCATGCGATAGAGCAGCATCTCGGCCTGCCAGGCAAACACCTGGGTTAACGTGATGCCGGGATCGTTGTCGTTGACATCGGTCCACGCCGACGCGCCGGGCTTCCACTCGGGCGCGTAGCGCGCGATGCGCGTGCGCACCTCGGTCATGATGTCGTCGAAGCGACGATCGTCGAGCAGCGGGATCTGATCTTCGAGCGGCATGGTCTTAACCGATGGCGAGAGCAGCAGTCAATCTCATGCCGCCTCCCGGACGTAGAACGGATACACGAGATTGCCGATGGCGTTATTGGCACGGATGCGGTAACTGATACGGATCAGCAGCAGATTTTCACCCTGCGCTTCGGCGTTCAGGTCGAGCACATCGATCCGCGGTTCGAATTTGGTGAGCGCCGTGCGCACGGATTGCACCGTGCTCGATATCGTGGCGACGCTGTTCGGCGCGAACACGAGATCGTGGATCCCGCAGCCGAAATCGGGCAGCATCACGCGCTCACCTTTCGCGGTCGATAGAATCAGGTAGATCGATTCTTCGATGCGCTGCTCGTAGCGGGACTGCGCAATACGCCCGGATGGCGTGACCTGCAGCGGAAACTTCCACCCTATGCCTAAAAAATCGCGTGCCATGACGCTCCTAAAATAGATTTTTCTTGCCGCCGCCCGACGACTCATATCGGACGTGGCCGACATCAAGATCCCCGGCGATGACGACACGTTTGCCCGCGGCGGGCGATAAGCGGATGTCGCCGTCAGGCTGCAGAACGACCGATGCCGAGAGACCGCCGCCGCCAAAGTTACTCAGGGCAACCGTGCCATCGGCATCAACCTCGATTAATCCGGCGATTTGCCCCGCCGCATTCTTAAGAAACAGTTTGAAGTGCGTCGCCTCGGCGGGTGAATCCGGCGTAAGGCCGACGCCAAACCGCGCGTTCTCCGTCAGCGAAATAAACTCAAACGCGGGGCTTTCCGCGCCGATGCCTTCGAATTCAGATTGCTCTACCTTTGCGCTGAACACGGCACGCACCCGATATTGCGGGTAGTGCGCGATCGATGGCGCGAACTGCGAGTGACCCCACTGGTCTTTGCCGCCGATAGGGATCACGACACCGTCCCAACCGGTCGGCGTCGCGCGGTTGGCGATCAGCGGAATGCCTGCGGCCTCATATAAATCCTGTGCACCAATCGGCTGCCAGGCCTTGATTTTGTCGTTCCACACTTCGGTGGTGGCCGCCGGCGTGTTCCAGCGATAGAGCAATAGCGATGCCTTGCGAACTTCCGTCTCCGACACGGAGGCTCCGTCGGGAAACTGCACCGGTGCAAGATGCAGCTTCACTTCGTTTTCGAGCGCCGCGTAGCCGCCGCCCACGACTTTGTAATCGAGCGTGGGCGCCGGAACTGCGAGCAGGCCGCTCATATCAGGTTCCCCACACCGGGCGAATAAACCGAAGCCACTATGGTGTCGGCCTGCACAATGGGCGCCCTTAATATGCCGCTAAAGTTTGCGATCGCGGCTGTCACATTCAAGGCGGGCGTGCTGAGATTGACAACACCTGCGGCAGCGATATTCATCGCCGCGCTCGATTGAATGCTCATTGCCGCTGCGGTTGTCACACTGATGGCGGCGGTGCTCGTAATCGTGGTTGCCGTCGCCGAACTGATGCTCAGCGGCCCGCTCACCGCTTCTATGCTGATCCCGGCCGGCGAGATGACGATCTTGTTCGGCGCCGCTTCAATGGTCGCCCGCCCTGGCGCATTATCAAGCGTAACCTTGCCGCCGCTCTGAGTAGTAAGCGTGACCTTGCCGCTTTGGTCCTTGATTTCCAGCTTGTGATGCGACTTGCTTTCAAGCGTGATGGACTTGTCCTTGTCGTCGAGCGCCAGCACGTGGCCGTCTTTCGTTTTCAACACGACGCGCTTGTCGCCATCCTTGTCTTCGAACCTGAGCTCGTGGCCACCGGGCGTGACGATGATGCGGTTGTACTGGCTGCTGTCGGGTGCGGCGTCCGCGCCATTCCACAGGAATCCGATCACATATGGGTGATCGAAGCTGCCGTGCTCGAATGCGACCAATACTTCGTCGTCGACTTCGGGCATGAACCGCACGCCGCGCGCCTTGCCTGCAAGGAGCGAGGCAATAGGCGCCCAATTGCTATCCTGCTCGCTCGCTAGCCACGGGAAGGAAACCTTAACGCGACCGAGGCTCGCATCGATGTCGCGGACCAGTCCGATGACCACGCTCGACATCGACTTCATTGCACGCCCTCCAATGCGCCGGCGACTTCACGACGGGCATTGAACTTGGTGATGTAGCCGCTATCGCTGTACGAATGGCTGGTGTCCGTAACGAAGTAGGTACCATTGAAGCGCGCGCCCAATCCGGCAATCTCCACTTTGACGCCGGCGCGCAGTTCCGGCAGGCCGATGCAGGTGACGGCTGCCTTGACCATTTCCTTGAAGCGGTCCTTGAGAATGCCGGTCGCGACCTTTTTTGCTTCCGCTTCGTTCTGCACTGGTTTGTCGACGACGATTTCCTCGCGCGGATCGCAGCTATTGAGCAGTTCGTGCATGTCCTGATTGACGTTGAGTTCCTTGTCGTCGAGACCCACCTTGACCACGATCGCTTTCTTCTTCGTGCGGTCCCAGCCGTTCACCGTCACCGACTTGATCTGGTTCGCCGTCGTCAGCGTCGGCTTGAAATCGATGAGAGACGCGCCCCACGCGAGCTTGTAGACCGGCACGGCTGCGCCCGGCGTCCTGCCGTCCGATGGGCCAAAATAGAGATGGGTTTGTTTGAGCGCAGCCTGCGTGGCTTTGGGGTCGCCTTCACGAATCGCCACCACGTATCCAAGACGCTTGGCTCGCAGCAGCAGGAAATCGATGTCGTATTGATTGGTCTGCGCGACGAACGGGACAGCGATTTCTTTTCCCACTGCCTCGTCGCTGACCACAACCGGCATCGGAAACCGCTTGTGGTTCTTGCCAAGGTCCTTGTCGACCTTGGTGCCGATGTCTCTGGCGATTTCGCTGTCCTTCTTGTTGTCCCATTTATCGCTGTATTGCTTGCGGCGCAGCTTGTGCAATGCATTGAGTCCGCGCACCGCCAGCGTCGGGCCGCCGCTTGCAGGAAAATTCGGTTCAAGCGTCGTAAACGTCCCGCGCACCATCAACCGCGTATCGCCGAGATAGCCAAACTTGACTTCGACCTCCTTATTGCAGGGGTCAAATAACTTATAGCGCGCGCTTTCATCGGTCGACCCTTTGAGGTCTGCCGCCGATTCCGAGCCTACATATTTGAACGAGCGCGTCGCGGCGTCCCAGTTGTTCACCGTAATTTCAAAACCGTCGATTTCCTTGATGTTGTCGTGGTAGGTCACCTGCGATACATCGCGCAGCACGCTTTGCGGCAATCCGACGCCGTCGATTAGGATCTCCACCTGCGGCACATAAAAGCCGCGGTGGTCGCGTGATACGTCGGCAAGCGTGGGCGTCGTCATGGCTTATCGAATCGACGGCACCGTCATCAACTGGCCGGGCGCGAGCCGCCTCGGATCGTCGACTTGATTGGCTTCAGCGATCGCCCGCCATTCGCCGGGCCGCGCGTAATAGCGTGCGGCCAGCCGCTGCAGCGTATCGCCTTCGCGCGTGAAGTGACTGTGCGTGCGGTCGGGCGATGACAGGTTGAGCTGCGAGAGCTGCTCGTCGAGCGTCTTATATTCACGCAGCGACAATGACAGCGTCGCGCGCAGCGGCACCCCTTCGGAACTGAAGAACGTGAATTTTTGCTTGATGCTCTCGATGACGCCGCGAAAGGCATTGCGCCGCTGGTTGCCCATTTCAGCCGGCAAGTCGCCGCCGGGAAATTTCGTGTTCCACTCGAAGCTGACGATAGGCGGCGCATGCCCGGACGGTTCGATCTTGACGAGTGCGTAGACCGGGTCGGTCAGGGTAGTCACGCTGGTCGCCCCGGCGCTGGTGCCCTGATCGCTCGTATCGAAAAAGAGATCGACGGATAGCTTTTCGTTTTGACCGCGCACGAACTGCAGCACCGGCGAATCGAGCCCTGGAATGGCGATCTCCGCAATTTGCGCGCCCTTGTCGAGCGAAAACTCGGTCGGGTTGAATTGCACGTCGAAGATGTCGAGTGCGCCGGCGCTGTACTCGACGATCAGGCGCGCTTTGGTGAGTTGATTCATGGCTCAGTCTTCCGCATCGCGTTCTTTGCTGACGCCATCGGTAATCTTCCGCTCGCTACCCAGACGTTTGTCGTGGGCGAGCTTGTCTTCGACCGCACGCATGACCACACGCACAATGGCCTGCAGGATTTCCGGCGTGAGCAACGAGCCGCTGTCGACCGCCCTCACCGTTGCCCTGATTTCTCCGATATCGACATCCATTGATCGATTCCCCGTTCTAGCCGGCAGCGCCCGCCATGCCGGGCCGCGATGCGACCCCTGGCACCTGGTAAATGCCTTCATGCGCGATTTCGATCGATTCGATGGCGACCGCACTCTGGGCGGCGTTTAACTGCGGCGCGGTGTATTTAACCGGCAACCCGCGCCGGAAATACCAGAGGTGCTGCGGCTCGCGGCTTGCGCCGAGCAAAGCAATTACGCCGTCGCGCCGCTTGCCGCGGCCTTCGACGAAGCCGAAGTGCCAGTCCCAGAGTTCGTTGGACAGGCCGATGCCTTTTTTGAGCGTGACATTGCTCCATGTGATGCGGCTGGCGAATTTGAGCACCGCATCATTGCGCCCGCCCTCCTTGTATTCTTCCGGCGCCATCGACATTTCAATGCCCGTGCATTCGGAGAACCCGGCAGCGGCGACGTCCAGAATGCCCGACAGCGCAACCGATGGCGCGGCGCCCAGCGAACTCGACGAATCGACAAGACTAATCACGAAATTACGCGACAGCAACGGATCGCTGCGACTGCCCACGGCGGCCATCAGAATTCCCCCGCCAATGCGACTTCACTGATTTCGAAGGCGTCCTCGCCGTAACCTACGCGCAGGACCACGAATTCAAACGGCGTGCTCGGAGCAACGCCTACTTCGGCGATGAGTTGGCCGCGGTCGCGGGCCGCCGGCGGACTCGTGTCTTCATTGCAGTTGACGAAAAATGCTTCCTTAACGGAAGCGCCTGCCAATGCGCCGCGCTCCCACAGCGACAGCAGAAAGCTCGTCAGCGCGAGATGCACTTTCGCGCGCGTATATCGGTCGTTAGTTTCAAACACTGCCCATTGGCACGAGACTTCGATCGCTTTTTCGATCATCAGCATCAACCGCCGCACGTTGACGTAACGCCATGACGGATCGCTCGACAACGTGCGTGCGCCGAACACGCGCAGCCCGCGGCCGGGAAATGCGCGCAATGCATTGACGTGTTCTTCGTTCAGCAATCCATGCGATGCATCATCGATGGTCAGCGACAGCCGCTGCGCCCAGTTCAAGCTGCCGTTGGCAGGCGCCTTATGAACGCCGATCTGCAGATCCGTTTGGGCGACAAATCCCGCGACGTGTCCGGACGGCGGAACCAACCGCGTCAGCTCGCCATTCAGGAGAAGAGGATCGGGCGCGGCGACCCAAGGCGCATACAACGCGGCGAACGTCGAGTCGAAACGTTTGCGCCAGGCGCGGATCGGATCGATTCCAAGGCGTGCATCACGCACCGCCGTATAGGGCGGATCGAGCAGCGCGATGCGGTCGTGGTGGCTTTGGCAATGATCAATGGCCGCGCTTTGGACCTGATACACGGCTTCATCGTCGAATAGCGGCGGTAGATCGCCAACGCTGCGCATACGCGGGACAGCAGGTGGGAACGGCGGCGCGGGCAGGCACGGGTCGGGCACGCAGACGACCGGCGGCGCTTTGGCTGGCGGCAGCACCGGCTGGATGTGGATGTCGGGCACCGCGACCAGCGCCACTTCGGTGATCGGGTCGAGCGCGCGCAGGCCGCGCATTTTCTCGCGGCGCGCGAATTCGTCATCGAGCACGTCCCCCGCTTCGCCGATAAAGTCGCGCACGCTCAATGCGGCGAGTCCATCAGCGCCGAGCGTCAAGGCGACGGCATCAACCGTCACCTGCAATGGTGCAAGCTCCCGTCGTTGCATCGGCGTGCGTTTGTCGATCAGCACAACCGGATCGGCCGCTGCGGGCACTTTCCAGCCGATCGCATCGGACGGCGCTTCGGCAATCCGGGGCAAAACGCGCGGACCATAGCGTGGATGGTCGGGAACCAGCGACAGGCCCTGATAAACTGCGATCACGCGCCCGAGCTCTCGCACGAGCAAGGTGTATTCGACGCTTTCGATGAGCAACGGCCGATTCAAGTCATAACCGGTAAGTTGCTTCTCATAATCGGAGCGCGCCTCAGGTTTGGGATTGATCCAGTAGAGGCGTTTTGTTGCGGCGTCCACTGCAGCAACCGCACGAAATGCCGGCGCAACAGGATCAGTCGCAATTCGCACATGCGTGCCGGCAATAAATCCGGCAACAGTAGTCACGGCCGCATAGTCCGGCGTCGAAAGTGCGGGGTCGGCAACCGTTTGGGCAAGATGCGTTGCGCGCAACTCGAAGGTGAGATCGTTGCCCCAGACCCCGGCGCTCGATGCACACACGTCCCACGCGGGGTACGGTGGCGGCGGCACCAACATCGGCAGCCTCGCGTTGACGGTCGACGCAGCGGCAACGGCAGCATCCGATGCGACGCGTACGATCCAGCAGCGCGCGCCGCCGTTCTCGAAAAACGCGCGCACTGCATAAGCGAGATACGCCGCGCCGGTGAAGTCGCCGAAATGCGCGACGAACTGGCGCCACGACTCGATGGGTAAAGCCTGGTGCAAAGGCCCTCGCCTCGCCATGCCGACGAAACCCGTGATGTCCGTTCGCAGCGGCGCCACGCGCGGCACGCCCGCATCGGTGCGATGGTAGTAGACGCCGGGCGTTGAATAGAGAGGCATGGGGTTGGCTACGATTAAATCGGTCTGCGTTGGCTCGCGGGGCTACAGGTCGATTGTCAGGCCTTCATGCACGATCTCGACCGATTCCATCGCGACCTCGTTGCCTGAAGCCTTTAGCGACGGACCTTCAATCTTGTTCACGAACGCGTTCTCGGCGTGCCAACGCAGTACTGGATTGCGCGCCTCGTTCATGAGCACGATCGTGACGTTGCGGCGATCGACCGCGCCATTGACGATGTTTTGGTGCCAGCGCCACAGCGCTTTGTCCTGGGTGTAGCCGCGCTTCAACGTGAGGTTCGTGTATTTGCGCAGGCCCGGCAGCTTGCGCACGTTCGATTGCACATCGGTGCCCTCGCGGTAGTCGACTGCGTCGCCCTCAGCGGTGAGCCCCGTCACTTCGCTGAAAGCGCCGACCGGCACGCCGTCTATCTCGACTTGAAAATTAAAACTGCGGTACGGGTCTCTGCGCTCTGCGGTAGCCATGTGTTACTCCTTGTAATTTAGTCGGCTAGTCATCCGCATGTGCGGTCCACAGCCCGATGCGCACGATCACAAATTCTGCAGGTTTGACCGGCGCGACACCCACGACGCAGATCAACCGTCCGCTGTCGATGTCGGTCTGCGTCATCGTCGTGCGATCGCATTTGACGAAAAACGCTTCTTCGACCTTGGCGCCTTCGAGTCCACCGTTGCGCCATACGAGCGTAAGAAAGTTGCTGATCGAACGCCGCACTCTCGACCACAGCGGCTCCGCATTGGGTTCGAACACCACCCACTGCAAACCGCGATTGATCGAGGCCTCGATGAAAATCAAGAGGCGCCGAACGTTCACATACTTCCAGTCCGGATCGCTCGTGATGACGCGGCCGCCATACACGCGAATGCCGCGGCTGTTGCTGCGAAAGTCGCGGATCACATTGATGTTCACCGGATAGGGATTCAGGATGTCATGCTCGCCTTTGTTGAGGCGACGCTGCAAGCCGATGACGCCGCGCACCACTTCGTTGGCCGGCGCCTTGTGCACGCCGCGCTCGATGTCGGTCCGCGCATAAATGCCGATCATGTGGCCCGATGGCGGAATGGGGTAATCGGGAATTTTGGCCAGATTCATCGGATAAGGATCAGGAATCACGACCCACGGGTGATAGAAAGCCGCGTATTTGGAATCGAAATTCTGGCGCTGGTTTTGCGCGTCGTTAAGACTATCCTTCGGCGGCCGCGGTCCGTCGAGCACCGCAAACCGATAGCGCATGTACTCGCAGTGAGCGATCAATGCGCCTTGCAGTTGTTGTCCGGTCTGGCCGGGACACGCCACGATGCTGATGTCTTCTTCGTTCTCCAGCGCAAAGAGTCCGGTGCGCTGCTCGGGTTCGATATTCGGAGTACCGACATAAGTCGCATCGCTAAGCGCACCGATCGCGTCATTTCCCAGTGTCAGACGCAAGCGCGCCGGCCGTTTGACGCCGCTCGGCAGCGTATCGGTCAACGGCTTTGGTCCCAGGCGGACGGTCAATTTGTCGGCGGCCGACGCACCGTCGAACACCCGGATGAACCAGGAACTGCCTTCCGAACGCAGATCGGCCTTGCGCAACGGGTTGCCGTCGTCATCCAGCCCCGGCGTCGTTCCCCAGGTCGTGCCGATAACTTTGTGGATGTAGCGGCTGTGGCGCGAATCCATCGATAGATTCGGAAAGCTTTCGCTGGCAAGCACCATGTCAGATCGAGACGGCACCGCCGGATCAGGCTGGCGCAGCAAAAATACGTCTAGCTGAAATTCGCGCGAATTAATCGCATCACCAACTGCCGCGCCGCCCAATGGCGTCGCCGCATCGAGCGTAATCAGGAAATCGCTTTGTCGCTCGAGACCGATCACTTTGAACGTGCCGACGACGATGCCGGCCGCGTCGGTGCGCTCCAATACCGTCCCCGCTTCAATGCCATTGGCCGAGACAAGGCGCAGGTGCGTGCTGTCCAGAATCGTTCTGATCATGGTGCGGACGAGAGGCGGATCGCTGTCGTGAACGGCAACGCGCAGGCGATTGCCCCACGCCCCGGCATCGAGCGCGTCAACGTCGAATAACGGCTGGCTCACGACCAGCGGCTCGCCGCCAAGGTGCGGCAGATTCAATGGAGCGTTCAAGGTCAGCGGAGTCGGCGTTACCGCCGTCGGTGCCGCGTTGATAAAGTGGTAAAACGCTTTGCCGGGACTTACCTGCACCTGCAAAAATGACGTAGCGCCGAAACCCGTCCGTCGGCCCGTGATCAATGTGGCGTTGCCGCGGGCGGCTGCAAGAGCGACCGCTGCGGTGCCGGGCGCAGTGCGATTCACCGCCGTTACGAGTCGAACCTCATCGCCGGTAATCCACGCTTTTTGCAACGCGCCGGACAACAACACTTTCCCGCCGGTGGCGGCGCCGCCGGCACCGGGTAGATCCGTGATGGTCAAAAATTCCCGGTGCACGTCAGTCGAAAGACCGATCTGAATGACGCTGCCAGCGGCCAACCCGACGATGTTGTCGAGATCGACGAAGTTGTCGCCTTGCTTCGCGTCCGTGTTCAGATGCCGCACCGTGGCCTCGAGCGGCAGCGTGACCGCCTCGACCGTGGCGCCGGCCGGATACAGTTCATACGCCGGAGCGCCGAGTGTGAATTCGCCAAGCTGACCCAGGCGGCGCACTTCGATGCGCGACGCACCGCTGATGCGAACGACATCGCCCGCTGTCGCGAACGCACCTCGATTGTTGAGGAACAGAACGCTTTGACCGGCCTGCGCCGGCGCGTCGAGAAATGTGCGTTCTGCCGGGGTTGCCGGCACGGCCGGTAACGCGTTCAGAATGTCGACGGCATTGCCGGCACCGCCCGGATGCGCGAGCGCTACCGGTGTGCGCAACAGCACCTGGCGCGGCGCCGGCGCAACGGCGGCGGGCGCCGCATCGGCAAACACGTATTCGTCGTCGCCTGCGGCATCCGTGCCAAGGCGTAACATCTGGCCGGCGACAATGGCGCCGGCCCCGCTAATCCGGATACTGGTGTCGCCAGGCATGGTCGCTACGTCGAGCTGAGCGCTCGCCGCGGCGACGAGCGAAGCGACCGGAAAGTGATCGACGGTCGTTATCACTGCGCCATCCTGATATCCGAACTTGAGCGCCATACGCAATGCGACGTCATTAGCCGGCGGCATGGGCGCAACCGTTTCGCGAAATTCAGCCGTCGAACCATCGCCGATCTGCACCCACTGAGGCGGCGCCAGAAATCCGGTACCGTTTATCGCGACAATCGTGGTGGCGCCTGTTCTGGCTCCGCCCAGTACAGTGGTCGTCGCAGCAGCCGTTCCGGTGCGTCCGAAGAGTATGGTATTGGCGCGGTCGGCCATCGCCGAGTTAACAACGCGAATGACATATAACCGCTTGCCGCCGTTGGTGAAGAAACCTTCGACCGCGGGCGGCAGAAAGCAATGGTCCGGATAATCGAGGGGATTCAATGTGTCGCCGAACCAGCGCGTGTATTCGCCATAACTCGTCACGAGGATTGGCACGTCGACCGGTCCGCGCTCGGCGACGCCGACAAATGCCGCCGTGCTGGTGCTGACCCCTTCGATCGGTTTCGAGCCGGTGTCGATCTCTTCGACATAAACGTCTGGTGCGAGGTATTCAGGCATTGCAATCTCCTTTAATGCTGTGCGTCATTCGTCGCATGCGCGCGAGATGTCTGGCATGGCTCTCACACCACAAAAACGATGTCGAGGCGATGTTCGGCGTCGCCGTACCGCGGTTGCAGATCGGCCTCCTGCACGTCCGCGCCGGCCGTCGCCGTGATATGAACCTGCGCCACGCGGTGCAACGGCGGCAACCGGAAGTAGCCGTCGGAATCGCTTTGTGTTTCATAGCGCGCGAACGCGTGGTATTCGTCCGGCGCGACGCCGTCGGTGATGCGCAGCGTGCCTTGACTGGCCAATCCCGCCGGACTGTCGACGAAAATCGTACGGTCTCCCGCCTTGGCGCCGTCTTTGAAAGCCCGCGGGGCAGGCGTCGGCGCCGCTGCATTAATGCGTTCGACCGGCGCGCCCGTCTCATGCGCGTAGACCAGCGGCAATGCAAGGTCGACCCTCGCAGGCTCGTTCAATCCGCCCAGCGCAGGAACGCCGGTAATCGTCTGAAATTCTGCGCGCTCCGGATCGACGTCCAACTGTACGATGCCGCCGATCGCAAGGCCGATGCGATCGGATAGTGTGACGCGTCGACTGCCCTCATCAGCGGCAGCCATTACGTGCTTGACCATCGCGGGAGTTCCGGGCAACGGCATCGAACCTGCAAACGTTGCACCCGCCACACGTTCCACCGAGACTGCGGACGCCAGCGCTATCGCAAACGAGCGAAGCGCGGGATTGACGTTGGTCATGGCGCCGGGTTGATGCGTACGGACGGCCTGCTGCGTCCTCCAGAAATCCGTGACCGCGATCGACGCGGCCGCGACCGGTGCGGTCGTATTAAGCGCGGTATTCCGTCTCACCACGCGACCGTTGATGACCAGCGGGACGTGGCGCAAATGCAGGTCAACCATCGGTGCGGGCGCAAAGTTGTCGGAATAGACAAACGCGCCAACAACGTGGTTGTGCAGCAAGCGTCCCGCAATCGTCACTTCGTTGGTCGCCGCGTTGATCGTCGCGATCTGCGCGTATTCGCGGTTCGCGCCCGCCGGGCCGAGCAGTAACGTATCGCCGGCGGCAAGACCGGTGACCGCGTTGAGTTTCATCATGCTGGTGCCAGAAAGCGGCGCGGGCGCGACTATCACGCGCTGATCGAACTGCACGTCGAACGCATGTCGATAAGGCAAGTAGCCTTGCGCTTCGACGGTCACCTCGATTTGTGTCACCGGTGCGAGCAGCGGCGGAAAGCGCAGCCACGGGCGCCCCACCAGGCAAAACGTGCCGTCGGCGCCGGCTTTGCTGAGAACGCCTTGCCGATGGACGATGATTGTCAATGCGGATTGCAACGGCTCGTCCGTGATTTCGTCGCGTGCCTGCGCGATCGCCATAGCCCACCAGCGTTCGCCGAGGCGCGGCGGCGCATCCGCTACAAAGTTGAATTCGAGGTTATTGGCAACGACGGAGATTGCGCTCATGGGGTCACCGCCTTGAGCGATGCCTGCCCGAACTGCGGCAGCGCGACCAGCACCGGCGTAACGCCGTCCGGCTCATTCGCAGAATCGATGTCGACGATGCCGACTTGGTAAGAGACTGATAGCTGGTAAGAACCGTCGAGCGCATCCCACACGCGGGTAATATCGTCGAGCGTCATGGCATCGAGCGTGACTTGCAGTTCCGCCGGAGTGCCCGTCAACTCGCCCTTCAAATCTGCGCCGAAAAAAAACGGCTTCGAATGAAAGATCTGCATCACCTTGCCGAGCAGGTATTGTTCGGTATCAGGATCGCCGTCGTGCTCCCGTGTGGTAATCGGCGTTATCAGGTAGTGCAGCCGCAACGGCAATGGCGGCGGCTTTAACTGTGTCGCGGCCACTCGCCGCGATGGATCGTTGCGGCGAGATTCATCGCAGACGACACGATAGAGCCACAACGAGATCCCTTCATCGTCGTTCTCCGTCATTTCATTGGGCGTGTTAAAAAGCACGTGCATGCCCCGGTCGAGAAACGGCCGGCCAGGGCTAAACAAAAACGGATCGGCCTTGATCTGGTCTTCAAGGTGGTCCGCAAGCGTCTGACTGGTGGCATGCAAAGCCTGATACATCGTGTTCCTATCTTCTAATGCAGTACTTCAAAGCGAATCCTTTAGCGGATTCATCACCCCGGCATAAAGCGTTTTACCGTCAGGCAAAGTGTGCGCAACCAGCAGCCGCTGCTCGACCATCTCGCTCAACACCTGGTCAATCAACTGCGGCGCTGCCTTGAAACCGCCTTCGGACAGCCAGCACTCGACGACTCCTTCAGCCGTATCTGCCGCCAGCGGCGAGAGACGCAGATGAGCGAGAATTGCCGCCTTCAGCTTCTTTCGCCGGCCGTCATGGTCAGAGTCCACGAAAGCCTCCTTCACAAAAAAAAGCCGCGAATTGCCTGTGCACTTCGTTGCAAGTCCCGTGCCTTAGACGAGAAAAAATTAACCGCTTGATTATTTTTAAAATTTAGAAATTGGGCGGAGGACGAGCGGGTGTAACACGCCCCGCGTGTCGGTTGGCAGATAACCTCAACAGCCACCCGGCGACGGCGTTTTGCGCTGAAGCAGTCAATCGACCCAGGGTGGGTCGCACAACACCCGCCGCTACGCGAAGGCGCCTTCTTTCGATTCCGATTGGCGCGTGCGACGAGAATCCGGCCGCGCGACGCTAATACTGCTGCCCGCTTTTAAGCGCGACGACGGCACGGCTCGTCGCCCAAGACTCGTGCGCTATGCATTGACCTCACACGCTCAGCGGAGCTTAGTCAGACGCGGTGCAACTGGCAGTACCGGCGTTTGTATCCCTTACAAATAAAATCTGTTTTTTTGAGAGATTTCTGCTTCTGCAAACTATATGCCGGAAATTTATTTTTTTCTGATTGTGAATTTGAGGAAAAACGCTCTGCTATATTTTCGTGAAAGTCATTCGCACGCGTGACGTTCGCTCGCGCACTTTCAGCATGTAATCTGTGGAGAAGTCATGTCCTCAATGCGTAATCGATTGGTTGGTCGGACGGCAGGCGGCGCTTCGTTCAGCCGCGTTATCCGGTGAGTGCGCGATGATCGGCCAGTCGGATTGTTTCCGGCGTATCGTCGCGCTGGTGTCGCGTTTCGCCACCTGCGATGCGCCGGTGCTGATCGAAGGCGAGACTGGAACCGGCAAGGAAGTCGCAGCGCGTGCGGTGCACTATCAAAGTAGCCGTCGAGGTCGGCCTTTCGTTCCGGTTAATTGCGGCGCCCTACCCGACACGTTGATTGAAAATGAGTTATTTGGTCACCGCCAGGGCGCATACACCGACGCCCACGGCGACATTCCCGGTCTTGTAGAGCTTGCCCACGGCGGGACTTTGTTTTTCGACGAGGTCGACGCACTTACGTCGCGAGCGCAGGTGATCTTGCTGCGTTTTCTGCAGGACCATCGCTACCGACCGCTTGGTGGACGGCGCGAGGAAACCGCCGATGTCCGGATCATCACCGCGAGCAACCGCGCGCTGAACGAACTGGTCGAGCAAGGGCAGTTTCGCGCTGACCTGCTCTTCCGCATCAATATCCTGAACATGGAACTGCCCTCATTACGCCAACGGCTCGGTGACATCGAACTGCTGGCGCAGCGGTTTGTCGCGGACTGCGCGCAGCGCTACCAGGGCACGCACAAGGCGCTCACACCGGAGGCGCTCGCGTGGCTAGTGTCCTATTCGTGGCCCGGCAATATACGCGAGCTCGAAAACCGCATACATCGCGGCTATCTATTGTCGGATGACGCAACGCTCGATTTGAAGGATGTCGCGATCGCGGCAGTAGCCGAGGAGTCGCTTGCTGCGGTTTCGTATGTAGACGCGCGCAGCCGCGCGCTTGACGCCTTTCACCGGCAATATCTGACCAGCCTGTTGCGCCGCGCGCAGGGCAACGTGACGCAAGCGGCCCGCGAAGCCGGCAAAGAACGGCGCGCGCTCGGAAAGCTCGTAAAGAAGTATGGAATTGATGTCGGCGAATTGCGCCAAAGATGAGGGCGTCGCTCCACCTGATTGCCTTCCTCCGGTGTCGACATAGCGGCGTATTCGGCGCGCGATAAATTTGCTTTCTAGGCTCGGGGCAACTTCCTCTCCTAAAACAATAATGGAAAAAAGTAATCAGCTTTGAAATGGCGCCGCGCCCAAAGGGAATTCGTTTGCCGGCAAGCGTCGCTTTCAGACGGGACGCTGGCTTTCCACGTTTATTTCTTTTCACGAGTGTGTTTTTGGGGAGCGGTTGAATTTTGCGGAGCGGTTGAACTTAGGCTGCGCGCTTTTTGATAGGCGTGACGTCAGCGCCAGAAGCGATGCGATGCCGTAGCGAAACACTGCGCCGCAACGCTGGAGGACTCGTTATGCAACGTCGAGAGCGCCGCGCTTCTCTATCTTGCGCATCGTAGTCAGCCGTTCTGGCGCCGTGAGCTCGCCGATCGGACGCCCTCCCAAGTCAGGGAACACGTTCGTTTCGAGTGATTCGATCACACTCGCCGCGTGGTGAGGTCTCCATTAATGTTTTTGCTTCTCGTGCCACTGTCTAGACGACCTCCAACGTGTTGGCCGCTGCCGTTTGCGGAAGGTGACGGGGTCGGTGCCTTGCTTGAGCAGGCGCTTCGCATCGTCGCGATCGGCGCGCGCATCGGCAAGCCGTGACTTGAGGGTAGACACCGAACGCGAGCGACTTCTCTTTGCCAGCGTGGCGATATTTCAATCGCCAATACTTCGCACCATCAGATTTGACCAAAAGATAGAGCCCGCCAGCGTCGCCTATTTTGTATTGCTTTGCGCGCCCCTGGGCCTTGCGAATCGCCGTGTCAGTCAGTGGCACAGATACCCCTAGTTATTTTTTTGATACCCTCTACATACCCACCCACACCCCCGGATGCAACAGCACTCTGCCGGATTAGCTTGGACGGTGTGCGATTGATTTTTCCTCGGGGAGAGGGAAAGAATGGACTGGACGCTGCCGGATGAAACGATGGTGCCGGAAATAGGAGTCGAACCTACGACCTTCGCATTACGAATGCGCTGCTCTACCAACTGAGCTATTCCGGCATTTTTTGGGCTGCAGGCCGCTATTTTAACCGACCCTGTAATCGGCTGAAAAACATTCTTTTTATCGGCCGAACCTTGACGCATCGACGCATCTTTGAGGGTGCTTGCCAAGGGACTTCGCCTGATGAGGTCGGCGTCAATACATCGTCTTCCGGTTCTTAAATCGGGCTCACGACCGGCCCATGAACCGGGGACATTCGAATAGTGACAAATTTCACGTAAGCCGATCACGGTTAGCCAGGTGACCCTCAATGCTAGAATCCATGCGCGGACCAACGTCCGTTTATTAGAAAAAAAGTCCTTAGTCTTAAGTGCTTAGCCGTCACGCGGCGCCGATATTCCGTTCGTGCCAACGAACAGACCGCCCATCGGTTGCACGTGGCTTTGATAACCCGGCGTCATTAAGATGCCTATCGTCTCAGGGAGAATTAGCATGCGCCGACATTCAGGCATGACGTTGATTGAACTCATGGTCGTCCTCGCGATCGTTGCGCTTTTGACCGCCATCGCGCTGCCTTCGTACCAGCAGTATTCGGTACGTGGCATACGCTCACAGGGACAAAATTTTTTGATGGATCTCGCGCAGTCGCAGGAACAATTTTTTCTCGATCAGCGCCAATATGCGACCGACCTGGGCAACGGCGCCGGCCTTCTCAACAGGACCATTCCGGTCGAAGTGTCGGCGAATTACACGCTTACTCAACCTTTCAACGTAAATAACGCCGCAAATCCGGCCACCTTCGAATTGCGGCTGACTCCGATAGCTGGAAAAGTGCCCGCGCGCCAGAACGACGGCGTGTTAATAATCAACAGCACGCAGCAGCGCTGGAGATCACTCCAGAACACGGCCGCATATGACTCGACTATCGATTGCACCTGGGAAGCGACCACTTGCAAAACGCAATAAATCCGCGCGCCGCGCGCGCACTGCGTGGCTTCACCCTGATCGAGATTTTGATTGTGGTGGCCATCGCGGGCTGCTTGCTCGTGATAGGACTTCCCAGCATGAGGGAATTCGTGGCGGATCAGCGGGTGCGGACCGTGGCGTCAGACATTACGTCGGATTTCACGTTGGCACGCGCCAAAGCGATTGAAACGAGCCGCCGGGTCTACATTCAAAAAACGGGCGTCCTGTGGGCCAATGGCTGGCGGATTTACGCGGATGCGAATGACAACGGTACCTATGACGCTGGAACCGATCAGGAACTCAAACGATTCGATGGTTTCACCACCGGTACCATTTACCTGTGCACACTGCCGGCGGCAATCAGCACGGTGAATCAAATTATCTTGCGGCCGGATGGTCGCATCGTCCGTGCAGGCGCGGCGACGTCAAACGATGGACTGTATGTCGTTGACACGCTTGGGGATTCGACGCCCGGAAACGACAAGATTCGCGGCATCCAGTTCGGACTGTCCGGTCGCACGACAACCCTCAAGCTCAATGGGCAAACGCTGCCATGCCTCGCCAACTAAAACGCGGATTCACTTTGATCGAAGTCCTGGTGACGCTCGTCATTTTGACTTTCGGCTTACTGGGCATTGCCGGCCTGATGGCCAAAGGCCAGCGCATTGCATTCGAAGCTTATCAACGCCAGCAGGCCGTAGCGCTGGCCACCGACATGGGAGAACGGATTCTCGGCAATCGCATGCTCGCCGCCACCTGCCCGCCTGGCCCCGGTTGCACCACGTATATTGCGGGCGCGCCGGTTTTGACACCGCTGGGGGCAGGCCTTTCTTACAACCAATACTTGACGGGGGGCACCAAAGATTGCGCCGCGGCGGTTTGTTCGGTTCAGGAACTTTCTCTGTACGACCTGGCGCTATGGGATGGCTTGTTGAATGGTTATGGCGAGCAACAGGCGGTCGGCGGAGCCCGGGTCGGCGGAATAGTAAACGCAAGAGGATGTATTCAAGAGCTGGCCAATACAAGCGGTGCCTGTGCTGGTCCGGGCGCAGCGTATACCAGTTCGATTCGCGTCAGCGTTAGCTGGCAAGGCAACGACGAGACGGCTACGCCAACCGGCGCCAATTCAAATTGCGGGACCGGTTTGTATGGGGTTGAAGCAAAGCGACGGATCGTAACGTACGATTTGATGGTGCAACAAACATGTCCATAACAAAAAGCGTTTTGAGCGGTTCCCGCAGTTGCCTATCGATGGTCCGCGCACAGCGCGGTTTGTCGATGATGGAGTTGATGATCGGCCTCGGCATCGGACTGGTCCTCACTCTCGGCATGTTCACCATGATTGTCAGCACTTCGCAGTCATTCCGGGTGAACGATGATTTTTCGCGCATGCAGGAAAATGCCGCCACCGCTTTCCGTTATCTTGCGGATTCCCTGCGGCAGGCCGGTTTCTACGGCAGCTCCCAGGACGCGAATTCAATGAGCTTCGTCTCCGGCAGTGCCGTCGGCACAACGACAGACTGCGGTTCGGGCACGATCCAGCCGTCCGCAAACTTTGCGTTGAGCTTCGTTACTCCGATTCGCGCCTACATGAACTACACGCCGCTGTCAGTGCAGACAGATTTTCCATGCATCCGTTCGGCGAATTTCAATCTGGGGCCACCCATTGCGAATCCAAATCCGATACTCGTCACACGCGGCGCGAGCGGATTCCGGATTTGTTGGGCGCTCGTTGCCGCGGTGCCGAATCTTTCGCCGGCGTGCACTAACAATGCTCAATTGCTGGCAAACCAGCCGAACTATGCAACGACCATTTATGTTCAGGCCGATCCTTATTCCGGCATCGTTTTTTATGGCGCTGACTATGCAACGCTGAGAGCCAGTCCGAGTGCTCTCAAATATACCAATGGCGTCGATCTGGAACTGTTCGAATACAGGGCGCACGTTTATTACATCCGTGCCTGCAGCCGGCCAGCCGGCGGTGCGGTCAACTGCACGGGCGCCGGCGACGATAACGGCCATCCGATACCCACCCTTGCAAGACAGGAATTATCCAGCAGCGCGATGACCGAAGTACCACTGGTCGAAGGTATCGAACTGATCGATTACCGCTTTGGCATCGACAACACACAGGATGGTGTCGCCGATTTTTACACCGCAAACGTCGTCAATGCGTCGGACTGGGCTTTTGTGGTTTCAGTCAAAATCACCATGCTGGTCCGTTCGCCCAATATAAATACGGAATACGACGACAGCGGCAAGCGATATGACTTGTTGGGCGATGGGGTGAGCGTCATTTACCGCTGCACTAATGCACCTGCGCCGGCCTGCAAATACAAACGCAAAGTATTTTCCCAAACCATTCAGGTCAGAAATATCGCGCAAAGGAACGGCGCATGAAATCGCGGAGCACTCATTTCTCGAAGCGGCAGCGCGGGGCAGTCCTGGTCGTTTCTCTCATTATGCTGGCAGTGCTCACGCTGTTCGTTATCTCTATGCTTAAGACGGCGGTAATCGAATTGAAGATTGGCGGCTCGAGCCAGACCGCCGCCGTAAACAGGATCGCGGCCGAATCGGGGATCAACAATTTTCTGGCGCTGAACAGCGGAAGATTCGCGCCTGGCTGGCTCAGTGCACTGGGCATATCCGGGCCGGTTGTAGGTTCGTTTGCCTACAGTTCGGCAGTCAGCGCCTACGGCGCGCTGGGCACATCCGTTGCGATTGCCGCTTATCAGGTCAAATGCGGACCGTCAAAACAGATAGGCCAGCAGAAAGGCGCTCAGGCCCTGCAGTCCGTCCAATTCGACATAGTCTCGACCGCGACCGGCGGCGCGGGCACTGGGGGCGTCGTAATCGTTCATCAAGGCATACAGTCGCTGGCTCCGCCTGGACCCTGTTAGTCAATACGAAAATCAATCGCGCAGTAGATGAGTCTTTCCAAGAGGTGTCCAAATGAATAAAAACAATTTGCTCAAGAAAACCGTTGCCTGGTGCTTGATCGCGACCATGATCAATCCGGCCATGATGACGCCCGCGTTTGCCCGAGATAGCGATATCTATCTCGCGAGCACATCCGGGACCAGCACTGCTGAGCCCAATGTTTTGTTCATCCTCGGCACCAACGATCGCATGAATGTCGCTGAGGCGTGGCGCGAATACGATCCCGCCGCCTACGACTCGCATGCCGAGTATCTATGGAATGATGTGAATATCATCAACAGCGGCGCCGAAGTCACGGTAGAAAACCAGGACAAAATATCGACCGCGGCGCCGCCCACCAATCCATCGAGCGTATGGGGAACCTGGTCCGGCGCGCTGAACACAGACCGCCGTGCGTTGTGGCTTGCTACGCTGGCGTATGCTCAAGGCACTCAAGGCACGGATCCGGGCGCGCGCTCTACGTATCGAAACTATTGGGACGGTTCCTGGCATTATTGGTTACCTACGGGAACCGCCACCACAGACCAACGATTGTGGTCGGTGTCTTTCAATCGCTGGCGCGGCTTCATACAGACAATTTCCGGCTCGCGCGGCGGCGTGACGTTTCCGTCGTCGACCACGGCCAACTACAATTCAGCAAACGATTTTCGCTCATTCAATCTGTGCACAACATCACTCACGCAGCTCGAACCGTCCACCATTTTTGCACCGACAGGACGAGCGCTAAATAACGGCTACATGCTGAATCAGCAGTGGATTCGCTATGAGCCTTACCTGAACCTTGCTACAAGAAACAATCCGGTCGCGAACTATCCGGGCAGCCATGCGACCTATGTAGCAACCAACGGCACCACTTATTACACGGGCTTTCTTAACAACACCGCCGCTAACGCGATCCCGCCCACTAACACCGCCGGCACTGGTCCGGCCAACGGCTCGACGAATTCATACCGCGACAGCCTTGGTAGCAACGTAGGCAGCGTGGGGCAACCGATCCGGGTGCAGAAAGACATTCCCGATTCCGCGAGCGCACTTGGCACTGCGAGTATCGTCGATGCCGGCGATTCTTACGCCGGCTGGACGGACGTCGCGGCGGACCTTGGCGGTTTTACTTTTCAAGGACTGGTGAATACCACTACGGCCGGTTACTGGTACCCCCAAGCGGTACTCACTGCGTTGCGGGGCGTCTACGGCTATGCTTTACCGGCATTTACGGGCTCGACCGCTCTTCTGCAGGAACAATTTGGCGCATATCGTGGCAACAGGGACGGGACGCCCGCATTCGGCATGAAGACAGGAACGCCCGCTTATTATGACATCAGCAATGGCCTGCGCGGTGCGGCAACCGGCGTTTGCGATCCGGTTACCGGCACCAACGGCGCGGGTGGCACCACGGCAAATCAATGTATCAGTCTCGCGGGCGCCAGCCAAAATGCGACCTGGAATCGCACCTGCACTTCGGCCGGCCCGGTAAAAGCGGAAAGGGACGCGTCCGACACAATCCGTGACTACAACGAAACATGTGGCAATAACGGCGCAATCACCTGCACGTTCGACCCGCTCGGATATAACTGCGGTACCGGTCCATTGCGCACCGTTGCACTGACGCCGCCGGCGCTTAATTGCGCATTGACCAACCAACAGTCAAGCTTCCTGACGCGGTCCTATAACAGCAACACTGCCAATACTGGCAGTTGCGCCTGGAGCGGGCAGACAACGGTGGCTGTCGCAACATGCCAATGGTCGGGTCGATCGTCCGTGTACATCGAAGGACAGGGTACTTATTTCTACGGCGGCACGTGTACGGAAAATGGTTCCGCGGCGAGCTGCGGTAAAAGCGGTGGCACATACGTTGCATCGCGCACGCTTAATGGGGTAGCGCAGGCCGATGTAACAGGGCCGTTCGCATCGCCGGCTCCAGCCAATGGCGCGACCACATTAAATTGCAATAATACTCAGGCAGCGAGCAATTACACCTACGGCGGAACGTGTACGCTTGCGGCCAACTCCATGTACACGGTTGTCACGCCCGGCCCCGGCGTCGTCACGACCGCGGGTAGTGCCGCGGTCGCACCTACCAATCCGGCAAGCCAGCGCACCGTGCAGGTCCCGGTCGCGGGGATCGCGTACCCGACAGTTACGGCCAATGCTCAGTGCCAAGTCACGGCAGGCACCGCTTCCGTCTCGATTCGAGGCGCTACATCACGCACGTACAATCAAACGTGCTCTACGTTGGGCAACGTCGACCAAACTTGCGCGACGCGATATGGCGGGATTTGCGTCAGCAATGGCGTTCAAAACAGTAACTGCCCTGCGAGCGTGTCAGCCAATACGGTTGGTGTACCGGGCGGAAACAATTTTTATCAAACCTATCAAATTAATGCGACCACAAATAACCTGGTGCATGAGTGTTTGGCCGATGGCCCCGCCGGGCAAAACCCGAGTGCCAGCTACCCAACCGCGCAACCGCGGACGTTCAATACTGCGGCCAATACGACTGCAAACGCCAATACGACTTATCCTGCTAACAATCGCACGGCCGCATACGACACAGTTGCGGCGCGCGGTGTTGTCGCCGATGCGACGAAAAACATCGATATCTATTCGACCAACTACATGAACTTCCTGTACGGTGCGAAGGCATGCCGGGATACGTCGGGCAACTTGATCACTACGAGCCCCGTCAGCGCGCCGCCTGCCGGTGCGACCTGCAGCCCGATCGCCCGCAAGACGCGTCTGCAAGTGGCGAAGGACGCCCTGTCCGATCTCGTCACGTCTACCGACGGCGTGCGCCTCGGCCTGATGGTTTACAACAAGACCGACACGACAACGGCCAATGAGGGCGGCAATCTCGTCTATTCAATCCGCCGCATGGGAAGTAACAATACCGATACACCGGCATACACTAACCGCACGTCGCTCGTGACGGCGATTCAAGCTGTAGTCGCGTCGTCGCGCACGCCGTTGACGGAAACCCTGTATGAAGCGTACCGGTATTTCTCGGGACGCGCGCCAGTCTATGGCACGCTTGCGACCACCGCTGCGGCTGGCGGCGCGGTATCTGCAGGACGCGAGGCCGCGGTCGGCAATAACGTCGATCCGCCCAGCACTTACGCAAACGTGTTCGCAATAAACTCGACCGGCAAGTACAACTCGCCGATGATGAATAACCCGAACGTGGCCGGGCCGGCTAACTGTCAGAAAAATTACATTGTCATGCTGACCAACGGGCAGCCGGAAGATGACTCCGCGGCCAACGCTGCCATCAAAACCATGGCGTATGCAGATCCGACGGGTGCCACTGACGCGCCGCGCACCGACTACGATACGGCTGGAGCGACACCTAACAACTCCGGTGCGCCCGATTATCGGCAAATTCCGGCCGTAGCAGGCGGCAGTCCGTATGGCCCGGTTGACGCGGGCGGCACCACGGTCGATGGCGGCTATGTTTGGCTCGATGAACTGGCTTACTTCATGTCCAAGGCAGACATCAGTCCGGGTGGTGCCAACTACCAGTCTGAATACACCACCTGCAGCAATCCGGTGGCGCCTGGTCACACCTGTACTACACCCACCACTACTGACCTGCTATCGGGCCGTCAGTCCATCATCACTTACACCATTGGTTTTGCCGGGATCAGTGCGCCGGTCGTGCAGAATGCCGCGGCGGCCTCAGGCGGAATTTATTACGTCGCGCAGAATGCGCAGCAATTGCGGGCTGCGCTGCAAGCCGCGTTCGTCGCAATCAGAAACTGGAACCCTACCTCCGCAGCGGCGACAGTGCCAATTTCATCGCTCAATCGCGGCGAAAGCTCAACCGACGTTTACCTGGCATTCTTCGGTCCGGACGCGAACCGTTCGGTTTGGCCGGGAACCGTCAAGAAGTACCAGGTCAGTACGTCAGCGACTGATTGCGGAACGACATTCGCCTTGTGTCTCGTTGGACAAACAGCGATTGGCGGTCTCTACAACATTCAGACGATTGATCCGATCACCAATCAGTCTGTCGTGGATCCGACCGCGACGAGTGGACCAAATGATTTACTGCACCCATCGGGCTCGGCCTGGTACGCAAGTACATTGCAGGACGGCGCTAAACCAGACAAAGGAGGCACCGGGTACGTGCTTGTTAATACGGCGGGCCAAACACCCGACACCCGGAAGGTTTACACATTCCTGAGCGGATCTGTGTCAAACAATGCCGACCTGACGGTTGCCGTCAACAATATGCACACCGCGAATGCAGCGATCACACAGGCGATGGTGGGCGGGGCAAATGCGGTAGCCCGCAATACCAGCATCAACTATGCGCGTGGCGGAAACTCCACCGATCCAACGTGCACCAGCGGCACTACATCCGCCGTATGCGCAACCTGGGCGACGTGGCCACATGGATCGGTAGAGCATTCGAAGCCGGCAGTCGTCACTTACGACGGCACGACGTCGCCCGCCGTTCAATACGTGTATTACCTGCAGAACAACGGCATGCTGACAGCCGTCGACGCCCAAACCGGCAGGGAAAAATGGTCGTTCTTGATAGAGGAGGCATTGTCTCAGTTGCCAACGATGCAGCTTAATAACGCTGGTCCGGAGATTTACGTCGCTGACGGCAGCCCGCAAGTATTTTATGAAGACAACAATGGCGACGGCATCATCAATGGCGCCGACCGTGTCTGGCTGTATTTCGGACTGCGTCGCGGCGGGCGGGTGTACTACGCGCTCGATATCACGCAGAAAGACACGCCGCTTTTCAAATGGAAGATTACCGCCGCTAGCGGCACCGGCAAGGTCTGCCTCGGCACGGCTGCCTGCAGTTCGGTCAGCCAGTTCGACGAACTGGGACAGAGCTGGTCGACGCCCCAAATCGGCAAACTTAAGGTGCTCGACGCATTGCCGACCCGTCCGCCAGCTCTGATTTTTGGCGGTGGATACGACGTGGCCGAGGACACCGTGCCGGCCGCAGCGCGAACGATGGGGCGCGCGGTCTATGTCATCAATGGCGAGACTGCTGCGATCGTAAACTCGTGGGGCCTCGGCCAGAGCGGGACTTATCGCACTTCCAGTGTCATATCTACGTATGGATTTCCGTCGGATGTCACTGCCCTGAACGCCGACTTTGACTCGCAAAACTTTCTAGACAGGGTGATGGTCGGGGACATGGGCGGCAATGTGTGGCGATTCGATATCGACGATGTTGATCCCACTATGTGGAAAGGCCTTCAGCTCGCAAGTCTCTCTAACGCCACTGGGGAGAAGCGCAAGTTTTTCTTCCCGCCGGCAGTGGCGCCGCAAAATGCGACAGGATTTCTATTCGACGGCGTCTATATCGGCTCCGGCGACAAAGAACATCCATTGCTGACTACTGCTACGACACCCGCAACTACAGACGATCGTATGTTCATGATCATGGACGATCCAAGCGTAAATTCGGGTGGCGGCACACCGGATTCGAGCGGTCCGTCGGGGCTTGCAACGCCAGTGACGCTCACGACGATGCTCAATATAGTGGATTCAGCGACGACTGGCGTCGCGGCTTCGGCACTCGTGGGGCAACAGGGCTGGTACCGGCGTCTGGACACCGGCGAGAAAGTCGTCAATTCGCCAACGGTCTTCAAGCTGGGGTCAACAATCAGCCGCCTGCGTTTCGGCACTTACGCGCCACTGACGCAATTGAATGCGTGCACGCCGCCGGGCGAAGGACGATTAAATGAAATCGATTCGCTGACCGGAGATTTGCTCCCTATCAATGGGGCGGTAAGCGGCCCGCAACGGTACTACACCAGTTTCCTCGGACGCGGTTTCGTCTCGAGCACGCAGTTACTGGTGTTGTCGGGCGGCGGTGTGGCTGGTAAAAACATCTACACGTTCACAACCGTTGATGCAATTCTGCAAGGCAATCTGGTAGGCACAATCGGCGCGCCGACGAAGATTTATTGGTATATGGAGCCCGAGCAGTAAGCGGGCGGGCAGCGAAAAAAAACCCGCCGTTTGGCGGGTTTTTTTTCGATCGGTTGTAACGAATTTACCCGATGTTTAGTTCGTCACGGTGCATCGACGACCAGGTTTTTAGGCAACGGAAAAGTTACTCGCTCCGTAATCCCTGCGACTTCCGACACCTCGCTTGCGCCGAACTCCTTTAAGCGAGCGACGACCTCCTGCACGAGCACTTCGGGTGCGGACGCGCCGGCAGTTACCCCGACGCACTCGGCGTCCGCCACCCATTCGCGCTTCACCTCGCTCGCATTGTCGACCATGTAAGCAGTGACATTTTGATTCGCGGCGACTTCGCGCAGTCGATTGGAATTCGAGCTGTTGGGCGAACCCACGACAATCACGACGTCGCATTGCTGAGCAAGCGCCTTGACCGCATCCTGCCGATTTTGCGTCGCGTAGCAGATATCGTCTTTCTTAGGCCCGACAATTTTGGGAAAACGCTGCTTGAGTGCGACGATAATCCGGCTTGCATCGTCGACTGACAAGGTAGTTTGCGTGACGAACGCGAGATTCGATTCGTCCATGACTTTGAGCTTGGCAACGTCGGCCGGCGTTTCAACGAGATACATGCCGCCTTTGGACTGTCCCATCGTGCCTTCGACTTCGGGATGACCGTGATGCCCGATCATGATGATTTCGTGGCCAAGCTCGCGCATTTTGGCGACTTCGACATGAACCTTCGTCACCAGCGGACAAGTGGCATCGAACACATTCAGGCCGCGGGCGTCAGCTTCGCGTCTGACGTCCTGTGAAACGCCGTGCGCGCTGAAAATCACAGTGCTGCCTGCGGGCACTTCGGCTAAATGCTCGACAAAAATAGCACCCTTCTCGCGCAGGTCGTTAACGACGAACTTGTTGTGCACCACTTCATGCCGAACGTAGATGGGCGCGCCGTGGACTTTCAAGGCGCGCTCGACGATTTCGATTGCGCGGTCGACGCCGGCACAAAAACCGCGGGGTTTGGCGAGCAGAACTTGCATGGCAGCCATGACGAAACGAAGGGAACGGATTATAACTCCGCCGTCACACGAACGAGAAGTGCTGCCCTCTGAGGGGCTCAGGCTTCTTCCGGTTTACGCCGTAAACTGTCAAAAATGAGGATTGCCGCCCCACAGGTGATCGCCGAATCGGCGACGTTGAACGCGGGGAAATGATAGCCGGCGGCGTGGAAATCGAGAAAATCGATCACTGCGCCCAGCCAGACACGGTCGATAACATTGCCAATGGCGCCGGCCAGAATCAGGCTCAATGCAAAACAAAACAGCGTCTGGCGAGAATATTTGCGCAGCAAAAACACCACCCAGATGATCGCAATCACAGCAATCGCGATAAAAAATTCACGCTGCCACCCGGACGCGTTCGATAGAAAGCTGAATGCCGCGCCTTTGTTGTGAACGTGCACGAGATTGAAGAACGGCGCGATTTCGACACCCGAGCCGTAAGAAATAGCGCGGGTGATCGCAAGTTTTGATAACTGGTCAAGCACGACGACCACCGTCGTCAGAATCAGCCACCGAATCATGCGTAAACGCGCGGCTCTCCGCTGCCGTAAAGGTTCGCGACGCAGCGGCCGCAAATTTCCGCGTGTGCCGGATTGATTCCAACGTCGGGTCGATAGTGCCAGCACCGCTCACACTTTTTGTGAAGACTGGCAACTGCTTCTACTTGGAATTCCGCGCCTTCGCGCTGGTGGACCGTAGCACGCGATGTGATGAATGCGAACTTGAGGTCATCCCCGAGACGCGCTAACGACTCGTACGACTTGCCGGACGCATAGATATCGAGTTCTGCCTGCAAAGAAGAACCAATGAGTCCCTGCGCCCGCTTTTCCTCGACGCGCTTATTCGCTATTTCGCGTGCCTGGCGAATATCTCCCCAGCCGTCCAACGCCGATTGGTCCATGCGTTCTGGCGGAAGCGCATGCAGCACTTCTTCGAAGACACTGCGCTCGGCGCCAGGCGTGAACACCTGCCAGGCCTCGTCGGCGGTGAAGCTCAAAATCGGGGCCATCAATCGCAACAAACTATTCGTAACGTGCCACAGGCAGCTTTGTGCGGCACGCCGGGGTTGAGAATCGGCAGACATGGTGTACAACCGGTCTTTCAGCACATCGAGATAAAAACCGCCCAGTTCTTCGGAACAAAATCCGACAAGTTTCTGCGCTACCACGTGAAACTCATAACGCGCGTAGGCATTCGTCAAATCGTCCTGCAGCGTCCTGGTAAGCGCAAGTGCGTAGCGATCGAGATCCAACCATTGTTCCACCGGAACCATATTCGCGGCTGGATCGAAGTCGGCAAGATTGGCGAGCAAGAAACGCAGCGTATTGCGGATACGCCGATACGATTCGACCACTCGCTTGAGTATTTCGTCCGAGATCGAAAGTTCGCCCGAGTAGTCGGTTTGGGCGACCCACAGGCGCAGGATGTCGGCACCGAGCGTGTCCATCACCTTCTGCGGGGCAATAACGTTACCGACGGACTTTGACATCTTTCTTCCGCCGCCATCAACCACAAACCCATGCGTCAGCAGCGCCTTGTAGGGCGCAACGCCATTCAACATGCACGAAACGAGCAGCGAAGAATGGAACCAGCCGCGGTGCTGGTCGGAACCTTCCAAATACAAATCGGCGGGAAACTGCAATTGGTTCGCATGCGAGCCGCGCAATACGGTCTCATGCGTTGAGCCGGAATCAAACCACACGTCGAGCGTGTCCTTGATTTTTTCATAGAGGTCCGCATCCGCGCCGAGCAATACCGGAACATCGATTCTCTGCCACTCTTCGATGCCGCCCTTTTCCACTTTTTGCGCCACCGCCTCCAAAAGTTCGAGTGTCCGCGGATGCAGTTCACGCGTCTCTTTACGAATAAAAAGCGGCATGGGCACGCCCCACTGCCGTTGCCGTGACAAGGTCCAATCCGGCCGATTTTCGATCATGCCGTGCAAACGCGCTTTTCCCCACGCCGGATAAAACGTGGTTGCATCGACGGCGCGCAGCGAAGTCTTTCGCAATGCCTCCGCCGGTTTCACGCCTTTGTAGCCCGGCACGTCATCCATACCGGCGAACCACTGCGTGGTCGCGCGATAAATGATCGGCGATTTATGCCGCCAGCAATGCATATAGCTGTGCACGAACGGAACTGTATGGAAAAGGGACCCCTGCTCTCGCATTTTTTCGACGATCTGCGGGTTTGCTTTCCAAATATTGAGTCCGCCGAAGAGATCAAGCGATTGCGCATAACGGCCGTCGCCCAGCACCGGGGTAAGTATCTCGCCGTCCTTGAGTCCATAGGCGCGACACGAGTTGAAATCCTCGATCCCGTATGCGGGCGCACTATGGACAATACCGGTGCCCTGCTCGAGCGTTACATATTCGCCCATGTAAACCGGCGACAGGCGGTCGTAGAAGGGATGGCGGAATCTGATCTGTTCAAGTTGTTTGCCGAGACATGTCGCCACGACCTGGCCCGTCAACCCATAACGCGTGAGACAGGCATCGCGCAGATCGCTCGCGAGAATCAACAAACCGCGCTCAGTGTTGATCAGATCGTAGTTGAACGCAGGATGAACGTTGAGCGCCTGGTTGGCGGGTATCGTCCATGGCGTTGTCGTCCAGATGACAATCCAGCCCTGCGCGGCCGGCAAGACCTTCAAACCAAAAACGGCGGCGATTTTTTCCGGTTCAGCGAACGCAAAACCAACGTCGATGGCGATGTCTTTGCGATCCATGTATTCGACCTCGGCCTCCGCAAGCGCCGAGCGGCAATCGAAACACCAGTTGACCGGTTTCAAGCCGCGATAGACATATCCTTTGGAGATGAGCTTGCCCAGCGCGCGTATCTCGTCGGCTTCATTTTTAAAATCCATCGTTTTGTACGGATTGTCCCACTCGCCGAGAACACCGAGCCGGATGAAATCCTTTTTCTGGCGCTCAATCTGCTCGCTCGCGTACGCACGCGATTTTCGCTGCACCTCTTCAACCGACAAGGTCTTGCCGAATTGCTTTTCGATCTGAACCTCGATGGGCATGCCGTGGCAATCCCAGCCCGGAACGTACGGCGCATCGAAACCCGCAAGCGACTTCGACTTAACGATGATGTCTTTCAGAATCTTGTTGACCGCATGACCGATGTGTATGTCGCCATTCGCATAAGGGGGGCCATCGTGCAGTATGAACTTCGGGCGGCCCGCGCTCGCAGCCCTGATCCGCTCATAAAGCTTGCGTTCCTGCCACGCCTTGAGCATCAGCGGCTCGCGTTTGGCCAGGTCGCCACGCATCGGAAAAGGCGTGTCGGGTAGATTCAGTGTTTTTTTGTAGTCAGCCATTTTGTACCCGCGAATTAACCGCGGCGAAATAATTGCGTGTGTCCACCACATCTTTGGCGATTGCCCGCGTCAGCGTCTCGACGTCGGCATATTTTTCTTCGTCCCGTAATTTGTGCAGAAAGTCCACCTGCACATGCGCGCCGTAAATCTCGCTTTGAAAATCGAGCAAGTGCACTTCCAGACAGGGTTGCGGAATTGTTTTGACCGTCGGGCGCACGCCGAGACTCGCCGCACCCCGCAATGGCTCTTTTCCCAAGCCTTGGACTTCGACCGCGAATATGCCGGATAACGCCGGCCGATTATGTTTCATCAGCACATTTGCGGTCGGAAAACCGAGCTTGCGGCCGAGCTGGTCCCCTCGCACGACACGGCCGCTGATACTGTACGGCCGACCGAGCAAGCGCTGCGCACGCCGCATGTCGCCGGCCTGCAAAGCATCTCTGACTGCCGTGCTCGACACGCGGATGCCGTCGACCATCACACTCGGCATCGCGTGCACCTCGAATCCATAATGGCTTGCCGACTGCCTGAGCATTGCAAGGTCCCCGCCTCGCCTCGCACCAAAACGAAAATCGTCGCCGACCAGAACCCAGCGCGCGGCGAGACCGCGCTGCAGGATGCGTTCGATGAAATCTTCCGGCGCCGTTTTTGCAAATTCAAAATTAAATCGGCAGACGTAGGTGCGTTCCACGCCAAATCGTTCAAGCAGTTCAAGCTTTTCGCGCAACGACGTGAGCCGCGTTGGCGCCTGGTCGGGTGCAAAGAATTCACGCGGATGGGGTTCGAATGTCATGACGGCCGGGGGAACGCCGAGTGCGCACGCGCTCTCAGTCAGACGCGCGAGCATCGCCTGATGACCGCGATGCACGCCGTCGAAGTTACCTATGGTTAGCGCGACGGGGCTGGAAGCCGCGGCAGGCAGAGTGCGAAAAACGCGCATGGCGTCGCCAGAACCCAAGCTAAAAGCTTGAATTATAGCGTGTTTTGCAACTCGCGGTCTAGGCGCAACGCGACGCCGTCAGTACCTCTCGCACTACATCGACGTCGATGCGGTTCGTGTCTTCATTCGTAACCGCGTTAAACACGCGACCAATCATCAGCAAGGCCGGGCCGCCATGCAGGGTGCGGTCAGTGACGGACCGCATCTCATTAAGCGTCGTTCTAACCACCGTCATATTTGGGAGCGACGCATTTTCCACAATCGCCACCGGCATGTCCGAGGGCAAACCATTCGCAAGCAGCTTGACGGCAATGGCGGCAGCCTGCCCCGCCGCCATGTACATCACCGTGGTATCGGCATTGCGCACGCTTGCAATCCAGTCGCTCGCATCTTCGCCCTCGCCGACGCGCGGAGTGACGAAAGTGACGTTACGGCTGACGCCGCGCCGTGTCAGGGAAGTTTTCAGATCGGCGCTCGCGGCGAGCGCGGCCGTCACGCCGGGCACGACTTCGCACCTGATGCCGGCCGCCTTCAATGCGTCAAGCTCTTCCTGAGCGCGGCCGAAGAGCATCGGATCGCCGCCCTTCAGGCGTACCACCAGAGCATGTTTTCGCGCAGCATCGATCAGCCGTTTATTGATGAATCGCTGTTGCGTCGAGTGCTTGCCGCAACGCTTGCCGACCGCAACTTTTTCTGCACGGATAGCCAGTGCCAACGTCTCTGGATGAACGAGCGCATCGTAGAAAACGATGTCGGCCTGCGCGAGCAGCCGCGCAGCGCGCACGGTAATCAAATCCGCGGCGCCGGGTCCGGCGCCGACCAAATGAACAACGCCGGTTTGAGCGCTCATTACTCCACGCCTGCTAAAACGGACTTTTTGCGACGGCGAAACAGCGGCTGAGGTCGCTCAACCGAGGATTGATACGCTTCGCTGAAATCATCAAACGCAGTGAGCGCGGCGTTCGCATCCTGATCCGCCCGCAATGCGTACGAATCGAATCCACATCGGAAAAGATAAAACAACTGGTCGCGCAAAATGTCGCCAATCGCGCGCAATTCACCGCGCCAGTTGAAGCGCTCGCGCAACAGCCGCGCCGTCGAGTACCCGCGGCCGTCAGCGAACTGCGGGAAATTCACTGCGATTAAAGCGAAATGCTGGAGATCGTCCGCGAGAACTGCCGGATCGTCGGTATTTTCAAGCCACACGCCCAATCGCGCGGTGCGCGCAAGCAGCGTAGCGCGTTGCTCGCGCCATGCGCGAAGCGGGACAATCACGTCCCCCGCTGCGGGTATCGCGATACTGCCGTCGGCCGCCGGCTTAAGCAGCTGCCAGTTGTCGGCGACTACCTGACGCTGCCTGATGATCGTTTCCATAAACGGATTCCTTGAAAGGTTCAATGCCAATTCGGCGCACGACGTCGACGAAGCGTTCTTGATCACTCTCACGCCTCTCGAGATAACGTTCGATCAGGCGCTCAATTACATCCGGAACCTCGGATTGCGAGACCGACGGTCCTATTACTTTGCCCAAAGCGGCATTGTTGCCTTGCGCGCCGCCGATCGAGATCTGGTAATACTCAGCGCCCTGTTTGTCGACGCCGAGAATTCCGATGTGGCCGATATGATGATGTCCGCAGGAATTCATGCAGCCCGAAATATTGAGGTCGAGTTCGCCGATGTCATGCAGATAATCAAGGTCGTCAAACCGCCGCTGCACTGCCTCGGCGACTGGAATCGACTTGGCGTTGGCGAGCGAGCAGAAATCTCCGCCCGGACAGGCAATGATGTTGGTCAGCAAACCGATGTTGGGCGTTGCCAGGCCGAGCGCCTTGGCCGCCTGCCACAATTCATACAAGTCGTTTTGTCGTACATCGGCAAGTATCAGATTTTGCTCGTGCGACACCCTGAGTTCGCCGAAGCTGTAACGGTCGGCGAGATCAGCGACTGCATCCATCTGGTCTGCAGTCGCATCGCCGGGCGGCACACCCGTTTTCTTCAACGACAAGGTAACGGCTGCGTATCCGGGCACTTTGTGCGGTTGCACGTTGCGTCGCGCCCAGTTGCCGAATGCCTTGTCCGAATCCAGGGCGCGCGAATATTCCGCGTGACTCGCATCTAAAACATGATAAGCCGGACGCGTAAAGCGATTCTCAATGCGATCGACTTCATCAGTGGTCAGCGTCGAGGCTCCATCCTGCAGATGCAGCCATTCCGCTTCAACCCGCGCGCGAAAGACTTCCGGCGTCAGTTCCTTGACCAATATTTTGATACGTGCGCGGTACTTGTTATCGCGCCGGCCGTACCGGTTATAGACGCGCAGAATCGCGTCTAGATAGGTCAGCAAATGTTGCCATGGCAGAAATTCCCGCATGACCGCACCAATAAGGGGGGTGCGGCCAAGACCACCGCCGGCGAGTACGCGAAAACCGATATTGCCGTTCGCATCGCGCGTCGCCTGCAAACCGATGTCATGAACCTGGATTGCGGCGCGGTCGGCTGAACTGCCGCTGACCGCGATTTTAAATTTGCGCGGCAAGTAAGCGAATTCGGGATGGAAGGTCGACCACTGGCGGATGATTTCGCACCACACGAGCGGATCGACAATCTCATCCGGACCGGTGCCGGCAAAATGGTCGGTCGTCGTGTTCCGAATACAGTTGCCGCTCGTCTGGATTGCGTGCATCTGGACAGTCGCGAGTTTGGCCAAAATGTCCGGCACTTCTTCGAGCTTGGGCCAGTTGAACTGGATGTTTTGTCGCGTGCTGAAGTGCCCGTAGCCGCGGTCCCATTTGCGCGCGATGTAGGCGAGTGCTCGCAACTGACGCGAAGCCAGTATGCCATACGGAATTGCGACCCTGAGCATAGGAGCAAACCGTTGAACGTAAAGACCATTTTGGAGCCGCAGCGGACGAAAATCGTCTTCCGACAGCTCACCGGCCAAAAAGCGGCGAGTCTGGTCGCGGTACTGTGCAACCCGCTCATCAACCAGTCGTTGATCAATCTCGTCATACAGATACATGGGTGTCTGCGCCTTATAGAACGGAAACGGATACTACCAATGGCGAGTTATATCCAGAAGGAATATTATGTTATGGCCTTATAACTCAAATGAATGATATAAGCCTATGAAATTACAGCAATTACGATATTTAATCGAAGTTGAACGCCAAGGGCTCAACGTCTCGGTTGCCGCGAACAAGCTGCATACCTCCCAGCCCGGCATCAGCAAGCAGATCAAATTGCTTGAGGACGAACTCGGCGTGGAAATCTTCGTGCGTAACGGCAAACGGGTTACCGCGGTCACTCCGCCGGGCAAGGCGATTATCGAAATTGCGCGGCGAATCCTGCACGAAAGCGACAACCTTAAACAGGCGGCCCAGGATTTTGCCGAGGTAGACAGCGGCAAGCTGACGATCGCGACCACCCATACCCAAGCCCGCTACGCCCTGCCGCCGATCGTGCAGCGCTTCAGCCAACAGTATCCGAAAGTTAAATTAGGGCTGGTGCAAGGCAACCCGATGCAAGTCTGTCAGTACGCGCTGGCCGGCCAGGCCGACTTTTGCATCGCGACTGAAGCAATCGGCTCGTTCGAAGAACTTGTGATGCTGCCGTGTTATGCATGGAACCGCTGCGTGATAACGCCGCCCGACCACCCTTTGCTTGCGCAGAAATCCTTAACGCTGGAAGCGATCGCAAAGTACCCAATCATTACCTATGATTTTGCATTCACAGGCCGCTCGCAAATCAACCATGCATTCGAAACGCGCGGATTGCGGCCGAACGTAGTATTAACCGCAATCGATTCGGACATCATCAAAACTTATGTCGCGTTGGGTCTTGGCATCGGCATCCTCGCTAAGATGGCGTTCGATCCCGCGCGCGACGCGAACTTGCGCGCAATCGATGCAAGCCACTTATTTGAGTCGAGCACGACGCGCATTGGCGTGCCGCGCAATGCTTACCTGCGCGGTTATGTTTATGACTTCATTGAAATGTTTGCGCCGCATCTGTCGCGCAAAGTCGTCGATGGCGCAGTGCATAACAAGCCGCAGATTGACTACGACCTGTGACGAGGCAACCGTCTTACACGGCTAGTTTTTAGGCACCAGCCGCGTCAAGCCCAGCGTCGCGAACTGATCTGCCCAATTGATTTCGCCGACGACGCTGTATCGCACGCTGCCGTCCGGCGCGACGACAAAGCTCGTCGGCAGCACTTTGACTTTCCAATCGCGCCGAGCAGTGCTATTTCGATCGATCACGATCGTAAAATCCACCGGGAATCGCCGCAAAAAATCACCGATCTTGGTTTCGGATTCGGCAAGATTGACAGCCAGGATTTCAAACGGGCGCCCGGCGAGTTTGTGCTTCAACTCCTGCATCGACGGCATCTCATCACGGCATGGTTCGCACCAGGTTGCCCAAAAATTGACGAGCACGACTTTGCCGCGGTAGTCGGCAAGGTTTACGGTCGCACCGTTAAGATCCCTGAGAACGAGTTCCGGGGTAGCGCCACCCGTCCATGGCTTGAGCTCAGCAGCGGACGCGCAACCGATGCCCGCAAGAGCGAGTAGCAAGACAGTCAAGCCGACAGCGATTTTGCTCACAACGATGTGCCGAATCTCTTCGGCCTTTTTCTTCAAGATTGAAACTGCCGCCGGTTTGGAACCGGCGGCATCGTGCGATCAGGTCGATGCAAGTTCGCGTGAAGTCATTTGATAACGGAAGTTATCCGGATCGAGCGTATCCAGGCGGCCGGCAGCGGTTTCACACTGCGGATACATGAGGAACGCGACTTTGCCA
>JAQGMI010000153.1 GCA_028292435.1 Betaproteobacteria bacterium
TGGGCTTGCGCTCGTTTACGCCGCTCGTAATCGCCTGTCCGGGTTGCGGCCGTACGACCAGCACTTTTTTCCAGGAACTCGCCGACAACATACAAACGTATCTGCGCGCACAGATGCCGCTATGGCGCGGCAACTATCCGGGCGTCGAGGACATGCACGTTGCGGTCATGGGCTGCGTTGTTAACGGGCCTGGCGAAAGTAAGCATGCGAACATCGGGATCAGCCTGCCGGGTTCCGGTGAAAATCCAGTGGCGCCGGTGTTTATCGACGGCGTGCGGGCGGTGACACTGAAGGGCGACAACATCGCCGCCGAATTTCAGGCGCTGGTCGAGCAGTATGTGCACTCGCATTACCTGCCGGCGCCAGACGGCGGCACGCGCGATGTCGAGCCCGCGCACTGACCGCCGGCAACCCTTTCCATGTCGAATAAGATCCAGGCCATCCGCGGGATGAATGACGTCCTGCCGGACGAGTCGCCTTTGTGGGAATTTTTTGAAGATACCGTGCGCGAGGTTTTCCGCTGCTACGGCTATCGCAATATCCGCACGCCGATTGTCGAACGCACTGAATTATTCGTGCGCGGCGTCGGGGAAGTGACCGATATTGTCGAAAAGGAAATGTATTCGTTCACCGATGCGATGAATGGAGACGAGTTGTCCTTGCGGCCCGAAGGCACCGCGCCGACGGTGCGCGCGGTGCTCGAGCACAACCTGCTCTACAACGGCCCGCAACGCTTGTGGTACAGCGGACCGCTGTTCCGCCATGAACGCCCGCAGAAGGGGCGCTATCGGCAATACCATACGTTCGGCGCCGAAGTGCTGGGGCTGCCCGGGCCTGACGTCGATATCGAACTGCTCGTGATGGCGCGCCGCATATGGAAGGCGCTTGGCATCGACGGCGTGCAGCTGCAGATCAACACCATCGGCAGCAGCGCTGAGCGGCGCGTGTTTCGCGCGCAGCTGGTCAGTTACTTTGAATCCCATTTACCGCTGCTCGATGAAGACGCCACACGGCGGTTGCAGACCAATCCGCTGCGCATTCTCGACAGCAAGAACCCTGCGATGCAAAACATGATCGAAGCGGCGCCGCGCCTGATGGATACGCTCGGGGAGACTTCGCGCGCAAATTTCGAGGCGGTGCAAAGCGGACTGCGCGACGCCGGGATTGCGTACACCGTCAATCCGCGACTCGTGCGCGGTCTGGACTATTACAACTTGACGGTATTCGAATGGGTGAGCGACCGGTTGGGCGCGCAAAGCGCGATCTGCTCGGGCGGCCGCTATGACGGCCTGTTCGAGCAGCTTGGCGGCAAACCAACCCCGGGCTGCGGCTTCGGCATCGGCGTCGAACGCGCGTTATTGCTGCTCGAAGAGGGTAAAATGCCGTCCCGCAAGCCGCCCGATGCATATATCGCGCATCACGGCGACGGCGCGGCTCAGTTCGCAATGCGTGCTGCGGAAGCATTGCGTGACAGGGACTACGCGGTCGTGCTCGATTGCAGCGGTGCAAGCTTCAAGTCGCAGATGAAAAAGGCAGATGGCAGCGGCGCGCGTTATGCAATCATCATCGGCGCCGACGAAGTTGCTGCGCAGCAGCTAAGCATCAAGCCATTGCGCGAGACGGCTGAGCAAACGCGCTGCACGATAGATGGGGCGGCGGCACTGATGATAAACACGGTGGATAGCAAAAGAGGTTGACGATGGCGGTTTACGATCTGGAAGAGCAGGAGCAGATAGACGAAATCAAGGCGTGGTGGAAACAGTACGGCGGCCTGGTTCTATTGGTAGTGGTCGTGGCGCTGCTCACTGTCGCCGGGATGCGCGGGTGGAGCTGGTACCAAAGCAAGCAGGGGCTAGAAGCGGGTGAGTTGTACACGCAATTGCAGGGTGCGATGGGCGCGAACGACCCGAAAAATGTGCAGGACATCGCAGAGGTCATTACCGACCGCTACAAGCGCCCGGGCTATGCGGCATTTGCGGCGCTGGCTGCAGCCAAGGCGGCTGCGGATAGCGGTGACCTGGCTGCGGCAAAGTCCCGCCTGCAATGGGCAATCGACAACGCGCGCGACAATGAAACCAAAGATATCGCGCGTCTGCGCATGGCGGCAGTGCTGCTCGACGAAAAAAATTACGACGAAGCGCTGAAGCTGGTGGAGACCCAGCATGGCGATACATTCAGCGCGTTGTACGCGGATCTGAAAGGTGATGTGCTGGTAGCGCAAGGCAAACCGCAGGAAGCGCGCGCTGCCTACCAGACGGCATTGGACAAGAGCGAGAGCAAGAGCGGCTACCGCGCATTGGTTCAAGTCAAGCTGGACGCGCTCGGCGCGGCCAAATGACGCGACGCGCTTTATTCCTGCCGGCGCTTGCTGGGTTAGTCCTGATCGCGGCGGGTTGCGCAGCACCCGGTGACGTCATCGACAAATGGTTCGGCACGGGCCCGGTACAAAAACCCGCCGAACTGGTTGTATTTAAGCCGACCGCTAATCCCAAGATAGTCTGGCAGGCGAGTGTCGGCACCAGCCAGCGCCACGTTTTCAGCCCAGTGGTAATTGATGGATCAGTGTACGCGGCGGCCGCGTCCGGCCAGATCGTGCGTCTGGATGCAGCCAACGGAAAAGTACTTGGCCGCTTCGAAACTAAAATACCTTTGTCAGGCGGCGTGGGCGCCGACGGCGGCATGGTGCTCGTGGGAAGCTCGAAAGGCGAAGTCATCGCGCTCGACAAAGCCGGCAAACAGTTGTGGAAAGCACAATTGACGAGTGAAGTATTGAGCGCGCCGCAGGTTGCGCAGGGCGTCGCGGTTGTGCGCACAGGCGACGGGCGCATTTTCGGGCTCGATGCGGCCACCGGCGAGCGCAAATGGCTTTATCAGCGCGCGTTGCCGCCGTTGACCGTGCGCACGTCCGTCAGCGTGCTGCTGTATCGCGGCGGCGTCTTCGCCGGATTTCCCGGCGGCAGGCTGGTCGCACTTGCTCTCGAAACCGGCAACATCGGCTGGGAGGCCACCGTTGCGCTGCCGAAAGGCGCGACGGAACTCGAACGCGTTGCCGACGTATCCAGCTTGCCGATTACGGACGGGCGGCAGATATGTGCCGTCGCGTTTCAAGGCCGCGCCGCATGCTTCGATCTTTTAAAGGGATCGCCGAACTGGGGACGCGACGTGTCGAGCGTCGCGGGGCTCGCCAACGATCGCGCGAATCTTTATATCTCGGACGACAAGAGCGCGATCGTTGCCTTCGAGCTTACCGGCGGGGCGAGCTTGTGGAAGCAGGATAAGCTGTACGGCCGCTATATCAGCGCGCCGGTCGTGACAGGCAATTACGTCGCGGTCGGAGACTTTCAAGGCTATGTGCATTTCGTTTCGCGCGACGACGGCTCATTCGTTGCGCGCATCCCGACCGATGGCGGCGCCATCGTCGCGCCGCCGCAGGTGCTCAACGACGGCATCCTCGTGCAGACGGTCAAGGGCGGGGTTTTTTCGATCGCCATCCCGTGATGGCCGCAATTTCAGCGCATGAACGCTTTTTTGTAATCGCCCCGTTTGCGATGCTGGCTACGCCATGATTCCAACCCTCGTTATCGTCGGCCGGCCGAACGTCGGCAAGTCGACGCTGTTCAACCGGCTCACGCGCAGCCGCGATGCGATCGTCGCTGACATTCCAGGCCTTACGCGCGATCGTCACTATGGGCGCGGCAAGGTCGGTTACAAATCGTATATCGTCGTCGACACCGGCGGCCTCGAGCCCGTCAGCCATGAAGGCGTAATGCAAGTCATGGCGCAGCAGACGCTCCTCGCCATCGATGAAGCCGACGCCATTGTGCTTTTGGTCGATGGCCGCCAGGGTCTCACCACGCAGGACCGCGCGATCGCCGAGCAACTGCGCAAGACGGGCCGTAAAGTATGGCTCGTCGTCAACAAAGCCGAAGGCATGCAGCCGGCGACGGTCAACGCCGAATTTCACGAGCTTGCGCTGGGCGATCCACTCGCAATTTCCGCGGCGCATGGCGAAGGCGTCGGCGATCTGGCCGAATTGATCACCGCGGATTTTCCCGAGCGCGAAGAAGTCGACGAAGACGCCGAGCCCGACAAGCGGCCGCGCATTGCGATCGTCGGCCGGCCCAACGTGGGCAAATCAACGCTGGTCAATTCACTGCTCGGCGAAGAGCGCGTGGTGGTATTCGATCAACCGGGTACGACACGGGACAGTATTTACATTGATTTCGAGCGCGCCGGCCAGCTCTACACGCTGATCGACACGGCAGGCGTGCGGCGGCGCGGCAATGTCGTCGATGCAATCGAAAAGTTTTCGGTGATCAAGACACTGCAGGCAATCGAAGACGCCAACGTGGTAATACTGGTGCTCGACGCGCGCGATCAAATCGTCGACCAGGACGCGCATATCGCCGGCTATGTTGTCGAAGCGGGGCGGGCTCTCGTCGTCGCTGTGAACAAATGGGACGGTCTGCGCGCGGAGCAGCGCGAAAGCGCGAAGCACTCGCTCGAGCGCACGTTGACTTTCATCGACTACGCGCCGGTGCACTACATTTCGGCGCTCGCAGGCACCGGCATCAAGTCACTGCTGGATGCCGTGGAGCGCGCCTATCGCGCCGCAATGGTGAAGCTGCCGACGCCCAAGCTCACCCGGGCGCTCGAAGCAGCGATTGCGCGCCAGGCTCCGCCGCGCGGCGGCATCTTCCGGCCGAAGATGCGTTACGCCCACCAGGGCGGCAGCAATCCCCCGCGCATCATCATTCACGGTACTGGATTGAACCGCGTCGGCGACAGCTATCGCCGTTATCTCGAGCACTTCTTTCGCGATACGTTTGAATTGATGGGTACCCCGCTGAAAATTGAGTTCAAGCAAGGTGTTAATCCATATGACAAACGTCGCGGCAAGCGGTAGGCGCCGTCCTATGGCGTTGGGGTAGGAAATACAGTAAAGTGCTGTCAATACTAAAAACGATGGGGCACCAAAATGAGCACGAAAGGGCAGCTGCTACAAGACCCGTTTTTGAACGCATTACGCAAAGAGCATGTACCTGTGTCCATCTATCTCGTTAACGGCATCAAGCTGCAGGGTCAGATCGAATCGTTCGATCAATACGTCGTGTTGTTGAAAAACACTGTCACCCAGATGGTTTACAAACACGCAATTTCGACCGTAGTGCCCGCGCGCGCGGTGAATCTGGCGCTGGATCATTCGGCCGACACCTGACCTCATCGTCTTTTCCCTGAATGTTTGATCGTCCCGGGAGTGATTCCCAGGCGGTGCTCGTAAGTCTCGATTTTGGCGAACCGGATTATGCCGAGTCGACCGATGAACTTGCCCAGCTCGCACTAAGCGCCCGCGTCGGCATCGCCGGTATTCTGCGTGGCAAGCGCGCAAGGCCGGACCCTAAATTTTTTGCCGGCAGCGGCAAAGCCGAAGAACTCGGCGTGCTGCTTAAGCAGCACGATGCGGGGCTGGCGATATTCAATCACGAACTGTCGCCGGCGCAGGAGCGCAATCTTGAAAAGAAGCTCGGTTGCCGTGTGATCGACCGCGTGAGCCTGATACTCGATATCTTTGCACAGCGCGCTCACAGTCACGAAGGCAAATTGCAAGTCGAGCTCGCGCAGCTCGAACATCTCGCGACGCGGCTGGTGCGCGGATGGACTCACCTGGAACGGCAAAAGGGTGGTATTGGTCTGCGCGGGCCTGGCGAAACGCAGCTCGAGACCGACCGCCGACTGCTCGGCAAGCGCGTCAAACTTCTTAAGGACAAGTTAAGCCGGCTCGCGAATCAACGTGAAGTGCAGCGCCGTGCAAGGCGCCGCGCCAACGTGCTGTCCGTTTCGCTTGTCGGTTATACGAATGCCGGCAAAAGCACTTTATTTAATGCGTTGACCCGCGCGCAGGCGTATGCCGCCGATCAACTGTTCGCAACCCTCGATACGACCACGCGGCGCGTGTTCATGCCCGATGGCGCGGCCTTGGTTTTGTCCGATACGGTGGGCTTTATCCGTCAGCTGCCCCATACGCTGGTCGCCGCGTTTCGCGCGACGCTCGAAGAAGCA
>JAQGMI010000164.1 GCA_028292435.1 Betaproteobacteria bacterium
CATAGCCAGGCTTCGGATGGCAAGGGCGCCTGGGTGCGTGTTTCGCCGCGCGCCAGTACGCTCTCAAGGTGCGGTAGTTGCAGGCCGGCATAAGCATCGGCACCGAAGTCGGCGGGCAGTAACAAATCGGGAATCAACAGAGTACAGTTCATAGGTGCCTGCGGGTGGCGCCGCGAGTTTAACATTGCGCTTCGCCGGCTCTGTGCGATCGTTGGCCGTTATGGCAAACTCACCTGCCTTAACACGGACTCTGCCTTGCAATCCTTCGAACTATTCATCGGTCTGCGCTATACGCGCGCGCGTCAACGCAGCCGCTTCATCTCGTTTATCTCGCTCGTATCGGTCATCGGTATCGCACTCGGCATTACGGTGCTGATTACGGTGCTGTCGGTCATGAACGGATTTCAGCGCGAAGTGCGCACGCGGATTCTGAGCGTCGCCTCGCATATCCAGATTTCGGGCCCGGCCAATGCGCTCAACAACTGGCCCGGCGTCGCCGAAAAAGCGAAACAGAATCCGGCAGTCATCGCGGCGGCGCCGTACGTGTCGGCGCAAGGCTTGTTGTCGAGCGGCGGCACGGTGCGCGGCGCTTACATTCGCGGCATCATTCCGGAGGACGAGGAGAAAGTCGCCGACCTCGCGCGACACATGACAACGGGCAATCTCGAATTGTTGAAGGCGGGCGAATTCGGCATCGTGCTCGGCATCGAGCTCGCGCGCGCGCTCAGCGTCGCGGCCGGCGACAAGGTCGTGCTAATCGCACCGCAAGGGCAGGTGACGCCGGCGGGCATCATGCCGCGGCTGCGCCAATTCACGGTGGTCGGCATATTTTCAGTCGACCACTATGAATACGACTCGGGCCTCGGGCTCGTCAATATGCAGGACGCGCAAACGCTGTACCGCATGGGCGAGCAGGTTTCCGGCGTGCGGTTGAAGCTGGCTGACCTGTTTGCAGCGCCGCGCGTATCGCGCGAACTCATGCAGAGTCTCGGCCCCGACTCGTACATCACCGACTGGACGCGGCTCAACGCGAATTTCTTTCGCGCCGTCGATATCGAGAAGCGGATGATGTTCCTGATCGTGTTCCTCATCATCGCGGTCGCCGCGTTCAATATCGTGTCGAGCCTCTTCATGGCGGTCAAGGACAAGCAGGCCGACATTGCGATCCTGCGGACACTGGGCGCGAGCCCCGGCAGCGTGATGAAGATTTTCCTGATCCAGGGCACGCTGATCGGCTTGATGGGCACGCTCGCCGGCGTGGTCGCGGGCATCGCGCTTGCGCTGAATGTCGATGTCGTCGTGCCTTTCATCGAGAACCTGTTCGGTTTCAAATTCCTCTCGAAGGACGTCTACCAGATCAGCGATCTGCCGTCGGAATTGCGCGCGGCCGATGTACTGCTGACCGCATTTTTCTCGTTCATCGTCAGCTTGCTGGCAACGATTTATCCGAGTTATCGCGCCGCCAAGATCAATCCCGCGGAAGCGCTGCGCTATGAGTGATGCCGCGCTCGAATGCCGCGACCTGCACAAGCTCTATATGCAGGGTAAGGTCGAAGTGCGCGTATTGCATGGCGTCAACCTGGCCGTGGCGCGCGGCGAGCACGTGGCAATTGTCGGCGCGTCGGGCTCCGGTAAAAGCACGTTGCTGCATCTGCTCGGCGGCCTCGACGCCGCGACCAGCGGCACAGTGGTGATTGGCGGACGCGACATCCAGGCGCTGGACGAAGCCGGCCGTGGCGAACTGCGCAACCATCAACTGGGTTTCGTTTACCAATTTCATCACCTGTTGCCTGAGTTCTCCGCGATCGACAACGTCGCGATGCCCTTGTTAATCCGGCGCATGGATCGGGCCGAGGCCAATGCGCGAGCGGTCGAGATGCTGGGCAAAGTGGGTCTTAGCCATCGGCTCGAACATGCGCCTTCCGAATTGTCGGGCGGAGAACGCCAGCGCGTCGCGATTGCGCGGGCACTGATTACCAATCCGGCGTGCGTGCTCGCCGATGAGCCGACCGGCAATCTCGACCGCCAAACGGCCGAGGACGTATTTGCGCTGATGCTCGAACTCAATCGCGCGTTCAATACGAGCCTCGTGATTGCCACGCACGACATCGTGATTGCAGCACGTGCAAACCGCACCTTGCGCCTCGTTGATGGCGTGCTGCAGGCCGGTTGATCGCGCCGCGCTAAGCGACGTGTTGACTATAGGCGGCGAGGAGCACTGCTGACGGCGCCTCGGGCAAACCGCCGAACAGCGAACCATATGCCGCCAGATTCGAACGGGCGGCGGCGATTGCCGATTCCGCCTGGCTGCCGAGCGAATCCGCCGGCATCTGCCGCTCGAGAAATTGCTGCTCGATCCGCTCGGTTTCCAGTTCAATACGTTTGACTTCACTGCGCAGAGCATCGGTATCTGTGGCGGGCAAGGGCGCAATGCCCGTTTTCAGGCGGCGCCGCAACGCTCGCAACGGGATCACGGCAAGTTCGCGCCAAGCCTTGACTTGAGCGTCGATGCGTTCAGCCTCGGCACGATCGATTTGCCGCAGCCGGGTGGCCAGAAACAAGACGTAAAACATCACGTTCACATCGATGCCCGCGCTGTCCTGCAGCTCGATGCACGCGGCAGCCACTTGGGGTCGCGCATAAAATGCAAGCGAGAACTGCCAGAAAGCAGAATCGCGACGGCCGTCAGCGGCATTCGGCATGGGTTTAAAGCGCCGGGCTATTTGTTAGCGCGGCGCTTCCTGGCGGTAGTCGCGGCGGGCGCCGTTTCAGTCCAGCGCTTGACGATGGCGGTGTCGATGCCGAAAAGATCGAGCGCGCGACCGACCGTTTGCGCGATCAGGTCGTCGAGCGTGCGCGGCCGGCTGTAAAACGCCGGAACCGGCGGCATGACGATCGCGCCGTTGCGCGTGGCCTGATCCATCAGTGCGATGTGTCCGGCGTGCAGCGGCGTTTCGCGGAACAGCAGCACGACGCGCCGGCGCTCCTTCAGGCAGACGTCGGCCGCGCGCACGACCAGCTCGTCGTTATAGCAATGCGCGATCCCGCTTAACGATTTGACCGAGCACGGCGCAACCAGCATGCCGGCGGTTTTAAACGAGCCGCTCGAGACCGACGCGCCGATGTCTTTGTAGTTGTATTCGCGATTGGCGAGTTTGCGCACCTTGTCGGCGCTGTAATCGGTTTCTTCGACGATCGTGCGCGCGGCCGATGGCGTCAGGATCAGATGCGTCTCGACGTCGGCGATGTCGCGCAGCACTTCAAGTGCGCGAATGCCGTAGATGACGCCGGAAGCGCCGGTGATCGCGACGATGAGCCGTTTCATGACAGGACCTCGCAGGGAAACTGACGATGCCGTTGCATTGCCCGGTGCGGCGTCATCGTGTAGAGTTTGCGCCGATTGTAGCAGAACCGATTTCAGCTTCCGTTGAGCGCACCGCGGTGAATCTTTCCAATATAAGCAGGCAGAAACGAGGCATGACGACCTGATGGCATCCGTCCCGTTTCGCTTCGCGCGTCCACTGCTGCATGCGCTTGATCCCGAGGCCGCGCACGGCGCGACGCTCTGGGCGCTCAAGTGCGGCTTCGCCGGTACTCGCAATGAACCTGACGATCCGATTCTTTCCGCGCAGGTGTGGAATCTTCGCTTCAGCAATCCGCTCGGCCTCGCCGCGGGATTCGATAAGGACGCCGAAGTAATCGACGCGATGCTTGCGCTCGGCTTCGGTTTTGTCGAAGCGGGCACGGTGACGCCCGAGCCGCAGTCGGGCAATCCCAAGCCGCGCCTGTTCCGGCTTGGCGAAGACGGCGGCGTGATCAATCGCTTCGGTTTTAACAGCAAGGGACTCGCTGCATTCGTGTCGCGCCTGAAACAGCGGCGCGAATCGGGCGCAGTGCAAAGTGCAGCGCGCGGCATTGTCGGCGCCAACGTCGGCAAGAATCGCGATGTGACCGACGCCGCCGCCGATTACGCCAAGGGCATAGCCGCGGTCGCCGGACTTGCCGATTACCTGGTGTGCAACCTGTCGTCACCGAACACGCCGGGCCTGCGCAATTTGCAGGCGCGCGACCAGATGCGGGAGGTCATCGAGCGCGTGCTCGATGCGCGTCAACATGCAACCAGGGATGGCCGCGTGCCGCCCTTGCTCGTGAAGGTCGGCCCCGACCTGGATAACGAAGCAATTCGCGATATCGCGGAGGTCGCGCTCGCGACAAAAATCGATGGCGTGATCGTCGGCAACACTACGCTCGACCGGCCCACGACCTTGCGCAGTCGACATGCACACGAAGGCGGTGGACTGTCGGGACTGCCGCTGCTCGGCAAGGCCGATGCCTGCCTGAAGGAGATGTACCGCTGCCTCGACGGCCGCCTGCCGCTGATCGGATGCGGCGGCGTCGCAAGCGGCGCGCATGCTTACGCGAAAATTCGCGCCGGTGCATCGCTCGTGCAGTTGTATTCGGCGCTCGTCTATCACGGCCCGGAGTTGATCGGGCGCATCAAGCGCGATCTCGCCGAGCGTTTGCGCGCCGACGGATTCAAAAGTGTTGCCGATGCAGTGGGTGCCGACGCGCGCAAGAGCGGCGCTGCATCGACGTAATTGCACCTAGCGTAGCGCACCTGGCGCACGTGGTTATAATTACAACCCGTCCGATTTGACTCCATTTTTATTTTCAGGGAATCGATCCATGCGTATATCAACCGCGGCGCTGAAATCGCTAGCGATAGCGCTGTTCATTGCGCTGACTGCCGCGCCTTCATTCGCGCAGGAATGGCCGGCGAAACCGATTACGCTCGTGATGGGATTTCCCGCAGGCTCCGGCGTCGATGTCGTTGCCCGCACGCTGCAGGAGTCGATGGAAAAATCGCTCAATACGCGCATCGTGACGGACTATCGCGCGGGCGCCGGCGGCAATATCGCATCCGATGCCGTCGCAAAAGCCCGCCCCGACGGCTATACGATATTGCTGGGCACTGCCGCAACGCATGGCGTCAATGCGGCGCTCTACAAAAACCTGCCGTTCGACGTCGAAGCCGATTTCACGCCCATCGCGCCGCTCGTCGACGTATCGAATGTGCTCACGATTAATCCCGAAGTCATCGATGTGAAAACGATTAAAGAGTTCATCGACAGGGTCAAAGCGAATCCCGGTAAATTCAATTACGCATCGACCGGCAGCGGCACGGGCACGCATCTCGCATTTGCGGAATTCAACGCGAAGGCCGGTTTAAACATGGTGCACGTGCCGTACAAGGGCGGCCCCGAGGCGCTTCAGGGAGTAATGAAAGGCGACACCTGCTGCATCATGAATCAGGTGCAGACGGTCATTCCGCATTGGAAATCGGGACGCGTGCGTCTGCTTGGCGTGACGACGAAAACGCGCGTGAATGCGATAGCGGAGATTCCGACGATCGCGGAAGCGGGTTTGCCGGGATTTGAAAGCTATACGTGGTTTGGCCTGTTCGGGCCGAAAGGTCTCGATCCGCAAATCGCGACGGCGCTTAACGCAGCGGTCCACAAAGCGCTGGAAACACCGACGATCCGCCAGAAGCTCGTCGAACTCGGCAATACGCCGCGTCTTGAGACCGTCGAGCAGTTTAAAGCCACCGTCAAAAACGACCGCGCGCGCTGGGCGGCGGTCGTCAAGACTACCGGCGCGACAATCGACTGACCGGCGAACGCCGATCACAATTTAATCTAACTGATCTTTCCATCCCGTCGTTCGCGTCGTTCGCGTCGTTTCAAGGTGGAGCGGGATTTGACCGGAACGCACGCATGCTGCTCGAACAACCCGGAACGCTAGGCGCATTGCGGTTGAAAAACCGCGTGGTGATGGCGCCGATGGGTACTAACTACAGCACGACTGACGGGCTGTCGACCGAGCGCGACAAGCAGTATTACGCCGAACGCGCGCGCGGCGGCGTCGCCATGATCATGACCGAGGCGATGGTCGTCACCGCGCAGGCGCGGCCGCATCACAATTCGCTGTGCTGCTATCACGACCGCTTTATTCCGGGGCTCGCGAGCATCGTCGATGCGATCCACGCGCACGATTGCCATGTGTTCGCGCAGCTAAACCATCGCGGCGCGCTGCTCCGACGGTCGGTTCTCAACATGGAGCCGGTCGGTCCTTCGTCGTGGAAAAATCCGAACACCGGCGACGCCGTGCGGCCGCTGAGCGTTGCGGAGATCGCCGAGATCCAGAAATTGTTCGTCGCTTCGGCGCGGCGGCTGCAACAGGCGGGCTACGACGGCGTTGAAATTCACGCCGGCAACGGTTACCTGTTCCAGCAGTTCTTCACGCCGCGCATCAACCAGCGCACCGATCAGTATGGCGGCTCATTCGACAATCGCGCGCGGCTGCTGCTCGAAACCATCGATCGCGTGAAGCAGGCGCTGCCGGATTTTCCGTTGATAACACGATTGAGCGCCGCGGAATTCGTCGACGGCGGGTACAGCGAAGCGGACATCATCGAACTCGCACGGCGCCTCGAACGGGCGGGCGTCGTCGCGCTCGACTTGTCGGGCGGCAGCAACGAAAGCCCGCAGTTGTCCAAGTACTGCATCCAGCCGCCGTCGTTCGCGCGCGGCTGTCTCGGGCCGTATGCAAAACCGATCAAACAGGCGGTCAACATTCCGGTGTTTGTCGCCGGGCGCATTGTCGATCCGCAGGATGCGGAAGCGTTGCTGCACGACGGCTGCGCCGATTTTGTTTCGGTCGGCCGCGCGCTGTATGCGGACCCGCATTGGTGCGTCAAGGCATTCGGCAAGGTCAAGGCGCCGATACGAAAATGCATCGCATGCAACGTGTGTTTCGAACGCCTGACGCTGGAGCAGGATGTCGCGTGCGTGCACAACCCGATGATCGGCACCGAATTCGAAGCGCTCGAACACGCCGAGCCACAACTGTTTCCGGCACGGCGCACCAAAATGCCGCGCCGCGTTCTCGTGCTCGGCGCCGGTGTCAGCGGCATCGAAGCAGCGCGTGTTGCCGCTGCCCGTGGCCACCATGTAGAAGTGTGGGAGCGGGCGGCCAAAGCGAGCGGCCAGATGCCGCTCGCCATGGCGGCGCCCGATAAGCGCGAAGTCGAACCGGTGTGGACGTATCGCTGGCAGCAGATCGAGTCGCTCGGCGTGCCGGTGCGCTTTTCCATAGATGCGAGCACGGCAAAGATCGAAGCGCATGCGCCGGATTTCGTCATCGTTGCCACCGGCGCACTGCCGCGCGCGTGTCCGTTCGACGTGTCGGCGCTCGACCGGTCAATCAAGGTACTGCATGCCTGGGATGTGCTGGGCAATCCGGCGCAAGTCGCTCATGCAAGCTCGGTGACTATCATCGGCGGCGGCATGGTCGGCGTCGAAACCGCCGACTTGTTGTCGCAGCAAGGCAAGCGCTGTACCGTAATCGAGGCGCTTGCAAGTGTCGCCAGCGGGATGGCGCGCAACAACCGGATCGAATTGCTGGATCGGTTAAAATTACGCGGCGTCCGCATCATGCTCGCCGCGCAAGTTGTTAAAGCAGCGGGCAGAGCGCTGGATGTCCGGAGTGGAGAAGATCAAGCGCAGCGCGTCGATATCGGCGACTGCCTCGTCATCGCGACGGGGCCGGCACCGGCGTTGGACGCGGTTGCGGCGGTCGAGGCAGCGGGGATTGACTACGCGCGCGTCGGCGACTGCAATCAACCGGGCGATTTTCTGTCGTGCCTGCGCGATGCGTGGATGGTGGCGTTGTCGATCGACGAGCGCTTCAACGCGTAACGGCGCGCTTCTGCAACACCTTGGTGAACGTGAGATGACGAACGAAACCTACGAAGTATATGCAATCAAATACGCGACGCGCAATGCGCGGCGCCGCGACCATTTTATCGGCGGCGATCCGCACGATACTCCGATGCCGATGGACTATTTCGTCTGGCTGATCCGCAATGCGGCGCACACATTCGTGGTGGACACGGGCTTTACGCGCGAAGTCGGTGAAGCGCGCAAGCGCATCTTCCTGCGCTCGCCCGCCGAAGGTCTCGCGCTGATGAATGTCAAAGCGGCCGAGGTCAGGAACGTCATCATCACGCACATGCATTACGATCACGTCGGCACGTTCCCCGATTTTCCCGTCGCGCAGTTTCACCTGCAGGACGAAGAAATGGCGTTCGCGACAGGCCGTCAGATGCGGCACACGCGCTTTCGTCACAGCATCGAAGTCGAAGACGTCGTCGGCATGGTCAGGCTCGTGTTCGGCGACCGCGTGACCTTTCATCGCGGCGATGCGGAACTCGCGCCGAATCTAAGCGTGCATCACATCGGCGGGCATACGCCGGGCCTGCAGTCGGTGCGCGTGATGACGCAGCGCGGCTGGCTCGTACTGGCCTCCGACGCCACGCATTATTACGAGCACTTCGAACAGGACAAGTGTTTTCCGACCGTCTATAACGTCGGCGATACGCTCGAAGGTTATACGCGGCTGCGCAGTCTCGCGGCTTCGCCCAGGCACATCATTCCCGGTCACGATCCGCTCGTGATGCAGCGCTATCCGGCTGCAAGCAAAGCGCTCGACGGGATCGCGGTCCGGCTCGACGTCGAACCGACGCAATAACAATCTGTTTTAACAAGGACACTCGCACGATGAGCGGCACCGAAGCCCCCTTACTCGCCAATGCGACGCGCGATCTCGCGGCGTTCGCGGCCAATCTCAAGTTCAGCGACATTCCCAAAGAAGCGATCGAGCGCATTAAATACTGCGCGCTCGACAGCATCGGTTGTTGTTTGTTCGGCGTGACGCTGCCGTGGACGCTGCACGTGCAGGCGGTGGTGCAGGAAGAGGGCGCCAAAGGAGGGGCATCAGTTTACGGGGGCGGCGGCAAAACTTCGGTCGCCAACGCGGTGCTCGTGAACAGTACTGCTGGTCACGCGTTCGAGCTCGACGACATCCACAAGGAATCGATCGTGCATCCGGGTTCGCTGGCGACGCCGGTTGCGCTCGCGTTCGCCGAGGCCGCGGGTGGCGCGCCCGGCCGTGATGTGATCACCGGCATGATCGCGGGTTACGAGGTCGGCACGCGCGTCGGCAATGCGGCAACCATGAGCTTGTTCCTGCGCGGCTTTCATCCGCAGGGCACTTCGGGTGCATTCGTTGCCGCGGCAAGTGCCGGGCGCATGCTTAATCTCGATGCAGGACAAATGCAGCACACGCTCGGCATCGTCGGCTCGCAGGCGGGCGGCCTGATGGCGGCGCAGGAAGGTGCGATGGTGAAACGGTTTCATTGCGGCCGTGCCGCACAAAGCGGCGTGTATTCAGCGCTGCTCGCGAAACGCGGCTTCACCGGCGTGCCGGATGTGCTCGAAGCGCCGTACGGCGGCTTCTTGAGCACGCTGTCGGATAAGCCGAACCCGCAACGCTTGACCGCGGGACTCGGTTCGACCTGGGAAACGGTCAACGTCGGCTACAAACCGCACGCCAGCGTGACGAGCATCCATACCGCACTCGATGCGCTCGCCGATCTTATGCGCGAAAACAAATTGAAAGCCGACGACATCGCAACGGTCGACGCCGGCTTGAGTCACATGACCTACGTGCACTGTGCGTGGGAATACAAGGCGCAGGGCGTCACTGCCGCGCAGATGAATCTGTTTTACGGACTCGCGGTCATCGCGCTCGACGGCATGGCGTTCGTCGACCAGTATCGCGAAGAGCGCCTGCACGATCCGCGCATCTTCGATTTTATTAAACGCATCACCGCGAAAGTCGATCCGGAAATCGAAGGCATGGGGCACGCGTTCCGGCACGCCGCGCGGGTTACGGTCACGACGCGCGACGGGCGTTCGTTCAAGCGCGAAATCCTGCATCGCCGCGGCAGTCCGGAGAATCCACTGCAGCCGTCCGACGTCGAATACAAATTCCGTCACGTCGCGCGCTCGTGCCTGACGCCGGCCAACGTCGACAAAGTGATGCAGCTCACGGCGAAACTCGACAAGCTCGAGAGCACGAGCGAACTCATCGCGATTCTCGCCGCGCCGACGGCGCACTGATCTTTTTTCAAATTCAATCGACACTGGACGAACATGGCAACCACGATAGCGACCCAACTGGCTCAGCATTTTCACAAGTTCGAATACCGGCAGCTTCCCGACGCGTCGCGCCATGCGGTCAAACGCCTGCTGCTCGATTATCTTGGCGTCGCGATTGCCGGCAGCCAGACCGAAAGCGGCAATGCGGCACGCATGTTCGCCCAATGCGGTAATGCGAAGGGAAGCTCGACGCTGATCGGCGATTCGGCGCGGGTGCCTGCACCGCTCGCTGCGTTCGCCAATGCCATTTCGTCGCACAGCATCGAGTTGGACGACATCGACGTGATCGCCCTGTTCCATTTCAGTCCGCCCGTCTACTCGGCGGCGCTCGCAACCGCCGAGCAGCACAGCGCGAGCGGCAAGCAATTGCTCGTCGCGCTCGCCGCAGGCTGCGAAATGATGGAGCGCACGAGCCGCGCCGCCAATAATTCGCTGCGCAATCGCGGCTTTCATACGACGCCGACGTGCGGCGTATTCGGGGCGACGGTGGCGGCGGCGAAAATTTCGCGGCTGACGCCCGCCAAGCTCACCTCTGCGTTCGGGCTTGCCGGCGCGCAGGCTTCGGGACTGATGGAAATGTATGGCCCGTCGATGCAGAAGCGTTTTAATCCGGGTCCCGCGGCGCGCAACGGCGTCACGGCGGCGGCGATGGCGCATTTCGGTTTTACCGGCGCGGACACCATATTCGAAGGCGAGCGCGGATTTCTGCGCGCGTTTACCGACAAATCCGATGCCGGGCAGTTAACTGCCGGTCTCGACCAGCCGTACCAGCTCGACATTGAATTCAAGCCGT
>JAQGMI010000176.1 GCA_028292435.1 Betaproteobacteria bacterium
TTACCGATGGCGGCGACAAAGCGCGCGTACGCTTCCGGGTCGACCGTTGCACGATCGACGGCCGGCGCCACATAGCCCAACACGTCAAGCGTGCGCTCGATCGCGTCGCGACTGATGCCCCGCGTGATAAACACGATCCGCGACGCGCGCTCTTCGTCGGGCCATGCCGGCAACGGTACCGGCTCATGCACGATGCGTTGCACCGCATGCACCGCAACCGGCTCGCCTTCGACATTGAAGACGCCTTTAACGCGAAGCAGGTCCCGGCCTTTGAGACCGGCGATAAGGTCGAGCCACAGCACGAGGCCCGCTCGCGTCACCGCGGCGTCATGCCGAACGGAAAAACTTTGCACGTTGCCCGTGTGCGCGACAAATTCACCGTGAGTGCTCCGCGATGCTCCCTCGCGCAGCCATTCGTTGATATCGCCATGTCCGTGCGCGACGTCGGCATAGCCGGTGCTGAACAGCACGCGCGAATCCGCGCTGCGCGGATCGATTTCAAGGCGCGGCGCGGCGCCGTTCAATTCGTCGAGTCTGACGCCGAGCGCGGAACGCGTCTCCGCATCGGCAAGGTCGGTCTTGCTGACGAGCAAGCGGTCGGCTACCGCGATCTGCCGGCGCGATTCGCGAAATTCCTCCAGTTGCCCGAGTCCGTTGACGCAATCAACCAGCGTGACCACCGACTGCAATGTGTAACACAGCGGAATCGCCGGATGCGCGGCAAGCACTTCAAGTATCGGTATCGGGTCGGCCAGGCCGGTAGTTTCGACGAGCACGCGGCGGAAAGCCGGCACGCCGCCGGTGGCGCGCTCGCGCCACAGGTCGACGAGCGTGTCGACCAGTTCTCCCTGCACCGTGCAGCACACGCAGCCGCTTTCGAGCACGCGCATATTTTCGCGCGGCATTGCGACCAGCAGGTGGTCGATGCTGATCGCGCCAAACTCGTTGATGATGACCGCACTGTCGGCGTATTGCGGGTCGGCAAGTATGCGGTTCAGGAGGGTCGTCTTGCCGCTGCCGAGAAAGCCGGTGAAAAGCGTGACGGGAATTTTTTGCGCTGGATGCATGGAAGGAAAAAACGCTGACGGGTTCGCGGCCATACTATCAAATCCGGCGTGAAGCGGTTGACAGCACTGGACGTCGCCGCTAACGTTCAGCGTCCGTAAAAGTCATTCGAGAGGAGTAAGCGAAGCATGGCGGCAAAGAAAGAGTGGTGGAAGCCCGAGCCTCCGTGGCCGACACCCGAAAACAAAGGTAAAGACGTCGTCGTTACCGGCGCGAAATTGATCGACGGCAACGGCGGGCCGGTCATCGACAATCCGGTCATCGTCATCAAGGGCGAGCGCATCGTTGCGGTCGGCGCCAAGGACAAAGTCAAGGCGCCGCCCAATGCCGAAGTTATCGACGCGGCCGGTTGCACGCTGATGCCCGGCATGATGGATCTGCACATCCACACCGCGATGTTCAACTGCATGACGTTTCACAATCACCGGGTTGCGCAGTGGGAAGTCACGCCGCAACTCCAGCAGATGTATGCGCTGTTCCACGCGCAAAACTGTTTCGACATGGGCTTTACGACACTGCGCGATCTCGGCATGAATTCAAGCCGTGGCCTTTTTACGCAGGAGTTGTGCGCGGTGCGCGACTCGATCAACGCCGGCATTCTCGAAGGCCCGCGCATGCTTATCGGCGGCTTTACGACCATCACCGGCTCGCATCTCGATCTCATCCAGCCGCGGGCGATGCCGCGCTCGGGTTTTAACAACGGCGACGGCCCGTACGAGCTGCGCAAGCTCGCGCGCACCAATCTCTTGTGGGGATGCGACGTGATCAAGACCTGCGCGTCGGGCGGCGGCGGCACCGACAAGGAAGAACCCGACATCCGCAATATGACGCAGGAAGAGCTCGACGCAATTTGCGACGAAGCGCATGCGTTTCACAAAATCGCCGCCGTTCACTGCTTTACCACCACCGCGCAGCGCATGGCGATCAAGGCCGGCGCCGATACGATTGAGCACATGGTGTTCTCGGACGACGAAGTGATCGGCATGATCAAGGAAGCCGGCATTCCGGTCACGCCGACGCTCGCGCACCGCACCGACCACGCGATTCAGCTGCGGCGGGAACTGGGCACCGCCGAATTCGTGCTGAGCAAACTGAAGAAGCTGCAGCCACATTGCTACAACACGTTCCAGAAAATGTACAAGGCGGGCATCAAGATCGCGATGGGCACCGACATGGGTTTCGAGCCGCAGTTCGGTTCCAATTCGTGGGAGCTTGAAGTGTACGTCGCGCTGGGCATGACGCCGATGCACGCGATTCAGACGGCAACAAAAAATGCGGCCGAAGCGATCAAACTCGGCAAGGACCTGGGCACGATCGAAGCCGGCAAGTACGCCGATATCGTCGCGGTGAACGGCGATCCGCTTGCCGACATTCGCATCCTGCAGGAAAAAAAGGCGATTCACCTGGTGCTCAAGGAAGGCAAGATCTACGCCGACCGCCGCGCCGGCAAAAGCAAAAACGTGGTGCCGGCCGAGAGCTGGAAGAAAATCGACTATTTATAAGGCGGGTACGAACACATGGCTGCAACTAAAACCAAAACCGAAGGCGCCATCAAGGCGGGCGGCGGCAAATATCACTTCCGCGTCGCTAAGCTCAGAAAAGTAGCCGCAGGCACCGGATACTCGACTTCGCACGGCGGCGTCGTTGAAGGCGCGCGCATGCTGTTCGGGTATATCCACAAGCCGCGTGGCACGGGCTCCCGCATGCACAGCCATCCGAACGAGCAGTTCAATTATGTCGTTCAAGGCACGCTCAAAGGGTCCGTCAACGGCAAGCGGGTACTGGCGCCCGCCGGCACGCTCATCTACATTCCGGCCAACGCGCCGCATACGCTGGTTTCGACGCCCGACGAAGACGTGATTTTCCTGGCGCTGAAGGATTTGTCGCACGGCATCATCGGCAAAGCCGTGGATGGCACGATGGCGGGGCCGCATTTCGAGCCGGGGTTCGGTCCGCGGGCAGCAAGCCGCAAGCGCGCCGCCAAAAAATAATTGCGTTCGGCAACGGGACGCCCGGCTGAGTCGAAACCGCCTGACCGTCGCGCGAAGTAGTCCGGTGTGTGCGTTGAAATGAGTTAACGCCAAAGCGTGATTTGACGCTAAAGGGAGGGCAGGCATGGGCGCCGCAATCCATTTCGTGCAGGGCCTGCCAATCGTCTTGATGGCGCTGACCATCGTCGTCGCCGTCGTTGCCGTGGGCTGGCTGCTCGTGTCGCTGGTGGGCCGGTTTTCCAGCGCACGCCTGCGAAAAGCATATCTGGATTTACCGCCGGTGCTGTGTGGCGCCCTGATGGCCGGCCAAGCCATTCTGTGCGCGGTTTTGATGAGCAGCGTGTGGAAGGACCTCGGGTCAGCGCATCAATCGGTGTTGCAGGAAGCGCGCGCGCTGAGCTTCGCCGCCAAGCTGGTCGATGAGAAATCAAACCCGGAATGGCGGCCGGCGATTACCGCTTATGCGCGCGCGATTGTGCAGCGGGAATGGGAGTCAATGTCGAAAGGCGCTGAAGACGCCGAGGCGAGAACAACGCTCGATCGCATGCACACCATGGTGATTAACGGCTGGCCGGGACAGAGCGCCTCCCTGCGTTCGGCGCTCGGCACGGCGCTGCAGGAAATTGAAGTGGCGCGGCAAAACCGCCTGATGGCGGCGATCGATTTCATACCGGACGAGGTGTGGCTGTCGGTTGTGATTTCCGCGCTCGCGGTGCTGGCGTTCTCTTCAATGCTGCTCTCGCACGTGCCGGGCACGGCTCGCATCACCGTCACGATGTACGGCATCGTGATCGGGATCATGTGGTTCTCCGTGATTGCGGTGGATCGGCCGTTCACCGGAAAAATTTCAGTTTCCAACGCGCCGATCGCCAGGCTCGCAACGCCGCCCTGAGCGCGGCAAGAAAAAGGGCACGCTTTGCGCGTGCCCTTTTTTTACTGCCGGCGCCGACCGCTGAGCGGTTGACGACCTCCTCCTTATATTGCTTGCAGACGGCTTATTTCTTTTCGCTATCCGATGAAGACTTTTTTTCTTCGGTCGTCGTCGTGGTCGTCGTCGAACTGTTTGAAGCGGGTGGCGCCACGACCACCGAATCGCCCGACTTTCCTGGTGCCCCCGCCGCGCCTTGCGGTCCGGGCGGGCCCGATGGGCCGGGTACTGGCGTGGTAGATGGTTGCGATGGCACTGCCACCGGCTGAACGGTCGTTTTTTCGCACGCGCTCAAACCCAGCAAGCCGGCGATGACCGCAAATAAAATCGCATATTTCATTTTAGTTTTGCTCCTCAGGTAATTAGCGTGCCCTAGATAGCGCACGATAAGCACCGATGGTTCCGCAAAAGATGACATAAGGATATGCGACAAACACTGGTTCGTCTGCAGGACAAATACCTACAGACGTTTTGTTGCACTTACGGTTTCCTGGCGAGGCCCAGCTCCGTCATGACCGGCTTTAATTCATCGTACTGCTCGGCCATGAATCTGCGCGACTCGTCGGCGCCGCGATAGGTGATTTCCCACTGGTTCTTCTGCGCATAATCGCGAAACGCTTCGCTGCTCGTGATGCGCTGGAACGTGTTGTCCCAAAAACGGATCTGTTCTGCCGTGATGTTTTTCGCGCCGATGACACCGCGCCAGTTTTCCATCACGCCTTTCAATCCCAGTTCGGGCCAGGTTGGCGCCGCGGCCAGCGGGCCGGTCATGCGCCTCGGCGCGCTCACCGCGAGTACGCGCAACTTGCCGCTGGCGACGAACGGCGCCACCTGAACAGTTCCTGCGGAGATCACGTCGACATGCCCGCCGAGCAGCGCGGTAACGGCCTCGGCCGACGAATTGAAGACAACTAGTTTAGTTTTCCCGACATCGACAACGCCCGCAAGCAAAGGCATCGCGAACGACATATGGTGCGTTCCGCCCGGGGCGCTGCTGAGCGCCAGGCTCAACGAGTTCGGCGCTTTGCGCAACGCGTCGATCAGGTCCTTGCCGGACTTCAACGGCGAGTCGGCCTGTACGGCAATCGCAATGTATTCGGTCAGCAGGACCGCTAGCGGCGTGAAATCGGTATAGGTGAGCGGAATGTTGCCGTTGACATGGTTCGCCAGCAACGTCATGGACGTCACGCCGAGGTAGTGCGGATCGCCCGCCCGCTGCGCGAGATAGTTATATGCAACCGCATGACCGCCGCCGGCCCGGTTTGAAATGTTGCTCGAGACCGGCAACAGCTTCAAGTCGCCCCAGATGCGCGTAATCGTGCGGCCGGTCGTATCGAGCGAACCGCCAGCAGTCGCCGGCACGATGACTTCGACGTTACGCTGCGGCGTCCATGTCTGGGCGCCTGCGAGACCGGCAACCAGCAATCCGGCCGCCAGAGCAATATTGCGCAGAGTCATCGTCAGGGCTCCTGATCTGCTGTCACCGGCGGCGAAACACCGCCGATGCCGGCTAGTTCGCTTTCATATTGATGCGCGCCTGCTCAGCCTGCTCTGGCGTCATCGAATCGATCAGGTTTTCGAGGAACGGTGTCGGGTGCACGCTGACATAGCGCGCGAACGGGGACTTCACCTTGATTGAATAGCGGTCACCGCGTGCAGTCTGCAGGATGCCGCCGGGCGTGAGCGTCTTTTTCTCGCCATTGCAGTCGGCCTCGACTTCACCATGTAAAACGTAGACGAAGGTTTCGTGCGCAGACGCTTTTTCGGCGGCTTCAATTCCTTCCTGCGCCTCGAAGTAAGCGAACGCGAGACGCTCGCCCTCAATCGAGTTCGCGCGCCTTGCCGACACCGGCGGCGCATCGAACGCATCGATGACCGGGTAATAGCAAACCTTCACGCCCTCGATGACAGCCTGCGACTGGCCTTCCGCCTTCTTATGCTTGTCACGGTCGCCAACGTTGTATTTCTTGTTCACTTCAGCGACGGTCATCGCCTGATCGGGAACGGCCTCGTCTTCCGCCAGGCCAACGACCGTCCACGTCTTGTCTTTAATGTAAAGGTAGGAACAATCGCCGTCTTCCGTGGCGCGCATCGAATGCCGCGCATACGCCGGCGCATGCACGAACATGCCGGTCGGCACGATGCGGCGGTCCTTGCCGACAATCGCGTTGATTTTTCCGCGCACCGGGAAGATCAGCAACTCATTGGGATGATAGTGGAGTTTCGATCCGGTGCCGGCTGACTTGTTGACGAGACAAAAGTACAGGTACTTGCCTTCGATCACGGGCCCGCGCGCGCTCGACAAATGCGGCGTCAGGAAATTGCTTTCGATATTTTCAAATCGATGAAACGCCATGCTACCGCTTTCCTTTCTGATTATTCGGGCTTGATGCCCGCATCGCTGATGACTTTGCCCCAGCGCGCATTCTCGGCTTTGACGAATTCGCTGAACGCTTCGGGCGATTTACTTAACACCGTCTCTACGCCACCGTCAGCCAGGCGCTTCTTCACATTGGCGTCATCCATCACCGTTGTGACGACCTTGAACAGCTTGTTGACGATCGGTTGCGGCGTGCCTTTAGGCACGAACACGCCCTGCCACGAGCCGACGGTCATGCTCGGAAATCCGGCTTCGGCCATGGTCGGCACATCGGCGATGGCCGCCACGCGCTTGGGTGCGACGATGCCGAGCGCGCGCAAGCGTCCTTGTTTAACGAACGTAATCGAAGACGACAGTGTCACGAACATGAGCTGCACTTCGTTGCCGAGCAGCGCAATCGCGGCCGGACCGGCGCCGCCCTTGTACGGAATGTGCGTCATCTTCGTGCCGGTCGCGCGCATGAACGATTCCATCTCGAGCTGGTTCGCGCTGCCGGTGCCGGGCGAGCCGAAATTCAACTGGCCCTGATGCGCTTTGATGTAGTCGATCAGTTCCTTAACCGTGTTCACGGGCAATGACGGATGCACGACCAGCGAGCCGGGCACGTCGACGACCTGCGAGATGGCAATCAAATCTGTCGTCGGCTTGACCGGAAATTTAAGGTAAAGCCCGGGATTGATCGCCATGGTGCCGATGTTGCCGAGCAGAGCCGTGTAGCCATCGGGGCTCGCGCGCGCGGCGACTTCGACGCCGATATTGCCGGCAGCGCCCGTGCGGTTGTCGATCACGACCTGTTGACCGAGCACTTCGCTCATCCTGGCCTGCATGATGCGGCCGACGAAGTCGGAAGCGCCACCCGGCGCAAACGGCACGACCATGCGCACAGGACGCTGCGGATAATCGGTTTGCGCGCGCACGTCAGTGGCCGCGACGGCAGCAAAGGCGATGATGACGGAAAGCGCGCGCGCGATACGGCGCAAATCAGGACGATGGGCGAACATAATCTCCTCGAGAGTTCTTGGCAACGACGGCGCTCTGCGGCGACACCTGCGTAAAACCGGCGCGACGCTAACTGCTAAACTCCGCCTTGCCAGTCTTTCGAGCCGAGATTAAACCATGAGTTCCCCAGCCCAGCCAACCGCCGCAAAGTCGTTGCCGCATGCCGGCGCACCGTTGTGCGCGCCGTTCGATCCGCGTACGCGCAAACCGAAACTTGCACTACCGCCCGGCGCCACCGATACGCATGCGCACGTCTGCGGACCCGCCGCTCAATACAATTATTTCGACGGCCGGATTTACACGCCGCCCGATGCGCTGCCGGCCGATTACCGGCAAATGCTAGCGACACTCGGCGTCGAACGAGCAGTGCTGATCCAACCCAGCGTTTACGGCACGGACAACAATGCGATGCTCGACGCGATGAAAGCAGACCCGACGAACTTGCGCGGCGTTGCCGTCGTCGACGACAACATCGCCAACGACGAACTCGCTCGCATGCACGAAACCGGCGTGCGCGGCGTCCGCGTCAACATAGTTGACGTCAAAGACCGCAAGCCCGGCACGCTGCCGCTCGCATCGCTGACAAAACTCGCCGCGAAGGTCGCGTTATTCGGATGGCATATGGAATTTCTGATGCACGTCGACGAATTTCCCGAGCTTGACCGCATGCTCGCGGATTTCCCGGTCGACACCGTGTATGGCCATCTCGGTTATATGACGACCGATCGCGGCACCGGCGATGCCGGCTTCCAGGCATTGTTGCGATTGATGCAGGCCGGCCGCGCGTGGACCAAGTTGACCGGGCCTTACCGGATTTCAACGCAAGCTTTGCCCCACCCGGATACCAATGAGTTCGCGCATGCATTGACCGCCGCTGCGCCGAAACAAGTCATCTGGGGCACCGACTGGCCGCACGTGATGGTCAAAACGCCGATGCCCAACGACGGCGATTTATGCGATTTGCTCCAGGCGTGGATTCCGGACGCCGGTTTGCGCAAGCAAGTCCTCGTCGACAATCCGGCGCGGCTCTACGACTTTAAGTAACTCGCGCCGGCCGCAACGAATACGCGGCCATCAGCAACCGGCCACGCATTTGCCCGCGCCGTCGAATTCCATTGTGCGCCCGCTGATCGCAAGCTGCGGCGTAACGCCTTTAAGCAGTTTCGAAATTGCGGCCGCCCGCGCCGTCGGCTTCAGCTTGCCGCCTTCGGTCACCGCTTCGTTGACGTGCGAATAAATGACCGACGCCGGCCGTACCAGATCGTTCATTGCGTACGCAACCGAATTGACCGTGATCGCGCTTGTGCCCAGATTAAACTGCGCGAGATTCGCCTTGTGATAATCGTGCACGACCGTTTTCATCTCGCTGTGAATGCCGGTGTCGCCGGACAGGTAAGCGGTCAGCCCGTTCGTGAACTTCACGACGAAGCCGGTCGGCGGTCCGAGCGCGAGGCCGCTGCCGTCGGCATCATGCAGCGCCCGTTGCGCGTCCGAAAGCAGGGACGGCGCGACATTGTTGGCATGCGAAGCGTAAACAATCGTGATCTCTACGCCCTGTGCGGCGTTCGCGGTTTTCGCCACAAACGCCGCGCCGAGATGCGTGTTTGAGCGGCATACCGCGGCGACCGGCACGATCGTCGCGCCGCCGGTCTGCGGACACAAACCGACCGGCTTGCCGGTAATTTTCTGAATTTTCGTAGCGACGAAGACGCCCATGTCGGTTGTCATCGCAATCGCCGCGCCTTTTGCCGCCGCGACCTCCGCCGTCATCCCGTTGGCGCCTGCCGACACCGTCTCCGGCGCGCCGCAACTGCCCGCGCCGGCCGCCTTCAGCTTGCGGTCCCCGATGTGATCGCCATGCGCGTGACTCAGGAGCACGACATGAACGGTGCCCAGGCGCGGATCGTCGGCCCCGGTCAGGGTCTGGCCCACGTCGTACAGGATACGCACGCCGGTCGGATCTTCGAACAGCGTCGCGCGGTCTGACGCGCACAATTCACCGTCGTGAGAGCCGAGCGGCGTTATCTTTACGTTTTGCGCCGTGGCGATGGACGCAAACGATGCCAGCATGCAAGACGCGCCAAGAGATACAAGCTTCATGATGTCCTCCGTGAAAAATTCATTGCCGCAGAAAATCTGCGCGTTGTTTTTTACTCGACCTTGATGTTTGCGTCTTTGACTACTTTCGTCCAGCGCGCGAAGTCTTCCTTGATGTAAGCCGCAAATTGCTCGGGCGTGCCCGGCGCCGCTTCCAGCGCGAGGCCCGCAAAACGTTCCCTCGTCGCGGACGTCGCAAGGACTTTAAGGATCGCCGCATTCAACTTGCCGATGATGTCGGCCGAAGTGCCGGCGGGCGCGAGCACGCCCGTGATATTCGTTACTTCGAAATCGGCGACGCCCGCTTCCCTGGCGGTCGTAATCTCGGGAAACACCGCGGTGCGCGCGGCCGAAGTGACTGCCAGAGCGCGTATGCGGCCCGACTTGATCGGCCCCACCGAGCTCGACAACTGGTCGAACAGCAAATCCACTTGTCCCGCCATCAAGTCGACGCCGGCCGGACCGCCGCCTTTATAGGGAATGTGCGTGAAACGCGCGCCGGTCAGCGCCTGAAACAACTCGCCGACAAGATGGTTGGAACTGCCGGTGCCGCCCGACGCCATCGACAAGCGGCCTGACCTGGCCTTGGCGAGCGCAATCAGTTCCTTGATTGACTTCGCGGGCACCGACGGATGCACGACGAGCACGAACGGCGTCGTTGCAACGAGGCTGATCGGCGCGAAATCGCGCACTGGATGGTAGGCAATCTTCGGGTACAGACTCGGCGCAACGCTGACCGTACTGTTGGAACCCATCATCAGCGTGTAGCCGTCGGGCGCCGCTTTGGCCACGACTTCCGCGCCGATCACGCCGCCGGCACCGACGCGATTGTCGACGATGAAGTTCTGGCCGAGCAGTTCCGACATACCGGGCGCGATCTGCCGCGCGGTAATGTCGACATTGCCGCCGGCGGCGAACGGCACCACGAGGCGCACGGGCTTTGAGGGATAAACCTGCGCGGCCACAGCAGCAGCGTGCACGAGAACGGCAACCAGGACTAAGCGCTTCATCGTTATCTCCTCGCCAATAACTGCTTCGCATTATCAGGTAATCAACTGAAAAATGCGGAAAAGTCGGATAATCGCGCTTCCGGCAATTTCATCTCGCACATGGACACGGCACCCAGCGGTACTTTCGGCATTTGCCCTGTCGGCCCCGATGCGCTCCAGGGTATTAAACGTCAACAGACCAATCCCGCGCGGTGGAACGGCGCGAGCTGGCCATCGTTTGTTGCGGCGCTTGCTGCCGATGAAGTCGAGGTTCGCGCAACGACGACGGCGCGCAGCGCATTCGCAACCGACGCCGGCGGCACTGCGTATGGTTTGGCGCACGGTATCGTCGTCGCCAAAAGCGCAACGCAGATTTCCACGCTGCTGCGCGCTGCGCAAGTGCATCGCGTGCCGGTGACCGTACGCGGCGGCGGCCTGACGACCGAAGGCGAGTCGATCGCATTCGGCGGCGTTCTGCTCGACATGACCGGCATGAGCCGCGTGCTCGAGATCGACGCGGCAGCGCTGACGGTGCGCACCCAGGCAGGCATTTTCTGGCACAGCCTCGCCGAAGAACTGCGCCGCGAAAATCTCGATTACCTGTCTGCGCCGCTCAACCTCACGTCCACGGTCGGCGGCTCGTTGAACGTCGGCGGCATCGACGTGAATTCGCCGCGCCTGGGCTGCAGCGCCGACCAGGCGCTTGCATTGCAAGTTGTCACGCCGACCGGCGACATCGTTGAATGCTCCGATTCGCAGAATTCGGAACTGTTTGAACGCGTGATTCTCGGCTACGGCCAGTTCGGCGTGATCACTGAAGCGACACTCAAGGTGCGGCCGTACACGCCGGTGCGCATGCATTACTTTTATTACTCGTCGCTGCGCACCGCCATTGAAGATCTGCAACTGCTCGATCGCAACGACGCTAGCGACTACTCGGGCATTTTGACGATCATGGATTCGGCGGTGAACCTGCTGGTCGCGTTCGATTCGGCAGAACGCGAGCGGGCATTTCTTGTCGCGTGGCGGCAGCGGCTGCGCGGACATGGCGAACTCGGTTTCGCGCTGCGCGCGATTCCGCGCTACGCATTGCGGCCGTGGAAACTGCCCGAAGCTTGGTACTTGTACAAGCGCAAAACCGAGCTTTTTCCCGAATTCCGGCGCCCCGAATACCTGCGCGCCGGCGTGATGCACGACCGCACCGTCGTTTTCTCGCGCGCGGTCTGGAAATTCTGGGGGCATCGCCAGATGGTGATTCCCGACATCGCGACGTCGGCCGAAAAGTTCGCCGATGCCGTCGTGCGCGGCAACGCGGTCTGCCGTAAATATTTTCCGCATTACACGCTGTATTGCGTCGGCATCAAGTTGCGCGCCGACCACCGTCCGCATTATGAGATGTCGTGCATACCGCCGGACGCGGAAGGCTGGGCCTATGGCTGCGAATTCGAGCCCATGATCGGCGACGCGGTCTACAGTCGCGACCATTTACAGTCCTTCAAGGACGCGATTTACGATATCGGCGTCGACATCGGCGCAAGCTACTACCGCTTCGGCGGCATGATGAAAGGTTATATCCGCCGCATTTTCGGCGATGCCGTCGTCGATCGCCACTTGGCAATGAAGCGTGCCGCCGATCCGGCGATGATACTCAACCGCGACGTGATTTTCTGATGGCCCGACCGCAGACGGACATGGCCAGGCAAACCCACGCTGAATGCAGCGGCTGCAGCCTGTGCCTGCTCGTGTGTCCGGTGTGGCGGCGCACGCGCGACCTGCAGATGACGCCGCATGGCCGCAACAAAGCACTGCAGCACGGCGCAACGCTTGCTGACATTGCGCCCTCGGTCGAGTCATGCACCTTGTGCGGCGCGTGTGAACCGGTGTGCCCGGAAAATATCGACCTCGTCGACATGCTGATGAAACTGCGCCGCGATCTGCCGCCCTCGACGGTCGCCATGAATCTCCACGCGCAGATGCAGGCGCGGGGACCGCTGCCGGTGTTCGGGCGCACACCCACGGACACCGTCCTGCTTGCCACGGTCACGCATAAATGGAATCCATCGACGCTCGCCCTTATTCGGCAGTGGCTTGGCGGCGACGGCCACATCTCGATCGAGCACGACGGCGGCGCCGACATTGCGCTGGCGCTTGAAATCGGCGCCGACATTCCGCCCGCCCGCCTCGAGCGATTTCTCGCGCCGCTGCGGTTGCGCAGGAAAATCATCGTGTCCGACGGCCTGCTGATTCGCAGCTTGCGCGCATGGCTGCCGCAGGCGCAGCTCGTCAGCCTCGGTGTCGCGCTGAGCAGCATCGACGCGCTGCGCGCCGGGCTGGGTGCTGGCGACTTGTATGTGATCGAATCGCGCGCCTATCATTGCGACCATGCGGCGCTCGTTAACTATTACGATGAATTGCGCGCGCAGACCGGCTGCACGCTGAATCTCGATCTTCAGCGCATCGCGATACCCGTGAGCGGAACCGGCATGCGCCGCAGCATCGGCACCGAACCGCGAACGGACGAAGCGCAAGTCGAGTGGCTGCTGAAAGGCCGGCAAATTTCGCGCATCGTCATCGAAAGCGAACTCGATCGCCGGACGTTGGAACTCTGTTGCGCAATCCCGGTTGTGCATCTGGCCGAAATCGCCGCACGCCCGGCCGCTACCTCATGGACGGCGTCATGACGCGCAGCGTTGACGTCATCATCGTCGGCGCCAGCTTGTCGGCAGCGGCGGCGGCCAAGCGGCTGGTGGATGCCGGGCTTGAAACCATCGTGCTCGAACGAAAAACCCTGCCGCGCCACAAGATTTGCAGCGGCATCCTGTCGCCGCGCGGCCACCGTTTCCTGCTCGAAAATTTCGGCCCGCTGCCGCGCGAAGCGCTGCACGAGCCGACCGCTTGCCGCGGCGTGACTTTCCACTTTCCGTCGATGGTGTCGCTGTCGATGGATTTCTTCGGCGGCACGACACCGCATCTGCACCGCAAATATTCGGATTACTGGGCGATCAAGCAGAGCGGCGCCGAAATTCACGATGAAACGTCGTTCGCCGGCCTAACCGACAACGGCGATCACGTCATCGTTAGCGCACGCAAGAATGGCGAGCCCGTCGAATACAGGGCGCGCCAAGTCATTGGCGCGGACGGCCCGAGCTCTCTGGTGATTCGCTCGATCTATCCCGATTACCCGAAACAGATCCCGTGGTTTTTCGTCGGCCAGAAGTTTCACGACATCATCGAGTGTCCGCTCGACACCGAATATTTCCACTTCTGGTTTCATCCGGGGCTCGGTCATTACACCTGGAGCCATGCCCGTGACGGCCGCCAGATTGTCGGCGTCGGCTTCAAGCGCGGCGACAATTTTGCGAAGAAGCACGCGAATGTCGTCAATTACCTCGGCGAAAAACATGGCGTCAGATTGGCGCCGCATACGGATGACGAAGGCTGCGCCGAGAACTTCGGCCCGTCGCTGATCAACCGCTACGTGTTCGGCAAGGGCAACGTGCTAATTACCGGCCAGGCGGCGGGTTTCCTCAACATGATTGGCGAAGGCATGAGCTGCGCGCTGCATTCAGGCGCCATCAGCGGCGAGGCCGTCGTCGAAGCGCGCCTCAGAAACCGGCCGGTGCAGCAAATGTACCGCAAGATGATCGCCTCGGAGGTGCGCCGCTGCTCCGACCAGTGGAATCCGCTCAAGATCGCGTTCGACAAGCCGCATGAAGCGGATTTTCCGGCGGCGCTGATGGCGCTGTCGTGGCGCGACCGCGCCAAAGTGCTGCGCGACATGTGGCGGTTTGTCGTGCTTTACAAGGAATTTAAATGGGGCCGCCAGCTCGCGCGCGCCGCGTTCGAGCGCCCGCTCATCGGCGGCTATTCCATGCGGCGATGGCTGTAGGCAAAATGCAGACAGTCGCCGTCAACCCGAAGCGGCACTGATACGTTCTAAAAGAATGCTGACTCGCGAAGACCTCGAAAACGATACGCTGCGGAAAAACCGCGAACTGAACTATCGAAGTCTGCCGCTGGTTCCCGAGTCAGAATTTATCGCCTCTTTCGAGCGCATCCTCGCCGACTGGGATTCCACGCAAGACCTGTGGGTATTTGCGTACGGCTCGTTGATCTGGAACCCGCTGTTTCATTACATCGAGCGGCAGAAAGTCACGATTCATGGCTTCCACCGCAGTTTTTGCCTGCGCTCGCGCCACGGGCGCGGTTCAGTCGAGGAGCCGGGCCTCATGCTGGGGCTCGATTTCGGCGGCTGCTGTAACGGCGTGGCGTTGAGGATTCCCGCGGCCGAAGTGCGGCATGAGCTGATGCTCGTCTGGCGCCGCGAAATGGCGATCGGCTCGTATGCGCCGCGCTGGATCAACGCGAACGCGGGCGATCTTAAGCTGCGCACCGTCGCCTTCGTCGTCAATCATGTGCATCCGCATTACGCGGGAAAGCTGCCGCTCGAAACGGTGGTCAAGACACTCGCGACCGCGAAAGGGAAATTCGGCTCAGGCGCCGATTATCTGTACCAAACGGTCGACTGCCTCGCCAAGCACGGCATTCGCGATTCATACCTCACGCAACTGCGCGAGCGCGTGATGCAACTCACCCACGGCGTGCATCACCCGATCGAGTGTCCCGAAGTCGGCGCTTAGCCGGTCTATAGCGATTCGGGTTTGATCTGCGCCTTGCGGATCACCGCCGCCCACTTGTTGATCTCGGCTTTCAGGTAATCCGCGAATTCGCGCGGCGAACTGCCGACGATCTCGGCCGCCTCGCTCGACAGGCGCTCGCTGACTTCTTTTGACTTGATCGCTTTCACCGCGCCCGCATGCAGCGTCGCGACCACCGGCGCAGGCGTTGCCGCCGGCACGAACAGCCCGTACCAGCCGGTCACGACGTAACCGGGTACGCCCGCTTCACTGACCGTCGGCAGTTCAGGCGCCACCGCCGAACGCTTCGCACTCGTCACCGCCAGTGCGCGCAGCTTGCCCGCGCGAATCATCGCGGTGCCGGCGAGAAAATTATTGAGAAACACCTGCACCTGGCCCGAGACCAGATCGGTCATCGCCTGGCCAGCGCCTTTGTACGGGATGTGAACGAGGTCGATACCCGCCATGCTTTTGAAGAGTTCCATGCCCAGATGCGGCCCGCTGCCGTTGCCTGACGACGCGAAAGACAACTGACCCGGGTGCGACTTGGCAAATGCGATCAATTCCTTAACCGTCGTCGCTGGCACCGAAGGATGTACCGTGATTACGAACGGATATTCCGCAAGCAGCGACACCGGCGCGAGATCGGCGAGCGTGTCGTACGGCAGTTTCGCGTACAGCGTCGGGTTGATCGCATGCGAGGCAATCGTAATCATCACCGTGTAGCCGTCGGCTGGCGCTTTGGCGACGAGATCGGCGCCGATGATGCCGTTTGCACCGGCGCGGTTATCGACAATCGCCGGCTGGCCGAGCGTCTCGTGCATTTTCTGCGCAACGGTGCGCGCGACGATATCCGTGCCGCCGCCCGGCGGCCACGGCACGACGATGCGCACTGGTTTTGCGGGATAGGTTTGCGCTGCGGCGGTTCCGGTCGCAAGCGTGAAAGCCAACAACACTAATCGCGGACACACGCGGATGAACGCGAAAGAAGATCGTTTAGGCATGAAATCAGTCCTGACGGAAGGAAAGTAATTGGACCGCCCGCTCGTATCGCGATTCGGACGTATCGGTGTTTATCTCAGGCCTTCGAATGCCGCCTGAGAAAATTCAGCAACGCTTCGGCGCACGGCTCGGGATCGGTTGCCGCCACGTGAAACGAATCGCCGGGCAGCACTACGAGTTCCGAATGCGGGACTTTTTCCTGCCACGCCCGCGTTTCTTCGACTGAAGCGAGCCCGCTCTGTTCGGTCGTCAGCACGAGCATCGGGCATTTTATTTTCGCGACGTCCGCCGTGATGTCGGAGAAATTGATGGTCTCGGCGAAACCGGCCTCGCTCGCCATGTCGGTGCGCGCCATGTATTTGATCCACCATTCGACGCCTTCCTTGGGAAACGCCTTGCCCAGGCGGCCCGCCATGCTGCGCCGCGCCCAATGCTCGATGCCCTGCTCTTCAACTTCGCGCACGCGCGCGGCGCGCGTTTCCTTGTCCGCGCGAATCGGCGGCGGCGAACCGGCGACAGTCAAGGTGCGCACCCGGTCGGGATGGCGCGCGGCAAACGCGCGGCCGATGACGCCGCCGATTTTGGCGCCGACCAGATGAAAGCGCTCGATGCCGAGCGAATCCATCAGCGCAAGGTAATCGTCGATCACGATGTCGAGCGTCCATGGAAATTTCCGCGGCATCGGCGTCGACTGCCCGAACCCGCGCATGTCGGGGCGCACGAGCCGATAACGCCGCGCGAGCATCGGCACCCAGCCGAACCATGCGGCACCGCTTTCGTTGTTGCCGTGGATCATCAGGACGGCGTCGGACTGGCGCCAGGGATCGGTAAATTCGTCGACGACATAATGCATGTCGAGATCGGGCGCGATGCGTTGAACAGGCATATCAATGTCCTTTTATTACGTCAGAATCAAAGTTCGCGCGCCGCTAAGTGCCGATGTCTGCGACGCTGGAAGACCGGTCCGGTCAGCCAAAATAACCAATCCACCGCCACCAGAGATATTCGAGCGGCAGAAAAAACAATATGCCGACTGCCGCGAGGGGCAGCGTCGCCTTCAGTGTCGTTGCGAGTGAAATACCGGCCGCCTGCATGCCGACGACAACCGGCGGCACCTGATACGGCAATATCATGGTGTTGAACCCGATCGCGCTGATCATGAGCGCGCTTTTGATGGACCAGCCGGTCGCGTCCGCAAATTGGCCCGCCAGCGGCGCCAGCACGGCGGGCTGTGCGGGATTGGTGACGACCACGCCCGTGAACATGCCGAGCAGGCTCAGCGTGACGAAGTTCGCGAAGTCGGCGCCGGGCCGCAAATCGAGCGTCGCCTGCACGGTGTTGCCCAGCAGAACGCCGAGGCCCGACTCCTGCACGATCGCGCCGAGTCCGATCGTTCCGCCAACGTAAAAAAATGAACCGAGTCGCACTTCATTGAACGCGCTGTACGGCAGCACGCCGATTCGCGGCAGCATGCATGCGATAGCCGCCGCCAGCGCGACCCAACCCGCGCGCACGCCGTGTATGAAATCAGTCGCCCACAATATGATGGAGGCAACCAGGATAATTGCCAGCCGCTTTTCCTCCGCGGTCATCGGCGCGCGCACGACCGGCGCCGCCGCGGACTCGACCTCGGCGGGAAACAGCCAGTAAATCAAACCCACCGCGGCGATGCCTTTGAGCAAACACAGCACCGGAAAAATGACCCATAGATATTCGCCGTAAATAAGATGCACGCCATACAGCGCCTCGCCGGCGCCTGCGAGCACAAGATTCGGCGCGTTGGCCGGCAGGATTCCATTGCCGCTTTGATAGGTGATGATGATCGCCGACAGCATGAGGCCATGATAGCCCGTGCTGCCGGGCGGAAACCCGACGCGAGCGGCCAACGCCGCCACGATCGGTATGATCAGCAGCATGCGGGCGACCGTCGCCGGCATGAAGAATGCGAGCGCGGTCGCTATCAGTGCGATAGCAAGCAGCAGGCCACCATAGTTAAACGAGTAGCGCTCGAACAGCAGGCCGATGAAACGCTGCCCGAGGCCGGTAGCCGTGACGGCATCAGCGATGAACAATCCACCCAGAACGAGCCACATCGTCGGCGATGCGAAACCGGAGAACACCGCTTGCGGCGAAGCGATCGCGAAGACCATCGCGAGCAGGAAAAACAGCAGCGAGGTGACATGTTCGGGCATGGCGCCGAGCGCCCACAGCCCGACCGTCAGCACCATCAACGCCGCCGCATGCATGGTGGTTGCCGTCGCACCGGCGGGCGGCGGCAAAAAGAAAATCACGGCCGCCGCGATGCCCAGCAACGCGGTGGAAGCCGAGGTCAGCCGCGACACTCTGCTTAAGCCTCGTTAAATCTCACTTCTTGAATTTCGCCGCCAGCGCGTCGCCCGTGCGCAGCAGCCCGATGTCGGAGCCGACGGCAACGAACAAGTACCCCATGTCGATGCAGCGCTGCCCGTCGGCTTCGCCAACAAGAATGCCCGGCGCTTTGCCCGCCTTGCGAATTCGCTTGGCGGCTTCTTCCATTACTTTCCACACTTCTGGATGCTGCCAGTTGCCGAGGTAACCCATGTCGGCCGACAAGTCATTGGGGCCGATGAATACGCCGTCGACGCCTTCGACTTCGGCGATCGCGTCCAAGCTCGCCATCGCTTTGCGCGTCTCGACCTGCACGAGCAGGCAGAGTTCGTTCGGCGCCTTCTTGTGATAATCCTTGATGCGGCCGTAGCCCATCGCGCGCGCGCCGCCAGCGACGCCGCGCATGCCTTTCTGCGGATAATTGATCGAAATCACCGCCTGCTTCGCTTCGTCGACGTTCTGCACATACGGCAGCAGCAGCGATTGCGCGCCAATATCGAGAAAGCGCTTGATCATCACCATGTCGTTCCACGACACGCGCACGACCGGGTTCGCCGTCCCGCCCTGCATTGCATGCAGTTGATGCTGCACCATCGAAAGCTCATTGGGCGAATGCTCGGTGTCGAGCAAGACCCAGTCGAAGCCGGAATTCGACAGCACATCCGCGACGATGTGCGAGCACAACGAACTCCAGATGCCGATCTGCGGTTTCTGTGCGGCGAGCGCGTGTTTGAAATGATTGACTGGAAGTTCCATGTTAGATCCTATTCGTTTAAGTTTTTAAACCGTGAAGATTGCAGACGCGAAAATCTTTAACCGCGAAGGACGCGAAGGACGCGAAGGACGCGAAGGAAGAACAATGCATGCGCCAGATTTTCTGGATTCGTGCATTTGAAGAATTCGAGCCTTCCTTTGCGTCCTTCGCGTCCTTTGCGGTTACTGCTTTAGTGTATTTCCGGGTCGGGAGTAGGAGCACCCGCATGCAGGAAATCGAAATCGCAGCCCTTGTCAGCCTGGGTGACGCGATCGGCGAAAAGCGCGCCATAGCCGCGTTCGTACACGACCTTCGGTTGCTTCCACCCGGCGCGGCGTTTCGCGAGTTCGGCGTCGCTGACTTTTAGTTCGAGCTTGCGCGCGGGGACATCGAGTTCGATCATGTCGCCGTCGCGCACGAAAGCAAGCGGTCCGCCGACGAAAGACTCGGGGGCAACGTGCAATACGCATGCACCGTACGAAGTGCCGCTCATGCGCGAGTCTGAAATGCGCACCATGTCGCGCACGCCTTTTTCGAGCAATTTTTTCGGAATCGGCAACTGACCCCACTCCGGCATGCCGGGGCCACCGAGCGGTCCGCCGTTCTGCAGCACCAGCACGCAGGTCTCATCGATGTCGAGATTGTCATCGTCGATGCGCGCGTTCATGTCGTTGTAGTCTTTGAAGACGACCGCGCGGCCGGTATGTTTCATCAGGCGGGCCTCGGCGGCGGTCGGCTTGATTACCGCACCGTCGGGCGCGAGATTGCCGCGAAGCACGGTCAACCCGCCGCTTGCAGCGAGCGGATTGGAGCGCGGCCGGATCACGTCGGCGTTGTAAACCTTCGCGTCCTTCAAATTTTCGCCGAGCGTTTTGCCGTTCACCGTCATGCAATCGACGTTCAGGAGATCGCGCAATTCAGAGAGCAGTCCTTTGAGGCCGCCGGCGTAGTAAAAATCTTCCATCAGATATTTCGTCCCGGCCGGCCGCACGTTCGCGAGCACCGGCGTCTGCTTCGAAAGTTCGTCGAAGCGTTCGAGCGCGAGTTTCACGTTGGCGCGGCCCGCCATGGCGATCAAATGAATCAGCGCATTGGTTGATCCCGACAGCGCATGCACGGTCGTAATCGCGTTGTCGAATGACTTCGCATTGAGAATGTCGGACGGCTTCAAGTCTTCCCACACCATCTCGACAATGCGGCGCCCGGTATAGCTCGCCATGCGCGAGTGATTCGAATCCGCAGCCGGAATCGACGCGGCGCCGGGCAATGTGAGCCCGAGCACTTCGGCGACCGAGGTCATCGTCGATGCGGTCCCCATCACCATGCAATGGCCGGGCGAGCGCGCGATGCCTTCTTCGACTTCGCGCCATTCGTTCTCATTGATATTGCCCGCGCGCAGTTCCGCCCAGTACTTCCAGGTGTCGGTGCCCGAACCGAGCGGCTCGCCGTGCCAGTTGCCGCGCAGCATCGGGCCCGCCGGCATGAAAATCGCCGGCAGATTCATGCTCGTCGCGCCCATGATCAGCGCCGGTGTGGTTTTATCGCAGCCGCCCATCAGCACCGCGCCGTCGACCGGATATGAGCGCAACAGCTCTTCGGTTTCCATCGCGAGCAGGTTGCGATACATCATCGTCGACGGCTTCATGAACGGTTCGGACAGCGTGATCGCCGGCATCTCGAGTGGAAAGCCGCCCGCCTGCCATACGCCGCGCTTCACTTCTTCAGCACGCTGGCGAAAGTGCGCATGGCATTGATTGATGTCGCTCCACGTGTTGATGATCGCGATCACCGGCTTGCCGGTAAAATCCTCGCGGGCAAAACCGGTTTGCAGCGTGCGCGAACGATGACCGAACGCACGCATGTCCTGTGCGCCGTACCAACGGTGACTGCGCAACTCTTCCGGTTTTTTGCGATTGCTGGCCATGCGGGATGTTCCTCCGGTTCTAAATTCGATGCAGGGTGGCGATGCTGCGGATGTTCTTCTGTTATGGCGCCATTATGAAGACGCCTCCGCACGGCGGCAAGCGGGCGGGAACGTTATACTGCCGCGCACACAATCGGAAAGCGCCTCATGCTCACACCTGCTCCGCCCGGCGCCTGCGATACGCATATGCACATCTTTACGCCCGGCGTGCCGATGCTGCCCGGCTCCAATATGCCGTCGCAGGACGGTTCGCTCGCGCGCTATCGTGACATGCAGAAACGCCTTGGCCTCACGCGCACGGTGATCGTGCAGCCGACCGCATACGGTTGCGACAACACGGTCACGCTCGACGCAATGCAACAGCTCGGCAACGCGCGCGGGGTTGCGGTCGTCGATCCGGCGGCACCCGATGCGGAAATCGAGCGTCTGACGAAACTCGGCATGCGCGGACTGCGCTTCCACATGATGCCGGGCGGCTCGCTCAAATGGGATGCGCTCGAGACCATGGCGGCGCGCGTCTCGAAATTTGGCTGGCACCTGCAGTTCCAGTTCGACGCAAGTGAATTCACGACGCACGCCGCGCGACTGGCGAGGCTGCCGTGCGACATCGTGATCGATCACATCGGCCGCTTTGTCGCGCCCATCGACTTGAACGACGCCAACGTGTGCGCGATGCGCGGCCTTGTCGACAGCGGCCGCTGCTGGGTCAAATTGTCGGCGCCCTACCATGGGTCGCGCGCGGGGCCGCCGCATTACGCCGATGTGAGCGAGCTTGCAGTTGCGCTCATCGCACAAGCGCCCGAGCGCATGCTGTGGGCGAGCAACTGGCCGCATCCTTCACTGAAGAGAGATTTTCCCGACGAGGCAGCGTTGCTCGATCTACTCGCCGAGTGGGCGCCCGACGCGGCGACGCGCGAAAAAATCCTGGTCGCCAATCCCGCGCGTCTCTACGGGTTTTGACGTCGCTGTAGTATCATGCCGGCTGTTTCGCCCTCGTAAATTCGCATTCCGGAGACTCCCATGACCCAACGCATCCACGGCGTACTGTCGCCCGTCGTCACCCCGTTCAAATCAGATCTGTCGCCCGATAAAGAACGCTTCATCGCGCATTGCAAATGGCTCTTGTCGCAGGACTGCGGCCTCGCCGTCTTCGGCACCAACAGCGAAGCGAATTCGCTCGCCGCGGAAGAACGCACGATGCTGCTCGACGCGCTCGTCGCGGCCGGCGTAGATGCCTCGCGCATGATGCCGGGCACCGGCTGCTGCTCGCTGACTGAAACCGTCAAGCTCACGTCGCAGGCGGTCAAGCATGGCTGCGCCGGCGTCTTGATGCTGCCGCCGTTCTATTACAAAGGCGTGAGCGAAGAAGGCCTTTACCGCCACTTCAGTGAAGTCGTGCAGCGCGTCGGCGACTCGCGGCTCAAAATTTACCTGTACCACATCCCGCCGGTCGCGGTCGTCGGCATCACGCCGGGACTCGTCGAGCGCCTGCTCAAGGCTTATCCGCAGCAGATCGCCGGCATGAAAGACAGCTCCGGCGACTGGAACAACACCAAGACTTTCCTCGATGCGTTCGCGAAACAGGGCTTCGATATTTTCCCGGGCAGCGAATCGTTCCTCCTCGCGGGTCTGCAGAACGGCGGAGCGGGCTGCATTTCTGCGACTGCCAACGTGAACCCGGCGGCCATCGCGAAACTGTGCGTCGAATGGAAAAATGCCGACGCCGCCGAGCAACAAAAGAAACTCGACATCACGCGCGATGCGTTCGGCAAGAAGTACTTGATGATCGGCGCGCTGAAGCAGGGCATCGCGATTTACGCGAACGATCCGGCATGGGCCAAGGTTCGGCCGCCGCTCGTCGAACTCACCGCCGAGCAGGCGAAATCGCTCGAAACGGAATTGAAGGCGATCGGCTTTACGATGCCGGGCATCAACAAGGGTGCCGCTGTCGCAGCCTAGTAGTCATCCCGCAGGCGGGCATACAGAAAGAAACGAACCGGCGGTCGCCAAAGCGGTCGCCGGTTTATTTTTTGCGCGGCGCCAATCGCCGCGCCTCCACTGGCAACGGCATTTCATGCGCGAGTATCGTCGCGGCCACGAGCGAGTAATAACCAATCAGCGACGATAGCTCGACCGCCTTGGGCGCATCGTACATATTGAGCACGCGCTGATAGGTCGCGTCGCTAATCTTGTGGTTCACGCACAGCTCGGTCGTGAAATCGTAAACCGCTTCTTCATCGGCCTCTTTGAATACCGGGCGCTCGCCGCGCTGCATCGCTTCGATTACGGCCAGGTCGACGCCCGCCTTCAGCGCGCCTTGCGAATGCGAAGTAAAAATGTAATCGCTGTCCCACGCGCGCGCGGTCGCGCAAATCGCGGTCTCCGAAACCCGCAGCGGAAAACTCGATCTCAAGCGCAATAGCTCGCCGAACGGATGCATGAGCTCGGTGATTTCCGGGCAGTGCAGCGTAAAGCGGTACGGGCCCGGAATGCGGCCACCGCGCCGGCCGAGGAGTCCCTCAAGCACGCGGCGCTGTTCCGCGTTGAGTTCGCTTTCGGGTGTAATGACTGGGATGCGAGCGGCCATTGTCTGATTCCCTCCTGAATTAAAGCTTCACGCCGCTCTGGTCTTCCCAATAGCGAACGATTTCCGTCTGGTCGAGCTTGCCGCCGAGCTGTTTGCACGCTGCCGCCCACAATTCCGCGGTCTTTTCGGCCAACGGTGCGGCGGCGTCGATGTTGTGCGCGGTGTCGACCGCGATCTGCACGTCCTTGGCGATGAACTGCATCGCCATGCCGGTTGCGTACTTGCGCGTCATGACATGCGGCACGACCTTTTTGGCGATCGGATGCTGGCGACCGTTGCACATTGCTTCGATCGCGCCGGCCATGACGCCGCTGTCGAGCCCGAACTTGGCGCCTATCGTCATCGCCTCGAGCGTGTTGATCATCGCGCAGGCATTGATGTAATTCGTCAGGCACTTCAGTACATGACCGCTGCCGAGTGGCCCGCATACGTAGAGTTTGCGGCCCATCGCATCGAACAGCGGCTTGCAGCGTTCGATCTGCGCCGAGCTGCCGCCCACCATGATGTCGAGCGTCGCATCTTTCGCGAACACCACCCCGCCCATCACCGGCGCGTCGACATAAGCGATATCGCGCGCGGCAAGATGTTCGCCGATTGCAACCGTGCCCGCGGGCGCCGAAGAACTCATATCGATGACCGTCGTGCCGCGCGCGAGTGCGTCCGCGAGCCCGTCGTCGAAAAGCACCTGCTGCACGACTTTGTCGTCAGGCACCATGAAAATCACCGCATCGGCGCCCTTGCCCGCGTCCGCAAGCGTTGATGCGGCGCGCCCGCCATGCTGCGTTACGAACCCCTGCGCCGTTTCTGCGCGCGCGTCATAGACCGTAACGTCGAAACCTTTTTTTACGAGTTGACCGGCCATCGCGTTGCCCATGTTGCCGACGCCGATGAACGAAACTTTCCTGATGGGATTCACTGCGGAGACTCCGGTTGATTGCTGAGGGAGAAAATGTCGGCGCGTATCATAGCATCGCGCACTTGCCTACGAGCCCTTCATAACTTGCGACAATCGGGCGCAAGAAAGCAATTACTGCATTACTTCGCCCGCACGGGCGCCCGTTCTCACTTCCCGGGTCCAACCTCGGCGCTCGTAGTTCCCCTCGCCGTACCAGCGGTGCGCTTTGTCTTTGTCATCGGTCAGTTTGTAGCGAGTCTGACGCCATTTGCCGCTTTTGCCGGTTAAAGAGTAAGTCATTGAAGTGCCTGCGAAGACCGTCCGACCTTTATTCGATTTGTGCGCAGGTATTCATCTGCAACGCTATATCGTTTCGAGGTTTGACCCCTTATAAACGCGTTGTTATAGTGGCTGCGGGCATAACAGATTACCGATATTTCTGTTAAGCCGGTCGTTTATAAGGCCAGAAAGGCCAAAAGCGGCTGGGCCCGAAGCGCGGACTTTTTGTTGTCGCGTGGAATTTACGTCCGTTATCGTTCACTGCAGGAGGAGGCATTACAATGCGCAAAATTCTTTTAGCTGGCTTGGCTGCATGTGGCATGGCAGCCCTCGTTTCGGTCGCACCGGTTTCACTGCATGCACAGCAAGTGGCTGCAGTCGCGATCGACAACGACGATATCGGCGGCGTGGTCAGCGGGCCCGGCGGGCCGGAGGCCGGCGTCTGGGTGATTGCGGAAACCCGCGATCTGCCGGTGCGCTTCATCCGCATTGTCGTCACCGACGATCAGGGCCGCTACGTAATTCCCGACCTGCCGAAAGCCAATTACGACGTCTGGGTGCGCGGCTACGGCCTCGTGGATTCGCCGAAGATAAAAAGCGAACCCGGCAAGCAGCTGAATTTAAAAGCCGTAGTCGCGCCGAACGAAACGGCAGCAGCGCAGTACTACCCCGCGATTTATTGGTTTTCGATGATGAAAATCCCCGAGGCCAGCGTGTTCGGCAGCAAAGACGCGCCGGAAAACGTCAAGCTCACGGACTATCTGAATGGCATGAAAAACAATGGCTGCGTCGGCTGCCATCAGCTGGGTCAGCTCGCGACCCGCACCATTCCGAAGTACCACCTCGATGGCAAGAAGAACCACGAGGAAGCGTGGGTCCGCCGCATCCAGTCAGGGCAGGCGGGTGAGAACATGGTTCTCCAGGCCGTGGGCCAGCTCGGCGGCATGCCGTTCAAGTATCTGGCCGACTGGACGGAGCGCGTCGCCAAGGGCGAATTGCCGGACGTCAAGCCGACGCGGCCGCAGGGCGTCGAGCGCAACATCGTGGTCACGTTGCGTGACTGGCACAATCCAAAACAATATCTGCATGACCTGATTTCAACCGACCGCCGCTATCCCACGGTCAATGGGTACGGGCCGCTTTACGGCCAATGCGAGCACGCCTGCAATGACATGCCGATCCTCGATCCGGTGAAAAACGTCGCGACGAATTTCGTTTTGCCGACGACGCCCGACATGCCGCTCGCGCTCGGGCCGGGCAACGCCGGCTCAGTCAAGATCCTGCAGTCCTCAGCGTATTGGGGCGAGGAAAACATCTGGGACAGCAAAGCCAACAACCACAACTCAATGATCGATCGCAAGGGCCGTGTGTGGCTCGCGGCTACAGGCCACAAGCCGGACAACCCTGCGTTCTGCAAAAAAGGATCCACCCATCCGTCGGCCGTCGAGTTTCCGCTCAATAGTACGAATCGCCGCATCACGATGTACGATCCAAAGACCGGCAAGTACACCGCCTACCAAACCTGCTTCGGCTCGCATCATCTGCAGTTCGGCTACGACGGCACGGAGACGGTATGGGCGAGCACCGGCGGCGGCGGCGGCAATGTGGGCTGGCTCAATACCAAGATGCTCGACGAAACCGGCGACATCGAGAAGTCGCAGGGCTGGACCGCGCTGGTGCTCGACACCAATGGCAATGGCCAGCGCGACGAGTACACCGAGCCGGGCAAGCCGATGGATCCGACGAAGGATATGCGCATCGGCGCCACGTTTTACGCAATCATGCCGAGCCCGACGGACGGTTCGGTATGGGGCACGTTACGCGGCAATCCGGGAGCCATCGTGCGCATTGATCCGACCAAGAATCCGCACAAGTCGCTCGCCGAGCAATACAACGTACCGATGCCCGGCTTTGGCCCGCGCGGCGGCGACATCGACAAGCAAGGCCGTGTGTGGGTTTCGCTCGCGAGCGGTCACATGGGCGTATTCGATCGGCGCCTGTGCAAAGGCCCGCTCAACGGTCCCAAGGCAACGGGCAATCATTGTCCCGAAGGCTGGGCTTTCCATAAGTATCCCGGCCCCGGCTTCAAGGGCATAGGCGACAACAGTGCCGAGTCGAGCTACTACTCGTGGGTCGACCAGCACAACACGTTCGGTCTTGGCGACGACATCCCGATGTCGACTGCGAACCTGATGGACGGTCTGGTCGCGCTCAATAAGGACGGCAAGATGGTCTCGATGCGCGTGCCGTATCCGCTCGGCTTCTACGCCAAAGGTTTCGACGGCCGCATCGACGATCCGAATGCCGGCTGGAAGGGCCGCGGCTTGTGGGCTGCGAACGGCGATCGCACGCCATGGCTGATCGAAGGCGGCAAAGGCACCAAGCCGCTGGCAGCGCATTTCCAGTTGAGGCCCGACCCGCTGGCGCACTGACATAAACGCCGGCGCGAGTCAGTCACACCTCGCGCCGGCATTCCGTTAGCGGACGCTCGATGGATTTCATACTCGATTACATCTCCGTCAACACCTTCTGGACGATCCTCGCCATCGTTCACGCGTTGCTGGCGGTCGCATTGCTGGGTGCGATCACGCATCAGGCAGCCGCAGTGCTCGCGCCGGCGCGCGCCGGTGCCCCCGACAAATTCGTCACACATTTCCGCTCGGTGTCGGGCCCCCGTTATGCGGGCGCAATCTGCGTGTTGTGGGTACTGACTTTTATTTTCGGGGCCTGGATTTACGCGCGGTATCGCGTGCATGTGCGTCTGCCGATCGAGCAGGAAGGGCTCTTCAAAACTCTCGGCGCGTTCGAGTTGAAGGAGCACCTCACGACGATCGGCCTCGGCCTGCTGCCGGTCTACTGGTATCTGTGGAAAAACGTGCACAACGCCGCCTATGCGAGCGCGCGCAAGTGGCTGACCGTCGTGCTGGCGGCGATTTGCTGGTATGCGTTTTTGGCCGGCCACGTGGTCAACAACGTGCGAGGCTTCGGATCATGAGCGCGGCTTCGAACGCCGGCGCGCAAACATTTACGCGCATCGGCACCTTTTCACTGGTGTTCGGCGTCTGTTTTGCGATTTTCTACGTGGTCTGCGACATGGGTGCGTTCCCGCTGTTCACCTATCATCCCGGACCGGACCGCTTCGATTTCGGCTTTGCGCCGCCGCGCCGCGACGAAGGACCGGCCATGTATTGGTACGGCTGGATCGCCAATTCAGCACTCGGCGCATCGTTACTCGCCCTGCTCGCCGCCATGCTGCCGGAAAAAATCCGCGGCAAAATACCGTTGGCGCTCGCCTGGATTGCGCCCGTCGTCCTGTTGCCGGTGCTGATTTACTCGTTAAAGTTTTACTGGCGCTGGGAATAGGTGCCCGCTTTACACTAATTTTTCAGACCGCAGATAAACGCAAACCCATTCGCTTTTTACCTGCGGCTCATATCCAGTGATGGAGAGAAAGGCTTAAGGTCAATATGCTGATTCGTTCGATTGTCCTGGCAATATACGTGGCCGCGGCAATGCCGGCGCACGCCGGCGGCGATGATTATGACGCGTCAAATGACGTCAAAGGGCAGGGTCCTGCTTATTTTGGGTTCGTGCGCGATGCGCGCGGCTCGCCAGTTGTCGATGCGCAGGTCATGCTCCAGCCGAAAAAAGGCAAGCCGATGGCACTTAAATCGAACGTGCTCGGTGTTTACCGCGGCCACATCAGCAAGGATGTGCTGCCGGACGACGTGCAAATCTCCTGCGTGAAAACCGGCTACAAGCAGATCAAGATCAATCGCCGCACTCCGCCGGGCGGCAACGCCATGTTCATCGAGACTGAATGCACGATGCAGCGGCTGTGAGGGTCCGTAACATGATGAAACACGTGTGCGTTGCATCATGTTACGGACTCTAACGCGACGTTCCCTATCGCGCGCTTTCGTCGTTGCAGTTTTCCTTGTTGCGTTCTCCTGGATTGGCGCGGTGTGCGCCCGGAGTTCCGCGCCGCCACCTGACACTATCTTCATCAACGGCAAAGTGGTTGTGTATGACGCCGCGCCGGCGCAGGCATTGGCGGTGCGCGACGGGAGAATTGCCGCAATCGGCAGCACGTCACGTCTTCGCGCGCTGGCAGGTGCCGCGACCCGTGTCATCGATCTCGGCGGCCGCACGGTCATTCCTGGTCTGATCGATTCACATATCCACGCGATTCGAGCAGGGCTCAACTACAACACCGAAGTGCACTGGTTCGGCGTACGCACGCTCGAGGAAGCGCTCGGCCGCCTGCGTGCGGCAGCGCAAAAGGCACCGCGCGGATCATGGCTCGTGGTGGCAGGCGGTTGGACGGAGCGGCAGTTGCGCGAAGACCGGCTGCCGACGCAGGCCGAGATCGCAGCGGCCGCGCCCGATCATCAGGTCTACGTTCAGTTGCTCTACCGCAAAGTGCTGCTCGGGCCGGGCGGCGCCGAGGCGCTGGCAATAAGTGACGAGGCCGGCAATCCCGAGTTAGCTGCGCGCCTCACCATCGAACGCGACGCGGACGGCAAGCCGACCGGCTGGCTAAGCGGCGACAACCGCGCCATCAGCGACCTTTTTAATCTTTTGCCGCGCCCGACGTTTGAACAGAAACTTGCAGGAACACGCGCATTCTTTCGCGCGCTCAATGCGATGGGCGTTACCGGCGTGAGCGATCCGGGCGGCTACAACATCGAGCGCGACGATTACCAGCCTGTGATGCAGATTTGGCGGGATCGCGAGCTTACCTTACGCGTGCGATACAGCTTGAGTGCGCCCCGCCGCGATCATGAACTCGAAGACTTCAAAGAGTTGACGCAAACGCTGCCGATGCAGTCGGGTGACGACTGGTTGCGCTTTAACGGCATTGGCGAAAACGTCACCTGGGGCCTTTACAACAACGACAGGCCGACCGACGCTCAGAAAGAGCAGCTCTACCAAGTGCTGCGCTGGGCCGTGTCGCGCGGCATGACGGCGACATTCCACTGGCACAACGACCGCCCTGTGCATCATCTGCTCAATGTGCTGGCGCGAGTCAACGCCCGGTCGCCGATTGCAAAACTGCGTTGGTCGATCGCCCATCTCAACGATGCGTCGCCGGCAACGCTCAACCGTTTGAAGGCGATGGGTATGGGCTGGCTCGTGCAGAACGCGTTCTATTTCCGCGGCGAGGCGTTCCTCGGTCAGCGCGGCGCCGCTGCCGCGCGCGTAGCGCCGCCGCTGGTCAGCGCATTGCGAATGAAGCTGCCGGTCGGCGGCGGCACCGATGCGCACCGCGTGATGGGGCCTAACCCGTTCGTCTCACTGCAATGGATGGTCGATGGCAAAACGGTCTCCGGCATCGCCATGCGTGCGCCGGTAGAACGGCCGACCCGGATCGAAGCCTTGCGGCTTTACACACAGGGAAGCGCCTGGTTTACGTTTGAAGAGAAGCTGCGCGGCGCACTCAAGGCCGGTCAGCTCGCCGATCTCGCGGTGCTAAGCGGCGATTACCTCACCGTGCCGGTCAATCAAATCGGCGGCATCGTGTCGCTGTTGACTATGGTCGGCGGGCGAATTGTGTTTGCGGATGGGCCCTATGTCGGGCTGGAAGAGAAAATGCGATGAACGAACTCATCGTTTGACTTGCGGAGCGCCGACGAACTCGACGTCCGCAATCCAGTTGCGCTGACGCCGTGCAAGCCGCGAATCAGCGCATTCGCCGTCAAAGCTGGTCGGCGCGCGTTTGATCAATGAAGGATCGACGCCGTCGAACGCGTTGACACTGACGACCGCATACAGCTTTCCCTCGATGCGACTCGTGACGACCGGCACCACGCCGCAGCGTGCGCACACGTAAAATTCTGCGGTGCGCGTGCCGAATGCATAACGCGATAACGCCGCTTCGTCTTTTACCGCTATCCTGAGCGAGCCTTGCGGCGCGGACGTCCACACGCCGCCATGCTTCACGCAAAACGAGCAGTCGCAGACGCGCGCCGGAATCTCGCGCGGCTCGGACAGCCAATCGAGCGCGAATGAAATGTTGCCGCAGTGGCATTTTCCGTGAATCAGCATCGTGTCACCTCGTCGACGCGCTCGAACCCGCGAAGAAAAAGGCCGCGCAGATTGCTCCGTGCGGCCTTCGCTTAACTTTGAACCTTCTGCTTACTTTTTCGGCTCAAAACCCTTGTCGTAATGCGCGCCGGTCATCTGGCCGTCCGCCGCCATGCCGTGAATGCCATGCGACAAATCTTTCACGGTGAAGAAATAAACATCTTCGTCGTGCGTCGCCACGGTTGAATGAACGGTATTCGCGGGGAAGTACAACAGCGTGCCCGGGCCGCACAATTGTTCTGGCTGGTCCGCGATTTTCACGCGCAGGGTTCCCTGCACGATGTAGTTCCACTGCTCGTTCGGGTGCAGATGCGGACGCGCGCCGGTGCCCTTTTCCTTGCGGATGAGTCCGCACTGCATGCGCTCGCCTTCGATCACCGGGCCGAACGCAGTCGAATAGCCGATGCCGGCATCCATGCCCGCCATTTTCCGGAGTTCGAAAATGTAATTGCCGTTGCCGGCTTTGACCGCACCTTCGTTCTTCGTGTTGTCTTTCGGTTTCTGCACTGCGCTCATTGCATCGCTCCTGAATTCGTTGTTCTGTTCGCTCCGTTTGTAAACTAAGCCGAAACGTCAGCCTGAAGCCCGGCCTTCTCGATACCGGCCGCACAGCAGGCTTCGTCTTCGTCGCCAGTGCCGCCGCTCGCGCCCGCGGAGCCGACGATATTGCCAGCCGCATCTTTAATCAGCGCAGCGCCGGTTTGCGGCAGAAACTTGCCTTTCGCCGTCGAAGCGAGCGACAGGAAAAAATTGGGATTGTCCTTGGCGCGCTTGCCCAGAGCGCGGCTCGAGCACCCCATCGCGACCGCACCCCATGCCTTGCCCATCGCCACATCCATGCGAAACATGCTGGCGTTGTCTTCGCGCTGCGCTGAAACGATATTGCCAGCGGCATCGAGCACGACAACGGCGAGCGGCTTGACTTTCATTTCATGCGCCTTCGCGATCGCGCCTTCGATAATGGTGTTGGCTTGCTTCAAAGTGATGCCGGACATGAGGTTCTCCGTGAGGTGATGGGCCGCAGTTTGCGCGGCTTGAAGCGCAGGTCTGCGGGTAGAAAAACGGCTTCGGACTATACAAGTGCAACGGGCGCACTGTCAATTTACGGCGCCGCAGGTAGAATGCATTTCCTGAACCGTCGCTGAGCCCAATATGTTTCTCACGGTCTCGCGACTTCCATTACCGACACTATTGAATCGACCGACATGACCAACGACGTGCATTTCCTCACCCTTGCTGAAGCAGGCGACCTCATTCGCGCCAAAAAACTTTCGCCGCTCGAGTACACCGAAGCGCTCATCAAGCGCATCGAAACCTTCGAGCCGCAGTTAAGCGCATTTATCACGCGCACCTTCGAGCTCGCGCGCCAGCACGCGCGCGCGGCCGAAGCTGAAATTGCAGCCGGCAAGTATCGCGGGCCGCTGCACGGCGTGCCGTTCGCGCTCAAGGATATTTACGATACCAAAGGCATCCTGACCTCCGGCGGCTCCAAAGTCTGTAAGGACAATATCCCGACGGAAGATGCGACGACGACGCGTCGCCTGTTCGATGCGGGCATGGTTCTGCTCGGTAAATTGCAAACGCACGAATTCGCGCACGGCGGACCGTCGTTCGATCTGCCGTGGCCGCCGTCGCGCAATCCCTGGCACTTGGAGCATTTCACCGGCGGCTCGTCGAGCGGCTCGGCATCGGCGCTCGCTGCCGGCCTGGTTCCCGCATCGCTCGGGTCGGACACCGGTGGCTCGATTCGCGGTCCTTCGTCATTCTGCGGTCTCAGCGGACTCATGCCGACTTCCGGCCTTGTAAGCCGCGCCGGCGTCATCCCGAACTCGTTTACGTTTGACCACTGCGGCCCGATGGCCCGCACCGTCGAGGACTGCGCGATCCTGCTGCAGGCATTAGCCGGCTTCGACGCGAAAGATGCCGGCAGCATCGCGAGCGAAATTCCCGACTATCACGCGGCGCTGCAAGGTGACATCAAAGGACTGCGCATCGGCGTGCTGCGCCATTATTGGGAAAAAGACTCGCCCGCGCATCCCGATCTCGCCAAAGCGATGGACGCGGCAATCGATCAATTTAAAAAACTCGGCGCGAAGGTCGAAGATTGCCAGACGCGGCCGATGCAGGATTCGTTCGACACCAAGGTCGTCATCGCTGAAAGCGAAATTTATTCGATTCATTACGACAATCTCAAGTCGCGCCCCGGCGATTTCGGCCGCGACTTCCTGGGCCGCGTGCTGCCGGCATGCCTCTTCCAGTCGTCGGACTACGTGCAGGCCGCGCGCGAGCATCGCAAAATCATCGCATCGGTCACGCCGCTCTTCCAAAAGTACGATGTGCTGCTCGCCGCCGGATTCGGCCCCGCGCCGCGCCTCGATCAGCAGCGGACCGCGTCCTTCTGGCAGAAATCCAACGTGTTTACGCCTTCGAACGTGTGGGGCGGCCCTTCGCTCGCCTTGCCGGTTGGCATGAGCGGCGCTTTCCCGCTCGGCATGCAGATCATCGGTCGTCCATTCGCAGAAGCGACGGTGTTGCGCGCGGGCCATGCTTATCAGCGCGCAACCGACTGGCACACGCGGCATCCTCAACTCGCAGCCGGCACGCCGCAGCCGAAACTCGAGCCGAAGGGCAACGACCCGGTCGCCGCCGACATCGACGCGAAAACGCGCGACTTCGTGTTACGCACTGCCGAGCGCGCGGGTCTCAAGCTGAACGAAGTGCAAACGACGATATTGCTCGAGACCGCGCCGTTCGCGCTCGCGATGGCCGAACGCATCCGCAAGCCGCGTAACCGCATGGAAGAGCCGTCGCTGGTGTTTCGCTTTCCCGGCTGAACGCGATGGCGTCATCGCTTCGATTCATCGCCGTCGTGCTCGCATTTATCGTTAGCACGCCGGCGTGGCCGCAGTCAACCTGGAAGCCCGAGAAAAACGTCGAGATCATCGTGCCCGCGGCACCCGGCGCGGCGTTCGACACGACCGGCCGCACCTTGCAGCGGCTGTTGCAGGATCAGAAGATACTGCCCGGCTCGAGCAGCGTCATCAACAAAGCGGGCGGCGGCGGCGTCATTGCCATGAACTATCTCAATGCGCATCCAGGCGACGCCAACTATCTGTTCGTGATGACGGCCAGCGTCCTGACGAACCATATTCTCGGCGTGTCGAAGGATACCTACACCGATTTCACGCCGCTTTCGATGCTGTTCAGCGAATATCTCGCGTACGGCGTGCGCGCCGATTCGCCGATTAAAACAGCGAAGGATCTCGCCGATGCCTTGCGCAAGGACCCGACGAAATACAGCATCGCCGTTGCCACCAGCCGCGGCGGCGCGCTGCACATCGCGACCGGACTTGCGCTCAAAGCGGCGGGCGTCGACGTCAAGAAACTGCGCATCGTCGTGTTCAATGCGAACGCCGAATCACTGACGTCAATGCTGGGCGGCCATGTCGACGTTGCCGTGTCGACGGTCAACAGCTTCGTGCCGCATGCGCAGGCAGGTAAATTACGCGTGATCGCCGTGTCGTCGCCGCGCCGGCTCAAAGGTTTCGCCGATGCGCCGACATGGAAAGAACAAGGAATCAACTCGGAGTACGCCAGCTGGCGCGGCATGATGGGCCCGCGCGGACTCAACGCCGCGCAGACCGCCTATTGGGAAGATGTTTTTGGCAAGTTGACGCGTAGCGACGAATGGCGACAGGACGTTGAAAAGAATTTGTGGGAAGTCACGTACAAAGGCAGCCGCGACTCGACGCGCGAAATGGAACAGCATTACGACGAGATGCGGCGCATGCTCATCGAGCTCGAACTGGTCAAATAGTTTTTACCACGACGTAATTTTTTGGAGACCTGCATGAGCGTTGTAACCGGCCCGCGCTGGGCCAGCGAAAAAGAAGGCCGCAGTTTCACCCGCTTTCCCGTCACGACCATGCTGAATGGCGCCGAGCTGACGATTCCGCTGCACGTGATCACCGGCCGCAATCCGGGCCCGACGTTCGGCATCATCACCAACACGCACGGCGACGAATTCCTGGCGACGATCGCCATTCGTGAATTCATCGGCAAGCTCGCTACCGCGCAGTTGAGCGGCCGCATCGTGCTCGTATCGGTCGCGAATCCGATGGCGACCGCCGGCTTCGGCCGCCTGACGCCCGAACAGCACGGCCGCACCGATCTGCACGAAGTGTATCCAGGCAACGCGCGCGGCAATACGACGCAGATGATTGCGGCCGCGATCACCGAAAATGTGCTGCATCACGTTGACGCGCTGATCGACTTTCATTCGGGCGGCAGCGGCGGACGGCTGCAGGCGCGCGTCGATCACAACAGCAAAGCGTCGGCCGAGCTCAAAGAAAAAAATATCGCGCTGGCGCGCGCGTTCGGCGCGCCTTTCGTGCACGAGAATGAATTCGCGGGCTCGGCGGCGCACTACCTGAACTCACGCGATGTCGTCGCCGTGAATCCCGAAGTCGGCGGCTGCTACCTCGGCCCGGCGACGTCGCGCTACTACACTCAGATGATGGTGAACGGACTGGACGGCATGCTGCGGCATCTGGGCATGCTCAAAGGCAAGCCCGCAGCGGCGCGCCAAATTCATTTCGATACCAAAGCCCGCCGCGAGCTGCGGCCACGCGTGAGCGGATATCTGGTCTCTCATTTTGAAGAACCGCAGCAGCTCGGCACGCTGATCAAAAGCGGCACTCGCCTGGGCGAAGTGGTCGATCTTTACAGTTACGAGGTGATTGAAACGATCGACGCGCCTTTCGACGGCTATCTCTTTTTCTCGCGCTACTCGGGCATGGTCGGCGCCGGCACCCAGGCGTTCGCGCTCGCCGAAGCCGCGGGGTCTAAGTCGATCGGCTAGAAAGCCGCGCGTGGCAACAAGCTGCCGGATCTGCTTTGTAACTTAATTCAGATCGATGCCGACGACGTCATTGCCTTCGAATTCGTCCGGTACCGTACCGTCGCCGATGCCGGTGACCATGGCGGCCATGGACTCGCTCAGTTTGACGAAATATTCGTCGCTGATCGGATCATAAAATCGCTGGCCGAGCGCGACTTCGTTAAATTTGACGCGGTGACGATTGGGGCGGGCGCTCATGCGAACTCACTGATGTTATTTTGCTGAAGTTCCAATTGTACCGGCTAACCCGGGATTTCTACAGACCTGCGTAGCGTCACTTGGCAGCCGTTTTAGGCGCGACATAGCCTTCGGTTTCAAGCAATTGAAACAGCCCGCCGGCCTGCATTAATTTTCGCAATGCATCGGGCAGCGGCGAGGCCTTGAGCGCAGTACCCGTCCGCTGGTTGCGCACGGTGTAATCCTCAAACGAGACCTCGGCGATATCCCCCTCGTTGAACGCCGCTTCGATACCGGCGCACTCGATGGCGGGAAAACCGAAGTTCACACTGTTGCGGAAAAACAGCCCGTTGATCGATTCGGCGACCAGACAGCCGAGCTTGAGATTGCGCAGTGAGCGCGCGGCCGGCCGGCTCGAGCCCATGCCGAAATTGCGGCCGCCGATCAGGATGTCGCCGGGCTTGACGAGATCGGTCCAGCCGGGACGATTTGCCGAGAAGACGAATTTCACCTGCTCTTCCGGCGTCAGATAGAACGCGCGATTCGGCAGAATCAGATCGGTGTTGATGTTGTCGGGAAATTTCCAGACTCTGGCTTCAAATTTCACATTGACTCCCGAAAGATCTTGAACCGCAAAGGACGCGAAGGACGCAAAGGAAAAGCGAAACCCAACGGACTATCATGCGACGATCCAAAAGAAACAATGCTGACATCGGTTGCATTCATCTGTTATCGCTTTTTTGCCTTTCTTCGCGTCCTTTGCGGTGAAAGGGTCGGACCTTTAATTCAAGTATTCGCCGGGATGCGCGATCGCACCCTTGATCGCCGATGCAGCAACCGTTGCAGGCGAGGCCATATAGACTTTGGAACTCGGATCGCCCATGCGGCCCTTGAAGTTACGCGTGCTCGCAGTGATGCACACTTCTTCCGGTCCGAGCACGCCCATGTGTCCGCCGCCGCAAGCGCCGCACGTCGGATTGGTGATGACGGCGCCCGCCTCGACGAGCGTCGCGATGACGCCCGAGCGCACCGCATTGAGATACACGTGCTGCGAACCGGGCGTGATAATCAGCCGCGTTTTCGTCGACACTTTGCGTCCGGCTAGCACGCGTGCCGCCAGCGTCAAGTCGTCGAGCGTGCCGTTGGCGCACGAGCCGATGAATGCCTGATCGATTTTCGTACCGGCGACCTCGCCGACGGCGCGTGAATTCCTGAGCACCGAATCGGGCAAGGCGACGAGCGGCTCGAGCTTACCCAAGTCAATCTCGCGCACATCAGCGTACCGGGCGTCGGCGTCTGGATGCACTGGCTCGATGGTGGTCTTGCCGCAAGCGCGCAGATAATTTTCGAGGACTGCATCCGCTTCAAAGGTCGCGAATTCACACGACAACTCGGCGCCCATCGTCGACAAGGTCTTGCGCGCGCTCATCGACAGGCCGGCGATGCCGGGACCGCCGAATTCGACGTTCTGCGTCGCATGATCGCCGTACGTGCCCGCGATGTGCAGAAACACGTCTTTCGTTGTGACGCCATCGCGCAAAGCGCCCGTCAATTCATAGCGCACAGTCGTGCCGACGCGAAACCATGTCTCGCCTTTGGCCGCGGCATACATGACATCCGGCCCGCCCACCCCGCGCGCGATGCAATTGAAAGCGCCGGCGCTGCAAGTGTGCGAATCGCTGCACACGAGCACGGTGCCAGGCAGCGCGTAACCTTCGTCGGCGACGACCTGGTGACAGATACCCTGCCCGCCACCCACATCGTGAAAGCGCGCGATGCCGAATTTTTCGACGAACTTGCGGGCGGTGCGATGAGCGCCCGCGCTCTGGATGGTCGGCGCCGGCACGCGATGATCGAGAATGACGACGACGCGCTCGGGATGCTCCATCTTGAGCATGTCCTGCCAGATACTCGGCATGAAATTGTTGTCGAACAGCACGACGGTATCGACGTCCACCGTCACCAGGTCCCCGGCGGCCACGCGGTCGCGACCGCTTTTTTTCGCAAGAATCTTTTCCGCGATTGTCATGCCCATGGTTAAACCCCTGAACTCGTTGCCTGCTGTTCGTTATGCGCTTCCCCGGCATCCTTCGTGTTCAATGCATCTATCCCTGGCTGGCAAATTTCCGTTCCAGCTCGTCGAGCTCTTTCATGCCCATCAAATCGTTGAGCTCGTCGAATGACGCCAGCAGATCCGGGCGGTCGACCACGCGATTGTGGGTGACGACGTCTTCTTTAAAAACGGCCATCGCGTTCATCATACCTTTGAGCGCGGCGGTCGACAGTATGCGCGGGTAACTAACGCCGCCGACGCCAAGATCCTGCAACTGCTTCGGCGACATCAGCGGCGTGGTTTTGCGCGAGCGCAGGCCGAGCCCCATGTTGACGATCAGCGGCTTGGGCACTCCTTTCGCGACCTTCGCGATGTCTTCCTTCGACAACAGCGCGTCGGCATACATCACGTCGGCACCCGCTTCGGCGTACATATTCAGACGGCGGATTGCTTCGTCGACGCCATGCGGACCTGCTGCATCGGTGCGTGACACGATCACAAAATCCTGATCGCGGCGCGCGTCAACTGCCGCCTTCACTTTTTGCACCATCTCTTCGGCCGGTATGCACGACTTGCCTGCCATGTGGCCGCAGCGCTTGGGCCAGACCTGGTCTTCGAACATCAACGCGGCCATGCCGGCTTTCTCGAACGCGCGCACGACGAAGTGCACGGTCATCGCATTGCCGTAGCCGGTGTCGGCGTCGGCGCGCAGCAAAAGGTCCGTGCAGTCGGCGAGGCGACGCGCGTTGTTGAGATTTTCATCGAACGTCATCACGCCGCGGTCGGCCCAGCCCATGCGGCTTTCCGATACGCCGGCACCCGAAATCGACGCCGTCTTGAATCCCGAATGCTCGACGAGCCGCGCGGTGTAACCGTCATAGATGCCGGGTTGAATCAGAATTTCCGGTGCATACATCAAATCCTTGAACTGCCGACCTTTGCTTGCCATTTCGGAGCACTCCTCTGAAACCAGATATTGAAAACGTTGACGGCATCGATGAACGCCAGGTTCAGGCGATGTAAGGATGTTCATTGCAATGCGTGCGGCGCCTGCAACTGACGCAATCTTACTCCGGCTGGTGTTGAACACCATCTTGCCTCCCGCGCACTGTTATCATTTCAACGCTGAATCGAGCCGTTCGCGCAACGAGGGTTGAACCGGGTTTCAAGGAGAAATCATTCATGAAAGACAAAGTCACAACGCGCTTGCGCCATCTGCTCGCGCAGAAGAAAACACTGGTGAAACCCGGCGCGCACAACGCGCTGGCCGCGCGCATCATCGAGCAAGCGGGATTTTCCTGTTGCGGCGTGACCGGCTACGGCGTTTCGGTGTCGTTGCTTGGACGGCCTGATGTCGGGCTCACGACAATGTCCGAAGTCGTGATGGTTGCGCGCTACGTTGCGCAGGCGGTGGACATCCCCGTCATCGCGGATGCCGACACCGGCTTCGGCAATGCGATCAACGTGATGCGCACGGTCGAAGAATTCATCGGCGCCGGCGTCGCGGCGATTCATATCGAAGATCAGGTGGCGCCCAAGCGCTGCGGCCACGTCGCGGGCAAGGAAGTGATTCCGCTCGGCGAGATGGTCGGGAAAATGCGTGCGGCCGAGCGCGTGCGGCGCGAGCTCGATCCGGATTTTCTGCTGATCGCCCGCTGCGACGCGCGCGGCGTCGCCGGCGGCAGCGTTGACGACCTGATCACGCGCGCGAATGCGTATCTCGATTCGGGCGCGGACATGATTTTTCCTGAAGCGTTGACGAGCGAAGCCGAAGTCGAGCGCTGCGCGCGCGAAATCAAAGGACCGCTGCATTACAACCGCACGGGCGTGTCGCCTCGATTGACGTTGGCGCAGTTGAACGACTACGGCATTGCGATCGTGAGCAACGCGACGGGCGCATTGCGCTCGTCGATGATTGCGATGTGGGATTACATGAATACATTTGCTAAAGAAGACGTCGAGTTCGTCAAGGCATTCACCGAACAGCACCGCAATCACCCGGCCGGCGACCTGCACGCGTTCGTCGGTTTCGCCGAAATCAAAAAGCTCGAGGAGGAATTCCTCGCCGCGGACGACGTCGCCCGAAAATATGCAGGCGCGATCGGGTTTCAGCCGTGACAAGACTGGCGGCGCTGCTGTTGCTGTCGATGACGTTGGCGGCGAGCGCGCAGGATTACCCGACGCGGCCGATTCGCATCATCGTGCCGAGCACCGCTGGCGGCAGCGTGGATACGATGGCGCGCATGGTCGGCACTCACCTTGCCGGGCGCTGGAAGCAACAGGTCGTTGCCGACAATCGCTCGGGTGCAGGCGGCGTTATTGCCGCCGAGATCACCGCCAAGGCGGCACCCGACGGCTACACGCTGATCATGGCGACGATTGCCTCGATGGTGACGAACGTCAGCCTCACGCGAAATCTCCCATACGATCCGGTGCGCGACTTCGCACCCGTCACGCTCGTCGCCTCGCAGCAGATCGTGTTGATCGTCAATCCCGCGGTTCCCGCGAAGTCCGTGCAGGAACTGATCGCGCTCGCCAAGGCGAAGCCGGGTCAACTTACGTTCGCCTCCGCCGGCAACGGCTCGGGCGGCCATCTGTCGGGCGAACTGCTGAAGATACTCGCCGGCATCAACCTCACGCACGTGCCGTACAAAGGCATCGCGCCCGCAATTGTCGACGTCATCAGCGGCCAGGTCTCGATGACATTTACCAGCATCATCTCTGGTACGCCGCACATCAAGTCGGGCCGTACCCGGGCACTCGCCGTCACCGGCGCGCATCGCTCGCCGGCGCTGCCTGACGTTCCCACGATGATCGAGTCCGGCGTTAAGAGTTACGAGGCGAGCACGTGGTACGGCCTGCTTGCGCCGAAAGCAACGCCGCGCACCATCATCACCCGTCTGAACCGCGAGGTCGTTGCGATTGTCAATCTGCCTGAAGTCAGGTCGCAACTGCTGGCCGAAGGCGCCGAACCGGTTGGCAACACCGCCGATGAATTTGGCGCCATCATCAAGGCCGATATTGCCAAATGGGGCAAGGTGATACGTGAAGCGGGATTGCGCGCAGAATAAAGCCGCGCGGCCGAATGTAACAAGCCTGTTACACAACGACCGTTTTCGACGCATCTTTACTGCAGAAAACGGCGTTTCAAATTAAGATACCCGATTGCCGCGTGAGACGGTACGAGGGAACAGCACGAATGGCATCGATGCTCAAAATGAGCCGCACCCGGTTGGTATTTATCGTCGTCACTTTTATCGTGCTGGTGGCGGCGGTCGCATGGCGCTCCGGCTTTCACGTTACCAAGGCGGCTGACACGACCAAAGGCGGCCCTCCGCCGGTGCCGGTGACGACAGCTATCGTCAAGGCGCAGGACATTCCGACCTATCTCTCCGGTATTGGTTCCGTCAGCCCGCTGTACGCGGTCACGATCAAGGCGCGCGTCGACGGCCAGCTCGATAAAGTATTGTTCAGCGAAGGCCAGGATGTCAAAGCCGGCACGGTGCTCGCGCAGATCGATCCGCGTCCGTTGCAGGCACAACTTGAACTCGCGCAGGCGCAGCAGGCGCGCGATGCGGCGCAGCTTAAAAACGGCATGATGGATCTCGAGCGTTACACGACGCTGTGGAAGCAGGATTCGATCGCGCAGCAGACGCTGGCAACGCAGCAGGCCACCGTCGACCAGTTGAAAGCGACGGTGCAGGCCGACCAGGCGACCATCGACAACGCCAAAGTTCAGCTCGACTACACCACGATCCGGGCGCCGATCAGCGGACGCACCGGCGTGCGGCTGGTCGATCCGGGCAACATCGTGCGCGCCGCCGACAACATCGGCATCGTCAGCATCAACCAGATCGATCCGATCGCCGTGGTGTTCACGCTGCCCGAAGACCGCTTTCAGGATATTAACCGCGCGATGCGGGAACATGGCCGCACAGCGCTTGAAGTGCAGGCCTTCGCGCGCGAGGACAACACGCTGCTCGGCACCGGCAAGTTGATGCTCGTCAACAACCAGATCGACACCACGACCGGAACGGTGCAATTGAAAGCGCAGTTCGCCAACGGCCCGCACAAGCTATGGCCGGGCCAATACGTGAACGTCCATCTGATGATGGGCACGCGCAGCCAGGCGGTGACGGTGCCGGCTTCGGTCGTGCAGCGCGGCCCCAACGGACTTTTCGCTTACGTCGTTAACGCCGACGAAACCGCCGCCGTGCGCCCGATCCGGGTCGGCCCGATTCAGGACGGCACCGCCATCATCGAAGAAGGACTTGAAGCCGGCATCCGCGTCGTCAGCGACGGCCAGTACAAGCTGAAACCCGGCGTCAAAGTCGCCGAAGTGAAACCTGCGGATGCGGCGCCGGGCAAAGGCGCCGGCAAAGACAAGGCGCGCAAGGACGCAGCCAAGAAAGCCGCGCCCGAGTGAACATCTCCGCGGCCTTCATCAATCGTCCGATCGGCACGTCGCTGCTCGCTGTCGCGATGTTTCTGATCGGCGCCGCCGCGTGGCCGCTGCTGCCGGTCGCCCCCCTGCCGCAGGTCGACTTCCCGACGATCCAGGTGCAGGCGCAGTTTCCAGGCGCAAGCCCCGAGACGATGGCGTCCAACGTCGCCACGCCGCTCGAGCGCTATTTTTCGCTGATCGCGGGATTGACCGAAATGACGTCGACGAGCTACTTCGGCTCGACGGTCATCGTGCTGCAGTTCGATTTGAATCGCAGCATCGAATCGGCCGCCGTCGACGTGCAGGCGGCAATCAATGCCGCGGCGGGGCAACTCCCGGCGAATCTGCCTAATCCGCCGACATATCGCAAAGTAAATCCGGCGGACCGGCCGATCCTGATCATGGGCGTGAGTTCGGAAACGCTGCCGCTCACGCAGGTTTCGGATTTTGCCGACAGCATCGTTGCGCAGCAGATATCCCAGTTGGCGGGCGTCGGCCAGGTCAGCATCTTCGGCCAGCAGAAGCCGGCCGTGCGGATTCAGGTCGATCCGGGAAAAATATCCGGCCTGGGCCTGAGCCTTGAAGACATTCGTGCGCAGATCGCTGCCGCCACGGTGAACACGCCGAAAGGCGCGTTCGACGGCCAGAAACAAAGCGTCACCGTCTACGACAACGACCAGCTTTTCACCGCCAATGCGTGGGACGAGGTGATCGTCGCTTATCGCGGCGGCGCACCGATCCGGGTGCGTGATATCGGCGATGCGGTCGATGGGCCGGAAAACGTGAAGCTCGCGGCGTCGGCCTACGCGGGTGCCGGCGGTGACGACGACGCAAAACAGCTCGCCAATGGCCGCACCATATTGCTTGCCGTGTTCAAGCAGCCGGGCGCGAACGTAATCGAGACCGTCGACGGCATCAAGGCGGCGATGCCGCGCGTGCAGCGCGCGATTCCGCCGGCGGTGAAAATCGGCATTATCTCGGACCGCACCCAGACCATCCGGGCTTCGGTGCATGACGTCGAATTCACGCTGATCCTGACTATCGTGCTCGTCGTGATCGTCATTTTTATTTTCCTGCGCAATGTCGTCGCGACGCTGATCCCGAGCGCCACCGTGCCGCTCGCGATTCTCGGCACCGCAGCGGCGATGTATCTCGTCGGCTACAGTCTCGACAATCTGTCGTTGATGGCGCTGACCATCTCGGTCGGCTTCGTCGTCGACGATGCGATCGTGATGCTCGAAAACATCTACCGTCACGTCGAGAACGGCATGCCGGCGCATGAGGCGGCGATGAAGGGCGCGGAAGAAATCGGCTTCACGATTATTTCGATTTCGGTGTCGCTGGTCGCCGTCTTCATCCCGCTCCTGCTGATGGGCGGCATCATTGGCCGGCTGTTTCGCGAGTTCGCCGTTACGGTAACTATCACGATCGCGATCTCGGTCATCGTCTCACTCACCCTGACGCCGATGCTGTGCTCGCGCTACCTCAAGCACCACGACAAGCAGGAGGGGCACGGCCGCCTGTTCATGTGGTTTGAAAAAAGCTTCGATCGCATGCTCGCGGCGTACGAACGCGGCCTGCACGTGGTAATGCGGCACCAGCCGCTGACGCTCGCCGTATTTTTAGCGACCGTGATCGCGACCGTTGCGCTGTACATCTACATACCGAAAGGCTTCTTCCCGCAGCAGGACACGGGTTTCATCCAGGCGATCGCTGAAGCGGGACAGGACATCTCATTCCAGGCGATGACCGAGCGCGCGGTCGCGGTGGCCGACATCGTGCGCCAGGACCCGGATGTGTACAGCGTCGGCAACTCGTTAGGCTCGAACGCCGCCAACACGGGCAATTTCTTCATCACCCTGAAATCGCGCGACGCCGGTCGCAAAACCGATGCAGCCGAAATCCTGGCGCGCCTGAGGCGCAAGCTCAATGCGGTACAAGGCATCAATCTTTATATGCAGGTTGCACAGGACGTCAACATGGGCGGCCGGATTGCGCGCACGCAGTATCAGTACACGATGACGGACGCGAACATCGCCGAGTTGAGCGAATGGGCGCCGCGCATACTCGAGCGGCTGCGCCAGTTGCCGCAGCTGACCGACGTGGTATCCGATCAGCAGACGAATGCGGCGGCAGTGAATCTGACCATCGATCGCGATCGCGCGTCGAGCTACGGCATCACGCCGGCGATGATTAACGCAACGATCTACGACGCGATCGGGCAGCGCCAGGTCACGCAATTTTTCACGCAATTAAATTCGTATCGCGTGATTCTCGAAGTGACGCCGTCGATGCAGCAGGACCCGAGCCTTTTCCAGAAAATCTACGTGACATCGCCGACGACCGGCAAGCAGATCCCGGTTTCAACATTCGTGAAAGTCGACAACACGAAAACCAATTACCTGTCGATCGCGCACCAGGGCCAGTTTCCGGCAATCACGATCTCGTTCAATCTCGCGCCCGGCACAGCGCTCGGCGACGCCGTCGACGCAATCCAGACGGCGGTGCCGAGCATTGGCACGCCGTCAACCATTACCGGCGGGTTCCAGGGCACCGCGCAGGCATTCCAGCGTTCGCTCGCCACGCAGCCGTATCTGATCGCGGCTGCGCTGATCGCCGTCTACATCGTGCTGGGCCTCTTGTACGAGAGCTACATCCATCCGCTGACGATCCTGTCGACGCTGCCCTCGGCCGGTGTGGGTGCGCTCCTGATGCTGATCCTTTGCGGCTATGACCTCTCCGTCATTGCGCTGATCGGCATCATCCTCTTGATCGGTATCGTGAAGAAGAACGGCATCATGATGGTCGACTTCGCGCTGACCGCGGAACGCGAGCGCGGCTTGTCGCCCGAAGAATCCATATACCAGGCCTGCGTCCTGCGCTTCCGGCCGATCATGATGACGACGATGTGCGCGATGTTGGCCGGCGTGCCGCTCATGCTTGGCACGGGAACGGGTTCGGAGTTGAGGCGCCCGCTCGGTCTCGCGATGGTTGGCGGTCTCGCCGTGTCGCAGATGCTGACGCTGTTTACGACACCGGTCGTTTACCTCTACCTCGACCGTCTGAACAACCGCTTGCGCGGCAAGCGGCATTCAATGCAGGCGGACGCGCTGCCGCCCGCGGTCGCCGCGGAACACCCGCCCGCCTGATTATTATTTAACGCTCGAAAGCTGCGTTGCGTCCCAGCCGCCGCCGAGCGCCTGCACGAGCGTCACTGCCGCCACCAGGCGCTGCCCAAGCAGGTTGACCGCCGTCGCTTCATTGTTCAACTGCGCGGTCTGCACGATGACGACGTTCAGGTAGTTGACCGTGCCCGCCTTGTATTGATTGAGCGTCAATTCGGTCGACTGGCGCGCGGCCTGCACGGCTTCGGCCTGCACGAGCGCCTCCTGCTCGAGGATGCGCAATGCCGCCAGATTGTCTTCAACCTGCTGGAACGCCGTCAGTACGGTCTGCCGGTAGGTGGAAACGTTGGCGTCATACGCAGCCTGCGCCTGCTTTGAAACCGCTTTGCGCGAGCCGCCGTCAAATATCGTCTCCGCCAGCGTCGCACCGAGCGACCAGTAGCGGCTCGGCGCAGTCAGCCAGTCGGGCGGACTGTTGGCGCGAAAGCCGTTGGTCGCGGTGATCGTCAGCGACGGAAAGTACGCCGCCTGCGCAACGCCGATCTGCGCATTGGAAGCGGCCATCTGGCGCTCGGCCGCCGCGATATCGGGCCGGCGCTCGAGCAGTTGCGATGGCATACCGGCTGGAATCGCCGGTATCGCGAGCGCGACCGCTTCGGGCGCCACGCTCAATTCGGCGGGCGGCTTGCCGATGAGAATGGCCATCGCATGCTCGACCTGCGCGCGCTGCACGCCGATGTCGATCGACTGCGCCTGCGTGCTCTTGAGCTGCGTCTCGGCTTGCACCAGTTCGACGCGAGCGGCAACGCCGGCGTTATAGCGATTGCGCGTGACCTCCATGGATTTGGAATACGCGGCGACCGAGTCATCGAGCAGGCGCTTGCGCGCGTCGAGCACTCGCAATTGAAAGTAATTGATCGCGACCTGCGATTGCGCGAGCAGCCGCGCATTCGCGAGATTGGCGGCGCTGGTCTGCGCATTGGCGACGTTGCCTTCGATCGTCCGGCGCACACTGCCCCACAAGTCCGGCGCCCACGAAGCGGTCAGCGGCAGGTTGTAAAGATTCGTTGGCACCGGCGAATTACCCGAGGCGCCGACGACGATCGGCGACCGGCTGCGCGTGACGCCGGCTGAAAGCGCGAGCGTCGGCCATAAGCCCGAACGCGACTGCTCGACCAGCGCTTCGGCCTGGCGCAGCCGCGCTTCGGCGGAGCGCACGTTTTCGTTGGATAGATTGACCTGGTCCGCAAGCGCATTGAGTTTCGCGTCGCCGAAAATTTCCCACCAGTTGCCGCGACTCACCCCGTCATTGGGCTGCGCCGGTTTCCAGTCGCCGGCTTCCTTGAACGCCGGCGTGGCCGGCGCCGGCGGCCGCACATAGTTGGGCCCCATCAGGCAGCCGCCGAGAAAAGTCAGCGTGACCGCCGCCGTCAGAAGTCGCATACGCGGGAATTTTGTTTTCATTGTGTCCTCACTACGTGCTCATTTACGGGCTCATTTACATTCTTGCCCGGCCGCCGGTCCCACATGCGTTGCGACCACAGCCGGAACCGGTCGAGATACAAATACACCACGGGTGTCGTGTAAAGCGTCAACAGCTGGCTCAGGATAAGCCCGCCGACGATTGAAATGCCGAGCGGCCGGCGCAATTCCGAACCCTCGCCAAAGCCGAACGCGAGCGGCACAGCACCCAGCAGCGCCGCCATCGTCGTCATCATGATCGGCCGGAAACGCAGCAGGCAGGCTTCGAAAATCGCCTCTTCGGGCGGCTTGCCGGTCCTGCGTTCGCTGGCGAGCGCGAAATCGATCATCATGATGGCGTTCTTTTTGACGATGCCGATGAGCAATATCACGCCGATCAGCGCAATGATACTGAACTCCGTCTGAAAGAGCAGTAGCGCGAGCAGCGCGCCAACGCCGGCAGAGGGCAGCGTTGACAGAATGGTGAGTGGATGCACGTAGCTTTCGTACAGGATGCCGAGCACGATGTACACGGTCAGTACTGCCGCGAGAATCAGCCACGGCTGGCTATCGAGCGACGCCTGGAACGCGCGCGCGGTGCCCTGAAAGCTGCCGTGCAGCGTTGACGGTGCGCCGATCTCGATCATCTTGGCGTTGATGACCGCCACCGCATCGGACAGCGAGACGCCGACGGGAAGGTTGAACGATATCGTCGCCGAAGCGAACTGGCCCTGGTGGTTGACCGCCAGCGAGGTATTCGTCGGCTCGTACGTCGCGAAGGTAGCGAGCGGCACCTGGCCGCGCGTCGGCGATTGGACGTACACGCCTTTCAATGCTTCGGGGCTTTGCCAATACTCCGGCGCGACTTCCATCACGACGCGGTACTGGTTGAGCGTCGAGTAGATCACCGACACCTGCGCCTGGCCGAACGCGAGATTCAGCGTGCTGTCGATCATCTTCGGCGTAATGCCCATGCGCGCGGCGGTTTCGCGGTCGATCGTGAGCGTAGTTTGCAGCCCTTTGACCTGCTGGTCGGTGTTCACGTCGGCAAGCTCCGGCACGTCTTGCAGCGCGCGCTGCAGCCGCGGCGTCCACGTGCGCAGCGTTTCAAGCTCGTCGGCCTGCAGCGTGAATTGATACGACGCGTTGCTTTGACGTCCGCCGACGCGAATGTCCTGCACCGGATTCAGAAACAAATTCGCGCCCGGCACTTGAGCGAGCTTCACGCGCAGGCGCGCGACGACCTGGTCGGCGGACATCTTGCGCTCGGCGAGCGGCTTCAGGGAGACGAACATGAAGCCGCCGTTGCGCTGGCCGCCGCCGGTAAATCCGGTCACGCTATCGACCGCCGGATCGGCCTGCACGATGTCGATGAAATCCGCGAGCTTCTGGCGCATCGCCTGAAATGAAATGCTCTGGTCGGCCTGGATGTTGCCCGTCAGACGGCCGGTGTCCTGCTGCGGGAAGAAACCTTTCGGAATGATGACGTAGAGATAAACGTTGAGGCACACCGTCGCAAGCAGCAGCGAAACGATGAAGCGCGGATGACGCAGCGCCCAGCCCAGCGACTTTTCGTAGCCGGAAAGAATCCACGTGAACACGCGCTCGCTCGCATGATACAGCCGGCCATGATCGCCCTCGGCCTTCGGCTTGAGCAGGCGCGCGCACATCATGGGCGTCGTCGTCAGCGACAACACGAGCGAGATTAAAATCGCGACCGACAAGGTCACGGCAAATTCGCGGAACAGGCGGCCGACGATACCGCCCATCAGCAGGATCGGGATGAAGACCGCGATCAGCGACACGCTCATCGACAGCACGGTGAAGCCGACTTCGCGCACCCCGGCCAGCGCGGCCTCGTACGGCGGCAGGCCTTTTTCGATATAACGCGACACGTTTTCAAGCACCACGATCGCATCGTCGACGACGAAGCCGGTGGCGATCGTCAGCGCCATCAGCGACAGGTTGTTCAGGCTGAAGCCGCACAGGTACATCGCGCCGAAGGTGCCGATCAGCGATACCGGCACGGCGACGCTCGGGATCAGCGTCACGCGCCAGTCGCGCAGGAAAATGAACACGACGATGATGACGAGAATCATCGAGATGATGAGCGTGCGCTCGACGTCGCGCAGGCTCGCGCGGATGGTCGTCGTGCGCTCGAGCACGACCTGGACGTCGATTGCCTGCGGGATCGATGCCGCGAGCTGGGGTAATACCTCGCGCACGCGATCGGCGGTCTCGATGATATTGGCGCCGGGCTGGCGATACAGAATGACGAGCACCGCCGGTTTTCCGTTTGAGATGCCGGCATTGCGCAGATCCTGCACCGAATCGACTACATCGCCCACGTCCGCCAGGCGTACGGCGGCGCCGTTGCGGTAGGCCACGATCATCGGCAAGTACTCTTTCGCGGTCTTGGCCTGATCATTGGCGTAAATCTGCCATTGCCGTTCGCCGTCTTCGACCGTGCCCTTCGGCCGGTTCGCATTCGTGGCGTTAATCGCGGTGCGCACCTCGTCCAGGCCAATCGCGTATTTGTTGAGCGCGGTCGGATTCAACTCGACGCGCACCGCCGGCAGCGAACTGCCGCCGACCGTCACCTGCCCGATGCCCGCGACTTGCGATAATTTCTGCGCCAGGATGGTCGATGCGGCGTCGTACATCTGGCCGCGATCCAGCTTATCGGAGGTCAGCGAAATAATCATCACCGGCGCGTCGGCCGGGTTCACCTTGCGATACGTCGGGTTGCTCGGCAGCCCGGTCGGCAGCGAGCCACGCGCTGCGTTGATCGCCGCCTGCACGTCGCGCGCCGCGCCGTCGATGTCGCGGCTCAGTTCAAATTGCAGCGTGATGCGCGAGCTGCCAAGCGAACTTGATGACGTGATTTCGGTTACGCCGGCGATACGCCCCAATGCGCGCTCGAGCGGTGTCGCGACCGTCGCCGCCATCGTTTCCGGACTTGCGCCCGGAAGCGACACGCCAACCGAGATCGTCGGGAAGTCCACTTGCGGCAACGGCGACACGGGCAGCAGCCTGAAAGCCACGATGCCGGCAAGCGCGAGACCAATCGTCAGCAGCGTGGTCGCAACCTTGCGCCGGACAAATGGTTCCGAGATGTTCATGACCGTTCGGTTTCCGCTTCGCCGGTCGACGGGTGTGACAGGCGTTTATTCATGCGCCGGGCGACCCGGTCGAACCACAGATAGATGACCGGCGTTGTAAACAGCGTCAAGAGCTGACTCACAATCAGGCCGCCGACCATGGTGATGCCGAGCGGATGGCGCAGTTCGGAGCCGACGCCGCCGCCGAGCATCAGCGGCAGCGCACCGAGCAGCGCCGACATCGTTGTCATCAGGATCGGGCGGAAGCGCAGCAGGCACGCCTGATAAATGGCCTCACGCGGCGGCTTGCCCTCGACTCGCTCGGCGTCGAGCGCAAAGTCGATCATCATGATGGCGTTTTTCTTGACGATGCCGATCAAGAGGATGATGCCGATGATGCCGATGATGCCGAGATCAGTGCGCGCGACGATGAGCGCGAGCAGCGCGCCGACGCCGGCCGAGGGCAGCGTCGACAAAATCGTGACCGGGTGGATATAGCTTTCGTACAGCACGCCGAGCACGATGTACATCGTGATCACCGCGGCCAGGATCAGCAGCAGCGTGTTGCCGAGCGACGCGCGGAAAGCCGACGCGGCGCCCTGAAAAGTCGTGCGCACGCTCACCGGCACGCCGACTTCTTTTTGCAGTGCTTCAATGGCCTTCACGGCGTCGCCGAGCGAAGCGCCGCGCGCGAGATTGAACGAAATGGTCGCCGACGGGAACTGGCCCTGGTGATTCACCGCGAGCGCCGCCGGCCTTTCGACCAGTTGCGTCACCGTGCTCAACGGCACCTGCATACCGGTGGTGCTCGGCACGTACAGGTCGCGCAAGGCAGCCGGACCCTTGCGAAATTCCGGCATCACTTCGAGCACGACTCGATACTGGTTCGATTGCGTGAAAATGGTAGACACCAGGCGCTGGCCGAACGCGTTGTAGAGCACGTTATCGATCGCCGCGGTGGTGACGCCGAGCCGCCCGGCGGTGTCGCGGTCGATCTGCAGGAAGGCCTGCAAACCGTTGTCCTGAAGATCGCTGGCGACGTCGATCACCTGCGGCAGCTTGGTCATACCTTCGACCACGCGGCGAGTCCACCGAACGAGTTCGTCGGGGTTCGCCGTGTCGAGCGTGAACTGATACTGCGTGCGGCTTACGCGGTCTTCGATCGTCAGGTCCTGCACCGGCTGCATATACAGCGTGATGCCTTCGTGGTCGGCAAGCGTCGCTTTCAGGCGCTCGATCACCGCAGTGACGCCCGGCCGCTGCGAGTGCGGCTTCAGATTGATCAGCAGGCGGCCGCTGTTGAGCGTTGTGTTGGTGCCGTCGACGCCGATGAACGACGAAAGACTCACCACCGCCGGATCCTCGAGCACGATGCTCGCGAGTTTTTGCTGCCGCTCGGCCATCGCCGCAAACGAAATCGATTGCGGCGCCTCGGAAATACCCTGGATCACGCCGGTGTCCTGCACCGGAAAGAATCCTTTCGGAATAAAAATGTAAAGCACCGCGGCAAGCACCAGCGTGCCGAGTGCAATCAACAGCGTCAGCGTCTGCCGCTCGAGCACCCAGGTCAGCATGACGCCATAACGCTCGATCACGCTGTCGAACCAGCGCTGGCTCGTGCGATAAAATTTGCTCTGCTGCTCTTCCGGCGTGTGGCGCAGGAGGCGCGCGCACATCATCGGCGTCAGCGTCAGCGACACGACCGCCGAGATCAGGATCGATACCGCGAGCGTGATCGCGAATTCGCGGAAGAGCCGCCCGACCACGTCGCCCATGAAGAGCAGCGGGATCAGCACCGCGATCAACGAAAACGTCAGCGAAATAATCGTAAAGCCGATTTGCTCCGCGCCTTTCAACGCGGCGGCCATCGGATCCTCGCCCTTCTCGATATAGCGCGAAATGTTCTCGATCATCACGATCGCGTCGTCGACCACGAAGCCGGTCGCAATCGTCAACGCCATCAAAGTCAGGTTGTTGATACTGAAGCCGGCGAGATACATGACGCCGAACGTGCCGATCAATGACAGCGGCACGGCGATGCTTGGAATGACCGTTGCGGCGAAATTGCGCAGGAACAGAAAAATCACCATCACGACGAGCGCAACCGCAAGCAGCAGCTCGAACTGCACGTCCTTGACCGACGCGCGGATGGTCGTCGTGCGGTCGGTCAGGAGCGCGATGTCGATTGACGCCGGCAGCGCACCCTGCAATTGCGGCAGCAGCGCTTTCACGCGGTCGACGACTTCGATCACGTTGGCACCGGGCTGGCGCTGGATATTGATGATGACCGCCGGCACGTCATTCATCCACGCCGCGAGCCGCACGTTTTCGGCGTCTTCGATGACGTCGGCAACGTCGGAGAGATAAATCGGCGCGCCGTTCTTGTAAGCGACCACGATACGGCTGTATTCGGCGGCCGAGCGCAGTTGATCGTTGGCGTCGATCGTGTAGGCGCGCTGCGGCCCGTCAAAGCTGCCCTTGGCCTGGTTTACATTCGATGCGGCGAGGCCGGTGCGCACGTCCTCGAGGTTAAGCCCGTTCGAGGTCAACGCTTTGGGATTGACCTGCACGCGCACGGCCGGGCGCTGGCCACCGCTCAAGGTCACGAGACCGACGCCGGTGACTTGCGAAATCTTTTGCGCCAGACGCGTGTCGACGAGGTTCTGCACTTGCGGCAACTGCAGGGTCTGCGATGTCACGCCGAGCGTGAGAATGGGCGTGTCGGCCGGGTTGACCTTGCTGTACACAGGCGGCGCCGGCAAGTCGGCCGGCAGCAGGTTCGAACCGGCATTGATTGCGGCCTGCACTTCCTGCTCGGCAATGTCGAGGCTCAGTTCGAGATTGAATTGCAGCGTGATGACCGACGCGCCGCCTGAACTCGTCGACGACATTTGTTTCAAGCCGGGCATCTGCCCGAACTGGCGCTCGAGCGGCGCCGTCACCGACGAGGTCATCACGTCCGGACTCGCGCCGGGATAGAACGTGACGATCTGAATGGTCGGGTAGTCGACTTCGGGCAGTGCCGACAGCGGCAGTTGGCGATAGGCAAATGCGCCCGACAGCAGAATTGCGACCATCAGCAATGAGGTCGCAACGGGGCGCAGGATGAACAGGCGAGAGGGATTCATGCTTTAGCCGCGCTGATTACTGGGCCGGACTTTCGCCTCGCTTGCCGCCGCGTTTCTTCCACGCCTCGCGCGCGGCCTCGCTTCTTTCACCGCCCGCTTTTTCGGTTGCCGCATCGGTGCCCGCGGCCTTGTCGGCTTTCGGTTTGTCCGCCGCCGGCCCCTTGTCGGCGGGCGCGCTTTTGTCGCCGCTCGCCGGTTCGGTTCCGCCCGGCTTGCCGCCCTCTGGATTTGCACCACTTTGCGTGCCGCCGCTTGCATCGCCGCCTTTGCGGCGTCCGCCGCCCTTGCGGCCCGACCCGTCGCCGCCCTTGCCCGCTGCCGCGGGATCCCGGGTCGGCAGTTCAACTTTCGCGCCTTCGCGCAGGCGGTCCATGCCATCGACCACGATCCGTTCGCCGGGTTCGACGCCGGATTCGACGATCGTCGCATCGTTTTCGGTCTGCCCCGTTTTGACATCGCGCAAAGTCACGGTGAGATCGTCCTTGACGACATACACGAACAATCCGCGCGTGCCGCGCTGCAACGCCGCGCTCGGCACCGTCGTCACATCGCGGCGCGTGTCGATCAGCATGCGCACGTTCACGAACTGGTTGGGAAACAGGCTCGAGTCGTCGTTTGGAAACTGCGCTTTCAGCTTGACCGTACCGGTCGCGGGATCGATCTGGTTATCGACGGTCAGCAAGACGCCCGTCGCGAGTTTCGTTTTCTGGTCGCGGTCGAACGCCTCGACCTGGACGCGCTCGCCCGACTGTATGCGCTTTAACACCACTTGGAGACTGTCCTGCGGAATCGTGTAGATCACGGTAATCGGCTGCAATTGCGTTATCACAACGAGTCCGTTGGTGTCGCTCGAGCGCACGATATTGCCGACGTCGACCTGACGCAGGCCAAGCCGGCCTGCGATCGGCGCGGCGACTTTCGAGTACGCGAGCTGCAGACGCGCGTTATCGACGATACCTTTATTGATCGTGACTGAACCCGCGTACTGCCGCACCAGCGCCTCCTGGGTATCGACTTGCTGCTTTGCGATCGAATCCTGGGTGAGCAGCGTGCGATACCGCTCGACATCGATGCGCGCGTTGGCGAGCAGCGCCTGGTCGCGTTCCATCTGGCCTTCAGCCTGGGTCAGTGCCGCCTGAAAAGGGCGCGGATCGACTTCCGCGAGTAACTCTCCCTCTTTGACGACTTGCCCTTCGCGAAACAGCACGCGCATGAGTTGACCCTCAACGCGGCTCCGTACGGTAACGGTTTTCAGCGGCGTCACGGTCCCGAGACCGGTCAGGTAGACGTTGATGTCTTTCTTCACCGCCGGCTGGGCGACTACCGGCATCACGCGCGAGGCCGCATCGCGGCCCTTTTTGCCTTGCCCCTTAGCCGCCGGCTGCGCGCCCTCGGGCTGTCGCGAGTAGATGACATAGCCGCCGACTGCGAGGACGACGACGACAATCAACAGCCATTTCCACTGTAATGCCAACCATTTTAAAAATCGCATTGAGCGTTTCTCTTTTTTTGAATGCCATTGCAGCTGACTGCAATTCAGGCGGTTATCATAGTGGAAACGACGCGCCGTATTGTAACGTTATGTATCAGTTGTAACCGGGCGGACGGCGCGATTATATAGTGGCCGTCCCCTGCAGTTTGTACCAGAGCGCACAAAGGCAATGCGGATCGCGCGTGCTGCGACAACGGCGCATTCATCGAGGCGGGCAAGGACAACAGCATGCACGATTCAGTCGCGTCCGCGCCGCTCTCCACTCACGGTTTACCGGCCGCTGCACTGCCTTACAGGCGGGCCTGTGCCCGTGATTCGGCAAAACGCGCGCATAATTTGCGGAATTCGTGCGCAGGGAAATTGCGCAGCGGCCGTTGCGTAAAGCCGACAGCCGCTAAGCCGGACAAGAACCGCTACCAGGCCGTTGAGCCGCCATCGACCGGTATCACGGCGCCGGTCATGAAGTTCGAAGCGTCCGAAGCGAGCAATACCGCAATGCCTTTCAAGTCGTCGTCGCCGCCGGTGCGCGCGAGCGGAATTTCGCGCAATATCGACTCCGAATTCTTGACGAACATCTTTTCGTTGATTGGCGTGACGAAAAAGCCGGGACAAATCGCATTGACCTGGATGTTGTGCTGCGCCCACTTCACCGCGAGGTCGCGCGTGAAATTGACGAGCGCGCCCTTACTCGTGCCGTACGCAATCGAGTTATAAGCTTTCGGGTTGCGGCCGACGAGTCCGGCGATCGACGCGATATTGATGATCTTGCCGCGCTTGGCACGGATCATTTCGCGGCCGAGTACTTGCGAGCACAGGAACGGCGCGGTGATATTGAGATCGAGCACCTGCTGCCAGCGCTCGAGCGGCATCTCTTCAGGCGGCGCCACCCATGCACGGCCCGCGTTGTTGACGAGTACGTCGACGCGGCCGAATTTTTTCATCGCCGCCTCTTTCAGCGCTTCGACCTGGTCGGGTTTCGTCACGTCACAGCCGACAGCAAGCGCTTTGACGCCTGTCTTTTCAATTTGATGCGCGGCCGTCTCGCAGTTCTCGAGCTTGCGCGAGCAAATGACGATATGCGAGCCCGCTTCGGCGAGTGCGTGCGCCATCTGCAGGCCAAGGCCCGTAGCGCCGCCGGTAACGACGCTGACGCGGCCTTCTAGACTCATTAGTTCTTTAACTGTCGCCATTTATTTGCCTCACTTTGAACCGCTGACAAAACGAAATCTTGAACCGCCAAGGACGCAAAGGACGCGAAGGAAAACCGAAGACAAATCACTTTTCTTTGGTTTTGCCTTCCTTCGCGTCCTTTGCGGTAATAGCTTTTTTATAAGCTGCCTTTGACCTTAATTGTCTTTGAGAATCTGCCCTGCAATTATGTTGCGCTGAATTTCAGAAGTGCCTTCGTAAATGCGCACGATGCGCGCGTCGCGGAACGTGGTCTCGATGCCGGCTTCGCGCATATACCCCATGCCGCCGTGAATCTGCACCGCAGCGTCGACGACTTTGCCGAGCGCTTCGGTTGCATAGAGTTTCGCCATCGCCGCTTCGAGCGTGCCGCGCTCGCCGCTCATCAGCGTGTCGATGCCGCGCCGGGTCAGCAGGCGCGCCGCGTCGCGCTGCACCGCCATATCGGCGAGCATCCACTGCAGCCCCTGGTATTCGGCGAGCTTATGGCCGCCCTGGCTGCGAACTTTCATGTAGTCGGCGCTGCGGCTGATCAATTTGTCCATCATGCCGCAGCAACGCGCCGCGACGGTGACGCGCCCGGCCGTCAGCGTTTTCAATGCCTGCACATAGCCCATGCCCTCGGCGCCGAGCAGGTTTTCCGCCGGCACTTCGCAATCCTGCAGGATGACCGGCGCCGTCGTGCAGCCGTGCATGCCCATCTTCAATTCGTTCTTGCCGACCGACAGCCCCTTGAATCCGCGTTCGAGAATGAACGCCGAGATGCCCTTCACCCCTTTGCTCTTGTCGGTCACCGCCATCACCGTGAACACGTTCGCGACCGGCGCGTTGGTGATGTAAATCTTTTCACCGTTAAGAATATAGCGATCGCCCTTCTTCACCGCCGTCGTGCGCATCGCCGCCGGATCGGAACCGGCTTCGGGCTCGGTGAGCGCGAAGCAACCGACCCACTCGCCGGTCGCCATGCGCGGCAAATATTGTTTCTTCTGCGCCTCATTGCCGAGCGCGGTGATGCCGGTCGTGCTGATGCCGGTGTGATTGCCGATCAGCGTCGCAAAACCGTAATTCGTCGAACCCATGACTTCTTCGATCGCGCACTTGCCCGCGAGGTTGAGCCCGATTCCGCCGTACTCTTCGGGAATCGTCAGCCCGAACAGCCCGAGCTCGCGCGTCTTTTGCATGAGATCGTCCGGGATCGCGTCGTTCTCCTCGATCCAGCGCGAGCGCGAATCGACTTCCTTGACCAGGAAGCGGCGAACCTCGTCGCACAGTGCCTGCACTTCAGCGGGGGTTTGCATGGGTTCTATCCTTGTGCGGGGTCTACCGCCGATAAAGGTTTGATCAAGGCATCGCCTGCCTTGACGCCTTTGCCCTTCGGCAACACGAACAGCGGATTGATATCGAGTTCGGCGACGCGGTCTTTGAGATCGATCGCGAGCGCCGACAACCGCACGATAGCATCGGCGAGCGCATCGATGTCGGCGTGCGCGGCGCCGCGCACGCCGGTCAGCACGGCGTAGCCTTTGATTTCGGCAATCATCTCGAGCGCGCCGGCTTTGCTCACCGGCGCGATGCGGAATGCAACATCCTTCAACACCTCGGCAAAGATGCCGCCGAGCCCGAACATGACGGCCGGCCCGAATAGCGGATCGTTGGTCACGCCGAGAATCGCTTCGATGCCGCCCGTCACCATCTCCTGCACGAGCACGCCGTCGACGCGCGCATCGCGTTTGTACGCTTTGGCATTGCGCACGATTTCATCGTAGGCGTCCGCGACATCTGCATCGGATGCGAGACCCAAACGGACGGCTTTCGCTTCGGTCTTGTGCGGGATATCGGGCGACTGGACTTTCAATACAACCGGATAACCGATGCGCTTCGCGTGCGCGACCGCCTGCTCGCGGCTGGTTGCAAGTTCTTCGATCGTAACGCCGATGCCGTAGCGGGCGAGCACCTGCTTCGCGGCAAACTCGGTGATGTCATCCGTTTTACCGGCGAGCATGTCGCGCGCGTCGGTGCTCGTGATTAAGGGCACCGGCACCGTGCGGGATGCATCTGCACGACGTAAAGCTTGCGAATAATAAGAGAGCGCCGACAGCGCGCGTCCGCACCGAACCGGCGACTTGTAGTGCGGAATTTTCTCCGCATCGAGCATCGCATAGGCTTCGGTTGCGACCGAATCGCGCGCGCTCCAAGTGAGAAATATCGGCTTCTTGCTGTGTTTCGCGACGGCGACGATTTCGCGCGCCACGCTCGCCGCGAGATCGCCCATCAGCGACGCATTGATCATGGCGATCGAATCGACGTTCGGGTCGTCGAGCACCGCATTCAGCGTGCGGCTGATCATCGTCAGATCGCTGAATATCGCCGCGGTCACGTCGATCGGATTCACGAGCGAGCCGAACGACGGCACGATGTCACGCAGCTTGTCCGTCGTCGCGGCGGTCACCTGCGGCACCTGCATGCCGCGCGCCACGCATTCGTCTGTCATCAAGATGCCTGCGCCGCCGGATATGGTGATGATCGCGACGCGATTGCCCGCCGGCAGCTTGCCGCACTGAAAAGCGCGGCTGTAATCGATCACATCCTGGATATCGTCGACCTGGATGATGCCGGATTGATGAAACGCCGCTTTGTACAAAGCCATCGCACCGCCGAGGTTGGCGGTATGCGATGCGGCCGCCTTCTGCCCCTGCTCGGTGTTGCCGACTTTCCACGCAAAAATGGGCTTCTTTTTTTCGAGCGCGCGGTTGCCGATGCTGATCAGTCGATTCGCGTCTTTAAGGCCTTCGATGTAGCACGCGATGATGTCGGTATGCTCGTCGTCGATAAAGTAATTGATGAAGTCGAGCGAGCTCACGCCGATTTCATTGCCGGTCGTCACCATCTGGCGAAAATGCAGGCCGCCGTCGAGCGCGGCCAGGTTCATGACCGAGAAGCCGAAGCCGCCGCTCTGCGACACCATGCTGATGCGCCCGGGTTCGTAATCGGCGCCGAAGATCGAGCCGAAACCTGCATACACGCGGCCGGCCGGATTGATCATGCCCTGGCAGTTCGGACCGATGATGCCGATATTGAATTCAGCCGCGATCTCGGCGAGTTCGCGCTGCATCGCGATGCCCTTGCCGCCGGTCTCGGAAAACCCGGAGCTGAACACGATGGCGTACGGCACGCCGAGCTTGCCGCATTGACGCAACGCATCCGCCACGCGTGACGCGTTGACGAGCACCAGCGCCAGGTCCGGCGCCTTCGGCAATGCCGCAAGCGACGGATAGCATTTGACGCCAAGCACTTCCGGATATTTGGGATTCACCGGATATAGTTCGCCCGGATATTTGTGCGAGAGCAGATGCTTTAACGGCTGACCGCTGATCGACACCGTATCCTGCGACGCGCCGATGATGGCGATCGAGCGCGGATTAAAAAAGCGTGCAAGGTCGGTGCGCATGCGGGCCCGTCGAAATTCCGCGCGAACCGCCGCGGAAAAAAGCCGCTATGTTACTGCAAAGCCGCAACCCGGTCATAGCTGGGACGCGCGCTGCGATGCTATGATGGCGCCTCTTATGAATACCGTCACCGCAGCCGCAAACCGGCTCACGCAGTCGTCCAAAGACGTGTGGCTGATCTCCGCCGGCCACGGCCTCACGCACTGGTACACCGCCACTTTTTATATTTTGCTGCCGCTGATCGGCAAGGAATTCGGCCTCTCGTACACCGAAATCGGCCTCATCATGACGGTGCAGCATCTGGCCGGCGCAATCTCGAATATTCCCGGCGGCATGATCGTCGACATGATCGGCAAAAAAGGCTATCTGATGGCGACCTCGCTGTTCTGGGTCGGCTTCCCGTATGCGCTGATGAGCCTCACGCACAGCTTCTGGATGCTGCTGATCTGCGTGACGCTCGTCGGCATCGGCAATAACCTGTGGCATCCGGCCGCGATTCCAACGCTCGCTTACCGATACCCGGAGCGGCGCGGGCTCGTGCTGTCATTTCATGGCATGGGCGGCAATGTCGGCGAAGCGATTGCGCCTTTCGTGATCGGCTTGCTGCTCGGCTGGTTCAGCTGGCGGACGGTCGTCGTCATCAACGTCATACCGGGGCTCGCAATGTCGGCGCTGATCCTGCTCCTGCTCGGCGCGTTCTCGATGAATAAATCGAAAGACGAGCTTGCGATCAATGCCGGCGCCGGCGCGCAAGGCGTCAAACAGTATTTGCGCGATTACGCCGGGCTGCTCAAGAACCGTTCGCTGATGCTGATCGCCGGCAGCTCGGGCATGCGCACAATGACGCAGGCAGGATTGCTGACCTTCCTGCCGGTTTATCTCGCTTATGAACTCAATTACTCGCCGTTCGCGGTCGGCGTGTGCCTGACCGTGCTGCAGATTGCCGGCTTCATCGCGGCGCCCGTCGGCGGCCATCTCTCCGACAAGCTCGGCCGCAAGCAAGTGATCATGTCGAGCATGCTGTTGTCCGGCGCAATGATCGTCGGCATGGCGCTCGCCGGCAAGAGCATGTGGTTCGTGGTGTTCGTCGCGCTGGTCGGCTTCTTTCTTTACGCGATGCGCGCGGTGCTGCAGGCGTGGGCGGTGGAGTCGGTGCCGAAGAACCTTGCCGGCGCGGGTGTCGGTCTGCAATTCGGGTTCACTTCATTGGGCGCCGCCATTTCGCCGGCGATTTTCGGCATGATTGCCGATAATTTCGACATCTACAAAGCGTTCTACTTCCTCGCCGGCATCATTGTATTGGCAAACATGCTGGTGCTGTTCATGCCGGCCGAGCACGCGAAGCCCGCAGCCAGCTAGCAGCGCTGCAGGTTTCCGTCGCGACAATGCGTGCCTGATGTGCACGCATCACGATTCAATCCACGGGAGAGCAGCAATGAAAAGCGCACTGTATAAAAAAGGCCTCGCCACGCGCACCAAGGTCATGGGCAAAAAGCATCTCGCGAAACGGCATGCTTACACTGACAAATTTTCGATGCAGCAGCAGCAATTCGTGACCGAGTATGCGTGGGGCGCGTTCTGGTCGCGCAAAGACCTGCCGCTTAAAATCAGAAGCCTGGTCACGCTCGCGATGATTACCGCGCTCGGCAAGGACGACGAACTGAAAGGCCATATTCTTGGCGCGCTCAACAACGGCGCGACGCCCGAAGAAATCATGGGCGTCTTTCATCATGCGACTGTCTATTGCGGATTTCCCGCGGCGAACGGTGCAGTGCGCGCGGGTGCAGCCGTGTTCAGGGAATTAGGGCTGATCAAGTAACCGAATCGACGGCGTGCGACCCGGACCGCGGACACCGGCCGATCACTTCGCCAGTCCGACCTCGGTCAGCGCGCCTTTGAACTGGTCGTATTGCGACTTCAGATATTTTTTGCTGTCCGCGCTGTTCATATAAGTGTTCTCGAACAGGTTTTGCTCAAGTTCCTTTTTCCACTCGTCGGTTTGCGCGAGCCGTGCAAATGCCTGTTCCCAGTACGCAATTTGCGGCGCCGTCATGCCTTTGGGCCCGGCCACCATCCGCCAGTTGGTGATTTCAACGTCGACGCCCTGCTCTTTCCATGTCGGTGAGCTGGCCAGCGCGCCGGGTAGCCGCTGCGGTGAAGTGACACCGATCACACGCAGTTTGCCGGCGGCGAGATGCGGCACGACGTTGTTGGCGGCCGAAGCGATGAGATCGATGTGGCCGCCGAGCAGCGCGATGATCGCGTCGCCGCCGCCCTGGAAGACCACCGTCTTCAAGCGCTTGACGTCGCCACCAACCGCTTTCGTGATCAGCGCGAGCGCGATGTGATTCGGCCCGCCGACCGTGCTGCCAATTGAGACGCTGACGGAACCGGCGTCCTTCTTCAGCCGCTCGAGGACGTCCTTGCCGCTTTTAAACGGCGAGTCCGCGCGAACCGAGAATGCAACCGACTCGCTGAGCAGCATCGTTACGGGCGCGATGTCGGTATAGCCAATCGCGCTGCGGCCGATGATCTGGTTCGTGAGCAGCGTCGTCGTGCCGATTTCGAGATAGTGGCCGTCACCTGCGTGCTGGTTCAGATAGTTCCACGCGAGTGCACCGCCCCCGCCCGGCTTGTTGACGACGCTCGCAGCAACGTCGATCAATCGCTTGTCCTGCAGCAAGTGCTGCAATACGCGACCGGTCTTGTCCTGCCCGCCACCGGGACTGGAGCCAATGATAATTTCGACGTTCTTTTCGGGTTTCCACTGCGCGCACGCGTCATAGGGCATCGCGGCGCTCAAGACGAACGTCGAGGAAAAAAATATTGAGACAACTGCAATTCTGGTTTTCATCGGCGATTACAAATGGAATTTATGCTTTAAGCGGTAGCCGGACCGGCGCCCCACTACTCAATGAAGCTTCGATCGCGAGCGAGATTTCGAGCGCGCGGCGCGCATCGTCTGGCGTTGCAAGCACGCATTCGCGCCCGGTCGACAGGTAGTCGAGCCATGCGCGCGATTCGGACGCGACCGGTCCCTGCAATTCGCCGAGCGCCCAGTCGCCGGGCGTACCGCTGCCGAGGAAAACCATATTCACGCTGTGATCCGGGATGTAGACGTGCGGGACGCCGACGTTGCTGTACATGATCTGATCGGTGTGATCGTCGTCGAGAATCATCACGCCCTCGGTGCCGATAACTTCCACGCGTGCCGCGTGGCCGAGCGACGGATAATGTTGCGGCAGCGCGTAGCAGACGCCGTAATTCACGACGGCGCCGTCGGCAAAAGTGACGATCGCCCAGGTGACGTCGTTCGTATTGAAGCCGGTGTCTCTCAATATGCCGCCCTGCCCGCGCGCGAACACTTCGACCGCCGGGTTGCCGGCGAGCAGCCAGTTCATCACGTCGATGTAATAAGTAAGCCCCGACACCGAGCTGTTTTCCGGCAGGCGCTTCAACGTTTGCGCCGCCTGCGAGCGTGAGTTGTAAACGCGCGCGGCACCGCTGGTCACGCGGCCGAGCCGCCCCTGCAATATCTGTTCTTTCGCGAGCAGATAGCGATCCTTATAGCGGCGGCTGAAACCGACGCGCAGATCGCCTTGGTATTTGCCGACAGCCGCAATGAGCTTGTCGGCTTCGGCAAGACCCAGCGCCAGCGGCTTCTCGACGAGCACCGCCTTGCCGAGTTCGAGCGCCTGCAGCACCGGCAGCGAATGCTCGAGCTCGATGGTCGAGACGATTACGGCGTTCACCTCGGGGCGTGAAATCGCCGCCAGATTGTCTGACGTATGAAACTGCGCGCCGGTTCTGGCCGCGAGTTTTTCCGCACGCGCCGGATCGCGATCCGACACCGCGAGAAATTTAACCGCCGGATGCGCGGCGGCCATCACCGCGCGCAAGGTGCCGATGCGGCCGGAGCCGATGACTGCGATACCGAGATCTTTGCGCTGCAAAACCATTTCCTCCAGGGCCGGGACCGCCGCAGATGATAGCCGAAAGGCGTGCTATAAAGCAGCCTTCGCTTCGAGCATCCACTATGAACGCAGGCACGACGAGCGCATGGCAACCGCAGCGTGAAATTCAAATCATCGCCGGCACGCCGCGGGGTGCAGGCCTGGACCGCACGGCGCGCGCATTGGCGACGGCGCTTGAATCAACCGGCGCACTCGACGTGCCGGTTAAAGTCATCAACATGCCGGGCGATGCAAGCCGCAAAATCTGGAAGCACCTCGATCGGCATCCGGGCGACCCGCACGTCCTGGTGATTACTTCTCCCAACGTCACGACCGATTACCTGACGGGCCTGTCTGCATTCGACCACGACAGCTACACGCCGCTCGCCATACTGCACGATGAGTATCTGTCGTTTGTGGTGCGCGCCGATTCGACGATAACAGGCGGCGCATCACTGATCGACCGCTTGCGCGTCGACGCGGGTTCGGTGAACGCGGCTGTCGCCACTTCGCTCGGCAATCCCAATCACGTCGCGCTGGCGAAAGTCACAGCGCAAGCCGGCGGCAATACGCGCGCGCTCAAAGTGTTTGCTTTCGATTCCGCGCGCGATGCAATCGACAATGTAATGGCGGGCGGCACGGATCTCGCGGTTATCAGCGCGGCAAGCGCCGTCCCCGAACTCACCGCCGGCACGATGCGCGCGCTTGCAGTGGCCGCATCGACGCGGCTCGGCGGTTGCTATGCGCAGGCGCCGACGTGGCTTGAACAGGGAATCGACTGCGCGCTGAGCGTATGGCGCGGCGCCGATGGCGCAAGCGGACTCGCCGCGCCCGAAATTTCGTTCTGGAACCAGGCAATGGCGAGCGCGACAGCCAGCGACACATGGCGCACCGCGATTGAACGCGGTTTTTGGTCGCCGCTGTATCTCGATGGGAAAAATCTGCACGAACGGCTCGCGCGCGAACGCGCCGAGATGCAATCGATACTCAGTGAACTCGAACTGTTGCGCATCAGCTAGCATTCCGTCCACGCGGGACCTTGTGCTATGCTGGGTGCCCGCCCTCAGCGGCAATCTTTCAAGGGCGATTCTTATGGATCCCGAGCTCAAAATGCACATGGAAGTTCATGTTCACGGCACCGCCTTCCTGTGCAAAGGCGTGCATCAGAGTCAGGTCGAAGATGCACTGCGGCCGTGGCTCGACTATCTGGAAGTCGACTCAATCGAAAAAGTGCAAAGTCTTGAGCGCGAAGAGCAAGGCATACGCTTCGACGTCAAAGAGCAGGCGCTCGACATGTGCTGGACGGGCGAAGTCGGCCGCAGTTTTCAGGCGCGGTTGAACGAAGCTTTTCAGGCATTAGGTCCGCTCACCGAATACGCGTCCGAAATTACGCTCACGTCGTATCACGACAGCGGCAAAGAAGAATTTCAGCAGATTTTCATCGGGCCGAGCGCCGAATCGATTCATGAAATTCGTCGTCAGTGCGTCGAAGAGGATCTCGCCGCGCTGTTGTCGCCGCATTTCGACAAAACGCGCGTCGATCAGGTCGCGAACCTCGTCAATCAAATGTTCGACGACGAATGGAAACGCCGTCCGCAGGCCGAAGAGCCGGCAGTCGCCGCCCCCTCCATACAGCCGCATCCGCGTAACCGGCATTTGCACTAGAGCTGCTTGATCCGCAGTTATCTGCGGCCAATTTTGTCAGTGCCGTCATGGACGAGATAGTCAAGCAAGGCATGGCCAAATGGCCGAACGTGCCAGCCGTCTACGGTTGGCTGTCTCTGGACCGCCGCGGCAACTGGCTCATCAAAGGCGAGCGCATCTCGAACCCGATCGTCTCGGAGTTCATCGGGCGCAATTATGAACACGACGACAAAGGGCGCTGGTTTTTTCAGAACGGGCCGCAGCGCGTGTTCATCTCGCTCGATTACACGCCGTACGTTTACCGCCTGACGTGGGAGCCCGGCGCGCTGCAACGCATGGAGACTCACACGAAGCGCATGGTCACTGAGATCAACGGCGCGTGGATCGATGAGGCCGGCGTTGTGCTCATCCAGAGCGAACACGGCATCGGGCTCGTCGACGATCGCGATCTGGAGCGCCTGCTGGCCGGGTTTACTGACGTCAGCGGCGGACCTCTGAGCGAAGAGAACATCGCAGGGGCAATCGAGCAATTGCAGTCGGGCGTCGCCGCCAACATCGCGTTCGCTCACCGCGGCAACCTTGAAACGATTTCGCCGATCACCGCCGCCGAGATACCCGGGCGATTCGATTTCGTGCCGCGGCCGGTGCAGCCGGCCGGCGAAGAAGAATGCTATTGATGAAACCGCTCGCCGAATTTACGCATCCCGCGCTCGTGCGCATTCGCGGCGTGCTCTGCGACATCGACGACACTCTTACCACCGAGGGGCGCCTCACCGCCGCGGCCTATGCCGCGCTCGAGCGTCTGCAGGGCGCCGGCCTGCTCGTCGTGCCGATCACCGGACGGCCCGCGGGCTGGTGCGATCACATCGCCCGCATGTGGCCGGTCGATGCGATAGTCGGCGAGAACGGCGCTTTCTATTTTCGCTACGACCGTGCGGCACGCACCATGCGCCGCCGCTATGTGTACGACGATGCGACGCTTGCCGCCAACCGCGAAAAACTGGCTGTCGTCCGCGACCGCATCTTGAAGGAAGTGCCCGGCTGCGCGATGGCGAGCGACCAGCACTATCGCGTCGCCGATCTCGCGATCGACTATTGCGAGGATGTGCCGGCACTGTCGCCGGCGGCAGTCGATAAGATCGTAAGCCTGATGCAGGCGGCGGGCCTGACCGCGAAGGTGAGCTCGATCCATGTGAACGGCTGGTTTGGCGACTACGACAAGCTGTCGATGGCGCGTCGGCTCATGCACGACTGTTTCGACATCGATCTCGACGCGCAAAAAAACGACTTCATATTCGTCGGCGACTCGCCGAACGACGCGCCAATGTTTGCGTATTTTCCGCACGCGGTCGGCGTCGCCAATATCAGGGCTTTCGCCGGACGGCTTGCCGCCGAACCTGCGTACGTGACGCGCGCGCCAGGCGGCGCGGGTTTTGAGGAAGTAGCCGACCTGCTGCTGACTGCAAGATAAATTTAAATCACCAATAACGATTGAGAGAACCCATGATCGATCTTCGCAGCGACACCGTCACCCGCCCGACCGAAGCCATGCTCGCCGCCATGCAGGAAGCGACCTATGGCGACGATTCGCGCGACGGCGATCCGACGGTCCAAAAACTCGAAGCGCTGGCGGCGGAAAAAACCGGCAAAGACGCCGGCGCTTTCATGCCGAGTGGCACCATGACGAATCTCGTCGCCATGCTTGCGCATGCGCAGCGCGGCGGTGAAGTATTGCTTGAGGAAGGCTCGCACACATTGAGCTCGGAATTGGGCGGCATCGCCGCGCTCGCCGGCCTTTTCTATCGAAGCATTCCCGGCAGTCGCGGCGTGATGGAACTCGACGCGTTGCGCGAAAAAGTCCGGCCGACGCGGCGCAACCAGATGGGCACCGGACTTATCTGGATGGAAAACACTCACAACCGCTCGGGCGGCGCAGTATTGCCGCTCGCGTACATGAAAACCGTTTACGAAATGGCGCGCGCGAATGATGTGCCCGTTCACGTTGACGGCGCGCGCCTGTTTAACGCCGCCGCGGCGCTCGGCGCATCCGCGAGCGAAGTCGCGCGGCATTGCGACAGCGTGTGCTTCTGCGTTTCCAAAGGTCTCTCGGCGCCGGTCGGCTCGGTGCTGTGCGGCAGCGAAGACTTTATCGAACGCGCGCGCGGCTTTCGCCGCATGGTCGGCGGCAATATGCGCCAGGCTGGCCCGCTCGCTGCAGCGGGCATCGTCGCGCTCGACAACATGGTCGCCCGCCTCACCGAAGACCATCGCGCCGCCAAGCGCCTTGCTGAAGGCCTGCACAAAATCGACGCCAGGATCGTTGATCCGAAACAGGTGGAAACGAATCTCGTGCGCGTGTCCGTGCACGCAAGCGAGCGCAAAGCGGCCGAGTGGTCGGAGACCCTGAAGGCGCGCGGCGTGCGCGTCAGCCCGTGCGCGACGTGGGATCTGCGCTTCGTGACCCATCGGCATATCGGCGACCAGGAAGTCGATCAGGCGCTCAACGCTTTTGCGGATGTCTGGAAAAGCCGCTAAGACGAAACTGCATTAACCGTCGACGAGTAGTTGGCGTTCGTTTCGGCGAATAATGCTGACTGGTCCGGTCGTTTTGTAAATTTTATCAGCGAACAGTTTCGCGACCATCGGCACTCATCGGCGGCGGTAAATTTTTTGGCAATACCGCTTGCGGCCTGACGTATAGTAGGCAGATGGACAACCCTGATCTTTTGCTGCTCGCGCGCGCGCAGTTCGGGCTGAACATCGGTTTTCATATCCTGTTTCCGAGCCTGACGATCGCGCTCGGCTGGATTCTCGTATTCTTCCGCGTGCAATACGCGCGCACCAACGACGCGGCGTGGCTTGCGACCTACAACTTGTGGACGAAGATCTTCGCGCTGGCGTTCGCGATGGGTGTCGTCACGGGCCTTACGATGTCGTTTCAGTTTGGCACCAACTGGCCCGGCTACATGCTGAAGGTCGGCAACATCGCGGGACCGCTGCTTGCATATGAAGTGCTGTTTGCATTTTTTCTTGAAAGCACTTTTCTCGGCGTCATGCTGTTCGGCATGCGGCGCGTGCCGTCGTGGGTACATATTTTTTCCGCCGTGATGGTTGCGCTGGGCACCACCCTGTCGGCCTTCTGGATCATCGCTTTGAATGCGTGGATGCAGACACCCAGCGGGCACATGATGGACGGCGGCGCGCTGATTGCAGGCGACTGGTGGCAGGTGATTTTCAACCCGTCGCTGCCTTATCGCTTCACCCACATGCTGCTCGCGTCGGGCCTCACCTCCGCTTTTTTCATCAGCGGGCTGTCGGCGTGGCGCTTGTTACGCGCGCCAGGCGACGCCTCTGCTCGCAGCACCTTGCGCACCGGGCTCGTGCTCGCCGCCATCCTCGCGCCGGTGCAGATTTTCGTCGGCGACCAGCATGGCTTGAACACGCTCGAGCACCAGCCGGCCAAGATCGCCGCAGTTGAAGCGCTGTGGAAAACCGAGCGTGGTGCTCCGCTCGTGCTGTTTGCGGTGCCGAATGAGGACACGCACAGCAACGACTATGCGATTGAGATCCCGAAGCTCGCGAGCGTTATTTTGCGCCACGATGCCGACGGCGAAGTGAAGGGACTTGCCGAGTTTGCGCCCGATACGCCGCCGGTCGCGCCGGTATTTTTTGCGTTTCGAGTGATGGTTGGCGTCGGCGTGCTGATGTTCATCATCGCGTGGACCGGCGTGTGGCGCACGCGCCGCGGCGCTCTGCCGCCGCGCTGGTTGTTGTGGACATTGGCAGGCTCCACTTTTTCAGGCTGGGTTGCCACCGTCGCCGGCTGGCTCGTCGCCGAGATCGGGCGCCAGCCGTGGATTGTGACCGGAATCCTCAGGACAGCAGACGCGGTCGGCCGCGCGTCGGGGCCGCTGCTCGGATCGAGTCTCACCGCATACGTCATCACGTATTCGGCGATGCTGCTCGCATTTATCGTAGTGCTCACACACCTCGCGGGCAAAGGCGCTCAAGCATGACCCAGGACCTCGCCCTCGTCTTTGCGGTACTGATGGGTGCGGCGGTGCTGCTGTACGTCGTACTCGACGGCTACGATCTCGGCATCGGCATGCTCATGCCGGCGGCGAGCGCGCAAGAGCAGGAACTGATGGTCGCCTCGATCGGCCCGTTCTGGGATGCGAATGAAACCTGGCTCGTGCTCGGCGTCGGCATTCTGCTGGTCGCGTTTCCGCTCGCTCACGGCGAAATTCTCGCCGCGCTCTATCTACCGGCAACGGTGATGCTGGTCGGCCTGATGTTTCGCGGCGTCGCCTTTGAGTTCCGCGTGAAAGCCGACGGCTGGCAGCGCGATTTATGGAACTGGCTGTTCTGGCTCGGCTCTTTTCTCGCATCGTTTGCGCAGGGCTTCATGCTCGGCCGTTATGTCACGGGCTTCGAGTCGGGATTCGGTTATTTTATTTTCGCGCTGTTCACGGGCGCCGCATTGTGCGGCGGCTATGTATTAATGGGCGCGACCTGGCTCGTCATGAAAACACAGGGCGGGCTGCAGGCAAAAGCACTCGCATGGACGCGGTGGGGACTTGCGTGGGTTGCGCTCGGGATCGTGCTGGTGAGCGTCGCCACGCCGCTGGTGAGCGCGACAGTGCAGGGAAAATGGTTTGCAACGCCAGGCTCGTGGTTGCCGCGCACGTGGTGGCTTGCATTGATGCCATTGGCAACGCTCGCTGCAGGCGCCTTCGTATGGCGGGCGACGGGACTACTGCGAAAAAATGCCGTAGCCCCCGATTGGACTGCATTCGCCGGCGCAATTTTTATTTTCGCGCTCGCGTTCGCGGGACTCGCGTACAGCATCTTCCCCTACGTCGTCATCGACCGCATCACGCTGTGGCAGGCCGCATCGCATCCGTCCGCGCTCAAGATGGTGCTCACCGGCGTGGCGATCGTGTTGCCGTTTCTGCTGGGCTACACCGTCTTCGCGCACCGCGTCTTCCGCGGCAAAGTGCAGGGCCCGCTGTACGAATAGCGTCGCGCGCGCTCGATCTTAAAGAATCCGCTTGCGAATGGCCGTCACCGCGATTTCGGCGATGATGACGACGGCGAAGATCGCGACCAGCACCATCGCAACGCGATCCCACTGAAAGAGGTTCATCGCGGTGTCGAGCGCCATGCCGATTCCGCCGGCGCCGACCAGACCGAGCACCGCCGATTCGCGCACGTTAATGTCCCAGCGAAACAGCACGACCGACCAGAACGCGGGCTGGATCTGGGGCCAGTAGCCCTGTGTAAGCACCGAAAACCACGGCGCGCCGACCGCGTTGAGCGCTTCGATGGTGCCCTTGTTCGCCTCTTCGATTGCCTCGCCGGCCAATTTGCCGATGAATCCGATCGAGCGGAATGCGATCGCGAGCGTGCCGGCGAGCGCGCCCGGACCAAACACCGCGACGAACAACAGCGCCCACACCAGCGAATTGACCGAGCGGCTCGACACCAGCAAAAGCCGCGCGATGAAATTCAACGTACGGCTCGGCGTCAGGTTGCGCGCCGCCAGGATCCCGATCGGGAAAGCCATGATGACCGCAAGGATGGTGCCGAGCGTCGCAATGTGCAGCGTTTCCATCAGCGCCTCGTGGACGCCTTTCGGGTAGTACGCGAAAGCGACCGGCCACATGCGCTTCAAAAGATCGGCCATCTGCTCGGGCGCATCGAGCATGAACTCCGGAATTACCTCGACCGTCTGGATCGACACCACAATCGCGAGCACCATGGCGAGATAGACGGCGAAGCGTGCAATGCGCTGGGCGGGCGTAAAGCGCTGCCAGGTCTTTGCTTCGAGCGCGGCGGCCGTCATTGCTTATTCTTCATCGACGCGGCCACGCTCGACAAAGACCGCGCGCACGCGTGCTGCGAGCAGTTCGCCGACGAAAATCAGGAAGATAATCGACAGCAGCATCGCGCACACGAAGTCGTAATCGAAGCGCTGAAAAGCGGCGAACAGCGCGCCGCCGATGCCGCCGGCGCCGACAATGCCGACCATGGTCGAATTGCGCAGGTTCGAATCGAGCTGATAGGTCGCAAACCCGATGAAGCGCCCGAACACCTGCGGCAGCACGCCGTAGGTAATCACGTTCATGAACGGCGCACCCGTCGCGCGCACAGCCTCGACCTGCTTCAATGAAATCTCCTCGATTGCATCGGCGAACAGCTTGCCGATGAAGCCGATGGACGCGACCGTGAGCGCGGCGATACCGGACAGCGCGCCAAAGCCGAGCGCCTTGACGAAGACGATGGCCACGATCACCGGATGAAAGGAACGGCACAGTGCTATCAGCAGCCGCGACGGCCAGGTCACCCACGGCGGCATCAGGTTGCGCGCGGCGAAAAGCCCGATCGGCAGCGAGATGAGGATGCCGAGCGCGGACGCGAGCACCGCGATCTCGATGCTTTCCGTCAGGCCCTTAAGCAGGATTTCCCAGCGCGAGAAATTAGGCGGCAACATGCGGCCGATAAAGCGCGCGCCATTGTCCAGCCCAATCATGAAACGCGCCCACGTAAAGTCGAGCCGCGAGCACGCATAGGCGACATACGCGGCGAGCAGCAACCACCCGGCGCGCGACCACCAGTTCGGCGGAAAGGCGATGCGGGTGGTCGCGGCACTCATGTGTTGAGCCAGTCCGCCCCGCCGTAGATCGTTTTGAGGTGCGAGTCGCTGAGCCCGGCCGGCGGGCCGTCGTAGACTACGCGCCCTTCGGACATGCCAATGATGCGGTCGGCGTAGCGCTTCGCGAGCTCAACGTCGTGCATGTTGACGATGATCGGCATTTGCCGCGCGGTGCCGAGATCGCGCATCAGCGACATGATCTCAACCGACGTCTTGGGATCGAGCGACGATGTCGGCTCGTCGGCGAGCACTAATTTGGGATGCTGCATGACGGCACGCGCGATGCCGACACGCTGACGCTGGCCGCCGGACAGACTGTCGGCGCGCTGGTTGGCGAAACCGGACAAGCCGACGACGTTCAAAAGCTCAAAGGCATCCTCGATGTCGGATTGCGGAAATTTTCGCAGCCACGCCTTGAGCGGCGTGACATAGCCCAGCCGCCCGCTCAACAGGTTTTCCATCACGGTCAGGCGTTCGACGAGGTTATATTCCTGGAACACCATGCCGATGCCGCGCCGAGCTTCGCGCAGCTCGAGGCCTGAGAGTTTGACCAGATCGCGGCCCTGAAACAGGATTTGACCGGCGGTCGGCTCGACCAGCCGGTTGATGCAGCGAATCAGCGTGCTTTTGCCGGTGCCGGACGGACCGATGACGGCGGTAAAGCCGCGCGTCGTGAAATCGAGGCTGATGTCGCGCAGCACCGGTTTGCCGCGCGTGTACTCTTTGCTGAGAGACTTGATGCACAGAGTCCCTAACATGATGAAACGCGCGATGCGCTGTCACGATTTTGGCTCAGGCCTAGAAGAAAGTCCTGCGGCTTAGTCATTCTAAGCAAGGGACCTTTCGACAACGCCATGGGCCAAAACTCGTGCCAGCCCGAAGGGTTGCAGCCAGAATTGGCGATGGCCGCGTTGCGCGTCTTGGCAATAGAACGACTATTGCCTTCACCGGGCGCCTTGCCCTCACCAATTCTGGCTGCAACGCACGCGTGTTTCACCATGTTAGGGACTCTTGGCGCGGCATCGTCCATCGCTGACTACTTTTTGGCCGCTGCTTTTTCCTCAGCGGCTTTTTTGCGTGCGGCTTCTTCGCGCGCCGATTCTTTTTCATACGCGGCGCGGTTGAACGCTTCGCCCGAACCTTCGGCCACTTTGCGCACGACTTCCCACTCCTTCAGGTAAGTGACCGGCACAAAGCGGTCGGCGCCGTCGAACGTCTTTTGCATTTCCGGCGTGAAGCGATAGTCGTAAAAACATTTCAGCATCTGGTCGCGAAATTTCGGCTCGAGGTCGTGCGCATACGAAAACGACGAGGTTGGAAACTTCTGGCTGCGATAGATGACGCGGAAGTCGTCTTCCTTGATCTGGCCGCGGGTGCCCATGCGATGAAACACGTCGGAGGCGACGGCGGCCGCGTCGTAGTCGCCCGAGTTCACACCCATGACGGACGAATCGTGTTTACCCGAAAACAGAATCTTGTAATCTTTTTCCGGCGTCAATCCGAGCGGCGGGAACAGCGCGAGCGGCGCCATATGGCCCGAGTTTGACGACGGCGACGTGTGCGCGAATTTCTTGCCCTTCAAATCCGCGAGTTTCTGGAACGGACTGTCTTTTTTGACGATCACGATCAGGTTGTAGCCCTGAAATTCCTTCTCGTTGCCTTTGACAGCGAACGGCACCGCGCCCGCGATGTTCACCGCAAACGCCGTCGGCCCGGTCGAGAAGCCGCCGACGTGCAAGCGGCCCGAGCGCATGGCTTCGATTTCGGCGGCATTCGACTGCACCTGATAGAACACCACTTTTTTGGTCGTGCACCTCGCCAGATGGTCGGTGAACGGCTTGAACGCCTGCTCGTAGACGGCCGGATCTTCAACCGGCGTATAGGTGAAGACCAGCGTATTCGGCGTCTTGAGCCGCTTCGTGTCTTTCGGCGCGTCAGCAACGAGGTCCTTGTTTTCGTCGCAATACTGCGCGTCAAGGTCGCCGCGGTATTTGCACGCGTCGCCTTGCGCCAATGCAGGCATCGCGAGCGCGGCCAATATTGCGGTCAGCCCGATGCGGGCGATCAATGCGGTCGTTTTCATGGTCTCCTCCGGGAAGTCGCGACGTCAGGCATGGATTTTTTTGCTGTAGTCGCCTGTGACCGCGCTACTCTACTGAGCGCGTCTGTCAGGGTCAAGCCATAAGTCGGGAAGAACGCCGACGGTCAGCGCACCCGTTTGGCGGTAAAGCTTTCTTCAATCTCGTCGCGGAAATAGCTGCCGGGCGACGGCGCGTTCATCAGCCGCCGGTAGATCTCCTCCGATACGCCCGCGTATTGATTGATGCCGCCATTCGAGAATTCGATTTCAAGCACGCGGTTGCGCGCATCGTAGCCCGCCGACCGGAGGTTGCTCGCGTTGAGCCGTTTGCGTTCCATGACGTGCCTTTCTGAACGCCTACTTGAGTGTTTCGCGCATGATGCCATCGAGCAGCTGGTCGACTTCGCGCAGCGCCTTCATCGACTTCGCGCCGGCGTTGGCCAGCGGCTTGCGATAAAGGAGATACACGCGGTCGGGTTCGGCCGGCAATACATAAAGCGCGATGGCGTACGGGCAAAAGACCAGATTGCGCGGATCGGCTTCCATGGTGGCGCGCGATACCGCCGCGCTGCAAAATTGAAGCACATCGGCGTTCAGATAAATTTTCCGGTTCCTGCCGATGTCCTTGCCTGTCCGGTCGAGCATCGCGCCGACATGCGATATGTGGTCGATCACGAGGCCGCGGTTTTCGATGGCCATCGTCAATCGCTCTTTCACATCGTCAAACTCGCCCTTGAGCGACTGGATGACGATGCCGGGTATAGCGGCGGCGGCAGTGCCGGTATAGACGCATCCTGCGAGCATGGCGACAGCCGCGAGCGCGCGCAATGTCGTCCAGCCGGCATTCGTTAAAGTTAAGTGCGATTGATTCATTGCGGGCATGACGTTCTCGGAGCGTGGCGACAGCTTTGAGTATATCTCCCGCCTGTTTCGCGTTCGGGGCAAACAAAAAGGGCGCCCGTCAGGCGCCCTTCTGGCAGGACAGAGGTCGAAGGCTACGAGCGATTCGCCATCGGAAACGGCCACGCGCCGGGTATCGAGATCGGCGCAGTCAGCGTCGCTACAGCGACGGGCTTGCTGGGCGCCGCCGGTTTACGCGCGGCCGGCTTGCTTGGCGCCGGTTTACGCGCGACGGCTTTTCTGGCTGCCGGTTTCTTGCTGGCTGCCGGTTTCTTTTTTGCGACTTTCTTCTTCGTGATCGGCTTGGCTTTTTTCTTTGCCGCAGGCTTGCCGCGACGGCTGGCGGGCGACGGTTTGCCTTTCCTGACCGGCTTTGCCTTCCTGGCTGCGGGCTTTTTCTTCGCTGGTTTGCGCTTCTTCGACTTAGCCATTCACTGCCTCCTGTTAAATATTAAAACACACGGCGCCGCTCATGTGCCGGGTGTTACCGATACCGACGAGCCGGCTTGCCTGATCGCAGCGCCGGATGCTGACACCGTCGCGGTTGGTCACCGCGGCGACGGCAGCCCTGCCCTAGTGCAAAGCGGACTGGGCTTTGCTGGCCAGATCGCGGTACAGCTTTTCCGGATCCAGCTTGATGCCGCCCTCCCAGGTCACCGTGTTCTCGACCGGATCGACTTCGACCCGGTTGAACGTGTCGATGTCGCACAACATCCGGAAATACGCGGTGTGCACGAGGTCGCCAAGATAGACGTGGCCTTCCAGCCCGTCATTGAAGCGCAACCACAAAGTGTAGTTGTCCTCGGCGCGACATTCGGTGATGGTATGCATGCGGCGTCTGTTTCTAGGGTATCTCTTCGCTAGCAAGCTTAATCCCAACTGAGCGCGCCTCCCGTTTGATATTCAATCACACGTGTTTCGAAGAAATTGCGTTCCTTCTTGAGGTCTATCATTTCCGACATCCACGGAAACGGGTTGGTCGCGCCTTCGAACATGACGTCGAGGCCGATCTGCTGGCAGCGGCGATTCGCGATGTAGCGCAAATACTCCTTGAACATCGGCGCGTTGAGGCCCAGCACGCCGCGCGGCATCGTGTCTTCGGCATAGCGGTACTCGAGATCGACTGCCTTGCGCATGATGTCGTGAATCTCGGCGCGAAACTCGGTCGTCCACAGGTGGGGGTTTTCCATCTTGATCGTGTTGATGAGGTCGATGCCGAAATTGCAGTGCATCGACTCGTCACGCAGGATGTACTGGTATTGCTCGGCAGCACCGGTCATCTTGTTCTGGCGGCCGAGCGCCAAAATCTGGGTGAAGCCGACGTAGAAGAACAGGCCTTCCATCACGCACGCGAACACAATCAGGCTCTTCAACAGCGCCTGATCGTTCGCCTGCGTGCCGGTCTTGAACTGCGGATTCGTCAGCGTGTCGATGAACGGGATCAGGAACTCGTCCTTTTCGCGGATCGACGACACTTCGTGATATGCATTGAAAACTTCGCCTTCATCGAGGCCAAGGCTCTCGACGATGTATTGGTAAGCATGCGTGTGGATGGCCTCTTCGAACGCCTGGCGCAGCAGGTACTGGCGGCATTCCGGCGCCGTGATATGGCGGTAGGTGCCCAGCACGATATTATTCGCGGCCAGCGAATCGGCGGTGACGAAAAAGCCCAGATTGCGCTTGACGAGACGCCGCTCGTCCTCGGTCAGTCCGTTCGGGTCTTTCCACAACGCGATGTCGCGGCTCATCTGGATTTCCTGCGGCATCCAATGGTTCGCGCAGGCCGACAGATATTTTTCCCAGGCCCATTTGTATTTGAACGGCACCAGCTGATTGACGTCGGTCTGGCCGTTGATGATGCGCTTGTCGGCGACGTTGACGCGGCGCATCTGACTCGGCGCGGAGGCCGGCGCGAGCGCCGCCAATGCGGTTGCGGTGTCGTGCGGCAGTGTTGCGCCTTGCGGTGTTGCGCCCGTCATCGGCATACCTGCCGACGTCAGGCCACCCCCTTGCATTGTGTTCTCTTCGAATTGCAACATGCTTGAAGCTCCTTTATTGATTTTGTGGGTGGACGACGATCAACAGCTCGCGTGCCCTTTGGTGGTTTTGTCGGTGGGCCCGCTTTAGTTGCTCTGTGTCTGACCTTTTCACGTATTCGTAGCCCGCTGCTTATTGGCAGGATTCGCACTCGGGGTTATCTATCGAGCAGAACTGCGCGTCGGTCGCCGGCGCCGCAGCGATACCGCCGTCGGTCGCTACCGCATTGAGCGCGCCGGTTTTGCCGGTCGATTTCTCGACGTGGGTCGCGCCCATCGTGCGCAGGTAGTACGTCGTCTTCAATCCGCGCAGCCATGCGAGCTTGTACGTTTCGTCGAGTTTTTTGCCCGACGCACCTGCCATGTAAATGTTCAGCGACTGCGACTGGTCGATCCACTTCTGCCGGCGCGCGGCGCATTCGACGAGCCACTTCGGCTCGACTTCAAATGCGGTCGCGTACAGGCTGCGGATCTCCTGCGGAATGCGATCGATCTTGGCGAGCGTGCCGTCGAAATACTTGAGGTCCGAAATCATGACTTCGTCCCACAGGCCGAGCTTCTTCAGGTCTTCGACGAGGTACTCATTCGCGACCGTGAACTCACCCGACAGGTTCGATTTCACATACAGGTTTTGATACGTCGGCTCGATGCACTGCGAAAGGCCGGTGATGTTGGCGATCGTCGCCGTCGGCGCAATGGCGATGCAGTTGGAATTGCGCATGCCGACCTGCTTGACGCGTTTACGCAGCGTGTCCCAATCGAGCGTCGCGGACATATCGGCCTCGACATAGCCGCCGCGCTCTTCCGACAGCAGCTTTAATGACTCATGCGGAAACACGCCTTGGTCCCACAGGGAGCCCTTGAACGTCGAATACGGCCCGCGCTCTTCAGCCAGATCGGCGGACGCCGCATAGGCGGTGTAGGCGATCGATTCCATCGAGCGGTCCGAAAATTCAACCGCGGCGGTGGAACCGTACGGAATACGCAGCATGTGCAGGCAGTCCTGGAACCCCATGATGCCGATGCCGACCGGGCGGTGTTTGAAATTCGAATTGCGCGCTTTGTTGACCGAGTAGTAATTCAGATCAATCACGTTGTCGAGCATCCGCATCGCAGTGCCGACGGTGCGTTTTAATTTCTCGAGGTCGAGACAACCGGTCGACGCATCGAGGTGCGCGGGCATGTTGACCGAGCCCAGGTTGCACACCGCGATTTCATCTTCGTTCGTGTTGAGCGTGATTTCGGTGCACAGGTTCGAGCTATGCACGATACCGACGTGCCTTTGCGGCGAACGGATGTTGCACGGATCCTTGAACGTGATCCACGGGTGTCCGGTTTCGAACAACATGGTCAGCATTTTCCGCCACAGCTGCGCGGCCGGAATTTTCTTAAATAGCTTGAGCTCGCCCTTCGCGGCGCGCGCTTCGTAGTCGAGGTAAGCCAGCTCGAATGCTTTGCCGAATTTATCATGCAGGTCGACCACGTCGGATGGCGAAAACAACGTCCATTCGCCGTTCTGCATCACGCGCTTCATGAAGAGGTCCGGAATCCAGTTCGCGGTGTTCATATCGTGCGTGCGGCGGCGGTCGTCGCCGGTGTTCTTGCGCAGTTCGAGAAACTCTTCGATATCGAGATGCCATGTCTCGAGGTATGAACACACCGCGCCCTTGCGTTTGCCGCCTTGGTTCACGGCGACTGCAGTGTCATTGACGACCTTAAGGAACGGCACGACGCCCTGCGATTTGCCGTTGGTGCCCTTGATATGAGCGCCCAGCGCGCGCACCGGGGTCCAGTCGTTGCCAATGCCGCCCGCGTACTTCTGCAGCATCGCGTTTTCCTTGATCGCTTCGTAAATGCCGTCGAGGTCGTCGGCTACGGTCGTGAGGTAGCAGCTCGCGAGCTGCGAGCGGCGCGTCGCCGAGTTGAACAACGTCGGCGTGGAACTCATGAAGTCGAACGAGGACAACACGTTGTAGAACTCGATCGCGCGCGCTTCGCGTTGCGCTTCGGGTTCGTTCAAGGCGAGACCCATTGCAACGCGCATGAAGAATGTCTGCGGCAGTTCAATGCGTGTGCCCTGCACGTGCAGAAAATAACGGTCGTACAGAATCTGCAGTCCGAGATAGCCGAATTTGAAATCGCGCTTCGGGTCGAGCGCCGCACCGAGGCTCTTCAAGTCATAGTTGCCAATGCGCTCGTCGAGAAGCTCCGCGTCGATGCCTTTCTGGATGAGCAGCGGAAAGGCTTCCGCATACCGTATTTTCATGTCGGCTTGCGTCAATTCCTCGCCGATCGTCTCCAGGCGCAGCGTATGCAGTAGCAAGCGCGCGGTGACATAGCTGTAAGCGGGATCTTTTTCAATCAACGCGCGCGCCGACAGAATCAGCGATTTACGCACTTCATCGACGGGCACGCCCTCATACAAGTCCTTGAGCGTCGCCTGCATGATGACGTCCGGGTTCACGGCGCGGCCGAGCCCTTCGCACGATTCCTGCACCAGGGCTGATACCTTGGCGAGATCGAGCGGACGAATTTTGCCATTGTCGGTAACGTTGATCGACGGATGCGCGGCAACTGCCGCAACTTGCGCTTCGCGCTGCTTCATGCGCTCCTGCGTGCGCTGTTCGCGATAAAGCACGTAGGAGCGCGCAACTTCGTGCTCGCCTGAACGCATCAGTGCGAGCTCGGCCTGATCCTGAATGTCTTCGATGTGGAAAGTGCCGCCGCTCGGTTGGCGCCGCATCAATGCAGCGACAACGAGTTCGGTCAACTTGGTGACCATTTCGCGCACACGCGCGGACGCGGCACCCTGGCCGCCGTTTACGGCGATAAACGCTTTGGTTAATGCGATCGAAATCTTCGACGGTTCGAAGCCCACGACGGCGCCATTGCGGCGAATGATCTTATATTCGCTATAGCGGGATTGCATCGGATAGGCGGCCTCCGTAGCGGCAAATTTGGCTACGGAATCAGGCGCTGGGGTGGGGGTGGCTAACTGCATGGGTTCTCTCCTTGACCATTCATTTCTTTGAGTTTTTTCCGCCGTGCAACCTGATGACTGCACGCAGCCCCTAAAACCACTATATATAGTGTTAAAACTGGAAGTTCGAACTAATTCTAGTGGCTAGATTTTCAGAGTGCAATACCTTATTAAAGTTTTTTTACCGCCTAGTAATTACTTGCAAAAGATTTCGGACAACATTGTTCAAGCAGGGAAAAATGTGAGCAAAAAATGAGCAGGAAACGGACAGGAAACGGCGCCAAATCGACGTTTGCGCCGATTAAGTAGGAGCGCCAGAACGGGAGCCAGGAGGCGCTCTACCGCGACCCTCGGGTTAAGCCCGCGACTTATGTCACGCGTTTGGAGGAGCGCTCAAGGCCCCCTATAGGAAGCGCAAAAATGCGTTCCGAAACCGGCCGGAGAGTCCCCGGTTACAATCAGGATTATGGCGCCAGATTCCGGTAACGAACCCAGTCAAAACAAGGGCCGGGGTCTGTTTTGCGCCCCGGCGCGATATCGGAATGGCCAACGATCTCGAGCCCCGGATAACTTGCCAGCAGCATGCGCGTTAGGCGCGCGAGTTGTTCGTACTGGATAGCGGCAAACGGTTGGTCGTCGGCACCTTCGACTTCGATGCCGATGGAATAGTCGTTGCAGCGCCCTTTTCCGCACCAGGTGGATTCGCCGGCATGCCACGCGCGCAGCCGGCACGGCACAAATTGAATAATTTCGCCGTCGCGCCTGACCAGGAAGTGAGCCGACACGCGCAACTGCGCGATGCCGGCGTAATAAGGATGGGCGGCGGGATCCAGCCGGTTGGTGAATAGATCAACGATGGCGGGCCCGCCAAAATCTCCAGGCGGCAGGCTGATGTTGTGGATCACGAGCAGATCGACTTTTGCGCCGGGCGGCCGCTCGTCGAAGTTGGGCGAAGCAATGAAGCGAACGTCCGCTGCGATGCCGGACGGATCGAGAGTCAACGCGGCCGGCCGGATGGATGGCAATGCGTGCCCGTTTTCATGTCAGTTGATGCCGAGGCGCTCCATGCGGTAGCGCAGTGCGCGAAACGTAATGCCCAGTACCTTGGCCGCCGCAGTCCGGTTAAAGCGCGTCTGCTCGAGCGCTTTCAGGATCGCTTCTTTCTCGACGCTGTCCAGATGCTCCTGCAGCGGCAGGCTCGAACGATCGACCGGCAGCGCCTCGCCCTGCGCGGCCGACGTTAACTGCAGGTCGCCGGCCTCGATTTGATCGCCGGCGCACAATGCCATCGCGCGCTCGAGTATGTTCTCGAGTTCCCGCACATTGCCGGGAAACTGATATTCGCGCAGCGCCGCGACCGCGCCCGCCGACAGCTCAGGCGTTTTCCCGCTATTGTCCTGGCCGCCGGATTTGCGCAAGATTTCGGCCGCGAGTACCGCAATGTCATCACGCATCTCGCGCAGCGCCGGCATGCGCAGTTCGATCACGTTCAAGCGATAGTAAAGGTCCTGCCGAAACTTGCCGTCCTTAACCGCGTCGGCGAGATGTCGATGCGTCGCGCTGATGATGCGCACATCGACGTTGTCCTCGCCGGTCGAGCCGACCTTGCGTACCTTTTTCTCCTGGATCGCGCGCAGCAGCTTAACCTGCATCTGGATCGGCAGATCGGCGACCTCGTCGAGAAACAATGTACCGCCGTTTGCCGCTTCGAAAAAGCCATCGCGATCCTGATCGGCCCCGGTAAAAGCGCCTTTCTTGTAGCCAAAGAATTCGCTTTCCATCAGGTTTTCGGGGATCGCGCCGCAGTTGACCGGCACGAACGGGGCGTCGCTGCGCGGCCCTTTCAGGTGCATGAGCCGCGCCGCCAGTTCCTTCCCGCAACCCGACTCGCCGCTGATATGAATCGGCGCCTGGCTTCGCGCAAGCTTGTCGATCATCTGCCGCGTTTGCTGCATGAGAGCAGATTCGCCGAGCAAAATAGGAAACGTACCGGCGTCTGATTCTTTATCGCCGTTCTTCTTGGGCGGCTGATTGCCCGCGCGCGGCAGCTTTAAAGCGGATCTTACGAGCGCGCGCAATTGACTGAGCGAGACCGGCTTGGCGAGATAGTCGAAAGCGCCAGCCTTCAACGCGGCAACGGCGTTTTCAGCGCTGCCGTGCGCGGTAATGACGGCGACCGGCGTGCTCGCGTAATGCTCGCCGACGTGCTCAAGCAGCTTCAGCCCGTCGCCGTCCGGTAGCCGCATGTCGGTCAGGCACAGGTCGTAGCCGTGTTTCTGCATCAACTGGGTCGCCTCAAATTCTCCGGCGGCGCAATCGGTATCGAGCCCCATGCGCTGCAGCGTGAGGCTCAGGAGCTCGCGAATATCTGCTTCGTCATCGACGATCAGTACCCGGCTTTTATGCATTGGCTTTCACGCCCCTCTGGCACATCACCGTAAACTGCGCGCCGGCCGGCGTTTCAATGAATTCGAGTTTCGCATCGTTTGCCTCGCATACCTCACGTGCAATATAAAGTCCGAGGCCTGTACCGCTGCTGACCGTCGTAAAAAACGGCTCGAATAACTGACTACGCAGCGCTATCGGCACACCCGGCCCGTCGTCGACCACGTCTAATTTTACAATGTCGCCGCGGCCAATCAAATCAACCGCTATCCTGATACTTCCCGGGCCGCCGCGACAATGCCGCAACGCGTTGCGGCAAAGGTTCCACATGACCTGGTTCAAATGACTGCGATCGAATGTGACCTCGCTATCGACCGCGAGCTCGAGCGCAATCGCGGTTGCCGGCACTTTTTCAATCTGGCAAAACTGTTCCGCGAATGTCTTCAGATAATCGCCGACTCTAAACACTTCGCGGTGCGCGCGCTCGCCGCGATTGAGCTTTAACACGTCGTTGACCATGCGGTCGAGCCGCTTGGTGTTGTCGTGAATGATCATGAGCAATCGCGCGACCGTCTCGTTGAGCGCCGGCTCTTCCTGCAGCAGTTCGGTCGCGTGGCTGATCGCCGACAGCGGATTTCTGACTTCGTGCGCAATGTTCGCCGTTAGCCGGCCCAGTGCTGCAAGTTTCAATTGCCGTGCCTGTGCCTGTACGCGCGTCATGTCCTCGAGAAAGATCACTGCGCCCACGTTGCGGCTGCGGCCCACGGGAACAAAGCGCGCGCTGATCTTGTTGTTCTGCACGACGGTGCTCAACGGGTTGAATCCCACGATCGGATTTTTGCGCCATTCCTGGAGCCGGTAAGCGAGCGCCGGCGCATACGCCGACAGATGCCGTTCGCGTCGTTCGTCGTGCAGGCTGCCGAGCATTTCCTCGGCGCGTGCGTTGTGCTGCCGGATCAAACCCTGCGCATCGACCACGAGCACGCCATCCTGCATGTCCTTGATGACCAGCTGACTGACTTCAGACATGCTCGCAAGGTCAATTTCGCGCTGCGCGACGAGTTGTTCCGTTTCAACCAGGTATTTCGCCAACGTGTGCGCAACCCAGGCAGTCGTGAAGTAACCGATGCTGAGAAGACCCGCTTGTACATACTGCGTCGTTTGAGCGTTGGATAACCAGACCTGAAAAGTCTGCTCGATCAATACCGCGATACTCGCGAGCGCGGCATAAAACAATGTGAGTCGTCCGCGGCTGATAAGTCCGGCCGCTGCCAACCCGGACAGCAGCAAGAGGCCGAGGCCGCTCGAAATGCCGCCGCTTGCAAACATCAGGACGACGATGAAAATAATGTCCGCGCCAACCTGGATGCCGAGCTGAACGTGAAATAACCGGCGTGAGGCGATCGCCAGAAAACACAACAGGCTGAACATCACATACGTGGCAGCCGTATACACAAACAGCTCGAATTCCAGCGAGCCGAAGGTGAGCTGCCGCCCGAATATCGCGGTAACCGACAGCAACAGCAATGAAACGATGAATCGATAGCCGTTGAACAGGAAGAGCGACCGCCAGTACGAATCGGACGGAACGGCAGACACCGTATCGGCGCCAAGCTCGACCTTCGGGGCCGCGGTTCCAATCGCGGAAGACAGAACGGGCATGCTTAACGATGCAACCGCAAATGATCTTCGCTGCAGAAGAAATTGCCGCCGCTTGCATGACTCTCGCTGCGCGGCAGATGCACGCCGCAATGTATGCAACGCACCATGTCTTCGGGTGCAGGCGTCCGCGGCGCCTGGTCGCGGTTTTTCTGCCTGTAATAGTTTTTGACGACCGCCCAGATGACGAAGACGGCCAGCAGCAGAAAAATCAGTTTGCCCAAAGCTCATCCGGCGAATGCGCGCCGCTCAAAAGTAAAGGCGCTAGTTTGCATCACGCGCCTTGCTCCGTCGAGGCAAGCCGTCACGTCTCGGGCTACTCACGTGAAAGCGGAATTTGCTGCCAGGCTGCCAACACGGTCGGTTGACGTGATGGAAGCCCATATGGTCAAACGACCGAATTGGTCGGGGTGAGAGGATTCGAACCTCCGACTCCTGCGTCCCGAACGCAGTACTCTACCAGGCTGAGCTACACCCCGATTTGCTGCGCTCCAATCACAAGGGGCACGGTTAAGTGCCCCTTAATAATTGCGTGTAACGGCAAAGTGAGCCAATTGTAGCAAAGTTTCGCGGTACTTTGAATTTGGCAGGTGTTCCAGCGCCATGCCGGCCGCATGAGCCTCGGCCTCGGCCTGCCGGCGCGTGTAATCAAGCGCGCCGGTGCGCTGTATCGCAGCAATCACCTTTTCGAGTTCGTCCAGACCGCCGTGCTCGATGGCTTTCCTGATCAGCGCGGCTTCCGCCGGGCTGCCGTGCTTGATCGCATAAATCAGCGGCAAAGTTGGTTTTCCTTCGGCCAAATCGTCACCGACGTTTTTACCCGTGGCCTTGTTGTCGCCGGAGTAATCGAGCACGTCGTCGATCAGCTGGAATGCCGTACCGAGATGCATGCCATAGGTAGCCATCACGGTTTCAAGCGCCGGCTCAGCGCCGCCGAGTAATGCCCCGAGTCGCGTCGCCGCCTCGAACAGTTTGGCGGTTTTATAGCGAATTACCTGCAAATAGGCGTGCTCGTCGATCTCCGTATTGTGGCAATTCATCAGCTGCAGGACTTCGCCCTCGGCGATCACGTTGGTGGCATCGGCCAGCACCTGCATGACGCGCATGCTTTGGACTTCGACCATCATCTGAAACGCGCGCGAGTAGACGAAGTCGCCCACCAGCACGCTTGCGGCATTGCCAAACAACGCATTCGCGGTTGGGTTGCCGCGCCGCAATTCGGACGCATCGACGACGTCATCGTGCAGCAGGGTCGCGGTATGGATAAACTCGACCACCGCCGCGAGTTC
>JAQGMI010000008.1 GCA_028292435.1 Betaproteobacteria bacterium
GTTGACGAGGATGTCGATGCGGCCGAGGCTCGAGATCGCGGCGTCGACCATGTGCTGCACGTCGTCGGCGTTACTGAGATCGAATAAGCCGAACTCAGCGCGGCAGAATGCGTTGTGCGAACGGCATTCGGCGGCAACCGCGGACAATTCTTCGCGCGTGCTGTCGGCAGCGAGATAGACGGCGGCGCCGGCCCTGGCGAGTTCGAGCGCGATAGCCTTGCCTATCCCGCGCGATGCGCCGGTGATCAATGCAACTTTGCCTGTCAACGTGCTCATGTTGTCCTTTTACGCTTGTTCCGTCGCGGCGTGCTGCTGCAACGCCCACTCGACGTGCTCGCGCACAAGCGCCGACGCATGGTCGCACCGCGCGCGCAAAGCCGCAACGACGTTTTTCGCGGTTGCAGACGCCGGCGGCAGAACGCGCAGCGCATTGCCGAGCCCGACCGCAAGATTGCGCAGCCAGCGCTCGTAGCCGATGCGGTGAATCGCGCTGCCGAGCAGACGAGTATGAAAATCGTTTTCGCTCCACGCAAACAAGTCGACGAGCGTCACGTCGTCGAGACCGTTGCGCACCGCGAAATCCGCTTCGCCGCTCGCCTGCGCGAATTTATTCCACGGGCACACGAGCTGGCAATCGTCGCAGCCGTAGACGCGGTTGCCGATCAACGGCCGCAGTTCGAGCGGAATGCTGCCGAAATGTTCGATCGTCAGATAAGAGATGCAGCGGCGCGCATCGAGTTGATACGGCCCGACGATCGCGCGCGTCGGGCAGATGTCGATGCATTTTTCGCATTTGCCGCAATGATTGCCGGTTTCCGCATCGATCGGCAGCGGCAAGTCGGTGTAGATTTCGCCCAGAAAAAAATACGAGCCCGCTTCACGCGTGAGCAGCAGCGTATGTTTGCCGCGCCAGCCGAGGCCCGCCTTGCCGGCGAGCTCGACTTCCATCACCGGCGCACTATCCGTAAACACGCGATGACTGAACTTGCCGATTGCCGCTTCGACGCGTTCGGCCAGCTGTTGCAGGCGCCGGCGCAGCACCTTGTGATAATCGCGGCCGAGCGCGTAACGCGACAAGTACGCTTTATCCGGTGAATTGATCACCGACCAGCTCTCCTTCGCCTGCTCCGGCAGGTAATTCATCCGCGCGGCAATCACGCGCAAAGTGCCCGGCACCAGGTCGCCCGGCCGCGAGCGTTTGACGCCATGCTTTGCCATATAATCCATGTCGCCATGAAAACCCGCGCGCAACCATTCGAGCAGCCGCGGTTCGGCGCTGCTCAAATCCGCATCGGCGATGCCGATCTGCTGAAAGCCGAGGTCGGCGCCCCACGTGCGAATTTGCTGCGCGAGTTCGGCCAGATCGACGGGCGAAGCGAGTTGTTCCGTTTGCATAACCCCGAATGATAATCCGGCCGTGAAAATCACACGTCGTCTCATTACCGAAGCGGACACCGCTGCGTTCGGCGCTGAATTGGCTGTCGGCCTGCAGCCGGGCATGGTCGTTTATCTCAAAGGAGAACTCGGCGCCGGCAAGACGACACTGGCGCGGGGCCTTTTGCAGGCTTTAGGCGTCACCGAAAGGATAAAAAGCCCGACGTACACGCTGGTTGAACCTTATACGGTTTCTAGTTTATACTTGTATCACTTTGATTTTTATCGGCTCCGATACCCTGACGAATGGGTGGACGCGGGCTTTCGCGAATACTTTAATCGCGATGCGGTGTGCCTGATCGAGTGGCCGGAAAATGCCGGCGGCAAGTTGCCGGCAGCGGATGTTGCGGTCGAGCTGAAGGTTGATGGCGAAGGACGCGCGCTGTCACTCCACGCGAACACGGAGGCTGGCACCAATTGTTTAAGGCGGCTCAAAACCTGATCTTAAAAATCACCGCGATGGCCGCCAGCGCCGCCCATCGCCGCCGCCGTTTGAGTCGTTCCAACTTACTGCTGTGCACGCTGCTCATGGCAACCGGCAGCGCCCATGCTGCCACGTCGATCACATCGGTGCGCGTGTGGCCTGCGCCTGAGTACACGCGCATAACGATCGAAGCGTCGTCGCCGATCACGCACGAAATGCTGCTGCTGAAAAACCCGGAGCGCCTCGCACTCGATTTGCAGGACGTTGCCGTCACGCCCGCGCTGCAGGAACTCGCCAATAAGATCGGCGCTAACGATCCTTACGTGAAAGCCGTGCGCGTCGGCCGCTTTAAGCCCGGCACCGTGCGGCTCGTATTCGATCTGAAAACCGAAGCGAAGCCTGAAGTGTTCCTGTTGAAGCCGATCGCCGAATACGGCAATCGCCTCGTGCTCGATATTTATCCGGCGCAGGCCGCCGATCCGCTGTTGGCGCTGCTCGATAAATCGGAATTTCCGCCGGCGCCTGTCGCTGCGCCGAATCCGCCATTGCCCGCGGTTACCATCGAGCAGAAACCGGCCGACGGCAACACCGCAAAAGCGAATATCGAGCCGCACAAACCGCGTCCGCTGCTCAAATCCGACAGCCAGCGGCTCATCATCGTTGCAATCGACGCCGGACATGGCGGTGAAGACCCGGGCGCGCGCGGCCGCAGCGGCTCGCACGAAAAAGACGTGACGCTGGCGATCGCACGCAAGCTCAAAACGATGATCGACCGAGAGCCGAATATGCGCGGCGTGTTGACGCGCGATGGCGACTTCTTCATTCCACTGCACCATCGCGTGGAAAAAGCGCGCAAGGTGTACGCCGACTTGTTCGTCTCGGTTCATGCGGATGCGTTCATCAAGCCGCACGCGCGCGGCTCGTCCGTATTCGCGCTGTCCGAGCGCGGCGCCACCAGTTCGGCCGCCAAGTGGCTCGCCAAAAAAGAAAACGATGCCGACCTGATCGGCGGCGTGAATCTCGACGTCGGCGACCCCTATCTCAAAATGACGCTCGCCGATCTCTCGTTCACCGCGCAGATCAACGACAGTCTCAAGCTCGCGCGCGCCGTGCTGACCGAGCTCGGTGAAATCAACACGCTGCACAAGGCGGAGGTCGAGCAGGCGGGCTTCGCGGTGCTGAAGGCGCCGGACATTCCGTCGATCCTCGTCGAGACCGCGTTCATCAGCAATCCGGACGAAGAGCGCAAGCTCAAGAGCAGCGCCTACCAGCAAGAAATGGCGGAAGCGATCGTCGCCGGCATCCGCCGTTACTTCGCGCAAAATCCGCCGCTCGCTCGCGCCCGCATCGCCAAGAACCCGTGATACGCTTGCGGCTTCAGCGCTTATAAAGCTTAGCCGCCGTCTTGTTCACCGCTCCGCCCCTGCGGCATCTGCTGTCGCCCGCTATAGCGCTCTTCATCGCCGCCCTGCAAGGCTGCGCCACGCTGCCAGATGAAGCGCTGCCAGTCAGGCTGAATTACGTTTCGAACTTCTCCGCGAACCGTGCAGGCGATGGCTTGCCCGACGGCTGGCAGCCGTGGACGCTCTCGCGGTTCAAAAAACCGACCGAATACCGGCTCGTTCCCGAAGGCGGCTCGACCGTCGTGCGCGCACGCGCTTCGTCGTCGGCGTCCGGTCTCGTGCATATGCTCGATCTCGATCCGGAAAAATACCGGATGCTGCAATGGCGCTGGAAGGTCGAGCAATTGATTCCGGGCGCCGACAACACGAGGAAAAATACCGAGGATTCGCCGGTACGGGTCGTCATCAGTTTCGCCGGCGATATGGAGAAACTGCCGTTCGACGACCGTTTGTTTTTCGATCAAGTCAGGGCGTTCACCGGCCAGCAACTGCCGTACGCAACGCTCATGTACATCTGGGAAAACCGCGCGGCGAAAGATTCGGTCATTGCCAATCCGCATACGTCGCGCATCAAAATGGTTGTCGCCGAAAGCGGGCGCGAGAAACTCGGCCAGTGGCAATCTGAATCGCGCGATATTTACGCCGACTTCAAGCGGGCATTTGGCGAAGAGCCCGGACGCATCACCGCGGTTGCGATCATGACCGACACCGACAACACGGGCGAAAACGCGCACGCGTATTACGGCGACATGGTGTTCAAACAGATTCCGCGCGCGCGCATCGTGTACGGTTCCGATTAAAACGTGACGCGTTTCGGCGCGTTCTTATGTCAGGCACTCTAAGAAGCCATACAAGGAGAACGCAATGCGCAAGCAATGGAGCATTCTGGCAATAGCAGGCGTAGCAGCGGCGGGCATTCATGGGCCGGTGAGCGCGGCGGAACAATATCCGACGAAGTCGGTGCGCTTCATCGTGCCCTACCCGCCCGGCGGCGGCTCGGACATCACGGGTCGCGCAATCGCCGTCAAGTTGAATGAAGCGCTCGGCCAGACTTTCGTGATCGACAATCGCCCGGGTGCGACCGGCCTCATCGGCACGCAAATCGCGGCGCGCGCGCCGGCCGACGGCTATACGATTTTGCTGGCGGACGCGCCGCACACGATCAACGCGCTCGTGTACGCGAAGCCGCCCTACGATGCGATTAAGGATTTCGCGCCGATCAACCTGCTCGCCACCTCGCCGCAGGCGCTGTGCGCGCATCCATCGTTCAGCGTGTCGACGTTCAAAGAATTGCTCGCGATGCCGCGCGCGCAAACCGAAAAACTCGCCATGGGCTCGAGCGGGCTCGCGAGCGGGCCGCACATGCTCTACGAATGGCTGCGGCTCAAAACCGGCCTCGTGCTCAACCATGTGCCATACAAGGGCGGTGGGCCCTCGCTGAGCGACGCAGTCGCCGGACAAATTCCGCTGGTGATGAACGCGGTACCGGCATCGATGCCGTTTCTCAAGTCCGGCCGCCTGAAAGCGATTGCGATTTCGAGTGCCGAACGCCATCCGCTGCTGCCCGGCATCGGGACGTTCCAGGAAGCCGGCGTCAAGGATTTTGTCTCGTTCCAATGGTACGGTGTCTTTGCGCCTGCCGGCACCCCGCCCACCGTCGTCGCGCTGCTCAACCGCGAAATCAACAAGGCGCTCAATTCGCCGGAGATCAAAGACCGTTTTGTTTCGTTGACGCTCGACCCGGCGCCGGGCAAGCCGGAAGCGTTCCTCAAATTTCTGCAGGATGAAGACACCCGCTGGCGCGACGTGCAGAAACAGGTGCACGTGCGGCTCGACTGATTTACTCCGGGCAAAAAAAAGGCCGCGCTGAGCGCGGCTTTTTTTGCTGCGCGCCGTTCAGCCTTTCAGCGCCGCCAGCACTTCGTCGAGCATCTTCTTCGCGTCGCCGAACAACATGCGGTTGTTCTCTTTGTAGAAGAGCGGATTGTCGACCCCGGCATAGCCCGATGCCATGCTGCGCTTCATCACGATCGACGTTTTGGCTTTCCACACTTCGAGCACCGGCATGCCGGCGATCGGGCTCCCCGGATCTTCCTGCGCCGCCGGGTTCACGATGTCGTTGGCGCCGATGACCATCGCGACGTCGGTGTTCGGAAAGTCGTCGTTGATCTCGTCCATTTCCATCACGATGTCGTACGGCACCTTGGCTTCGGCGAGCAGCACGTTCATGTGTCCCGGCATACGCCCCGCGACGGGATGAATGCCGAAGCGTACGTTGACGCCTTTTGCGCGCAGATATTTGGTGATTTCATTGACGGTGTGCTGCGCCTGCGCAACTGCCATGCCGTAGCCGGGCACGATCACGACGCTTTTGGCGTCGCGCAACAAATCGGCGGTTTCCACCGCGCTGATTGAAACGACTTCGCCGGCGGGGACGGCTGCGCCGCCGGAAGCGGCCGGCGCGCCGCCGCCAAAGCCGCCGGCGATCACGCTGATGAAATTGCGATTCATCGCCTGGCACATGATGTACGAAAGAATCGCGCCGCTCGAACCGACGAGCGCACCGATCACGATCAACAAATCGTTCGATAACATGAAGCCGGTCGCCGCGGCGGCCCAACCCGAATAACTGTTGAGCATCGACACCACTACCGGCATGTCGGCGCCGCCGATTGCCATCACCATATGGATGCCGAAGAGCAGCGCAATGACCGTCATCACGATGAGCGGCGTCACGCCCTGGTCGATGGTCTCGGCATGCAGGAACTCGCGGCCGAACCAGATGACGACGAGCAGGCCGATGAGGTTCAGCCAGTGCCGGCCCGGCAACAGCATCGGCTTGCCGCCGATTTTGCCGGACAGCTTGCCAAATGCGATGACCGACCCCGACAGCGTTATCGCACCGATGAAGACACCGATATAAACTTCGAATTCATGAATCGTTTTTTCGGCGGGCGAGTATCCGGCCGTCGACGTCGGATCGAAATAGCTGGCATAGCCGACGACCATCGCGGCGAGGCCGACCAGGCTGTGCATGAACGCAACGAGCTCCGGCATCTGCGTCATCTGCACGCTGCGCGCGAGATAGAGGCCGATGCTTGCGCCGACGACCATCGCGCCGATGATCCACGGAATGCCGGCGGTGGTGACACGCGGCCCGAGGACGGTCGCGAGCACTGCGATGGTCATGCCGACCATGCCGTAGAGATTGCCGCGGCGCGATGTTTCCGGATTGGACAGGCCGCCCAGGCTCAGGATGAAGAGGATGGTGGCGCCGATGTAAGCAACGGTTACTAAGCTGGCTGACATGGTCTTCTCGCTTATTTGCGGAACATCGCCAGCATGCGCTGGGTGACGGCGAAACCGCCGAACATATTGATCGCCGTCAAGGCGATACCCGCGACGGCGAGCCACCGGATCATTTCATCCGGCCGCGCTACCCCGGCGCCTGCCAGCACCGGCGGCGCAATCTGCACGAGCGCGCCGATCACGATGATGCTGCTGATCGCATTGGTCACGCTCATGAGCGGCGTATGCAGCGCCGGCGTTACGTTCCACACGACCATGTAGCCGACGAAGCATGCGAGGACGAATACCGTGAAGTGACCGAGGAAGGTCGCTGGCGCATTCATGCCGATAAACCAGAACAGTACTGCGGCGCAGGCGGCGATAATCGCGAGCTTGCCAGCAGCCATCGGTGCGCCACCGCCATGGCCGTGGCCTTTTTTGGCGGGCGGCGCTGCGACCGCGGCGGACTTGGCTGCAGTCGGCGCCGCCATCTTGATGGGCGGTGCCGGCCAGGTGACCACACCGTCCTTGATGACTGTCAGGCCGCGGATGGCGTCGTCTTCCATATTGACGTTGATGACGCCGTCCTTGGTCTTGCACAGTTCCTCGGCCAGACGGAACAGGTTGGTCGAATACAGCGTCGACGACTGCTTGGCGAGCCGGCTGACCAAGTCGGTGTAGCCGACGATGGTCACGCCGTACTTCACGACCGCTTTGCCGGGCTCGGTCAGTTCGCAGTTGCCGCCCTGCTCGGCCGCCATGTCGACGATCACGCTGCCGGGCTTCATGGTCTTCACCATTTCGGCGGTGATCAGTTTCGGCGCCGGCTTGCCCGGAATCAGTGCGGTCGTGATGATGATGTCGACCTCGCGCGCCTGTTTCGCGTACATCTCGCGCTGGGCCTGCTGGAAACCTTCGCTCATGACTTTGGCGTAGCCGCCGCCGCCGGAACCTTCTTCTTCGTAATCGACCTTGACGAATTCGCCGCCCAGCGACGCGACCTGGTCGGCGACTTCGGCGCGTGTATCGTTCGCGCGCACGATGGCGCCCAGGCCAGCGGCAGTACCGATCGCCGCGAGTCCGGCGACGCCGGCGCCGGCGATGAAGACCTTGGCCGGCGGCACCTTGCCGGCGGCAGTGATCTGGCCGTTGAAAAAGCGGCCGAATGCGTTGGCGGCTTCGATGACGGCACGATAGCCGCCAACCCCGGCCTGCGACGTCAAAGCGTCCATCTTCTGCGCGCGGCTCAGCACGCGGGGCAGCGCATCGATGGCCAGCACGGTGGCCTTGCGTGCCGCCAGCTGCTGCATGAGATCGGGATTTTGCGCCGGCCAGATGAACGCAATGAGCGTGCCGCCTTCGCGCAGCAGCTTCACTTCGTCGGGGCTGGGGCCGCGCACCTTGAACACGATGTCGGCGCTTGCCCACAACTTAGCGGCGTCGGCCGCGATTTCTGCACCAGCTGAGCGATAAGCATCGTCGCTGAAATTAGCCGCGTCGCCGGCACCCGTTTCGACCGCGACTTTGAAACCGAGCTTGATCAGTTTTTCGACGACTTCCGGCACGGTGGCAACGCGCTTTTCACCGGCGGCGGTTTCTTTCGGAACGCCTATGACTTGCGGCATGAAATCCCCTTTGCTGCGACTGAACTCAGCGGCCGATTATAGCAAGGCGATGCTGGACGCCGGTCGGGAATAATTGGCGCCGATCAATCCAGGGAATTATCTGAACCAAGTGGGCTACGCCCCCTTGTATATCCCCCACTGCAGAGGAAACACTGCGTACACTTTCTCCGTATTCGAGACTTGTTCAGGTGTTTCCCCAGTTATAATTTCGCATGGCTATACAAGTATTGCCCGACCTGCTGATCAATCAGATTGCCGCAGGTGAAGTCATCGAGCGGCCCGCCGCCGCGCTCAAAGAGCTCCTCGAAAACAGTCTCGACGCAGGCGCCAATGACATCGGCGTCACGCTCGCCAGCGGCGGCACCAAGCTTCTCAAAGTCAGCGACGACGGCAGCGGCATTGCCAGGCATGAGCTCGAGCTCGCGTTGGCGCGGCACGCGACCAGCAAAATTTCAACGCTCGACGATCTCGAGCGCATCGCGAGTCTCGGCTTTCGCGGCGAAGCGCTCGCGAGCATCGCCGCGGTGTCGCATCTCACGCTGACGAGCCGGCAGCGCAGTGAAAAACACGCGTGGGCGATTTCGGTCGAGGGCGGCGCGCTCGCAGCACCCAGGCCCGCGGCGCATGAAGCCGGCACCAGCATCGAGATTCACGATCTTTACTTCAATACGCCGGCGCGGCGCAAATTCCTGAAGTCGGAAGCGACCGAATATGCGCACTGCGATGAAACGTTCAAGCGCGTCGCGCTCGCGCGTCCCGATGTCGCGTTCAAGCTTCAGCACAATGGCCGCGCGCAATGGCATCTGCCCTCGCACAGCCGTGAAGAGCGCATCGCCGCGGTGCTTGGTGCGGATTTCGGCAGCGCTGCGATCGCAGTGCAGGCGGAAAGCGGCGCCACGAAATTGACGGGGCTCATCGGCTCGCCCGCGGCCGCGCGCGGCACCCGCGACGCCCAGTACTTTCTGGTCAACGGCCGTTTCGTGCGCGACAAGGTGCTCGCTCACGCGCTGCGCCAGGCGTACCAGGACGTGCTGCATCACGATCGCCATCCTTCGTTCGTGCTGTCGCTCGAACTGGATCCGGCACGCGTCGACGTCAATGTGCATCCCGCCAAGAGCGAAGTGCGTTTTCGCGATTCGCAGGCAGTACATCAATTCGTCTTCCATGCCGTAAGCCGCGCATTGGCGGGCGCTGCCGGCAGCGCGACCGATGTCATTCCGGAAGCCGCCCCGCGCGCTGAATTGCCGGGCTTCATCGCGACTCAGCACCGGATGCCGCTCGGCGTCGCGCAATCGAACGCCGCTTATGAAACGCTGTTCGGGCGCGGCGCGGCGACGGCAGGGGCGCCAGCGCCGGTCTGGCCGATGCAAACCGGGCCCTCGCCTGCGGCGGATGCGGATACGGAAATTCCGCCGCTCGGCTTCGCGCTCGCGCAGCTCGCCGGCATTTACATCCTCGCGCGCAACGAGCACGGGCTCGTCATCGTCGACATGCATGCGGCGCACGAACGCATTGTTTACGAGAAATTAAAAGTCCAGCTCGACGCCGACCGCATTTCGATGCAGCCGTTGCTGATTCCCGTCGTCTTCAATGCCGAGCGCATCGACGTCGCGACCGCGGAAGACCACGCGGATACGTTAGCTAAAATTGGCTTCGAGATTGCCGCATTGTCGCCAACTGCGCTTGCCGTGCGCGGCGTGCCGGTCGCGTTGAAAGACGCCGACGCGGGCGAACTCGCGCGCGATGTGCTTACCGAGATCCGCGAGTTTGGCGCGAGCCGCGTGCTGATTGAAAGCCAGAATGAATTGCTGTCGACGATGGCCTGCCATACCGCGGTGCGCGCGAACCGGCTTTTGACCGTCGCTGAAATGAACGCGCTGCTGCGCGAAATGGAAGCGACCGAGCGCTCGGGCCAGTGCAACCACGGGCGCCCGACGTGGCACCAGATCAGCATCGCCGAGCTCGATAAATTGTTCATGCGAGGCCGCTAGCGTGGCGCGCCAGCGCACGGCGGCCAAACCAGCGGTCAGGCGAACAAGGACGCGCAAACCGGCGGCGATTAAGCCAGCGTCGCGCATGCCGCAGCCGCAATTTCCGCCGGCCATTTTATTGATGGGACCGACGGCGAGCGGCAAAACCGGTGTTGCGGTCGATCTGGTGCGCGAACTGCCGTGCGAGATTATCAGCGTCGATTCAGCGCAGGTCTATCGGCATATGGACGTCGGTACGGCAAAACCGGACGCCGCGACGCTGGCAGCGGCGCCGCACCAGCTGATCAACCTTATCGAGCCGGATGACAGCTATTCCGCTGCCCGTTTTCGCGATGACGCACTGACGGCGATGCGCGAAATCACCGAGCGCGGCAACATTCCGCTGCTGGTCGGCGGCACGATGATGTATTTCAAAACGCTGCTTGAAGGATTGTCCGAGCTGCCCGAAGCCGATCCGGCGATCCGCATGGTAATCGACACCATGGCGCAGGAAAAAGGCTGGCCCGGCGTGCATAAGGAGCTTGCGCGCGTCGATCCTGAAACCGCCGCGCGCCTCGAGCCCAATGATTCGCAGCGCGTGCAGCGTGCGCTCGAAATCTATTTCGTGACCAATAAGCCGATGTCCGAGCTCCTGAAGAAGCCCAAGTACGTGTACTTCCCGTACACACCGATCAAGATTTCGCTTTTGCCCGGCGAGCGCAGCGAATTGCACGACCGCATCGCGGCACGTTTCGAGGCGATGCTCGAATTGGGATTGATTGGCGAACTGCGCAAACTGCGCGCCGATTACGCGCTCGATCTGGACATGCCGTCAATGCGCTGCGTTGGCTACCGGCAGACGTGGGACTATCTCGACGGCAACATCGGACTCGCAACGCTGCGCGAACAAGGCACCGCCGCGACGCGCCAGCTCGCCAAGCGTCAACTCACCTGGCTGCGCGCAATGAAGGACGTGACCGCGTTCGATTGCCTGGATGAGGATTTAAGCGCTGAGGTGCTCGCGCATCTGCGGCCGAAGCTTAGTCTTTCTCTTTAATTTTCGCGCGAGCCCACCCGCGCGCGAACGTCAGCTTCAATTCTTCGTCCACCTTAACTTCGCTGCTGGCGCGAACGATTTTGCCGTCGGCGGTTTGCACCATGCTGTAACCGCGCTCGAATACCGCGTGTGGATTCAAATGATCGAGATGCGACGCCATGCTCTTAACTTTTGCGGCGAGCGCGTCGAGCCGGTGCTGCGTCACGCCGTTCAGGCGCCGCGCGAGCAAACCCTGTTGAACAACCAGTGCGTCGACGTCGGGACGCCGCGCAAGCACGCGCTGCAGCAGATCACGCAGCTGCCACTGGCGGTCGGCCGTCGCATGCGCCCACGCGCCGCGCAGCCGGCTCGCGAACTGCGCGAGCTCACGCAACTGATTGGCGATGTGCTCGCCCGGGTGCACGAGGCGCCTTGCCATGCCGTCGACATGCTGCATGCGGCGCTCGAGCGCGCGCTCCATCACGCGTTTGAGCCGCTGATACAGGTTGCCGACTTCCTGGTGCAGGTCGACGCAGTTCGGACAGGCCATTTGCGCAGCGGCGGTTGGCGTTGGCGCGCGTACGTCGGCGACAAAGTCCGCAATCGTGAAATCGGTTTCATGACCGACGCCGCAGATCACCGGCAGGCGGCAAGCATGAATTGCGCGCGCGACGACTTCTTCGTTGAAAGACCACAAGTCTTCGATGCTGCCGCCGCCGCGGCACAGGATCAGCACGTCGCATTCGGCTCGCGCGTCGGCGGCAGCGATCGAGGCGGCGATTTTCGCGCCGGCGCCCTCGCCCTGCACCGGCGTCGGATAAATGAAAACGGGAATCGCCGGCATGCGGCGCTTGAGCGTCGTCAGCACGTCGCGCAGCGCCGCTGCCTGCGGCGACGTGACGATGCCGATTGCGCGCGGGAATCGCGGCAAAGGCTGCTTCGTCTCTTCGGCGAACAGCCCTTCGGCGAGCAGCTTCGCCTTCAATTGCTCGAATGCAGCATACAACGCGCCCAAACCGGCGCGGCGCATCGTTTCGACGTTGAGCTGAAACTCACCGCGCGCTTCGTAGAACGACGGCAGCGCACGTACTTCGACCTGCATGCCGTTTGCCGGTTGCCAATCATGCAGCTGCGCCTTTTGCCGGAACATGACGCAGCGAACCTGCGCTTGCGCATCCTTGAGCGAAAAATAGCAATGCCCGGAAGCGGCGCGCATGAAATTCGAAATCTCGCCAGCCACCCACATCAGCGGCAGATTGCGCTCGATGAGTTCGCGCGCAGTCCGGTTCAGTTCGGCGACGCCGATCACACGCGCCGATTTTTCAGGAAAAGTGAACAGGTCCATGCGGGGATTTTAGGTCGTGAAATGTAAACCGAGTGCAAAAAACCGGGCACGCCAAAAATCCCTAACGAATTCAAGGCGGATTTTTCGCGCGCGCCGATGCGTTGCGGCGGTCACGCTTTTCCCCCGCCGTCATCGTAGTGTCACGTTAGGTTTTTTTATGACGCCGCGCTCACGGGCAGAATATTTGTAAATCCATGTTTAAACAGTGGAATGTAAGAAGTTCAAATTTTAAGCAGCGTAGCAAAAGTCGTTACGCCAAACTCACTTAGGCTAACTTTTTACAAACTTTGCACATACTTATCCACAGCATTTGTGGACAAGTTTTCAGCGTCGCATGTTTTGCGAGCGCGGAAATTTTTAGATGCGCGACGCTGGTCGATTGCACGAACGCACTTTGCTTCAAGGCGCAACAAGCCGTCCACATTGATGCTCATCGCTTGCATAATGCGACGCGCGAACACACGGCCAAACTCATTTCCCGCAGCGATTGCACTTGCTGAAAAACCCTTGCCCATATAGAGTTACGCGAAATAAATCAGGGAACTTCGGAGAACTATAAGTGTTCGCATTCATTGAAGCGGCGGGTTGGCCGGTATGGCCTTTGGTGCTGGCGTCGGTTATATCGCTGGCCATTATTGGCGAACGCGCCTGGTCCTTGCGCAGCAGCGTCGTCACGCCGCCCCAGCTTTTGTCTCAAGTCGTCCAGGAATTCCGCACCAACGGCGTCGATCCGATGATGCTGGCCCGACTCACCAGCGGCTCGGCGCTCGCGCAAGTCTTCGCTGCCGGCCTCAAGAATGTAAAAAGCACACCGCAGGTCATGAAAGAGGCGATCGACGATGCAGGACGCGCGGTCGCACACGATCTCGAACGCTTCCTGAACACGCTCGGCACCATCGCTTCGATCAGCCCGCTGCTCGGCCTCCTGGGCACCGTCATCGGTATGATCGAAATCTTCGGCTCGCAGGCGCCCTCGGGCACCAACCCGATCGTGCTCGCGCACGGCATCTCGATTGCGCTTTACAACACCGCGATGGGCCTGATCGTCGCCATTCCGAGCATGATTTTCTACCGCTTCTTCCGCAGCAAAGTCGATTCGCTGATTATTGAAATGGAAAGCCAGGCGGTGAAACTCGTCGAGATCCTGCACGGCGAACGCAATAACTAAACGGGACGGACCAGCGTGAACTTCCGCCTCGGCAGGCCCAAAGAGGAACCCGAGATCAACCTGATTCCGTTGATCGACGTGTTGCTCGTCATCCTGATTTTTCTGATGGTCACCACGACCTATTCGCGATTCGCGGAACTGCAGATCAACCTGCCGACCGCGGATGCAAACAAGCCCGAAGAACGCTCCAACCAGATCAACGTCGCGGTCGACGGCCAGGGCAAATACGTCGTCAATAAAGCGGCGGTGCCGTTTCGCAGTCCCGACAGTTTCGCCGATGAACTGAAGCGTGCGGCCGGCGGCACGCCCGATCCGGTCGTCATCATCAATGCCGACGCGACTGCAACTCACCAATCCGTGATCAACATCATGGAAGCCGCGCGCATCGCCGGATTCAGCCGCATCACCTTCACCACCCAGGCCGGCAAGAAGTGAGGTGAGCCGCGCTTCCAAGTGAGCGGCGCGCTCCCGACGTGATGCACTGGCTCGAAACTCACTGGTACCGCCTGTCCCCGCTGCACCTTGTATTGTGGCCGCTGAGCCTCGTGTTCGGCGCGCTCGCCGCGTTGCGCCGAATGCTCTACTGCAGTGGCCTACTCAACAGCATCAAGCTCGCCGTACCCGTCGTCATGGTCGGCAACATCAACGTCGGCGGCACCGGCAAGACGCCGTGCGTGATCTGGCTTGTGAGCTGGCTCGCCAGCCGCGGCCTTAAGCCCGGCATCATCAGCCGCGGCTATGGCGGCACCACGCGACATCCGCAGGAAGTCACGCGCGACACTGACCCCGCGCTCGTCGGCGACGAAGCAGTACTGCTCGCGCGGCGTTGCGCATGCCCGGTGTGGACCGGCAGTTCGCGCATCGCCGCCGCACGGGCATTGCTCGCGGCCAATCCGGCGTGCGACGTGATCATCAGCGACGACGGACTTCAGCATTACGCGCTCAAACGGGACGTCGAACTCGTCGTGCTCGACGGTGAGCGCGGCTGCGGCAATGGCATGCTGCTGCCGGCGGGCCCATTGCGTGAATCGTTGAGCCGGCTTGAATGCGTCGATGCGCTGATCATCAACGGCGGCGCAGTGTTCCCGCCCGACATGCTGCCGTCCGGCGTGCCGGCCTTCGATATGCGCCTCGACGGTGAAACCTTTTACGCGCTGCGCCCGCCGCACCAGGAAGTCGGTCCCGCTTATTTCAGGGAACTGGCGGTGTGCGCGATGGCAGGTATCGGCAATCCGCAAAAGTTCTTCAACCGGCTGCATGATCTTGGCATTTCCTTCACCGCGCGGCCCTTTCCCGATCACCATGCGTACGCCGCGGGCGATTGCGCGTTCGAAGGCAAAACGGCGGTCATAATGACCGAAAAGGATGCGGTAAAATGCGAGCGCCTGGCCGGCGACAGCAACAGCTGGTGGGCGCTGCGCGTCGACGCTGCGCTCGATGAAGCGCTCGGAGAACTAATACTGAAAAAGATTGCGAGATAACTGATGGATTCGAAGCTGCTCGACATCCTGGTGTGCCCGCTATGCAAAGGGCCGCTGATTTATGTGAAATCGCGGCAGGAGCTGATCTGCAAGGCAGACCGCCTCGCGTATCCCATCAAGGACGGGATACCGGTCATGCTCGAGGACGATGCGCGGAAACTCGCGCCGGAGGAGGAGGTTTGAGGATTGAGTACCAATCCTGAATCGCCACCCCCAACGCTCAATCTTCGATCCTAAATCCCGAATCCAAATGCCTGACTTCGTCGTCGTTATCCCGGCCCGCCACGCCTCGACGCGGTTGCCGGGAAAAATTCTCGCCGAAATTGCCGGCCGCCCGATGGTCGTGCATGTCGCGGAACGCGCGCAGGCGAGCGGCGCCGCCGAGGTCATCGTGGCGACGGATCACCAGGACATCGCCGATGCGGTCGCACGCCATGGCTACACCGCGGTGATGACGAAGACCGATCATGCTTCCGGCACGGACCGCATCGCCGAAGTCGCGGCGCGCCGCGCTTATGCGGCGGACACCATCGTGGTCAACGTGCAGGGCGACGAGCCCCTGATCGAGCCAGCGCTGATTAGCGCTGCCGCCGGGCAACTCGCCGCGAACGCCGGCGCCGCAATTGCGACCGCGTGCGCGCCGATCGCGAAAGCCGCCGACTTCGCCAACCCGAATATCGTCAAAGTCGTGCTCGATAAAAACGGCTACGCGCTGTATTTCAGCCGCGCCACCATCCCTTACGCGCGCGATGCATTTGCCGACAGGATCGCCGCGCTGCCTGACGGCCTGCCCGCATACCGCCATATCGGTATTTATGCGTACCGCGCCGCGTTTCTCGAAAGCTATGCGCAGCTCGCGCCGGCACCGCTTGAGCAATACGAAGCGCTCGAGCAGCTGCGCGCGCTGTGGCACGGCTACAAAATCAGCGTGGCCGTCACGCCGGCAATGCCGCATGCGGGTGTGGACACTCGCGAAGATCTCGAGCGCGTGCGGGATTTGCTGCGGCAGACCGCGCGCTGATACGCAGCATTTCGTTTTGCCGCCGCGCCGGAACCGGTATAATCCGCGCATCGATAACCGGGTTTTGATTCAGCCGTTATGCGCAAGACCCTGCGTAGCCGCACACAACAATAAATCATCATGATGCGAATCATTCTGCTGGGACTGCCCGGCGCCGGTAAAGGAACGCAGGCGCAGTTTCTCATCGCGCGCTACGGCATCCCGCAAATCTCGACCGGCTCCATGCTGCGCGCCGAAATCGACGCCGGCACCGCACTTGGTATCGAGGCGCGCAAGTTCATGGACAAGGGTAATCTCGTGCCGGACGAGCTCGTGATTGAAATGGTCAACAAGCGCATTGCGCAGCCCGACTGCAAACACGGCTTCATCATTGACGGTTTTCCGCGCACCGTCGCGCAGGCAGAAGTGCTGCGCAAGTCAGGCGTCGATATTGATATCGTGATTGAGATTGAAGTCAGCGATTCGGAAATATTGCGGCGCATGAGCGGCCGTCGCGTTCACCCCGCTTCGGGCCGCACCTATCACATCGATTTCAATCCGCCGCGCGTGCCGGATAAAGACGACATTACCGGCGAACCGCTCGTGCAGCGTCCCGATGACAACGAAGAAACCGTCAAGCGCCGCATCGCGAGCTACCACGCGGTGACCAAGCCGCTGGTTAACTACTATCTGCAGTGGGCCGAAAGCGGCGACCCGCGCGCGCCGAAGTACGTGAACATTTACGGCCGCGGCTCGATCGAGCACATTCGCGACAAGATGTTTGCGGCGATCGGCCAGCACCAGGACGGCAGCGACAACTAGGCGCGTCCGTTTGGCTGGCGAGGCCGGGGTGTTAAAATAACCGTCCCTCCAGGCACAGTTTCAATCCCAAGTCATGGCAAAACTGAATGTGTTCTATGCCCAATCGGGCGGCGTGACCGCGGTCATCAATGCGACCGCCTGCGGCGTGATCGAAACCGCGCGCAAGCACCAGAATAAAATCGGTAAGGTTTACGCCGGCCGCGACGGCATCATCGGCGCGCTGACCGAAGACCTGATCGACACGACGAAAGAATCGCCCGCTGCAATTCGTGCGTTGCGCCACACCCCCTCGGGCGCCTTCGGTTCCTGCCGCTACAAGTTGAAAGGCCTCGAGGAAAACCGCGCGCAGTACGAGCGCCTGATCGAGGTGTTCAAAGCCCACAACATCGGTTATTTTTTCTACAACGGCGGCAACGATTCGGCCGATACCGCCTACAAGGTGTCGCAGATTTCGGGCGCGCTCGGCTACCCGGTCATCTGCGTCGGCATTCCGAAAACCGTCGACAACGACCTCGTGGTGACCGACTGCTGCCCGGGCTTCGGTTCGGTGGCCAAGTACGTGGCGACGAGCATTCGCGAAGCTGGATTCGACGTGGCGTCGATGGCGCGCACTTCGACCAAAGTCTTCGTGCTCGAAGTGATGGGACGGCATGCGGGCTGGATTACGGCTGCGTGCGGACTTGCGGCGGAAAAAGCCGGCGACGCGCCGCAGATCCTGCTGTTCCCCGAACTCACGTTCAATCCGGAGAAATTTTTGCCGCGCGTCGATGCTATCGTCAAACAGTACGGCTATTGCGCGATCGGCGTGTCGGAAGGCATCCGCAATGCGGACGGCAAATTCCTGTCCGAATCCGGTCTCAAGGATGCATTCGGCCATGCGCAATTGGGCGGCGTCGCGCCGCAGATCGCCAACCTCGTCAAAGACAAGCTCGGTTACAAATACCACTGGGCAGTCGCCGACTACCTGCAACGCGCCGCGCGCCACATCGCGTCAAAAACCGACGTCGAGCAGGCATATGCAGTTGGCAAGGCCGCCGTGGAACTCGCGTTGAAAGGACGCAACGCCGTGATGCCGGTGATCGTGCGCAAATCGAACAAGCCCTACAAGTGGACCGTTGAAGCCGCCGAACTCAAAGACATCGCGAACAAGGAAAAAATGATGCCGCGCGATTTCATTACCGCCGACGGCTTTCATATCACGGCAAAATGCCGCCAGTACCTGTCGCCGCTCATTGCAGGCGAAGACTATCCGCCGTTCAAGAATGGCCTCCCGGATTACGTCAAACTGAAAAACGCAGCAGTGCCAAAAAAGCTCAAGACCGAATTCAAAATCTGAGCTGTTCTGCCTTGTAAATCACGGGGCGGTTTGCGTAAATTTTACAGGGCGGTGCTGCGTGAAGCTCCGCGCCGACGCAGTCTCTGACAGCATCAATGTCATACCATGCCAACGTATTTGTCAGTGTTTTGGCTATCGATGACGGACGCCGAATCCTGTACAATCGCGGCTTTTCCGATCTCGGTCGGACACCTATGACTGAAATCGTTTTCGGGAGGCGTTCATGCAAGCAGTTCAAGCAGGTCTGATTTTTTCGCTGATTTGCGCGGTCGGCGCGGTGACATACGGCATCGTTTCGCGCAGCTGGATCCTGTCGCTGCCCAGCGGCAACGACCGCATGCGCGAAATCGCGGCAGCCATCGAGCAAGGGGCACAAGCTTATTTGCGGCGTCAGTACGCGACGATCTCGATCGTCGGCGCCGTGCTCTTCATCATCATCGGCATGATTCCGGTGCTCGGCTGGATCACCGCGATCGCGTTCCTGATCGGCGCCGTCCTCTCGGGACTGTCGGGATTCATCGGCATGAATGTGTCGGTACGTGCCAACGTGCGCACCGCGGAAGCCGCGCGCACCGGACTCAATGAAGCGCTCAAAGTCGCGTTCCGCGGCGGCGCGATAACCGGCATGCTCGTGGTCGGCCTCGGCCTGCTGGGCGTTGCGGGCTGCTACTGGTATTTGACCGCCAACGCGTCCGACGGCGCAGCGCTCAGCGAAGTATTGAAACCGCTGATCGGATTCGGCTTCGGCGGTTCACTGATTTCGATTTTTGCGCGGCTTGGCGGCGGCATCTTTACCAAGGGTGCAGACGTCGGCGCCGACCTTGTCGGTAAAGTCGAAGCGGGCATTCCTGAAGACGATCCGCGCAACCCCGCGGTCATTGCCGATAACGTCGGCGACAACGTCGGCGATTGCGCCGGCATGGCGGCGGACTTGTTCGAGACGTATGCGGTCACCATTATCGCGACGATGTTGTTGGGCTCGCTGCTGATGAAAGACTATGCGACGAATGCCGTCGTTTATCCGCTGGTGCTCGGCGGCTTCTCGATCATCGCGTCGATCATCGGCTGCATGTTCGTCAAAGCCACGCCCGGCCAGAAAATCATGAACGCGCTGTACAAAGGCCTGATCGTCGCGGGCGTGCTCGCGCTGATCGCGTTCTATCCAATCACGTCGTACATGATGGGTGAAGTCGGCAGCAAATATCCTGAATTGTCCGTCATGAAATTGTACGGCGCCGCGGTCGTCGGCCTCGTGCTGACCGGCCTGCTCGTCTGGATCACCGAGTACTATACGGGCACCGAATACGCGCCCGTGCGTTATGTGGCGCAGGCATCGACCACCGGCCACGCGACGAACATCATTGCGGGCATTGCGGTATCGATGAAGTCGACCGCATACCCGGTGCTATTCGTGTGCGTCGCCATCTGGGCCTCATTCACGCTTGCCGGCCTTTATGGCATCGCAATCGCCGCCACCTCGATGCTGTCGATGGCCGGCATCATCGTCGCGCTCGACGCCTACGGCCCGATTACCGACAACGCAGGCGGCATTGCTGAAATGGCGAAACTGCCGGATTCGGTTCGCGAAATCACCGATCCGCTCGACGCCGTGGGCAACACGACCAAGGCAGTAACCAAAGGTTATGCGATCGGCTCGGCCGGCCTCGCGGCGCTCGTGCTGTTCGCCGACTTTACCCATGCACTGGAAGCCGCGAATAAATCTGTTCCGTTCAGCTTGTCGGAACCCGCGGTCATCATCGGTCTTTTCATCGGCGGCCTGATTCCTTTCCTGTTCGCGGCAATGGCGATGGAAGCCGTCGGCCGTGCCGCCGGTTCGGTGGTCGTCGAAGTGCGCCGCCAGTTCAAGGAAATCAAAGGCATCATGGAAGGCACCGCAAAGCCGGATTATTCGCGCGCGGTCGACATGCTGACCGCGTCGGCGATCAAGGAAATGATGATTCCTTCGCTGCTGCCCGTGCTGACGCCGGTCGTGCTGGCACTTGTAATCCGCTTCGCGATGGGCGCTGAAGCGGCACGCATGGCCATCGGCGGCATGTTGATGGGCACCATCATCACCGGCCTCTTCGTTGCGATCTCGATGTGCACCGGCGGCGGCGCATGGGACAACGCGAAGAAGTACATCGAGGAAGGCAATCACGGCGGCAAAGGTTCGGACGCGCACAAAGCGGCGGTAACCGGCGACACCGTCGGCGATCCTTACAAGGACACGGCCGGCCCCGCGGTGAATCCACTGATCAAGATTATCAACATCGTTGCGCTGCTGATCGTGCCGCTGCTGTAATCGGCGCAGGCATAAGCAAAAACGGGGGCTGCGGCCCCCGTTTCATTTTGGCCGCTTTGACTGCATAATCAATTTTTTCCTCGTCACTTCCCACTGCCGCCATGAAATATTCGCTTGCCGAACGTAAAGTTGAAACCAAAGGCGACTTCTGGATCGCGCCGAACGCAACAGTCATCGGCTCCGTCGTACTCGAAAACAATGCCAGCCTGTGGTGGAACGTGGTCGTGCGCGCGGACAACGACGTAATTACGATCGGCGAGAATTCGCAGGTGCAGGACGGCTCGGTGCTGCACGCCGATCCGGGCTTTCCATTGACGCTCGGCAAAAATGTGAGTATCGGGCATATGGTCATGCTGCACGGCTGCACGGTCGGCGACGGCAGCCTGATCGGCATCAAGAGCGTGATCCTCAACGGCACGGTGATCGGCAAGAACTGCCTGATCGGCGCGAACACGCTGATCGCCGAAGGCAAGACGATACCGGATGGCTCCATGGTCCTGGGTTCGCCGGGCAAAGTCGTGCGCCAGTTGTCGCCTGAAGAAATTGCGCGCATCAATCGCATTGCCGATCACTACGTGACGAATTTCAAACGCTACAAGGCCGAACTCAAGGTCCAGCCTTAGCGGTATTGCGGCGCGCCACGGGCGGCGCCGTGCAGCATCGTTCATTCGACAAGGGGCGGCCGCGGTGGTCAAGTTCGGATTCAAAATCAGAACGCGCGGCGGCATGGTCGTCGATAACCTGCAGATTGCGGCGCGCGACCGCGCGGAAGCCGAGCGCAAAGTCGGCCAGATCTATCATCGCTGCGAAATCATGGACTGCTCGGAAGTGCGGCAGTCAGTCAAGGAAGAAGGCTTTGACCTTGAAAGCGCGATCAACCTGATCGCCAAAGAAAATGAATCCGAACCGCCCGCTTAAACCTGATTGACGAAACCGGCGGCCGTCAACTCATCGAGCAAGGCCGCGTAATCGGCAGCGCCGCGACTTTCCGGGGCATGCTGGAACACGTCGCGGTTCTGGGCCGGACTTTCCGCGATGCTTACATTCTCGCTAATCCGCGTCTCGCACATCTCGGCGCCGAAGCGCTCGCGCAGATTCTTGTCGATGTCCCACGACATCTTGCGGCGCGAGTCGAAACGCGTGAGCACGAAGCGTTTCATCGGCGGCACTTTGAGCACGCGTTCGAGCGCGCGCAAGGTCTTATCAACCTGGAGCGCGCCGTTGATCGCCAGGTAATCAGCGGAGATCGGAATCAGCACGCGGTCGCACGCAAAAATTCCGTTCAATGACAGCACGCCGAGCATCGGGCATGCATCCATCAGGATCGGCCGCTCGGTATTGAGGTTTTCCTTGGTAATGCCGGCATGCAGGCGGAACAGCGCCTGCGGCCCTTTGCCGAATTGCGTGTCGACTTTGGAGAGGTCGAGATGCGAAGGAATAATCGGCCAGCCGCTGTTGCTTTCGCGTACAAGCTGTGCGAGCGCCTTAGTGTCCTGGTAGAACGCATACAAGCTGTCGCGCCCGTCGCTGGCGGCGGCGCCGGTAATCGCCGACAAATGGGCCTGAGGATCGAGATCGATGACCAGCGGCGCAGGGCCGCGCCTTGCCAGCAGGGCGGCAAGGTTCAGCGTGGTGGTTGTCTTTCCAACCCCGCCCTTTTGATTGAAAACGACAATTTTCGCCATGATCCCTGAGCCTGCCCCGATGCGGGAATGTCCGCCGCAGCAATAGCGTTACAATAGATAGTCACTCAGAAACAATGTGTTGGCAATTGCTTTTAGCATCGTTTCTGCGATTCAGCCCGCTGCACGTTCGCATAGGCTCTTGTTTACTAATGCATTGTCATAAATGACGACCGGTCCGGATAAATCCGCATGACAACCTTCAACTGGCGGCTCAAAGGGCGCTGTTATCACTTAGGCCACGACGTGCCGCATCCCGGCGGCGTGGTGCCCAATCGGCTGATCGTCGCGCGCGAAATGGATCCGCAGAAAATCATCCCGCACTTGTTCGAGGAGACCGACCCCGGGTTTCATACGCGTGCGAAACCCGGCGACATCATCGTCACCGGACGCAATTTCGGCATGGGTCCGAAGGCGAACGGTTACATCGCAATGCAGGCGATGGGACTGGGACTCGTGTGCGAATCCATGCCCTTCCTCGCCTACCGCGCCGCGGTCGGCATGGGCTTGCCGGTGCTGACCGATTGCGTCAACGCGACCGAAATGTGCGCGACCGGCGATGAGTTGGAAGTCGATTTCGAAAACGGCTTTTTCATCAATCACACGCGCGGCATCACGCGCGAATATCCGCCGCTGCCGGACGCGCTAAAGGAAATTATCGAAGTCGGCGGCAACACGGGCTGGCTCAAGCGCTGGTGGGCACAACAGCAGGCCGCGGTGAAAGCTGCATCATGAAAGGCCGCCGCTCGAGTCATGTGCAACTGGCGGTGCTTGGCACGGTTCTCATCGGCGCTTGCTCGGACGAAAACCTGCCGAAGGACCGCTACGTCTATAAAGCAAAGCAGGAATGCGTACAAGACTGGGGCGAAACAAATTGTGAAGGGTCGCCTGGCCACTCCGGAGGGTCCTTGGCGGCAAGTGCGCTCGCGGGTGCGTATTTCTTCGGCCCGCGCTTCAATTCGATTGTCGAAACGCCTGGCGGTAAACATGTGTGGTCGGGCAACGCCGACCGTCCCGCCGTCAATCCGACGACCGGTCAGTTCATGGGCAGTAAATCAGTCAACGTGAATACGCCGCGCGGCGGGTTCGGCAGTTCGGCGCGCTCATTCGGCTCGAGCGGCACCTGACCGATGCAGCGCCTTGCTTCTCAACCCCGTCCTGACTGGCAGGCGAAATTTGCGGCGCTCGGATTCGCGTTCCATTCCGCCGACGGCGGCTACTGGAACGAAGCTGCGTGCTATCGATTTTCCGCCGACGAAATCGACGAACTCGAAGCGGCGACGCAGGAGTTACAGCGGCTGGCACTCGCTGCGGTCAAGCACGTCGTTGGCAATGCGCAATACGAACGCATGCAGATCCCGGCGGAGTTTCAGACTTTGGTCGGCAATTCCTGGCTGCAAAATGAGCCGTCGTTGTACGGCCGCTTCGACCTCGCTTACGACGGCCGCACGGCGCCGAAGCTGCTCGAATACAACGCCGACACGCCAACCTCGCTGCTCGAAGCCGCCGTCGCCCAGTGGCAATGGCTCGAAGAGACCGGCCGCCCGGATCAATTCAATTCGCTGCATGAAAAGCTGATCGAGCGCTGGCGCACCTTAGGCGCTGCGTGGCCGCAGGAGGCCGTCGTGCACTTCTCATGCGTGAAGGACAACGAGGAAGACCGCATTACGCTCGAATACTTGCGCGACACCGCGGTCCAGGCCGGGCTCACGACCGGGTTCGCGTACATGGAAGATCTCGGCTGGGACGGCGCGTCGTTCGTCGACGCCGAGGAGAAGCCGATCACCGCGTGGTTCAAGCTCTACCCGTATGAGTGGATCATGCGCGAGCCGTTCGGCGCGCATTTGCCGAGGGTGACGCTCGACATCGTCGAACCGCCGTGGAAGGCGCTGCTCTCAAACAAGGCCATCCTGGCGACGTTATGGGAGTTGTTTCCCGATCACCCCAATTTGTTGCCCGCGTACCTGACGCCGGATTATCTCGGCAGCGATTTCGTCAAAAAGCCGTTTTTCTCGCGCGAAGGCGCGAATGTCTCATTTGCCGGACGTCGTAACGCGATCAACACCGAAGGTCCTTACGGCGCAGAAGGCTACGTCTATCAGGCGCGCGCCGAACTGCCGCAGTTCGACGGCAATTATCCGGTCATCGGTTCGTGGGTCGTCGGCGACGAAGCCGCCGGCATCGGCATACGCGAAGATGTGACGCCAATCACCACCAACCGCAGCCGCTTCGTGCCTCACTTTTTCGATTGACTATGCAACCGGGAGACGCAATGCAAACCACCTGGCTCAACCCTGCCCTGACTGGCGTCAGCGCCCACCTGATTTATTTCGCGATCGCGCTGGTTGCAATCGCGTTATTCGTCGCCATTTACACGGCAATCACCCCGCATTGGGAAATTCGCCTCATCCGCCAGGGCAATACGGCGGCGGCGATTTCGCTGGGCGGCGCAATTCTCGGTTATACGTTTCCGCTGGCGCAATCGGTCGCGCAAGCCGGCAGTATCGGCGACATGCTGCTGTGGAGCGGTGTTGCGCTCATCGCCCAGCTTATCGCGTATGGCATCACCCGCCTTATACTGCCGCAGCTTTCAGCCGACGTGAATGCGGGTAAAATCGCGCCGGCGATTTTTCTCGCGGCGCTGTCCATTGCAATCGGGATACTTAACGCCGCGGCAATGTCTGACGGATTACCGGATTAACTGACACGAGCATGAACGCAGCCGCCCCCAGACAACTGACGTCGTACCGCAAGTTCTGGGCGCAGCGCTTTGGCAACGCACCTTTTTTGCCGATGTCGCGCGCCGAGATGGATACGCTCGGCTGGGATTCGTGCGACGTCATCCTCGTCACCGGCGACGCTTACATCGACCATCCAAGCTTCGGCATGGCGCTCGTCGGCCGCCTGCTCGAAGCGCAGGGCTTTCGCGTCGGCATCATCAGCCAGCCTGATTGGCAGTCGGCGGACGATTTTGCGCGGCTCGGCAAGCCGAATTTGTACTTCGGTGTCACCGCCGGCAACATGGATTCAATGGTCAATCGTTATACGGCCGATCGCAAGATCCGCTCCGACGACGCCTATACGCCGAACGCGGCCGCCAACAAGCGGCCGGACCGCGCCGTCATCGTTTACGCCCAGCGCTGCCGCGAGGCATTTCCCGACGCAACGGTCGTGATCGGCAGCATCGAAGCGAGCCTGCGCCGCATCGCGCATTACGATTACTGGTCGGACAAGGTGCGCCGTTCGATATTGCCGGACTCGAAAGCCGATCTCCTCGTCTTCGGCAATGCCGAGCGCGCGATTGTCGATCTCACCCACCGGCTTTCAAAAGGCGAACCGATCTCGAACATCCGCGATCTGCGCGGCACGGCATTCATGGCGCCGCACGGGTGGCGTCCCGATGGCTGGGCCGAAGCCGACTCGACGACAGTCGATACACCGGGTGCGATCAACGCACATCCCGATCCGTACGCGGTGAAAACGAAAAATCCGGTCGCGCCGCCGGCCGCAGCACTGCCCGCGAACGTACACCCGATCAAAATTCAGACGCGCGCCGAGCATCTCGCCGCCCGCCATGAAATTCGCGCACGCACGGTGATCCGGCTGCCGTCGTACGAACAGGTGACGAAGGACCCGGTGCTGTATGCGCACGCGTCGCGTACCTTTCACCTTGAATCCAATCCCGGCAACGCGCGCGCGCTCGTGCAGGCGCACGGCGAGCGGGACGTGTGGTTGAATCCGCCGCCGCTGCCGCTCTCGACGCCGGAAATGGACCACGTGTACGGATTGCCGTACGCGCGCGCGCCGCATCCTGCGTACAAAGATGCGCGCATTCCGGCATGGGAAATGATCCGCTACTCGGTCAACATCATGCGCGGCTGTTTCGGCGGCTGCACGTTCTGCTCGATTACCGAGCATGAAGGCCGCATTATCCAGAGCCGCTCGGAAGAATCGGTGTTGCGCGAAATTGAAGAAATCCGCGACCGCACACCCGGCTTTACCGGCGTGATTTCGGACGTCGGCGGGCCGACCGCCAACATGTACCGGATGGCGTGCAAAGATCCGAAAATCGAATCGTCGTGCCGCCGCCTGTCCTGCGTGTTCCCCGATGTGTGCGACAACCTCGGCACCGACCACGCGCCGCTCATCAATCTCTACCGCAAGGCGCGCGCCCTGCCCGGCATCAAGAAAATTTTTGTCGCATCAGGGCTGCGCTACGACCTTGCCGTGCGCTCGCCTGAATACGTGAAGGAACTCGCGACCCATCACGTCGGCGGCTATCTCAAAATAGCGCCCGAGCATATCGAAGAGGGTCCGCTCTCGAAAATGATGAAGCCGGGCGTCGGCAGCTATGACAAGTTCAAGGAGATGTTCGACCGCTTCTCGAAGGAGGCCGGCAAGGAACAGTATTTGATTCCGTATTTCATCGCCGCGCATCCGGGCACGACCGATGAAGACATGCTCGCGCTCGCGCTGTGGCTGAAGAACAATGGCTTCCGGCTTGACCAGGTGCAGACTTTCCTGCCGACGCCGTTAGCACTCGCGACCGCGATGTATCACACCGACAAAAACCCGCTGCGCAAAGTGACTGCTACATCCGAAACCGTCAAGATTGTTCGCGGCGGCCGGCAGCGGCGGCTGCACAAGGCTTTCCTGCGCTATCACGATGCTGAAAACTGGCCGCTGTTGCGCGAAGCGCTTAACCGCATGGGGCGTGCCGACCTGATCGGCAATGGCAAACGGCATCTGGTTCCCGCATTTCAACCCGCAGGTACCGGCGGCACCGTGCGCACGCAGCCGACTCGTAAGTTCGAGCCGCCGCTCGCGCGGCCTGCGGTGTACCGCAAAATCGCCGCCAAAGCCAAGCGCGTACGCTGAGGAAAAATCAATGAGCGAAAAAACCGCGGTCAAAGACGCAAGTCATCTCTACGAAGTTGAACGCCGGGCGCGGCATGCGGAACGGCCAGGATTTCGCATTAACGAACTGCAGATTTCACCGACCCAGCAGGTGCCCTGGCATTTCCACAACAATGTCGGGGACACGTTTTACGTGCTTGCCGGGAGTATCCGCATCTTCATGCGCGAACCCAAGGAGGAGGTGCGGTTGGGCGTTGGCGAAACTTACAGCGTTAAGGCGCGCCGCCCGCACCTTGTGATCAACGGCGGCGATGTTTCCGCGACCTTTCTTATCCTGCAGGGCGTCGGCGACTACGACTTCGTGCCGCTCGTCTAACGCGGAGCCGGCTTTAAAGCCGGCGCAGACCGTCGTCCATCAGCGGCCCGTGCGGCAGGAAATGCGAGCCGTAATTTTCTTCGACAAAGCGCGTGATCGGATCCTCGTCGCGACGTGGAACGCTGCTGTCGGCGTCCTTGCGAAGCAGCAGCAAGATTGCATAAGCGATCACCCACACGGTGCCGGCAAACACCGCCAAAGCTATCAGTGGTTCGAACATATGACCTCCTCGGTCTTAAAGCGAAATATTTCGCTACAGAACCAGAGTAAGGCGGCAATGTCATCGAGCGTGATGAACCACGCCACCCCGGATGCGTGACTTATTCACATCCACTTGCGGGAAGCCGAAAGGCTAAGCGGCGAGACCCTTCATCACCGCATAAAGCAGATTCTGAGCTTCGAACCCGATGCCCGGCCGATCCGGGAGCTTGAGATAGCCGTTCTCGACCTTCGCGTCGTCGGCAAAACCCGCGAACACGCCGAACACGTCGGGGTACGCTTCGCACCCGCCCAAGCCGAAGCCGGCCACCATCGCCAGCGTCATCTGATTGCCGCCATGCGGGAAGATCGAATGCCGCTGCCACTTGTGACGCTTCAGCATTTCGAGCGTGCGTGAAAACTGGACGATGCCGTACGATTGCGGCACGTCGATCTGGATGATGTCGCGATCAGGGCGCATGCCGCCGAAGCGCACCAGGTTTTCGATATCCTGCGTTGAAAACAGGTTCTCGCCTGTCCCGATGGGCGAATCGTAAATCGAGGCAACGTCTTCCAGCAGTGCGTAGTCGAGCGGATCGGTCGGCTCTTCGAACCAGCGCAGCCTGAACGGTTTTAACGCCTGCGCGTACTGCAGTGCGCGTGCGCGGTTAAATCCTGCGTTGGCATCAACTGCGAGACGGTTGCTCGCGCCGACAACTTCGATGCCGGCTTCGACGCGCTTCACGTCCTCCGGAATCGACAGGCCGCCGACCTTGATCTTCATCGTCGTATAGCCTTCGTCGAGGCGCATGCGAATCTCGTCCTGCAATTCCTTGATGCCCTTGCCCGGCGCATACCAACCGCCGCCGACGTAGCACGCGACTTTGTCGGGCAGTTTGCCGTCATTGTATTTTTCGGCCAGTACGGCGTAAAGCGGCTTGTCCGCAATCTTGGCCACCGCATCCCAGCACGCGACTTCGATCGTGCCGACGGCGACCGAGCGCTCGGTATGGCCGCCGGGTTTTTCCCGCTGCATCATGCACGCCAGAATTTTTTCGGGATCGAGATTGTCGCCGCTCGCATTCGCGAGCGATTCAGGCGGCGCTTTCATGATGCGCGGAATCAGCCGGTCGCGCATTTGTGCGCCGCAGGCGTAGCGCCCGGTTGAATTGAACGCGTAGCCGGTCACCGGCTTGCCGTCCCGCATCACGTCGGTGACAACGGCGACGACCGAAGTCGTCATCTCGCTGAAATCAAAAACCGCGTTGCTGATCGTCGAGTTGATCGGCACTGCAACTTCACGAATTGCCGTGATCCTCATTCCGCTTTAATCCCCGCCGCTTTAATCACTTTTCCCCACTTGTCGACTTCAGTTTTTACCTGGGCAGCAAACTGCTCGGGCGTGCTGGCGATGATGTCGAAGCCAAGGGCGGCCACTTTGTCTTTCATGTCGGACAGCGCCATCGATTTTTTGATGTCGGCCGCGATCCTGGCAACGATTGCTTTGGGAGTACCGGCGGGCACCAGCACGCCCTGCAGTGTTTCGGATTCCTGGTCTTTGAAGCCGGCCTCGGCCATCGTCTGCACGTCAGGCAATGCGCTCGAACGCTTGGCGCTCGTCACTGCCAGCGCGCGCAGCCGGCCGCCCTGGATGTGCGGCGTGGCCGGCGGCATCGCGACGCAGCCGAGCGGCACCTGGTTCGCGATCACCGACGTCACCGCAGGACCCGCGCCGCCAAACGGCACGCGCACGATGTCGATCTTCGACGTCATCTTAAAGAGTTCCGCGGCGAGATCGGGCGTGGTGCCGACCCCCGGCGTTGCAACGCTGTATTTTTTTGGATCGCTCTTGGTGAGCGCAATGATGTCCTGCACCGATTTCACCGCCACCGACGGATGCGCGATGAACACGTTGGGCGATGACGCCGCATTCGTGACCGGAATAAAGCTCTTGTACGGGTCGTAGGGGATTTTGGCGTAAAGACCTGGATTGACGACGAAGCTCGAGCTGACGATCGTGAGCGTGTAACCGTCGGGCGCCGAACCCGCGCCAAGCGCCATGCCAATATTGCCGCCGGCGCCCGCGCGGTTGTCGATCACGACCTGATGGCCCCACGCTTCCGACAGTTTCTGTGCGATCAGGCGCGCGATGACGTCCGTCGGCCCGCCCGGCGCAAACGGCACGATCATGCGCACCGGCTTGGACGGATAAGGCGCATCGGCTGCGTGCACGGCACCTGTTATTGCTACCGTCAGCGCGAGAGCGCAGCGCGCAATGTATTTCGCCTCAACGTTTTTCATCGACTTCTCCTCGACATTGCAATTTATTGTCTGCACATCAATCCGTTTTCAGATTCCCGTCCTTGATGACCTTGGCCCAGCGCACGATTTCAGCCTTCACGAAATCGTTGGCCTGCTCGGGCGTGCTCGACATCGGCTCGAAGCCCGCCATGCGCATTTTTTCCTGGGTGTCCGTCTCGCCCGCGAGCTTGACCCATTCGGCGTTGAGGCGGGCGATGATGTCGCGCGGCGTGCCCGCCGGGACAATCAAGTCGTACCACGTCGTGACCTCGTAGTTCGCGATGCCGGCTTCCTTCGACGTCGGCACGTTCGGCAAGTACGGCAGGCGCTCGGCGGCGAGCACTGCGAGCGGCCGCACCCGGCCCGCTTTGATATGCGGCAGCGTCGGCGGCACGCCGATGACGACCATGTCGACGTGGCCGCCCATCATGCCGACCATAGCTTCGTTCGAACCTTTATACGGTATGTGCACGAGGTTGACGCCGGCGAGGCTTTTAAAAAGTTCGCTGCCGAGATGATTCGACGTGCCTAGACCGCCTGAGCCGAAATTAAGCTTACCCGGATTGGCTTTGGCGAGCGCGACCAGCTCCTTCAGCGTTTTAACCGGCACCGACGGATGCACGAGCAGCACGTTAGGGATTTGCGCAACCATCGAGATCGACGTGAAATCCCTGACCGGATCGTAGCCGAGCTTTTTGTAAAGGCTCGGGCTGATGGACAGCGACGGCGAGGCGAGCACGATGGTGTAACCGTCGGGCGCCTGCTTCGCGCCATATTCGGTACCGACGTTGCCGCCCGCGCCGGGACGGTTCTCGGGCACGACCGGCTGGCCAAGTTGCGCGGCGAGCTTTTGCCCCATGATGCGCCCGAGCAGGTCAGTCGGGCCGCCCGCCGGAAAAGGCAGCACGAAGCGTATCGGTTTACCTGGATAAGGTTGTGCATGCAGCGGCGCGGCGATTGCCGCCGAAAAAACCGTGAACGCGATGACCAGCTGCTGTCTCATGCGGTTGCTCCTCGCAGGTTATTTTTTGTTCGTCGGACCCACTTTAACCGTGCTTCCAGACTCGACGGCGTGTTCGATGGCCAGCGTAATCGCGAGATTGTCGCGCGCCTCCTGCGCCGTCGTCAGCGCACAGTCGCGTCCCGTCGCCAAATGGTCGAGCCAGCCGCGCGTTTCGTTGGCGAGCGGCCCCCAGAAGTCGCCCGCGGCCCAGTCGCCGGGCGCGGAACTCGACAGAAACGCCATGTTGACGCTGTGGTTCGGCACGTAAATGTGCGGAATGCCGCGGTCGGTGTACAGCAACTGGTCGAGATGATCGTCATCGATCAGGTGCACGCCGTCGCTGCCGATGATTTCCATTCTGCCGCTGTAACCAAGCGACGGATATTTTTCCGGCAGGGCGAAACTCACGGCAAGATTAACGAGCGCGCCGTCGGCGAGCGTCAGCACCGCATAGGTCACGTCGTCGCAGCCGTAGCCAGCAGCGCGGATAATTCCGCCCTTGCCTCGCGCCCACACTTCGACGACCGGATTGTCGGGCAGAAACCAGCCGAGCATGTCGATGTAATAAGTGAGCGAATCGACGACCGGCGTCGCCCCCGGATTGCGTGCAAGCATCTGAAAAACCTGGGCGCGCGAATTGTAGATACGCGCCGACAACCCTTCGACCGTGCCGAGCCGGCCCAGCGCTATCTGCTCTTTCGCGAGCAGGTAACAGCGCTTGAACCGGCGGCTGTAACCGACGCGCAGGCTGCCTTTGCTTTTGGCCAGTGCCTGCAAAATTCGATCCGCATCCGCGAGTTCGAGCGCGATCGGTTTTTCGACCAGCACCGACTTGCCGAGCTCGAGCGCCTGCAGCACGGGTTTGACATGTTCGTGCTCGCCGGTCGACACGATCACCGTGTTGACTGACGGATGCGAGATAACGGCCTGATTGTCGTTCGAGGCAAGCTGGGCGCCGCACTGGTCGGCCACTGCGCGGGCGCGCGCTTCTTCGACATCGGCGAGCGCGAGAAACCGCACGGCCGGATGATTCACCGCGAGTCTGGCGCGCAATCCACCGATGCGCCCGGCGCCAATGATCGCGACGCCGAGTTCCTTACGCTGCAACTTGTCCTGCACGAACCGTTCTCCTCGCTAAGCCGAACTTCAGTCTTTGTTTTTTTCAGTTCGGAAAACGCTGGTTGAGTTCTGCCACTTGCGCGGCGCTCAACAGGCTGGTGGGCTGACCGCGCAACAACAACATGAGCTGCGCCGTCTGCTCGAGTTCCTCGATCGCGTTGACCGCCGCCGTCAACGAACTGCCGGCCACTACCGGACCGTGGTTCGCGAGCAGCACCGCGTGATGCTTGCCCGCGAGCTTGCGCACGGCCTCGGCCAGCGATTGATCTCCCGGCGGATAATAAGGTACCAGCGCGAGCTTGCCGACCTGCATGATCGCGTAGGCCGTCAGCGGCGGAAATACGTCGCCGGCGTTGACGTCCGCCAGGCACGATACGGCGACCGAATGCAGCGAATGCAGGTGCACGACAGCACCGCTTTTCGCGCGCTCCTGATACATCGCCAGATGCAGAAACGCTTCCTTCGATGGCGGATCACCCGAGACCAGCTTGCCGTTGCCGTCGAGGCGCGAAATCCGCGCCGGATCGAGGCGGCCGAGACAGGAATTGGTCGGCGTCAGCAGCCAGCTGCCGTCATCGAGCTTGACGCTGATATTGCCTGCGCTGCCGTGTGCGAGTCCGCGGTCGTACAGTGACTTACCGAGTTCGGCTATTTCTTCGCGTAAAAGGTTTTCAGTCATCTAGATCCTGTTTGCCTGCGGTTCCAATGCCTTAAATGCCTTGGCGAAAAAATCGTCGCCGCCGAAATTTCCCGACTTCAAAGCGAGCGCAACCGGTTCGGCATCGATGCTCGCGGTCCACGGCACGCCGGGATCGATTTCCGGACCGACGCGCAGGCCGCTGATGCCGAGCGCGGTGACCACGGCGCCCGAGGTCTCGCCGCCCGCAATGACCAGGCGGCGTGCCCCCGCAGCCACAAGTTCCTTCGCAATTTCGCCCATCGCATTTTCGACCATGGTGCCGGCGCGTTCGCGGCCGAGCGACGACTGCACTTCGGCGATCTGCTTTGGCGCGGCGGTCGAGTATATCAACACCGGTTGCTTACCCAGCCGCGGGCGCGCCCATTCGACCGCCTTGCCGACCGTCGCGGGATCGCGCGAAAGGGCCAGTGCATCGAGCGCGTAGCTTTCGCACTCGCGTTGGAGCGCCGCGACCTGACGCTGGGTCGCCGCCGAGCAACTGCCCGACAGCACCAGCGCATGGCCGCCGATCTTCGGCAACGCATTGGCTGTTCCGGTCTTCAAAAGATTTTGGGTGCGGAAATTGTCCGGCAGCCCGAGCGCGAGACCCGATCCGCCGGTCAGCAGCTTCATGTCCGCGCACGCCGCGCCGATTGCAAGCAGATGCTGATCATTGATCGCGTCGACAATTGCATGGCGCACGCCGGCGGCCATCAGTTTTTTAATTTCAACTTGGATGGCGGCAGCGCCCTGCTCCACCACTGAATACGGGATCAGGCCGACCTTGCCTTGCGTCTGTCGCTGCAGCACGCGCACTAGCGAGGAATCCGTCATCGGATTCAGCGGATGATCGCGCATGCTCGATTCCGCAAGCGGCTGCTCGTCGACAAAGAGATTGCCCTGGTAAATCGTACGCTTGTTGGTCGGAAACGCGGGGCATGCAATGGCGAACGGTTCGCCGAGCGCTGCGAGCAATGCATCGGCGACGGGGCCGATATTGCCGGCATCGGTCGAATCGAAAGTGGAGCAATACTTGAAATAATATTGCCGCGCGCCGCCGCGTTTCAGGAAATCGAGCGCACTCAACGAGAGCCGCACCGCGTCCGCCGCCGGAATCGAGCGCGATTTAAGCGCGACGATGACTGCATCGGCTTCAGGTACACGCCCGCTCGGCACGCCGAGCAGCACGACCGTCGACATGCCCTGCCTGACGAGCGTATTGGCGAGATCGGTCGCGCCGGTAAAGTCGTCGGCGATGCAGCCCAGGAGCATGGCTTCGTTCAGCGCGTGCCGGTTGCGCGCAATGCAACCGCATCGACGCGAGCGGTGACGGCCTGCGCGAACGTCTTCGTCGTGCCGCTGCCGCCGAGATCGGGCGTACGCACTTTGGCGTCGGCCAGCGCGCCATCGAGTGCCGCTTCGATCGCATGACGCGCATCGATATAGGCGGGTTTGTCGTGGCGCGTGCCCAGCCATTCCATCAGCATGGCGACCGACAGCATGAGTCCTGACGGATTGGCGATGCCGCGCCCGACCAGATCGGGGGCCGAGCCGTGCCCCGCGTTGGCGATCGCATGCTCGTCGCCCGCGTTTAACGCCGCAGCGAGGCCGAGGCCGCCGGAGAGCGCGCACGCTTCGTTCGACAGGATATCGCCGAACATGTTGGTGACGAGGATCACGTCGTAGCGCTCAGGCCGCGTGTAAAGATCGGCGGCCATCGCGTCGACGTCGACTTCGCGAAACGCGATGTCCTGGTGCAGTTTCGCCTCCGCGTAAGCCTCATTCATGAACAAGCCGTCGGTTACCTGCAGCACGTGCTGCTTGCCGACGGCGGAGACGTGTTTTTTACGGCGCCGCGCCGCATATTCGAATGCGACTTTGGCGATGCGACGCGAGCCGGCACGCGTGATTTTTCGCACCGACAAGGCGACATCTTCGGTCGGCATGAAGTCCGCAATGCCCATGAACATGTTGCGGTCGGCGTAAAAACCTTCCGTGTTCTCGCGTGCAATCAGAACGTCAAGGCCGGGGCGCGCGTTCGGCACGCCCGCACGGGAGCGCGCGGGACGCAGGTTCGCATAAAGTTCCAGCCGCTTGCGAATGGTGCCCGGCACATTGATGCCGCCTTCGTCGCGCGGCGGATATAACGTCATGCCGCAAGGCCCGAGAATTACCCCCTCGGCGTCGAGCGCCGCCTGCACCGCGGCTTCGGGGATCGTGTTGCCGCATTTTTTGAAACTTGCCATGCCGACGTCGACCACGTTGAAGTCCATGCCGAGCGCGAACGCTTGATTGACTTTGTCGAGCATCGTCATCGTAACTTCGGTAATTTCGGGCCCGATGTCGTCTCCGGGCATGACTACGATATTCATGATTGCCTTTCTGGTTTTGAAATTGCGGCGCGCGGCTCGCGTGCCCCGAGTTTACCAATTAGCGGTGAACGCATCAGTCGATACGCCTCGCGTCACCCGTGAATTCGAGCGCGCAGAACGCGCCGCCGTGAAAGTCTGCCGCCGGGTCGCCCGCGGACGGCTTGATCGTCTCGAGTTCGGCCGCGTATTGCTCGGCGTTGTCGAGCGGCCGGTAGCCGACCGTCGCCGCGTCGGGATTCTGCCAGCGATTGCGCGCGTTATTGGATACACCGTACAGAACGAGAAAGTGGAACGGTGCGGCATCGATGCAGCAGCGCACGAGCTCGACCATGTCGCGATGGCTGATCCATGTGGCGAGCTGGCGCGCATCCTGCGGACGCGCGCGAAACGAGCCGATGCGCAGGCACGCGACTTCGAGTCCGTACTTGTCGGCATACAGGCGGCCGAGCGCTTCGCCGTACGCCTTGCTCACGCCGTAACGGCTGTCTGGACGCTCGGGCTCGCTGATGCCGACCGCTTCCGTCGCACGGTAATAGCCGATCACATGATTGGAGCTCGCGAAGATCACGCGCTTGACGCCTGCATTGCGCGCAGCTTCAAACACGTTGTACGTGCCGATGATGTTGTTCGGGAGTATCGCGTCCCATGCACCTTCGCGCGGCACGCCGGCAAGATGCACGACGCAATCGATGCCGTGCATTGCCTGGGCGAGCGCCGCGGTGTCGCCGATGTCGGCGGCTAACACTTCTTCGTCCGGGCGAGCGGCCTGCGGCTTGATATCGAAGAGCCGCAGGGTGCGGCCGCCGCCGTAGAGCCCTGCGCGTAGCACGCAGCCGATCTCGCCGGCGGAGCCGGTAATCAAAACGCGCCGGTTTTGTGGCGCGGTCATTTGGCCGGAAAAACCTGGGCTAAAGCTGGTTTCATATTGAAGTCTTTTCTTACTTTGGTGAAAACGGTAACTGTGACGTAAGCCCCGTCTCGTCGGCGATGCGCGCAAGGTCCGCCAGCGTATCCTCGGGCAATGCAAGTCCATCCCGCCGGTTGGCGATGTTGTTGTTCGCTTCCATTTCGCCGGGATAAAACACTTCGTCATAACCCTTCGCGAGCGGCACGGATTTGATTTCGGCGATGTACTGTTCCATGCGCGCATTGAAATCCGCCAGCGGCATGAATTTCGTGATGTCGATCGCGATCATGAAGTGGCCGCAATTGCTTTTCTCATCAGTCTTGTACGGGCTGTGCACCTGCGAGAGGAACCCGCTGCCGGTCAGCACGCCCGACAATACGTCGACCATCATTGCAATCGCATAACCCTTGTGCCCCGCCATTGGCAGGATGATGCCGTCGATCGCTGCCTGCGGGTCGGTCGTCGGCGCACCGTCTTTATCGATCGCCCACCCTTCGGGTATCGGTTGCCGCTTATTGCGCGCAAGATAAATCTTGCCGCGCGCGACCCCCGTGTTCGCCATGTCCATCAGAAACGGCGGATGTTTGCCCGCCGGTGTCGCGACCGACCACGGATTGGTACCGATAATTTTTTTGCGGCCGCCCCACGGCGCCATCGCCGGGCCGCCGTTGCTGGTCAGGAACATCGCGCAGCCTTCCTGCGTACCCATGCGCGTGTAATACATGCAGGTGCCGAAATGATTCGACATTTTCACGCCGACTGCGCCGAGTCCGTGAATCTTCGCGCGCTTGATCGCCTCGCGCGTCGCGAGCTCGGTGATGACATGGCCGACGCCGTCATGACCATCGATCACCGCAACCGCGCCCGCATCGACGGTGAACTCCAGCTGGCTGACCGGTTTCATCACGCCGTTTTTAATGCGATCGAGATACCATCCAAGACGCAGCACACCGTGCGACTGGTGTCCCCACAAATCGGCTTGCACCAGGGTGTCGGCGACGAAATGCGCGTCGCGCCCGGGCATCCCGGCGCCAGCGTATACCGCCGTGGCGAAATCGAGCAGTTTGTCTGCGTTAACGCGTTCCGTCATGATCAATCCACCCGCAGGTTCAGCGATTTAATGACTTTGCCCCATTTTGACGCTTCGCTTCTGACGAATGCGTCGAGTTCCGCCGGCGTGCCGCCGACCGCTTCAGCGCTCATCAGGCGCAGACGCTCGCTGACGTCTGGCAGTTTGACGATGCGCGCGAGTTCCGCGTTCAGTTTCGCGACGATTTCTTTTGGCGTACCTGCAGGCGCGTGGATCGCATACCAGGAGCTTGCGTCGTAATCCGGCAGCCCGCCTTCGGAAAACGTCGGCACGTCCGGCAGATCCGGCCAGCGCCGCTTGCCCGTAATCGCAATGCCGCGCAATTTGCCGCCGCGGATGTGCGGCGTCACTGAGGCGGCGGTATCGATGATCATCGCAATCTGGCCGGACATCACGTCGATCAGCGCAGGCCCGCTGCCTTTATACGGCACGTGCACCATCTGGATGCCGGTTTTTTCAGTGAATACCGCGGCGGCCAGATGCGGCGGCGTGCCATTGCCACCTGATGCGTAACTCAATTTGCCGGGACTCGCTTTGGTCGCGGCAATAATGTCCTGCACCGTTTTGTACGGCAGGCTTGCGCTCACCGTCAGTATCATCGGCGTCGTCGCGAGCAAGGTGACCGCCGTGAAATCCTTAATCGGATCGTAGCCGGGATTTGAATAAAGCTGCGGCGCCATCGCATGCGTCGCCACCGACGACATCACGATGGTGTAACCGTCGCCGGCGGCACGCGCAGCGAGCGCGGTGCCGATCGTCGTGCCCGCGCCGGGGCGATTGTCGATGATGAGCTGCTGCCCCGTGCTCTCGGTGAATTTCGGCGCGAGCAAGCGCGATATCGCGTCGTTGCCGCCGCCGGGCGGATACGGCACGATCAAGCGCACGGGTTTGGTTGGAAAGTCGGCAGCGCCGGCTGCGAATGCCAGTATGGCCAGCGTCGACATCGCGATTTTAATTGCAGGGTTCATCCGGTCTCCTCGATCCTGTGCTTAGTCTATTTTGATGCCCGACGACTTGATGACTTTGCCATAGAGCGCGGCCTCCCGGCGGACGAAGGCGGCAAGCTGCTCGGCGCTGCCGCCGACGACTTCGGCGCCCTGCTCGGAAAAGCGCTCGCGGATATCCACACGCGCGAGCACAGTCGCGGTGTCGGCGTTGATCTTCGCGACGACTTCGCGCGGTGTTGCCGCCGGCGCAAACAAGCCGGTCCAGCCGGTTGCATCGAGTTCGGGATAGGTATCGGTGATGCTCGGCACATCGGGAAGAACCGCCGCGCGTTTCGCCGACGACACGGCCACCGCGCGCACCTTGCCGGTCCTGATGTGCTGCAAAACGCCGACGATGTTGGCGAACATCAGATCGACTTGTCCCGACATCACGTCGATCAGCGCGGGCGGCGCGCCCTTGTACGGCACGTGATTCATGCGGATGCCGCTCATCGTCTGCAGTGCTTCCATCGCCAGGTGTTGCAGGTTGCCGACGCCCGCCGATGCGTAAACCAGTTGTCCGGGCCGCGCCTTGGCGAGCCGCACGAGATCGCCGACGGTTTTTACGGGCAGCGAGGGATGCACGACCATCACCATCGGCGACGCGGTCAACTGCAGCACCGGCGCAAAATCGCGCGGCACGTCGTAACCCAATTTCTTCTGCAGACCGGGATTGATGGTCATCGGCCCGGCATTGCCGAGCAATAACGTGTACCCATCGGGCGCGGCCTTCGCCACAAACTCCGCGCCGATGCTGCCGCCCGCGCCGGTTCGATTGTCGATGACGACAGACTGTCCCCATATTTCGGTGAGGCGATGGCCGACGACACGCATCACGTCGTCGAGCGGCCCGCCCGCTGAATACGGCACGACGACACGCACCGGCTTCGCGGGGTACGTCTGCGCATGCGCGCCTGCTGACAACAGGCACAGCGCAAGCAATGCGTACTTCATATGGAAGTCTTCAAGTCGCGATGTTGAATTGCGAAGGCGGTGTCGCCTTCAGCACATCGGCGAGCCAGTCTGCGACGTAGTTCGAGCCGAACTGGCGGTTGTCGCCCTGGCAATGCTCCGCGCCGCCCTCTTCCTTGGTGAACAGTTTGTATTTTTTCACTTTGGAGCCGACAGTGTTGTACAAAAGCTGGCCGGTTTCGAGCGGCGACAATGAATCAAGTTCGCCTTGCGTAATCAGAAACGGACATTCGATTTTCTCGGCGACGCCGGCGAGCGTGTAGTCCTTGAGTTTTTCCATCGCGCTGTCCATGTCCGGCTTGCCCATGACCCACGGCAACTGGAAATGCGGCGCCGACAATTTAGTGCCGCCCGATTCCTGCACCTTGCGGCGTTCGACCCAGTTAGCGTGATAGTCGAAATGCGCGCCCCACGCCACGCCGGCGGCAAAGCGTTTTTCGAACGCGGCAGCGCGCGGCGCGTAATAGCCGCCCATGCTGAACGCCATGACCGCGACGCGTTTCGGATCGACGTCCGCTCTGCTCGCGACATAATCGTACGCTGCTGCAGCCGGCACCTCGTAATCGTAGCGGCTCGGGATGTTCTGCAAGCGCAGCGCTTCGCCCTGTCCCGGTCCGTCGATGGCGAGCGTGTGGATGCCGCGATTGGCGAGCTCGACGCCGCCGAAGAGAATCGACAATTCTTTCGCGCTGTCGAGGCCATCGAAGAAGCACACGGTCGGCGCCTTGCCCGCAACCGGCGATTTCATGAACCACGCCGGCAGCGTCGTGCCTTCGTATTTCACTTCGACGCGCTCGATGTTTGGATAACGGACTTTGATGCCGCGGCGGTAACAGCGCAGGCAGCTCTGATAAAGCTCCGTCTTCTTCGGTCCCGGCCGCACGAAGCGCTCGCCGATGAAGTAATACACCGCCGAGCGCAGATAATGCGACGCCGCGGTGAACGCATGGTTTTCCGCGGTTGCGTCGTCGCCCATTTTTTCGATGCGCTGCGCCTCCCGCTCCCACTCGACGCCCCACGCTTCGTTGTCACCGATTTTGCTCTTCAGGCGCTGGCCGACGCGATCGACTTCACTCATCGCACTGCCGCCCCACCTTGCCATCTCGATTGCGATCATCATGCCCTGCGACCACATGAAATTCTCGGGGAAGTATTGAAACCAGTAACGCTGTGTGCCTTCTGACATTTTTTCTCGCTCCATTAAATTATGAGAAACACAAAGACAAGAAAGACTTGTTCTTCCTTTGCGTCCTTTGCGTCCTTCGCGTCCTTCGCGTCCTTGGCGGCAATGCTTACTCGATTTTAAGGTTGATCCGATGCGCGAGCTTTTTGTATTTGTCGATATCCGCAACCAGGAACTGCCTGAACTCTTCGGGCGACAAGCCCGTCGGCTCGGCGCCGAGGTTGTTGATCTTCTCGCGCACGTCCGGCTCCTTGAGCGCTTTCAACACTTCGCCGAGCACGCGGTCGGTGTTTTGTTTCGGCGACTTCGCCGGCGCATAAAGTCCGTACCAGCCGCCGATCTGCGCGCCGTGAATGTTGAGCTCGTCGAGCGTCGGCAAGTCCGGTAGCACGGTCGCGCGTTTCTGCCCCATCTGCGCGATGCCGCGCAGCCGGCCCTGCTGAATCGGCGGCGCCATCGACAGAGGGCTCGCGAACATCATGTCGATATGCCCGCCCAGCAAATCGGTCAGCGCGGGCGCGGCGCCTTTATAGGGCACATGCGTAATGCTGGTGCCGGTTGCTGCTTTGAATAACTCGCCGGCGAGATGCAACGTGTTGCCGTTGCCCGCCGAACCGAATGTGAGCTGGCCCGGCTTCGCTTTAGCCAACGCGACGAGTTCCTGCACGTTCTTCGCCGGTAATGCCGGATACACGCCGATGACCATACCCGCGGACTCGCCGATCTGCGTCAGCGCGACAAAATCCTTGAGCGTGTCGTACGGCAGTTTTGAATTGAGCGCCGCGTTGGTCGTATGCGAACCCGTCGTAATCAGATACGTGTAACCGTCGGGTGCACTCTTGGCGACCAACTCGCTGCCGATGATGCTGTTCGCACCGGGCCGGTTGTCGATGACGACCTGCTGCTTCAACGCGTCGCCGATCCGCTGCCCAATCAAACGACCGACCGCATCCGGCGGACCGCCGGCCGGCCACGGCACGACGAAACGAATCGGGCGGCTTGGAAAGTCTTGCGCATACGCCGAACCCGCCGTCAGCGCGAGCGCAGCAATCGTCAGGGCGCACCCGGCGCTACGCGCAAGCGTCACTGCTTGATCCTCGAACCTTACTTGATCACGTACGGATTCACCGGCGAACCGACAGCGCCCGTGATCGGCAATGCGGGTGCGACGAACATGAATTCGTACCGCTTGTCCGCCGCGCAATCGACGGCGAGCGCACCAAGATCGAAAATTTCACCGACCGTGAGACCCATGATCGGAATCGCAATCCAGTGCCACGGCTGATTGGTGTCTTCGGTTTCGTTCGGCCGCACTTCCGCGCCCCAGGTGTCGGTCACGATAGCGGCGACTTCTTTTTTGTGCAGCCAGTCGAGCGTTTCGAACGCAAGGCCCGGCGCATCGCCGCCCGAATAACCGTCCCAGTTCTTGTCGGCGAACTTGCGCTCGACGTGACCCGTGCGCACCAGCAGGAAATCGCCCTGCTTCACTTCGACCTTGTGATGCTTCGCGGTGAAATCAAGCAGTTCATTGGTGATCGCAAAACCGTCGGGCAGCCACTTCCTGCCGAGCGCGCGCGGCACGTCGAGCAGCACGCCGCGGCCGACCATCTTCTCCTTCGTCTTTTCAATGCCGCCTTTGAGCGCGCCGGCGGACGTCACGGTGCGGCAGTCATAACCGTTCCACATGTAATCGTAGTACATGATGTGGCCGAGGCCGTCCCACTGCGTGCCGCACTGCAGCGGCATGATGATGATGTCGTCGGTGCCGCGGATCTTGCGATGATCGAGCACGCCCGAGTATGCGTCGGTGCCGGTGCGCGTCATCAAATGGATCGGGTTGAAGCGGCCGAGTGCCGGATACTTGGTCTTGCCGCCCTGCGGTCCTGTCTGGTCGAAGTTCAGCGCGAGCGAGATCACTTTGCCCCTGGTTACGAGCTGTGCGGCCTCGACGATCTTGTCGGGTGTCACGAAATTGAGCGTGCCGATTTCATCGTTCTTGCCCCAGCGACCCCAGTTCTTGAGACGCTTGGCCGCTGCATGAATGTCTTTGCGCGTGAGCCTGCGGTGCTTTTTCTCGATCGTGTTTTTAACTTTCGGTACGCGTGCTGCCATGATGCCCCCTCTACCATTCGAATTTTTTGGAAATGCGGGCCGCGAAGCTGCTTCGGGCGAAGACGAATATTACTCGATTATGCGATGCGCAGACCGGCACGGCTCGCCACCAGCCACGCTGTCATTGCTGCACCCGTAATCCGTACAAAAAAATCCCCGCATCGAGCGGGGATTTATTCAGCAGTCGGGTTGAATCAGCGCACGTCGCATCGGCCGCCCGCATCCTGGCGCAATATCGCGAACGGCAGTTCCTCCAGATTCAATCCCGGATCGCCGGACAGCAGCACCGGCATGCTGCGCGCATCGCGCACGAAGCCGAAGCGCGTTTCCCCGATCACGATCTCGCCCGTGTCGTTCTGGAGCACGTAGCTTCCCGTGTAAGTGGCGTGATAGACACCGCGCTCCATCTTGCCGCTCGTGCTCGTGACGCCGGCGCAGCCATCGGTGCAGTCGAGCGTGTCGCCCGTCGAGCCGCGAATGCCGATGGTCGCCACTTGCGTGCCGATCTTGTATGCGTTCATGTTGCCGCGCTTGCCGATGAGCCCGGTTGCCGTGCGCATGCCGCCTTTGAGCAGGCGAAAGAACGCATTGTCCTCGTTGGGTTTCTCTTTATCGTACTGATAGGTTTCGACCTTCATGCGCGTATTCGGTCGCATCGTCATCGTGCTGCCGTCGCTGAACCCGAGCTGGCCGTAGCTGTCTGCCTGCGTGGTGAGCGTATCGCCGACGTTGATTTCAGAACCGCGGCCGAGAATGCGGATAGCGCCGTCAGGCCGTTGCGCGGAAAGCGTGCCGCTCAAATGCACGACCTGGCCCGCACCATCCGCGAATGCCGGCGCGCACACTGACGCGAGCACGGCGAAAACTGCGGTCGACCACCACTTCGTAAGGTTTGCCATCATGAACCTCCCTTTGACACGCTCAATTCAGACGCTCAATTCACATACTCAATTTACGCAGCACTCACGCGGCGGCGAAGGCAAAAAATCACGCCGCCGGTTGCCAACCGAAACTCATGAAACCTATTCGGGTTTGATTCCGGCGGCCTTGATGACCTTGCCCCACTTCGCGATCTCCGATTTGATATAAGCGCCGAATTCGGCAGGCGTGCTGCCGACTGGTTCAAAACCCTGACTCAGCAGCCGCTCGCGCGTTTCGGCAACGCCGAGGATCTTGACGATTTCGTCATGCAGTGAAGTGACGATCGGCCGCGGCGTTTTCGCCGGTGCGAGCACACCGTACCAAGTCGACGCGTCATAGCCTTTGAGCGTTTCGCCGATCGTCGGCAGTTCGGGCAGGGCCTGCGAGCGCTTCACGCTGGTTACCGCAATCGCACGCAAGCGGCCAGACTTCACGTGCGGCATCGCGGCGGGCATGGTCGCGAACATGATCTGCACCTGCCCGCCGAGCAGATCGGTTAGCGCCGGACCGCCGCCTTTATACGGTATGTGCACCGTCTTTACGCCCGCCAGATTGTCGAACAGTTCACCCGCGAGATGCGACGAACTCCCGAGACCCGCCGACGGATAGTTGAGCGTCGAGGGCTTCGCTTTGGCGAGCGCAATCAGTTCGGGCACGGTCTTCGCCGGAAACGACGGCTGGACGACGAGAATGTTCGGTGTCGATGCGACCAGACTCACCGGCTCGAAATCCTTGACCGGATCGTAGCCGAGCTTCGCATACAGGCTCACATTGATCGCATTGGGCGCGACGTTGCCCATCACGATCGTATAACCATCGGGCGGCGACTTCGCCGCTATTTCGCTGCCGATGCTGCCCGCAGCGCCGCCGCGATTGTCGATGACGACCGTCTGGCCAAAGTTTTCAGACAACTTCTGCGCGACCATGCGGCCGACGATGTCCGTGCCGCCGCCCGGCGGATACGCGACGATCATGCGAACCGGTTTAGTTGGATACGTTTGCGCGCTGGCGCCCGTCAAAATGAAAGCAGACACCGCGCAACATAAAGCCGCTTGAAATTTATTTCTCAATCCACACTCCTCACTCCTCAATCCTGCCTCACCCTGCCAGCGGCAGCTTGACCGTCTTGCCGCTTGCCGCCGCGAGTTGAATCGCGAGCGTGACTTCGAGATTGCAACGCGCATCCTGCGCCGTTGCATGTACGCACGCCTTGCCGGTCGCAAGATGATCGAGCCATGCGCGCGTTTCATTGGCGATCGGCCCCCAGAAGTCGCCAAGCGCCCAGTCGCCGGGCGTGCCGCTCGACAGGAATACCATGTTTACGTTGTGATCGGGCAGATAGACGTGCGGTACGCCTTTCTCGCTGTACATCAACTGGTCGGTGTGATCGTCGTCGAGAATCATCACGCCTTCAGTGCCAAGTACCTCAACACGAGCCGCGTGACCGAGCGCCGGATATTTCTCCGGCAATGCGTAGCTCACGCCGAGATTGACCACCGCACCGTCGGCATACGTCACAATCGACCAGTTCACATCGTCGACGTCGTGGCCCGCCGCCTTCAATACGCCGGTCTGGCCGCGCGCATAGACCTCGACCGGCGCATTGCCTTCGAGCAGCCAGTTCATGAGATCGACGTAATACGTGAGCGCATCGACGACCGGCGTTGCCTCCGGATTGCGCTTCATCATCGCCAGCGCCTGCGAGCGCGAATTGAACACGCGGGCCGCGCCGCCGATCACTTTGCCGATGCGTCCCTGGATGATCTGCTCTTTCGCAATCAGGTAGCGGTCTTTGAAGCGGCGGCTGTAGCCCACCCGCAAATTAGCGTTGAATTTTTTTGCGGCCGCGATGATGCGATCGGCATCGGCGACGTTGAGTGCGATCGGTTTTTCGACCAGCACGGCCTTGCCAAGCTCGATTGCCTTGAGCACCGGCGCGAGATGCTCGCCTTCGCTCGTCGATACGATCACCGCTGTGACTTCCGGTCGCGAAATGATTTCATCGTTGCTGGTCGAAAAAACCTGCGCGCCAACAGCGCCGGCGAGCTTTTTAGCGGCGTCCGGATTCGTATCGGACACCGCAATGAAATTGACCGCCGGATGGGTAGAGGCGAGCTTCGCGCGCAGCGTGCCGATGCGGCCGGAGCCGACAACTGCGAGGCCGATTTGTTTGCGTTCCATCATCTATTAGCGCCTAAAAATTATCAGCCACAGATGAACACCGATGAAAAAAGAATCCCTGACATGGTTTTGCCTAAGATATCCCTGATTTTTATTTGAATTATCCGTGTGTATCTATGTTTATCTGTGGCTGCGGATTTTATTCAATCTTGAGATTCAGCGTCTTGATGACCTTGCCCCATTTCGCCGCTTCAGACTTGATGTATTGCGCGAACTGCTCGGGCGTGTCGCCGACAGGTTCCGCGCCTTGCGCGATCAGGCGCTCTTTGACGTCAGGCAGCGACAGAATGCGCACGATCTCTTTGTTGAGCGTGGCGATCACTTCTTTGGGCGTGCGCGCGGGCGCAACATAGCCGAACCAGCCCGCAGCCTCGAAGCCCGGCACCGATTCGGCGACGGTCGGCAGATCCGGCAACTGCGGCGAGCGCTTCGCGGTCGTCACGGCGATGGCGCGCAGACGGTTCGCCTTGATTTGCGGCAGCGCGGTCGGCATCGCATCGAACATCGCGTGCACCTGGCCGCTGATCATGTCGATGTGCGCAAGCGGGCTCGATTTGTACGCGATATGTTCCATCGTTATGCCGGTCATCGACTTGAACAGTTCAGCGGACAGATGGATTGTGCCGCCGGCGCCGGCCGATGCGTAAGTCAATTTGCCGGGGTTGGCTTTGCCATAAGCGATCAGGTCGTTGACCGTTTTTATCGGCAACGCCGGCGTAACGATCAGCACGTTGGTCGTCTTCACCATGTTGGTGATCGGCGCGAACGCGGTGTTGCTGTCGTACGGCATCTGCGAATAGAGGCTCTGATTGATCGCGATCACGCTCGCCGCACCCAGCACGATCGTGTAGCCGTCGGGCGGCGCCTTGGCAACGAGGTCGGTGCCGATGTTGCCGCCGGCCCCGGGCCGGTTATCGACGACCACCTGCTGTCCGAAATGCTCGGCCATGCGCACCGCCACCGTACGCGCGAGCACGTCGGAATTGCTGCCGGCACCGAACGGGACCACCATGCGGATGGGCTTGGTCGGAAACGACGCGGGGTCGGCGGCCAACGTTGCGGCGGAGTTAATCAGCATCAGTGCAATCATCGTTTTCTTTATCATTATTTTTCCTCTTAATCCGGCTTCGCGCCTGATTGCTTAACGGCCTTACCCCAGCGCACGATTTCTTCGCGCAGGAACGCTTCGAACTGCTGCGGCGTCGTTGCCGCGACTTCAACGCCCTGAGCCGACAGCCGTTCGCGCACATCGGGCGTCGTCAGCACTCGCACGATGTCGTCGTGCAACCGCATGACGATCGGCTTCGGTGTGCGCGCCGGAACAGCGACTCCCCACCACGCCGTCATGTCGTAATCGGGAAATCCGGCTTCGGCAATCGTCGGCAGTTCGGGCACGGTGCGCATCCGCGACTTGCCGGTCGCCGCAATCGCGCGTACGCGCCCGGTCTTCAATGGCCCTTCAAGCGCGAGCTGGGTGCCGAACGTGAAACTCAACTGCCCCGACATGACATCGGTGAGCGCGGGCGACAGCCCTTTATACGGAACGTGTGCGACATCGATGCCGGCCATCGACTTGAACATTTCGCCCATCAGATGCGCGGAACCGCCGCTGCCGGTCGAGCCGTACGCGAGCTGGCCGGGCTTCGTCTTCGCGAGCGTCACCAGTTCGCGCACGTTCTTGACCGGCAGTTGCGAATTGACTGCAAGCAGCATGGACGCGCCGCCGATCTGCGTGACCGGCGCGAAATCGCGCGTCGCGTCGAACGGCAGTTTCGGATACAGCGCAGGATTGATTGCGAATGCGGTTGCCGTCAGCAGCATCGTGTAGCCGTCCGGCGCGCTCTTGGCGACGATGTCGGTGCCGATCGTTGTGCCGCCGCCGGCACGGTTGTCGACGATGACCTGCTGCTGCCACATCTCCGCGAGTTTCTGGCTCAGGAGCCGGCCGATGAAGTCGTTGATTGCGCCCGGGGTATACGGCACGACGAAACGCACGGGACGCGCGGGAAATTCGGCGGCACCGACAGGCAGCGAAGTCAATGCGGCCAGCATGAGTGCCCACGCGATTTTCAACCGCGGCGCCGCTTGCATTATGATTTGCCCCTCATTTGAATTCGATCGGATCCGCGATGATACATGCCCAACCCGGACTTTTCCTGCGCTATGAGCCAACGGCTGCGGCGCTGCCGCTGATTGTAGATGTATCGCGCAGCGGACGCGAATATCCGAAGGAGTACCGCACACCGCTGCCGTTCACGACGGTGCACGACAACGTGTCGATGTACGTGGAGGATTTGTACGCGGGCGCGCCGGCTGTCGGCGCGACGCTGCTTTACTGCACGTTTCCGAATACGTGGGTCGATGTAAACCGCGACGAGCTCGACATGGATCCCTCAGTCGTCGACGGCGCATGGCCGGTTACATTAAAACCGACGCCGCGCACGCTCGAAGGTCTCGGTCTCATCAAAAGTAAATCACGCTACGGCGAACCGTTTCAGGAACGCAAGCTCGCCGTCGCCGAAATCGAAGAGCGGCTTACGAAATACTATCGGCCGTATCACGCCGAGTTAAAGCGCATTATCGACGATATGCATACGCGCTTCGGCGTCGTGCGCCAGATCTCCTGTCATTGCATGTCCGCGGTCGGCGCGCCGACGCATCCCGATGCCGGCCAGCCGCGCCCTGATTTCTGCATCGGCGATCTGCACGGCAAAACGACGTCGCCGGAATTTCGCACGCTGATCGTCGATACGCTGAAAAGCCTCGGCTACAGCGTTACCGTCAACCAACCTTACGTCGGCAACGTGCTGATCGACCGCAACAGCGATCCCGCGCGCGGCATCGACAGCCTGCAGATCGAAATCAATAAGAAATTGTTTATGGACACAAAGACGTTTCGCCCAACGGCGGGACTCGCGAAAGTTAAAGCAGACCTCGACAAGTTGCTTGCCGCCGTCGCGGAAGACACGCGCAAACGCATCAAGCGCTGAGGATTGCAGCGCTAGATTGCCGCAATCACCTGAATCTCGACCATCAGCCCGGGGTCCGCGAGATGCACGACTTCGACCATCGTGCTGGTCGGCAGGTTGTCCTTAAAGAATTCTTCGCGCGCCGCGACGATCTGCTTGAACTCGCGAATGTCGGTTGTATAGACCGTGGTCCAGACGACATCCGCCATCGTCGCGCCTGCGGCCGCAAGGCTTTGCTCGACGTTGCGCAGGCACTGGCGCGTCTGCTCGAGCATGCTTCCCTTGCCGACCTGATTCGCCTCGTTATCGCGCGCGACCTGGCCCGACACGAAAATCATGCTCTTCGGTTGATCGACTCTCACATAATGGTTGTAGACGGTGGCCCGTGCGTGTTTCATGCCGGGCGGATTGCCGCGTTTGATCGCCATAGTCGCTCCCTGATTAATCCGCCGTAATGCCGGCTTCACGAATGATCGCTGTCCAGCGTTTTTGCTCGACGCGCATCAGCGCGGCAAATTCGGCCGGCGTCGGTCCCGCCGGCGCATAACCCAGCACGTCGAGCCGCGCGCGCGTTTCCGGCTGCGCGAGGCTCTTGATCGTTTCGCCCGCGATCTTGTCGATCGCCGCGCGTGGAGTCGCAGCCGGAAACAGGAAGCCCTGCCAGTTGACCGCTTCGTAATCAGGCAGGTTGAGCGCCTCGGCAACCGTCGGCAGTTCAGACAGCGCGGCGAAACGCTTCTTCGTCGTCACAGCAAGTCCGCGCACCTTGCCCGATTTGACGAACGGCAGCGCGCCCTGCATGCCCGACACCATGACCGGGATGCGACCGCCGAGCACGTCGACGAGCCCGGGCGGCCCGCCTTTATAAGGAATGTGATTCAACTGGATGCCCGCCATCTTGTTGAGCAATTCCCCGCCGAGATGCTGCATGCTGCCGACACCCGACGAGGCGTAGTCGATTTGTTTCGGTTTCGCTTTCGCAATGTCGACGAGGTCCTTCATCGTCTGGCCCGAAAATGACAAGCCAACGAGCCATACATTTGGCGACTGCGTGAGCTGCGTGACCGGCGTGAAATCGCGAATCGCATCGAACGGCGCGCGCTTGCTCACGATCGGCGCGGTAATCGTATCGATCGCGCACAACAGCATCGTGTAACCGTCGGGCGTCGCCTGCCGCACGATGTCAGCACCGAGCATGCCCGCCGCGCCGGGCCGGTTGTCGACGACAAACTGCTGGCCAAGACTTTCGCCGAGCTTCTGCGTGATGAAGCGCCCGATCGTGTCAGAGCCGCCGCCGGTCGCCTGCGGGATGATCAGGCGGACTGGCCGTTCAGGATAGGCGGGTTGGGCGGCGCAAAGATGGCCGGATGCAACGGTACTCAATAGAAGCAACGTAAAACGAGCGCGGTTCATAAAAACTTCTCCCTGAGTTGAGTACCGTGAAACTATTTTTTATCGACGTACACATCGCGGCCGCGTTTGACGTCTTGCTTGCGCAGGCCGCCGATGCGCGCGTGCAGGCGGCCCCGCCCCGCGCCGACCAGTATGACGACCACTTCGTCGGGCAAAGGCGCGTCCGGCATTGCAGCCTGCACCGTGTCGTAGTGCGAACGCACGTACAGCGCATTCTTGAACGCGAGCGGCACATCGAGCGTTGCACCGAGCGCGCCGCGCTTCACGTTGGCAGCCATCCACGCCGTCGCATCGCCGAGCGCCTTGCGCACGCGCGTCGCAAACGGCCGCGTAATGGTCGCATAGCCGTGCTCGATTTCGCCGCGCGTACCGACGATGGCGCCCTTGCCGTAACTTTCAACCCGCTGCGGATCATCGCCGAACTGCGCGAGCAACTTCTGCACCAGCAGCGTCCCGATCTCGGCACCGAACTCAATCAGCGGCTCGATGTCGGCCACCGGTTTGCCTGCATAGGGATTGTGGATCGCCGCCATCGCTGCGACGCGAATCAGGGGTGGACCGTCGGAACGGCCAGCCTCAAGCCGGATTTCTTCGACGAGCACCGCCGTTTTGCGGATTGCGAATTGAAGACGCGGCGCCGCCTTCTTTTTCGCCATCGATTATTTGTCCTGCACGGCGACAACGTCCCTGGCCGCGCCGCCCCAGCCGTTTGCGGTGATATCGACGACCACGCCGTTCGGATCGTGATACTTCACTTCGTAAAAGCCGCCGCCTTCAGCCGGCTCGCCCATCCAGTGCTTGCCGCCCTCGGCTTCGAGCGCCTTGCGCGTCGCGGCGACGTCGTCGACCCAGAAGCCGACGTGATGTATTCCCACGAAATCGCAGCCGCGTTCACCGGCCGCGTCCAGCGTCTTGTAATCGAGCAGCGCGAGATTAATCACACCGTCCGAGAGATAAACGCCGCGCGCGTTTTCCCAGTCGGTCTCGCCGACTTTGTGCATGCCGAACACGCGCATATAAAATTCGGCCGCCTTTTGCGGATTGGGGACCTGCATCGCGATATGCCTCAACCTTGCCATGACTTGCCTCCAGCGGGCCGCCTCACGGGCGAAACGGGCACTTTAGCATCGCCGCCGCTCGCCGCACCATAATCAGGCGGTTCGCCGCGTTCGCCACCCATTTTGGTGCTTGTGCCGGGTTGCCGCACCGCTGACGCGCCAGCGTAGAATAACTGCAGGTCGCAGCCGTTTCAGTGTGTTTCAGGCAAGCCAGCTCGCCGCTTGGCACAGCCATTGCTCCATACATTCAAAATGAACATGCCGATGAATGGTACGTTGAAGGCGCCGCGTTGGTTCAACGAGATGTACGACGACGCCGGCTTGCCGCGCGAACACTACGGCCCGTACGCGGAATGGCTCGGCTCGAAGCCGGTCGAATTCATGCTGCAAAAGCAAAAAGAAGCCGACACGCTTTACGCCCGCCAGGGCATTACGTTCGCGGTGTATGGCGATGACACGGGCGTCGAACGTTCGATCCCGTTCGACATCATTCCGCGCATCATGCGGCCCGGTGCGTGGAAAGTGCTGTCCGACGGCTGCGTGCAACGCGTGCGTGCGCTCAACGCATTCCTGAAAGATATTTATCACGAGCAGGAAATTATCAAGGCCGGCATCATCCCGGCGCAGCAGATCCTCGGCAACAGCCTCTTCCGCGAGGAAATGCGCGGCTTCAACGTGCCGGCCGACGTTTACGTGCATGTGGCCGGCATCGATATCGTCAAAGTCGACCGCGACAGCTTTTACGTGCTCGAAGACAATCTGCGCACGCCGTCTGGCGTCTCTTACATGCTCGAAAACCGCAAAATGATGATGCGGCTGTTTCCGGATCTCTTTTCACGCATTCCGATCGCGCCGGTCGATCACTACGCCGACGTGCTGCTCGACAATCTGCGCGCGGTTGCACCGGCGGGCATCAGCAATCCGACCGTCGCGGTGCTCACGCCCGGCTCGTACAACAGCGCGTACTTCGAGCACGCATTCCTCGCGCAGCAAATGGGCGTCGAGCTTGTCGAAGGGCCCGACCTGTTCGTCGCCGATGATTATGTCTATATGCGCACGACGCACGGCCCGCAGCGGGTCGACGTCATTTACCGCCGGGTCGACGACGATTTCCTGGATCCGCTCGCGTTTCGCGCCGATTCGGTGGTTGGCGTTCCCGGGCTCTTCGGCGCCTACCGCGCCGGCCGCGTAACGCTCGCCAACGCCATCGGCACCGGCGTAGCGGACGACAAATCCACTTACGTTTATGTGCCCGACATGGTGCGGTTTTACCTGGGCGAGGAGCCGATCCTGCAAAACGTGCCGACTTACCAGCTCGGCAAACCCGACGATCTCGCTTACGTGCTCGCGCATCTGCGCGAACTCGTGGTCAAGGAAGTCCAGGGCTCAGGCGGCTACGGCATGCTGGTCGGCCCAGCCGCGAGCCGCGAGGAGATCGACGCGTACCGCGAGCGCATACTCGTCACGCCTGCCGCATTCATTGCCCAACCGACGCTTGCCTTGTCGACTTGCCCGACTTACGTGCAATCGGGCATCGCGCCCCGTCACGTCGATCTGCGGCCTTACGTGTTGTCGGGCAAGACCGTCTCGCTGGTGCCGGGCGGACTCACGCGGGTCGCCCTGCGCGAAGGCTCGCTCGTCGTCAATTCTTCCCAGGGCGGCGGCACCAAAGACACCTGGGTACTCGAGTCCTGACATGCTTGCCCGGGCCGCCAATAACTTGTACTGGATGTCGCGCCACATCGAACGCGCCGAAAACACCGCGCGCATGCTCGATGTCACGTACCGAATGTCGCTGCTGCCTTATCGCGTGCTCGAAGCGGGCCAGGAATGGGCCGACCCGTGGGCGCTGCCGCTCGTGATCACCGGCCGCGCCACTGCGTACTACGAACTTTATCCGGAGATTACGCCCAACGAAATGCTGCATTTCATGGTGCTCGATCCGACCAATCCGTCGAGCATTTACTCGTGCATCCAGGCGGCGCGCGAGAACGCGCGCAACGTGCGCGGCGCGATCACGTCGGAGATGTACGAAGATCTGAACGAATTGTGGCTCGACATGCGCAAGGTCGATTATCCGCATGTCGAATCGCGCGGCATCAGCGAATTCTTCGACTGGGTCAAGCTGCAGTCTCATCAATTCCGCGGCGTGACCTTCGGCACCATGCTGCGCGATGAAGGCTACCAGTTCATCCGCCTGGGCACATTCATGGAACGCGCCGACAACACCGCGCGCATCGTCGACGTCAAATACCACACGCTGCTGCCTTCCGCGACCGACGTCGGCGGCGCGGTCGATTACTATCAGTGGAGCGCGCTGCTGCGCTCGGTCAGCGCGTTCGATTCATATCGCAAGGTTTATCGCGACGCGATCACGCCGATGAGAGTCGCCGAACTGCTGATCCTGCGCGACGACGTGCCGCGCTCGCTGCACGCATGCATGAACGATATTTATGAGATTTTGCGCAACCTCTCGGACGACAGCCAGTTCGAGGCCGAACGCCTCGCCGGCGAACTGCACGCGAAATTGCATTACGGCCGCACCCAGCAGATCTTCGATGTAGGACTGCATGAGTACTTGATGGATTTCCTCGAGGGCATCAGCGTGCTCGCCGCCGAAATCAACCGCAACTTCCTCGCGCCCGACCTGCTGCCAAACGCCGGTGGCGCGCAGACACAAACACAAACCTCTTACTCAGCATGAGCGGCAACCATTAGAATAAGCACCTTTACTTCGGGCCGCCCGGGGAATTGTTTCCATGACTTACTGTGTCGCCGTAATGCTCGATGCGGGAATGGTGTTCGCGTCGGATTCACGCACCAATGCAGGGGTCGATCAGATCTCGACATTCAGCAAGATGCACATGATCAAACGCGACGGCGAACGCCTGATCGCGGTATTGAGCTCGGGCAACCTGTCGATCACGCAAAGTGCCATCAATCTGCTCGAGCATCAGTCGCGCAGTACCGAATCCACCAGCACGATCAACAATGCAACCTCGATGTTCGAGATTGCCGACCTGATCGGCAACGCCCTGCGCGAAGTGCGGCGCCGCGACGGCCCGTACCTTGCGCAAAGCAATATCGAGGCGGGCGCGTCGTTCGTGGTCGGCGGCCAGATCCGCGGCGAGCCGCAGCGTCTCTTTCACGTCTACAGCGAAGGCAACTTCATCGAGGCCACGCCGGAAACGCCGTACTTTCAGATCGGCGAAAGCAAGTATGGCAAACCGGTGATCGACCGCGTCGTCAACCGGCACACGAGCCTGATGGACGCGGCGAAATGCGTGCTTGTGTCGTTCGACTCGACGATGCGCAGCAATATCTCGGTCGGCCTGCCGATCGACATGCTCGTCTATCACAACAACAGCCTGAAGCCGGGCATCGTGCGCCGCATCGACGAGAGCGATACCTACTTCAACATGATTCACAATCAATGGGGCGAGGGTTTGCGGCGGGTGTTCGCGCAGATTCCGAACCCGCAATGGGATGACGCCGGCTAAGAGACCGGTCGCCGGACGAGTGCACGGAAACTCGGCGTGAGCATCCACGTCGCGCTTAATCACCACACGCGGTACCGCTACGAGCGGCCGATCCTGCTGTCGCCGCACGAAATCAGGCTGCGGCCGGCGCCGCATTGCCGCACGCCTATCCTCGCGTATTCGCTGACGATCAAGCCGGCCAGGCACTTCGTGAATTGGCAGCAGGACGTCTACGGCAATTTCATCGCGCGTTACGTGTTTCCGGAGCAGACGCGCGAATTCGAAGTCACCGTCGATCTCGTCGCCGACATGACGGTGATCAACCCGTTCGATTTTTTTATCGAGACTTACGCCGAGAAATATCCGTTCAGCTATACCGCTGCGCTGGCGCAGGAACTGACGCCGTTTCTTGCGATCGACGAGCACGGGCCCGTGCTCGAGGCGTGGCTCGCGCGCTTCAAGGCGCGCGAACTAAAGCCCGGCATGCTCACGATCGACTTCCTGATGGCGGTGAACCGCAGCCTGCAGGCCGATATCGGGTATCTCGTGCGCATGGAACCCGGCGTGCAGACCTGCGAGCAAACGCTTGGGCTCAAAAGCGGCTCGTGCCGGGACAGCGGCTGGCTGATGGTGCAGATTCTGCGACATTGCGGGCTCGCGGCGCGCTTTACCTCGGGTTATCTGATTCAATTAACCGCGGACGTCAAAGCGCTCGACGGCCCATCCGGACCCGAGCGCGATTTCACCGACCTTCACGCCTGGGCTGAAGTGTACATACCGGGTGCTGGCTGGATCGGTCTCGATCCGACCTCCGGCCTCCTCGCCGGCGAAGGCCATATACCGCTTGCCTGTACGGCGTCGCCCGGCAGCGCGGCGGCGGTGATCGGCAACATCCTGGGCGACCCGGGAAAATCGGAATTCGATTTTTCGATGAGCGTCACGCGCGTGCACGAAGATCCGCGCGTTTCCAAACCGTATACCGACGATCAATGGCGCGCCATCGATACGCTCGGCCGCGCGGTCGACAGCGAACTCGACGCCCATGATGTCCGCCTCACGCAAGGCGGCGAGCCGACTTTCATTTCGATCGACGACATGGAAGGCGCGGCATGGAATTTCACCGCCCTGTCGCCGGAAAAACTGAAGCTCGCGGCCGCGCTGCAGCAGCGCATGCAGCAGCGCTTGTCGCCCGGCGCGCTGCTGCATTACGGCCAGGGCAAATGGTATCCGGGCGAGCCGCTGCCACGGTGGGCGCTCGGCATTTACTGGCGCAAGGACGGCAAGCCGGTATGGCGCAATCAAAACCTGATCGCCGTCGAGCGCGCGCAAAATGGCATCCGCGAAGCGCGCCAGTTGATCGACCGCATCGCGGGTGAACTCGGTTTTTCAACGGCGTTCGTGATCCCGGCGTTCGAAGACACGCTGCGCGCGATCGACAAGGAAAGCGAACTACCGATCAACGTCGATCCGCTCACCGCCAGGCTCGACGAGCCGGGCGAGCGCGCGCGGCTCGCGACCCAGCTGCGGCGCGGACTCGGCGAACCGGCCGGTTATGTGCTGCCGCTGCGCGCGACCAAACTCGGCGCACGCGCTAAAACGCCCGGGCGCTGGCTCAGCAGCTTATGGCCGCTGCGGCGCACGCACCTATTGCTCGGGCCCGGGGATTCCGCGCTCGGCTATCGGCTGCCGCTGGGCAGTCTGCCCGAGTACAAAGAACCCGAGGACGAGGATAAGCCGCTCGATCCGTTTGCGCCGCTGCCTTACATCGGGCACGAACACGCGGGCGCGCCGCGCGAAATCATCGAACCGAAACCGCATCCGACGCCAGCGGAGATAGTGCGCACCGCGCTGTGCGTCGAGCCGCGCAACGGCGTCCTGCACATCTACATGCCACCGATCCGGCTGATTGAAGATTATCTTGCGCTGGTCGCCGCGGTCGAAGCGAGCGCCGAGGCGCTGCATCTCGAGTTGCGCATCGAGGGCTATGAGCCGCCGACCGACTTGCGCATGAACGCGTTGCGCATCACGCCGGACCCGGGCGTGATCGAAGTCAACGTGCAGCCTGTGGGGAGCTGGGGCGAACTCGTGGCGAATACGACGGCGCTTTACGAGGACGCGCGCGCAACGCGGCTCGCCAGCGAAAAATTCATGCTCGACGGACGCCATACCGGCACTGGCGGGGGCAATCACATCACGCTCGGCGGCGCGACGCCACCCGACAGTCCGCTGCTGCGCCGGCCCGATCTTGTAAAAAGCCTTGTCACTTATTGGCAAAACCATCCGGCGCTGTCGTACCTGTTCGCCGGACAGTTCGTCGGTCCGACGAGCCAGGCGCCGCGCGTCGATGAAGCGCGCGATGACAATCTGTACGAGCTCGAAATTGCATTTCAGCAGATGGCGCAGCGCCAGCAGGCCGGCAAAGAGGCGCTCACGCCGTGGCTCGTCGACCGCCTGCTGCGCAACCTGCTCGTCGACCTGACCGGCAATACGCACCGCGCCGAATTCTGTATCGACAAACTGTATTCCCCCGATACCTCGGCCGGCCGCCTTGGCCTGCTCGAGTTCCGCGCGTTCGAGATGCCGCCGCATGCGCAGATGAGCCTCGCGCAAATGCTGCTCTTGCGCGCGCTCGTCGCGCGCTTCTGGCAGACGCCGTATCAGCGGCCGTTGATCCGCTGGGGTACGCAGCTGCACGACCGCTTTATGCTGCCGCATTTCATCGTCGCCGACATGGGCGACGTCGTACGCGACCTCAAGGGCGCCGGCTACGCGTTCGACCTCAGCTGGTTTACGCCGTTCGTGGAGTTTCGCTTCCCCCGCTACGGCACTGTCAGCTACAACGATATCCAACTCGAACTGCGCCAGGCGATCGAGCCGTGGAATGTGCTCGGCGAGGAAGTGAGCGCCGGCGCCACGGCGCGCTACGTCGATTCATCGGTCGAGCGTTTGCAGGTGAAAGTGAGCGGACTCACCGGCACGCGCTATGTCGTGACTTGCAATCAAAGGCAGGTGCCGCTGCACCCGACCGGCGTGCCCGGCGAGGCGGTCGCGGGCGTGCGCTATCGCGCGTGGGCGCCGCCGCTCGCACTGCATCCCACCATCGGGCTGCAGGCGCCGCTCGTCTTCGACATTGTCGACACGTGGAACGGGCGCAGCATCCGCGGCTGCACTTATCACGTTGCGCACCCGGGCGGCCGCAATTACGCGACGTTCCCCGTCAATGCGAACGAAGCGGAAGCACGCCGCATCGCGCGCTTCTGGGACCACGGCCATACGCCGGGCGCCCGCACCCTCGAAACGCAATCCGCGAATCCCGCGTACCCGCTGACCCTCGATCTACGCTGGCACGCGCACTAAGCGCGTACGCAGCGCCGCGTGGTTATCACGCCGCCTCGGCCCTGACCGCATCTGTCGACAGCGCCGCAGCGAGCGCATCGTCGACTTCGGCAACCCACACGAATTTCAGTTTCTCGCGTGCTTCCGCGGGCACGTCTTCGAGATCGCGGCGATTGCGCTCGGGCAGCAGCACCGTAGTGATACCGGCACGCATCGCGGCGAGCACTTTTTCCTTCACGCCGCCGATTGGCAATACAAGACCGCGCAAGCTGATCTCGCCCGTCATCGCAACGTCGGCGCGCACCGGCCGCCCCGTCAGCAGCGACGACAGCGCGGTGAACATTGCAACGCCGGCGCTCGGTCCGTCTTTCGGGGTAGCTCCCGCCGGGACGTGCACGTGGATATCGGACTGGTCGAGCAGTTGCTGGTCGATGCCGAGCCGCTGCGCGCGTGCTTTGAGTAAGGATAAAGCAGCCTGTGCGCTTTCCTTCATCACGTCGCCGAGCTGACCCGTGAGTATCAGCTTGCCGTTGCCCGGCATGCGGCTCGCCTCGATGAACAGAATGTCGCCGCCGACCGGCGTCCACGCGAGGCCCGTCGCCACGCCCGGCACGCCGGTGCGCATCGCAACATCCGCATCGAATTTCGGCGCGCCGAGTATCGTCGCCAGGTCGCTGCGTTCGATCTTCACCGCCTCGGCACTGCCTTCGGCGATTCGCACCGCCACATTGCGCAGCACCTTGCCGATTTCACGCTCGAGATTGCGCACGCCGGCTTCACGCGTGTAATCGTCGATGACTGCGCGCAACGCTTCGTCGCTGATCTCGCACTGCTCGGGTTTCAATCCCGTCGCTTCGTACTGGCGGCCGACGAGGTAACGCCGCGCGATCTGCTGCTTTTCCTGCGCGGTGTAACCGGGCAGCTGGATGACTTCCATACGGTCGCGCAACGGCCCCGGAATCGTGTCGAGCACGTTCGCGGTGCAGATGAACATCACGTCCGACAAATCGAACGGGACCGCGAGATAGTTGTCGCGGAACGTCGAGTTCTGCTCGGGATCCAGCACCTCGAGTAGCGCCGACGCTGGATCGCCGTGAAAACCACCGGCGCCGAGCTTGTCGACTTCATCGAGCATCATCACGCAGTTGCGCGTTTCCACCTTGCGCAGATTCTGGATGATCGTGCCCGGCAGCGCGCCTACGTAGGTGCGCCGGTGACCGCGGATTTCCGCTTCGTCATGCACGCCGCCCAGGCTGACCCGCACGAACTTGCGCCCCGTCGCGCGCGCGATGCTTTGGCCGAGCGAAGTCTTGCCGACACCGGGCGGGCCGGAGAAGCACAAGATGGGACTCTTGCCGGACGGATTCAATTTGCGCACCGCGAGATATTCGAGGATGCGTTTCTTGATCTTGTCGAGACCGTAGTGATCGGCGTCGAGCGTGCGCCGCGCTTCATTGATATCGATCGCGGTCGCTTCTTCCGACTTCCACGGCAGTTCGATCAACCAGTCGAGATACGTGCGAATCATCGAGTACTCGCCAGCGCCCTCCGGCATGCGCTCAAGGCGTTTTAATTCCTTGCGCGCCTGCTTTTCCACTTCCTCGGGCATCTTCGCTTCGGTGATCGCCTTGTCGAGCTCGGCTATTTCCGCTTTGCTGTCGTCTTCATCGCCCAGCTCTTTCTGGATCGTGCGCATCTGTTCGCGCAGCAAATGCTCGCGATTGCGGCCTTCGATCGATTCGCGCGTGCGCTCGTCGATGTCGCGCGACACTTTCAGCACTTCAATCCGATGCGATAAAAGTTCGAGCAGTTTGTCGAGCCGCGCCGTGATGTCGAACGTTTCGAGCAGTTTTTGCTTCTCCTCGGAGCTAACGTCCATCAAGCCCGCGATGAAATCGGCGAGCCGCGCCGGGCCCTCGACGCCTTTCAACGCCGTGACCATGTCTTCCGGCACCTGCGGCAGCAATTGCAATATCTCGGTTGCGCGCTGCTTCAGATTGAGCGCGCGGCCTTCGATTTCAGGGCCGAATTGGTCCGGCTGCTCGATAATCTGCACGCGTGCGACCGTGTACGGATAGCCGTCGAGAAATTGCAGCACGCGGAAGCGCTTGACGCCCTGGCAGATCGCATAGTGCGAACCGTCGGGCGCGGTGATGTAGCGCACGACGTTGGCGGTCGTGCCGACCCAATGCAAGTCATCAGGCTGGGGCAGGTCGACGTCGGGCTTGGTCTGCAGCAACACGCCGAGTGGACGCTCGAGCCGCACCGCTTCCTGCGCCGCGGCGCGCGAGCGTTCGCGCCCGACGGTCAACGGCAGCACGACGCCGGGGAACAATACGGCCTGGCGCACCGGCATGATGATCAGCGCATCGTCAGGCAGCGCACGGGCGCTGCTCGCACGCGACGTATTCGCGGGCGCGCTGTTCTGCGCAGCATGGCCGGCTGCGTCGGCACTCAACGGCGTGATGTTCGCAATGATGTCTTCGTTCATGTCTGGTTCGCCTTACGTAGTCTTAATATGAGACAACCGTCATTGAATTCCTGCGTCGCTGCTTCGAGTTGCAGATTCGACAGCGCGATTCGGCGCTCGAAGTAACCGTACGGAATTTCCAGCCGCCGTACCGCGCCGCGCTTGCCGGCAAACGGCGCACGGCGTTCGGCGCGCACCACCAGCACGCCGGATTCGAGCGCAATCTGCACACCTTCGCGCGCTACGCCAGGCAGCGCCATGATGATCACGATCTCGCGCTCGTCCTCGAGAATATCGACCGGCGGCTCCCAGACGGCGCGCGCGCGCGCCGATGCCGCGAGGCGAAAGAATTGCCGGTGCATGCGGTCGGCCTGATCGAGCAGATCACAGGCCTCCGACCACATCCAGCCCGTTGCATTACGTGCGGACATTGGCATCCATTCCGTTGAAAGTTAATGAAGTCACGTGCGCTGCACGCTGTCTTTGATCCAGCCCACGAGGCCCTGCGCATCGAGTGCGCCCGACTGGCGTGCAACTTCGCGTCCGTTCCTGAATACAACAAGCGTCGGTATGCCGCGAATGCCGAAGCGCGCAGCAAGCGCCTGCTCGGCTTCGGTGTTCAATTTAGCAAGGCGCACGCCGGGCGCGAGCTGCGCCGCCGCCTGCTCGTACGCCGGCGCCATCATCTTGCACGGCCCGCACCACGGCGCCCAGAAATCGACCACGACCGGCAATTCGTTGCTGCCGATGTGGCGGTCGAAATTCGCGGCGTTCAGATCGAATGGCGCAGTCGCCGCCAGCGGTTCGCCGCAAGTGCCGCATTTGGCACCGGCGCCCAGCCGTTCGCGCAACACGCGATTGGTCGTGCTGCAGTTTTGACAGACTACGTGCAGATGCTCGCTCATGTTCATTCGCCTTTCCTGCGCTCGCCGTTTTATACGACAACGACAAGCCACATGAATTCGAATGTGCGGGCAATTACGCAGGATTCAAGGCGAGGTGCCGGAACTGTCCGTGCCTAATGACTGCAAGCTAACTATATGGCGCCACTCGCGTGGATTGCGAGCGCGCAGCCGCACGTGCAGAAGCATCGCGGGCCGGTATGCGAAAAGTAACTACTCGCCGGGTGTGGTCTTGATCACTCTGCGCTTTGAGCGCACGACGATCGTCGGCTGGCGCGGCTTGCGCTCGCTGACGCCGACCGCGTCTTCCGGCTCGGCGCGCCGTAACGCGGGCCTCGGCGCACGTGCGTAGGACTTGGTGCCGGCCTCGGCTCGGGACGCTGATCCCGTCAGCGGCTGCACGGTCGAAATCGCGTGCTTGTAAACATGGTCGGACAACTCGCCTTCAAGCAGGATTGCATAATCGTCAAACGAGGTAATGCGCCCCTCAAGCTTCAGCCCGTTGACCAGGAAGATCGCGACCGCGCGCCGCTCTTTCGCCAATTCGCTCAAAAAGCGATATTGCGCGGGGCGGTGCGGCTCGGCGCTTACCGGCTTGGGGGGACGGGGTTTTTTTACACCTACTTTTTGCATGCTTGTCGACTCGGGATGCGCGCGCGCTCGGCGTGCTGATAGGCTTAATAAAATGGCGGTCTCCCACGCCGGCGTTATTGCGGGGACAGCCTCTAGTATACTGCGTCCTTTTTTTGCGTAGCCCTCATGCGATTTAAAAATTTACTCGTTTATCGCCTCGACCCCAAATGGAAAGTCGAGCCGCGCGTCCTCGAAAACATACTGGCCGGGCGCGCACTACAACCGTGCAACAGCTTTGAAATGGAAAGTCACGGCTGGATTCCCCCGCGCGAGGGCGATCCCTTTCTTTACATGCAGAACCGGCATTGGCTATTGACACTGGGAATGGAGCAAAAGCTCCTGCCCGCCTCGATTATTCGTCAAATGGCCGGCGAACGAGCCGCCGAGCTGGCGAAGAAACAAGGGCATAGCATCGGGCGTAAACAAATGCGTGAAATCAAGGAACGCGTGCTCGACGAGCTGCTGCCACGCGCGCTCGCCCGCAGAATCAGTACCGCCGCCTGGGTCGATCCGGAGAACCGGTGGTTCGTCGTCGATGCGGCGGCCGACTCCAAGGGCGAGCGCGTGCTCGAAACCCTGCTTAAATCGGGTAACGAATTTCCCGCCAAACGGCTCGATACCCAGCTATCGCCGGCCACCGCCATGACCGGCTGGCTCGCCGAAGGCGAGATTTCACCCGATTTCACACTCGATCAAGACCTCGAGCTATGCGGCGGCGATGCCAACAAAGCAACCGTGCGCTATGTAAGGCACTCGCTCGGCGGCAAGGATATCCAGGCGCATATTGCGGCCGGCAAAGTCGCGACCCGGCTTGGCATGACATGGAAAGACAAAATTTCATTCGTGCTGACCGAGACGCTTCAGATCAAGCGCGTTACATTTCTGAATTTGCTGCGCCAGCAAACAGACGAGAATGCCGACAACAAGGATGAACAGTTCGCGCTCGACTTTGTGTTGATGACCGGGGAGCTGTCGCAGATGCTCACCGATCTCACCGCTTTGCTCGGCGGGGACAAGACCGCGGCAGCAGCGCCGCGCGAGGCCGCGGCAACCGTCTGACGAATAAAGCGCGCGATCGCTCTGCTATGATGCTGTCCTCACGGTAACACTGGACCGGAAGGACATGCCCATGCGCGCCACTCTGCGATTGCTGCCTTTGGTTCTTGCATTGTGTGCCGGCTGCGAGGCGCCACCGCCGCCGCCCGCGCCCCCGCCTTATGCAAACACGCTTGCCTTGAAGCAGGTGATGGAGTGGGTCATCGATCCCGCCGTCGATGTGATCTGGGATTCAGTCAAAACGGTGATCACGGAAAAAGGCACCCAGGAAATCGCGCCGCGCACGGATGCGGAATGGGATGCAATTCGCAACGCGTCGGCCACCCTGATCGAAGCCGGCAATGCGTTGATGATCGAAGGCCGCGCGCGCGACAAGAAAGAATGGATGGCTGCCGCCAAACGATTGAGCGATTCAGCGGCGCTGGCCTTGAAAGCGGCCCAGGCAAAAAATACTGAAGCGCTGTTTGACGAGGGCGGGAATATCTACAAAGCATGCGCTGCGTGCCATCAGCATTATGCACAGCACCTCGCGGGTCCGTCTGTCGGCGGCTCGAACGATGCGGCGACGCCGGCCAAGAAATAACGCCGTCGCCCGATCCAAGCTGACCGATGGCCGGGCGCCGGACCGCCGCGCGCAGTAAAGCGGTGTAAACTCAACGCAGATATTTGTAATTAACGGCATGCAGGCGGCGTGATGCGAACCCAATCTCTAGATCGTTTTTGCGCGTGGATTGAGCAAACCTCTCTAAGCCAGGCGATTCAGGTTACGTCCTGGAGCGTGCCCGCGGTGCAGACCGTTCACATTCTCGCCATCGCCGCCATCATGGCATCGGTACTTTTTCTCAACCTGCGGCTGCTTGGCGTCGTCGGACGCGACCGGCCGCTGTCCGAAGTGTCGGCGCGTCTGCGTCCCATTATCTGGTGGACCTTGCCTGTGCTGCTGGTGTCGGGCACCTTTCTGATCGTCGGCGAGCCGGTGCGCTCCCTCGAGAATCCGATCTTTCAGTTAAAAATGTTCCTGCTGGTCACGGTGATCATTGTGACGCTGAGTTACCAGGCGCCGCTCAACCGCGACAGCAATTTCTGGGACGCGACGAGCGGCCGCCGCGGCGCGATCAAAGCCATCGCGGTACTGTCGCTGGTGTTGTGGGTTGGCATTGTCTGTGCCGGCCGCTGGATCGCATACGTATAGGAAGTGCACCGGCCGCGCGGACGCGAATGTTCATAAGGGCTGCGCCTGACGCGGCGGATGGGGAGACAGGGAATGCTTGATTCAATTTTCCGGTGGCTGTACGACACCGCCGCCGGCGTCGTGATTCGCGAAAACGAGTCGCTGTTTCCGTGGATCGAGTCGATTCATGTGCTCGCGATTGTGCTGGTCGTCGGCTCCATTGCGTTCGTCGACTTGAGACTGCTGGGCGTGGCCTCGCGCGACCGCAGCGTGAATGCGCTGACCAGGGACGTGTTGCCGTCCACCTGGATCGCGTTTGCCGTCGCCGCGCTGACTGGCTTGCTCATGTTCATTTCAAATGCCGTGAATTACGCGCATAACTTTTATTTCCAGATCAAAATCCTGTTTCTGGTGTTGGCAGCCGCCAATATGTTGTTTTTCCATTTCGTCGCCGGACGCGACGTCGCGACCTGGGGCGCCGTGGCCGGGCCGACACCGTTCAAGGCCCGTCTTGCGGGCGGCACTTCGCTCACGCTCTGGATCTGCATCGTTGCTTTTGGCCGCTGGATCGGTTTCACGCTGCAGCCGCATCTGAGCGGCTAGGCACCGCGCGGCGGAAAATCGGCCGATTTCGCTAAATTGCGCATGCAATGCCGATTCGCGACGATTCCGCTAAACTCTTGTTTGTCTTTACCGTTTGGCAAAAGTACCTGAGTTGCAATTCAAGGAGAGAGACCCGATGACCAAGTTTGCAAACGCGATTCTGATCGTGTGCTTCGTATTCACCGGCGTCCAGGCGTTTGCACAGCCCGCCGGCAAAGCGAAACCCGTCATCAATCCGCCGCCCACTGCGCAGGACTGGGCGAACATCTCGAAGCTTCCCGACTGGAGCGGCGTGTGGAATCCCAAAATTACCGACCAGGACGCGCAGATCAAGACCAATATGCCGCCCTGGACGCCGCCGGCCGCTGAATACATCAAGTTCCAGCGCGGAAGAACGCGCAGGACGCCCGCCACCCTTGTTCACGAATTGCCTGCCGGAAGCCATGCCGGCGTGGATGCTCGTCACCCACAATTCGATGGAAGTTCTGTATACGCCCGGACGCGTCACGCTGCTGGGCGAGTCGGACGGCGCGCGCCTGCGCCGAATTTATACCGACGGGCGCAAGCATCCTGAAGATCCGGACCCGACCTTCCATGGCCATTCGATCGGCCACTGGGAAGGTGACACGCTGGTTGTCGATACGATCGGTGTGCTGCCGCAGACGCTGATCGCAATCAATGAAGCAGCCGGCCATCCGAACAACGGCGACATGCATATCAAAGAGCGCATCCATCTCGACGAAAAAAACAAAGATATTCTGCTCGTCGACCTGGAAATCACCGCGCCCAAGGTGCTGACCAAGACCTGGAAGACCACGCGCATTTTCTTCCGCCAGCGCGCGCGCATTTATGACATCGTCGAAGGCGTGTGCCAGGAAGGTTATTTCCGTCCGGCCAAAGACAAGTTCGGCAACGAAGTTTTCGTGCCGATCGAACATGCCGTCGGCGGCAATCGCGTTCCCCCGAAATAGTCAGCGCACCATATTTTCAGTAAGGAGATTCCTATGATTACTGCATCGACCAAATTAGCCGCCGCGGCTGCCTTCGCGGGCCTCGTTGCCGCCGCGTACCCCGTATCGGCGCACCACTCGACGACGATGTTCGACCGCGAAAAATTTATCGTGCTCGAAGGCACCGTTAAGGAACTGCACTGGACCAATCCGCACGTTGCGATTTTTATCGAGAATGCGGCAGCCAAGCCGAACATCCCCGAAGGCATGTGGGTGGTCGAACTGACGAGCCCCGGCAACCTGGTGCGCTCGGGCTGGACACGCAACCTGATCAAGCCCGGCGAGAAAGTGACGGCTGAAGTTCACCAATTGCGCGACGGCACCAAAGGCGGCGGCCTGCGCAAGATTACGCTGGTTTCTTCCGGACAATCGTTTACCTACAACATTCGCGACCAGGAACGGCCGAATCTGGAAGGCGAAACGTACAAGTGATTTTGTGGCTGAGTTAAATAAAAAAGCCCCGCGAGGGGCTTTTTTATTGCGGCCGACTTATTGAGCTGGCAATGCGCGCTGCAGATCAGGCGCCCTCTGCCGCTTCGGGATTCCACTGCCCTTTGTTCATGCGCGTAATCGTGATGGTCGCGAAGACACCGGTTTTCGTGAACGGGTCGCCGTCGGAAAAAGTCTTGGCTTCAGCACGTGTTTTCACATTGACGATGAACAAACTGCCGATGGCCGTCTCGCCATCGTCCGTGCGCGTAGCGCCGGCCAGCACGAGGATGCCTTTCTGGCTTTTGAGGTATTCACGATGCGGCTGCAGCACGGTGTCGCGCGCAGCGGCGGTATTCGGTTTATCGGTGCACGAAATTGCCCATAGCATGTGATGGTCTCCAATGGTTGATGTGGGTACGGCGTCAGGGCATATGATATTGCATTTGCGCCATGCCATTTGCAAAGAGCCTCGCGAACCGGGGCGCACGCACTTGACGGCGCCCGCGCGGTGGCGGAAGCTTTGGCGGCACTTTGGTAATTACGCGCGGCAAATAACGTCACAGGGATACGATCTTGCTCGATAAAAGAATAAAACCGAGTTTCATCGTCAAGTACCTCGACCAATACGTAATTGGTCAGGACGAGGCCAAGAAGATTCTGGCGGTCGCCGTCTATGCGCACTATAAAAAGCTCGAAAAATCGGGCAAGGACAGCATTGAAATCGCCAAAAGCAACGTGCTGTTGATCGGCCCGTCCGGCACCGGCAAGACGCTGCTGTGCGAGACGCTCGCCAAAATTCTCGGCGTGCCCTTCGTCACCGCCGACGCCACCTCGCTCGCGCAAACCAAGTTCGTCAACGAGGAAATCGAGGCGATCCTGCAGCGCCTGGTCGACAAGGCCGACGGCAGCATCCCGCGCGCGCAACTGGGCATCGTATTCATCGACGAGATCGACAAATTGAAAGCACCGGCCGGCGAAGCCGCGCGCAGCACGTCCGGGGAGAGCGTGCAGCATGCGCTGCTCAAGATCATGGAAGGCTATCCGGCCAAGCTTGCTAACAAGGCATACGTCGATACGACCAACATACTTTTCATCTGCGGCGGCGCGTTCGTCGGCCTCGAAAACATCATGGCCAAGACGCACGGCTACGGCTTTATCTCGACCACGAATGACGACAATCAAAACATTCTTGATCGCCTGAACTCGCGCGTAAAACCGACCGACCTGTTCGAGTTCGGCTTGATTCCGGAATTCACCGGCAGGCTGCCGATCATCGCCAACTTCCAGACGCTCACCAAGAGCATGTTGATTCGGATTATGACGGAGCCCAAAAACTCGATCTATAACCAGTTTCGCGAGATTTTCAAGAATGAAGGTGTCGAACTCACGATCGAGCCGCGCGTATTCGAACAAATTTCGGAAATTGCGATGGAATACAAAACCGGCGCGCGCAGCCTGCGCGGAATTTTTGAAGAGCTGATCAACCCGCTGCTCTTCATAGTGCCCGACGATCAGACCATTCAGAAAGTCGTGGTCGATTCGTTGTTCACCGATGCGAAGGTCTTGCGCAAACCCGAGGCGGCATGACGCTTGAGTGACCGCTGGGAGCGGTCACTTTTTCATGTACTGGCGGTGGCAGTCTTCGCAGGTCGTATAGAGAACATCGCCCGCGTCGAGCACCGCGTCGACGTTTCGGTTTTTCGCCGCGCTGCCGGCGACTACCGCCGCCTGCGACATTGAGTTGGCCAGCCGGATCCAATCGGCGCCGCCCGTGGCCGGTCCCTCGGTGGCCAAGGTCTTGCCTGCGTCAATCAATCTCGAAGCGCCATTTTCGACTGCCGCCCAATCGCTTTCTTTTTTGGGCGCGCCCTTCCCTACCGCAAACACAACATCCGACGCCGGAACGACCACCGACTTCATCAGTCCAAGCACGCGCTCGGGCGGCTGCTGGGCCAACGCGAAATGCGCCATGAGCGCGACGGCGCCGACGATGGCGCAGGTGATTCCCGTCTTCATTTGCTTTTTTTCTCCCGCAATTTCACGTGGATTTAGCATACGACAATTGTCCGCGTTAGAAAACAATCCGCGCGCACATTTGCGATGCGCCGCGCGCTCGGGCGCCTTGCCGCTCATAGCCGGCGCGGGCATACTGTCGCCTCTGCCAGACGCGCGCCCTCAGTGCGCCACCACAAGGACATCACATGCAATTAAAGTCGCGTTCCTACGAAGCGCCGGATACGGCGGCTGCCATGGAACTTTGCTATGCCAACGGGTGGACCGATGGCTTGCCGGTGGTACCGCCGACCGAAGAGCGCATCGCCGCGATGCTGGCGGCGGTCAAGCTCGAGCCCGAAACGCAGGTTGCTTTCATCGAAAATCGCCAGATATCCGTGACGGCTGAGAAAATCGCCATCAATGCGGTACTCGCGGGCTGCAAGCCCGAGTACATGCCCGTTGTCGTCGCGGCCGTCGAAGCCCTCGCGGATCCGCTGTATGGTTATCACGGTCCTGCGACGAGTACCGGCGGCTCCGCGGTGCTGATGATCGTCAACGGCCCGATCGCGCGCGAACTCGACATGAATTGCGGCGACAACCTGTTCGGTCCGGGTTGGCGTTCGAATGCGACGATGGGCCGCGCAATCAGACTGCTCATGCGCAACACCATAGGCACGCTGCCCGGCACGCTCGATCAGAGCAGCCTCGGGCATCCCGGCAAGTACACCTACTGCATCGCTGAAAACGAAGCGGAAAGCCCGTGGCCGCCGCTGCACGTGTCACGCGGCTTCAAGCGCGAACAAAGCGCGGTCACAATCATGGCGGCGCTGGGCGTACATCAATACTCGAACGGCCTCTCGAACACGCCGGAAGGCATATTGACGACTGCTTGCGCGCAGATGCGGGTTTCGGCCGGCACCGCGCGCAAACCGTTTTACGCGATGATGTTTGCAGGCGAGCACATGGCGGTAATCGCCAAAGCGGGATGGACGCGCGATGACGTGAAACGCTTTTGCTTCGAAAACAGCAAAATTTCCGTCGCCGAATTAAAGCGCATCAACGTGCGCGACGGTGAGGTAACGCCAGCCGACGAAAAGGAAATGTTGACGCTCGTGCATGAGCCCGACGATTTTCTGATGGTCATGGCGGGCGGCAAGGCCGGCGTCCAGTCGGCTTATATTCCGGGCTGGGGCGGCAAGAACGGCTCGCAGGCCGTGACCAAAGAAATCCGCCGCGCGTAATCGGATCAACGCACCAGAACCACGCTGATAGCGACATTCAAGGAGATCATCATGACCGTTCGCATTTTCGATCCCACGATAGAAGCCAAGGGCCGCAAGATTGCTTATGCGCCGCGGCCGAAATCGCTCGCCGGCCTGCGTGTCGGCCTCGTCGACAACTCGAAACATAATTCGGACCAGCTGCTGATGCGCATCGCGGGCCTGCTCGAACGCGATCACGGCGTGCAGACGCACATCATGCGGCGCAAAAAGAGCGCCGGCATTCCGCCGTCGAAGGAGATCCTCGACGAATTCAAGTCCGCCTGCGACGTCGTCGTCGCCGGCGTCGGCGATTGAGGGTCGTGCAGTTCGGGCAGTGTGCTCGACAGCATCGTATTCGAACAGCAAGGCATGCCTTCAGCGTCGATCATTACCGACGTCTTCATGCGTACCGGCCAGGCGATGGCGCAGTCCTGGGGATTAAAGGATTTTAAATTTCTCGCGATGCCGCACCCGATTGCCAACCTTACGGATGCGGAACTCGACCAGCGCGCGCGCGATATTACGCCGCAGGTCGTGCAACTATTGCTCCAGGGCCAGTCTTAATATTAACGGCGACGCCGGTCACCGGCGCGCGCCATATTCTTCGGCTGCTCAACGCCGGCGCAACCGGGCGTCGCGGGTTGAGTGCCGAGCCAGCAATGGCGCGGCCCCGCGCGATGCGCAAGCCACTGTCGACGGGGCGGCCGTTACAGTCACGACGTACCGCAACATGAGCATGCGATGAAGGACGAATTCCGCAGACGGCGCGATGGCGTGACGATCCCCACCATCTGGATCGCGATCGCGCTGTCGGTGCTGCTTCATATCGCGCTGATGTGGAAGTATCTGCCGCAGATCCGGATGCCCTCGCCGGAACTCGACGAGCGTGGACAATCGAGCGGTTCGCTTTCGGTTCAACTCGCGCCGCCGCGTCCGCCGCCCGTGCCCGCGATCCAGGCGCGCCCTGCGCCACCGCCATCGCCACCGCCGCGTCCCAGTCCGCCCAAGGCGTCCCGTCCGGTGCGTCCGCCGCCCGTGCTTGCGATGCGGACGCCGCCGCCATCGCCCGCACCGACAATCCCGGTGCCCGCACCCGCCGCGCCCGTCACGCCGCCGCCCGTGGGCGATTTCGCATCGAACATCGAAGCCCGCCGCCGCGCCCGCGGCGAATCTACGCCACCGCCTTCCGCCGAGATTCCGATGGAAGCGCCGCCCGTCGCCGAAGACGACCGGACGCGCGCCAATCGCATAGCCGCCGCCAATCTTGCGACGAAGAAACAAACGTTCGGCTACGATCCGTCGCAAGGCGGCGGCGTGTTCCAGATCGTGCGCATCAATTATCTGGACGCCGAGTTTCTTTTCTTCGGCTGGAACAAGGACATCCGCCGCAACACCAAGCAGTTGATCGAAGTACCCAAAGGCAACAACGCCGACACTCGCATCGCCGTCGTGCGCAAAATGATCGCGATCATACGCGAGCACGAAGAGGGAGATTTCTTATGGGAGTCACAGAGACTTGGCCGCAATCTCACGCTGTCCGCACGGGCGCGCGACAATGCGAGCCTCGAACAGTTCATGATGCTGGAATTTTTCGAAGACCCGCAGCGGCCAGCACCGTTGCGTTAATGGAGTTTTCATATCGCATGTCGGCACTTCGCTTTGCTTGCGTGACAGCCGTACTGCTGTTCGCGGTGGTAAGCCACGCTCAACCCTACCCGACCAAACCCGTTCGGCTCGTGATCACGTACCCGCCGGGCGGCAATACCGACCTCGTCGGCCGCGCGCTCGCGCAGAAGATGAGCGAATCGATCGGTCAACAGGTCGTCGTGGACAACCGCGGCGGCGCCGGCGGCGTGCTCGGCAGCATGATCACTGCGCAGGCTGCGCCCGACGGCTACACGATCATGCTTGGCACATCGGCCGGCATGGTGATCAATCCGCTGCTGTCGTCGAAGCTCAGTTACGATCCGGTCAAAGATTTCGCGCCGGTCAGCATGGTGGTGATCGTGCCGCAGTTACTTGTGGTGAACCCGCAGCTGCCGGCGAAAAACGTGCGCGAACTGATTGCACTCGCCAAAGCAAAGCCGGGCTATCTCAACGCAGGCTCGAGCGGCGTCGGCACGCCCAATCATTTCGGCACTGAACTATTGAAATGGCTCGCCGGCGTCAACATCGTGCATGTGCCGTACAAAGGCGGCGGACCGGCAATCACAGATCTCATCGGCGGCCAGATTCAGATGGCATTCAGCAGCGTGCCGGCGGTGCTGCCGCATATCAAGGCCGGACGCCTTGTTGCACTGGGCGTCGGCAGCGCGAAACGTTCGCCGGCATTGCCGAACATTCCGACGATTGCCGAAGCGGGCGTGCCGGGCTACGAATACACGACGTGGTACGGCATTTTCGCGCCGGTTCGGCTGCCGCGTCCGCTGGTCATGCGATTGAATGCCGAAATTGTCAAAGCGATGGAATTGCCGGATATCAAAGAGCGCTTTACGGCGCTCGGCGGCGATCCCGAACCCGGCACGCCGGAAGCATTGCAAGCTTATATGGCGAACGAATCCGCCAAGTGGGCAAAAATCATCAAGGCGGCCAACATCCGCCTTGAGTAGCCTTGAAAATCGCGTCAGCGCCGCAGTTTACTTTAGCTCGCGCAGCACGAACTCGATGATTTTTTCGATCGCGCCGCGCGCAGCCTCGGAGTTCGGATCGGTCGTGATAAAGGCTTCGCCGACGCCGTCGAACGTATGCAGCTCGACGCGACCGCCGGCTTTTCGATAGCTCGCGATAAACTCATCGCGGTTGGGCTTTGGATGCGCAATGTCAGCCGTGCCCTGGATGTAAACGACCGGCGGCAGCTCGACTTTCTCCCCGCGCACGAGCGCCTGCGTCGGGTTGCCTTCGAGCATCTCTGCCTCGCCGCCGCCCCAGTATTTGTCATGGCCACTCACCCAACCGTCGGCCGCGTCCTTCAGTTTCGCGGCGCTGCTCGATTGCGCGTTTTTGGCATAGCGATAGCGGCCGAGCGGATCGATTACCGGCCAGCACATCACGGCGCAATGAATCTTCGCGTCGAACGCCTGCTTGCCGGGCAGCGGTAGCGCCGCATAACGCGGATCGTTCGGCCGCATCGCCGTCAGCATCGCCTGATGACCGCCGCTCGACACGCCGAGAATGCCGACGCGGTCCGCGCGCCCGTTCCACTCCGCTGCGTGCAGCTTGCACCAGCGCACCGCGTAATTGATGTCGACGAGCGACGCCGGATAGCGCGCTTCAGGCGGCATGCGGAAATCAAGCGAGACGACGATCACGCCGCTTTTCGCGAGCGGCTCGTCGGTACCCGCGTCGCTCGTGCGGTCCTTCTTGCACCATGCGCCGCCGTGCAGATCGACGATGATCGGAAACGGGCCCGTGCCTTTCGGCTTGTAAATGCGGGCGAGCAGCGGCTTGTCGCCGTGGCGCAAATATTCGACGTCGCTCACGTCGATTTCGTATTGGGTCAACTCGGCAGTGGTCATAAGTCCTCCTCAGAAGCAGACGATTCTACGGCAAATCTCAAGCGTCCGTGATGCCGAGGCCGCACCGAATTCCGTGCGAAAATCGCCGCATCAAGGAGAACAACGTGACACAGAACGTCGAACGCGCGCTCGTCAAAACCAGCATGGGTTTTATCCATTACCGGGCCGCCGGCAACGGCAAGCCGGTCGTGCTCCTGCACATGAATCAGCAATCGTCTGCGCTGTACCTGGAATTGATCGCGGCGCTTGCGCCGAAAGTGCGCGCGATTGCAATCGATTATCCGAGTCATGGCATGTCCGACCATGTCTCGTTGCAACCAACGATCAACGACTACGCGCGCTGGGTGATTGAAGTCATGGACGCCCTGCAATTGAAAACCTCAAGCTTCATCGGTGAATCGGGCGGCGCCGTGATCGCCATCGACCTTGCCGTAAACCTTGCCCAGCGCGTCGACAAAATCGTCATGGTCAATTGCCCATGGTATCCGGACGCGCAAACGGCAACGCGCAACCACGGCGCGCTGAAAACCGGCGCACGGCCAAGCGATTCATCTGGATTTCCAACAACTCGTACAATCGACTTCGTGCTCGCCAACGATCCGGCGCACTCGCCGATGCAGCCGACTCAATCGTGGATGGACCGCATCAATCGCGCCCAACTCGAAGCCGGTCGCGAACGCTGGCAGGTGCTCGATGCGCTGCATCAGTACGACATGCCGGCCAATCTTCCGCGCGTGCAGCGTCCGGCATTGCAACTGACCGGCGAGCATTTTATCTACCGGAAGGACCACGCTGAATTTGCCGCACGCATGAAGGATCTGAAACAGGCCGTGATTCCGGGTGGACGCTGCTGCGTCGGCTGGGAGAAAGCGGACGAGATTGCGCGCCATAGCATCGAGTTCATCGGCGCATGACCAAGCGGGTTGCTGGCGCATGCGCGGCGATTCTGATCGCGACGACTTCAACGTCCGGATGGTGCGCTGATGCTGCAGTTGATTACCCGAATCGCCCGAATCGCCTCGTCGTGCCTTTCCCGCCGGGTGGGCTGGACGCGAGCAGTGAGCAGGGTACCCGCTTGCGGGATGCGAACGTCCGCGAGTCGGACGCGGCCACCGTATTAATCGCGCAAAATTCTATTCGGGCGGACGAATATCCCGCCCGGCCAATCCGGCTGGTTGTGCCGTTCCCTCCAGGTGGCGGTACTGACATCGTGGCGCGCACCATCGTCGTGAAACTGACCGAAGGTTGGGGCCAGCAGGTCATCATCGATAATCGCGGCGGCGCCGGCGGCGTGATCGGCGCGGATACGGTCGCGAAGTCAACAGCCGATGGTTACACCTTGCTGTTCGGCACGCCGGGTGCGCTGGTCATCAACCCGCTGCTAAACAGTAAATTGCCGTATAACGCGACGCGCGATTTCACGCCGGTCAGCCTGCTCGCGTTGAATCCGCAGTTGCTCGCCGTGCATCAGTCGCTGCCCGTGACGAGCGTCAAGGAATTGATCGCGTTAGCCAAAGCGCAACCCGGCCGCTTAAATTACGCGTCGGTCGGCGAAGGCACGCCGAACCATCTGGCGATGGAATTATTCAAAACGATGACCGCGACGAGCATCGTCCATGTTCCTTACAAGGGCGCCGCGCCCGCAGTCACCGATCTCGTCGGCGGCCACGTGCAGCTCATGTTCAATCCGATGCCGCCGCTGATGCCGCATGTCAAAAGCGGTCGGGTGCGTGCGCTTGCCGTCGGCAGCACGCAGCGTTCGGGCGCGCTGCCTGAGATTCCAACCGTCGCGGAAGCCGGCGTGCCGGGCTATGAATACGTGACGTGGTACAGCATCGTCGCGCCGGCGAAAACACCGCGCGCAGTTGTCGGCAAACTGAATGCACGGCTCGCCGCAGTCCTGGCGATGCCCGATGTTGCACAGCGGCTGTCGGTTCAGGGCGCCGAGCCGCGCGCGAGCAGCCCCGAGGAACTCGCACGCTTTATCGAGCAGGATACAAAGCGGCTCGGCGACATCATTCGCGCCGCCGGCATCAAGGGCGAATAGCGCAGCGAGCCGACTATTTCGCGGGCAGCGTCTGCATGCCCTTGAAAGTGAATTTCTGCACGCGCTTGCCGTCCTGCACTTCGGTCACGTAGAGATTGCCCTTGGTGTCGACGTTCATGTGATGAATCACATAGAACTCGCCGGGCGCGACACCCGGACGCCCGAATGAATCGAGCGGCTCGAGCGTCTTGCGATCGAGCACCCAGATGCGCGCAGGGCTGCGGCTCGCGACGTACAGAAATTTCTGTTCGGGGTCCTGCGAGAATGCCGTGCTCGCGACGGTCTGCCCGTTGCCGCAATGCGGCGCCTCGCACCAGCGATCGATGAATTTCTGCGTTACGTATTTGCCGTCGATCGTGAAAACCTGTACGCGCTTGCCTGCGCGGTCGGACACGTAGACCAGGCCATCGTTCGACACGCGCGCGGCATGCACGGTGCTGAATTGCGCGGGACCGTCGTCGTTGATTTCCTTGGCCGGTATGCGCGATGCGTCGGGGACCTTGGGCGGCGGCGGCAGCGATGCGGGTTCCTTGCCGAACGCGCCCCACATGCGCTTGAACTTGCCGGTGTCCGCATCGAACACAATGATGCGATTGTTGCCATAGCCGTCGGCCACGAAAAGCTCATTCGTTTTTGCGTAGACGAAAGTGTCAGCCGCTTCCTTGACGTTCTCGGTATCGAGATTGCCCTTGCTCGCGCTTTTATGGCCGATCTGCATGACGAACTTGCCGGCCTTCGTGAACTTCACCAGGTGATTGTCGGTTTTTCCGTTGCCGCCGAGCCACACAAAGCCCTTGGGATCGACGTAAATGCCATGCTCGATCTCGGGCCAGTCGTAACCTTCGCCGGGGCCGCCCCAGCCTTGAACGAAATTGCCGTTCTCGTCGAATTCGAGCACCGGCGGCGCCGCACGGCCTTTTTGATCGGTGCGCACTGAAATCGGTCTTTGCAGCACCCACGCATGGCCGTTCTCGTCGATCGATACGCTGGAGACCTGGCCGAATACCCACTTCGCGGGCAGCTTGGGCCAATTCGGGTCGACTTCGAATCTCGGTACTTCGCGCGCGGCTTTTTGCGTCGTTTGGGCCGTAGCCGGGCAGACACCGAGGAACACACCGTGCACGAACATTAGGCCGGCGAGCGCGAGGCCGCCGCTGAAAATCGATTTCATATCACCTCCTCCTGGATTGCGGCCGACAAAATTCGGCCGCTTGTTTGCGCATGATTGTGCCACAGCTCGGCGGCGCAGAACGACGCGCGGAAATGGCACAATGGCGCTTCTTCAACGCAGTTAGCGCGCAGCAAAGGAAAAATCACGATGGGCAAGCAAGCGGACGGCAATTCGTTCGGCATCTCGGGCCGGGTCGCCGTTGTAACGGGCGGCAATCGCAACATCGGGCGCAGCATCGTGCTGACGCTCGCCAGAGAAGGGGTCACCACCGTCGTGTTGTATCGCGACGGCGAAGACGAAGCCAAAGAAGTCTGCGCCGAAGTCGCCGCAATCGGCGCGCCGGCAGCGATGTATCAGGCGGACCTTGCCGACACCACGAGCCTCGCGCCGCTGGTTAAAAAAATTGAGAAGACACACGGCAGCATCGACATCCTGGTGAACAATGCAGCGATCCGCCCCAATACCAAGATCTCGAAGATCACCCTCGAAGAATGGGACCTTGTATTTAACACCAACCTCAAAGCGCCGTTTTTCCTGAGCCAGGCGGTGTTGCCCGGCATGATCAAGCGCAAATGGGGCCGCATCATCAATATCGGCGGCACCGATGCTTACTGGGGCAAGGTCAGGCGCGCGCATGGCGTGAGCGCCAAGCTCGGGCTGGTCGGGCTCACGCGTGCGATGGCGCTCGAAGTCGCGCGTTTCGGTGTCACCATCAATGTCGTCATCCCGGGCACCATCGACACGGTGCGCCCGCATCCCGAGTGGTACCCGGAACTTAAAAGCGGCTACGCCGAGCGGCTCGAGCGTATTCCGATGGCCCGACTCGGCCATCCGCAGCAAGTCGCCAACGCCTGCCTGTTTCTCGCCAGCGAACTGGCGTCGTTCACGACCGCGCAGGAATTGTTCGCGAGCGGCGGCGCCGTGCCGCTGGTGCGCCAGACGCTCGACGAATACAGCGCCGAAGAATTTTGACCGCGCTTAAGCGGAACGTGCGGCCCAACATGCACTGGCTCGAGCTCAAAGTACCGCCGCCGGTCGTCGCGCTCTGCCTTGCGGGCGCGATGTGGCTGGCGGCGCGCGCACTTCCACTATTGCACTACGAACTGCCGGGCCGCAACGTCATCGCGATCGCGCTGATTGCAGCCGGCATTGCGGCGGACATCGCCAGCATCGTCGCTTTCGCGCGGGCGCGCACGACGGTCAATCCGCTCAAACCGGCGTCCACATCGACGCTCGTCACGACCGGCATTAATCGCTATACGCGTAATCCCATGTACCTCGGCATGCTGATGTCACTGCTGGCGTGGGCAATTTATCTGGCGAACGCATCTGCCCTCGCCCTGCTGCCGGCATTCGTGCTTTACCTCAATCGCTTCCAGATCGAACCGGAAGAAAAAGCGCTGACCACCTTATTTGGCGAGGCCTTCAACGCCTATAAAGTGCGCGTACGCCGATGGCTGTGATGACTGTGATGGCGATGCTTCTGGCACAATCGCGCCTCAACCTCGAACACAGGAACGCCGCATGAGCAAAAAGATAGCCGTATTAGGCGCCGGCGCGATCGGCAGCAGCGTCAGCGCCGATCTGACGCAAGCCGGACTTGACGTCACCGTGATCGATCAGTGGCCAGCGCAGGTCGAGGCCATGCAGGCGCACGGACTGCGTATACAGATGCGCGACCGCGAACTGCGCGTGCCGGTGCGGGCGCTGCATCTGTGCGATCTCTCATCGGCGCGCCTGGAATTCGATTTCGTGTTTCTCGCCGTCAAATCGAACGATCACCGCTGGCTGACCGAATTCATCAAGCCTTATCTGAAAAGCGATGGCGTCCTTGTCCCGGTGCAGAACGGGTTCAATGACGATTCAATCGCAACCATTGTCGGGCGCAACCGCGTCGTCGGCTGCGCGCTCGAGTTGTCCGCGGAGATCTTCACGCCGGGTTTGGTGAAGCGCAATACGGCGCCTGAGACGACCTGGTTCGGCATCGGCGAACTCGACGGTCTTGCCACCCCGCGCCTGAAGGAAATCGCGAAGATCATGGGCAATGTCGGCCACGTCGAATTGACCGGCAACATCTACAGCACCAAGTGGACCAAGCTCGTCGCCAACACGATGACCATGGGCCCGTTCGGCCTGATGGGTCTTGGCAACTCGGAAGCCGCCAATGTGACCGGCATGTTCGAGCTGTCGGTTGCCCTCGGCAAGGAATCGGCGGCCGTCGGCGAAGCGCTCGGCTACCGGCTGCAGCCGATCTTCGGGCTGCGCGCCGACGAGTTTGCCGGCACGACTGAAGAAAATCTGGTGAAAGCAATGAAAACGCTGCTCGGCCACATCACGCACGGCCGCACCGCGCCGATCCACGATCACATCAAAGGCCGCACCAGCGAGATGGAATACATACCGGGCGTCGTGTCGCGCAAGGGCCGCGAACTTGGCATCGCCACCCCGCTCAACGATGCGGTCGTCGCCATCGATCGAAAAATCAATCGCGGCGAACTCAAGATGGACCGCGCCAATTTCGAATTGTTAAAGCAAAGCGTTCAATCTGCCAGTCAATAAAAACCGACATCAATAAGAGAGGAGAAGCAATGTTCCACCCATTCATCGTTTCACGTTGCGCGCTGTTAGCCGCCGTTCTTTCGCTCACCGCGCTGTTTCCGGACGCGTTTGCCGCCACCGCGCCGGCGCGCAAGACGATCAGCGGCGCCGCGCCGAAATCAATTCTGTTCGTCGGCAACAGCTTTTTCTACTACAACAACAGCATGCACAGTCAGGTGCTGGGGCTCGCGCGTGCGGCCGACGCCGCAAACAAGGATGCGTACCGCTATACGTCCGTGACCATCAGCGGCTCGGGCTTCGACTGGCACGATGTCGAGTCGTATTTCAGGCCAAACGCTGTCGGCAAGTATTCATTCGTCGGCGACAACGAAGTGGTCTTCAATAAATTCGACAAGCCATTCGACGCCGCCATTCTGAACGACTGCAGCCAGTGCCCGGTCCATCCGCAATTGAAAGCGACTTTTCATGAATATGCGAAGAAGCACAGCGACACGGTACGCAAGCACGGCGCGCAGCCCGTCTTCTTCATGACTTGGGCGTACAAAGACAAGCCCGAAATGACCGCGCAGCTCGCCGAGGAATATACGATCGCGGGAAACAAGAATGACGTCCTCGTGATTCCAGCCGGGCTGGCGTTCGCGAAAGCGATTGCGAAGCGCTCCGAGCTCGAGTTCTATCAACCCGATAAGCGCCATCCGTCAGCGATCGGCACTTATCTCGCGGCGTGCACGATTTATGCCTCGATCTACGGCAAGTCGCCCGTCGGGAATGCTTCGAGAGCGGCGCGCGTCGACGAGAAAATGGCCGCGTTCCTGCAGGAAGTCGCGTGGGAAACCGTGCAGGAATATTACAAGCGCTGAAGCGTCATGCGCGCGGATGGCTGGCGTTGTGGTCGACGCTCAGCGGGCCGCTGCCAAACACGACGACATAGACGAGGCCGCCCGCCATGCAGATGTTTTTCATGAAATGAATCATTTGATTCTGGGCGGCCTCCGGCGGCGCGCCCCAGAAGTTATGGAAAATCGCCGCGGCAGCCAGCGTAAAGATCATCATTGCGGCTGCGGCCCAGCGCGTCTTCCAACCGAGGATTAACAAGATTCCACCGCCAAGCTCGACGATGATCGCGGCAATCGCGCCGAGCTGCGGCAACGGCAGACCCTTGCTGGCGATGTAGCCGACCGTGCCTTCGAAGCCCGTGATTTTGCCGAAGCCTGATAAAACGAAAATTGCCGCGATCAGCAAGCGGCCGATCAGCGGGCCGTAGCGGTGCAAAGCATCCATGGTCAATCCCTCCGGTTAATTCATCCAGTTACTTCATGCCTTTGAAGACGAGTTTCTGCAGCCCCGCGGACGTCTGCGCGATATAGAGATTGCCCTTGGAGTCGGTCGCGATATGGTGGCCGGGCCCCAATTGCCCAGGCACCTCGATCGCGCCGATGATAGTGAACGATTTACGATCGAGCACGAACACGCCCTTGCCGCCGCCGACGTACAGATACCGCTGCTCCGCGTCGGGCGACAACGCAAGATCCCGCGCGAACGAAATATCAGGCCGCACGATCTGGCTCACGAACGTGCCGTCGGTTTTGAATACCTGCAAACGGCGGTTCTCGCGGTCGGCCACATACACTAATCCATCGTTCGCCACGCGTATCGCATGCACGACGTTGTAATCGGCCGGCCCAATCGTGTCCGGAAAATTTTTGGGTGCTGTGACGGTGCAGCGATCGACGCCGCCCGGCGGCTTGCCGAATGCGCCCCACGTACGCTTGAATTTACCCGTATCCGAATCGAACACGATCACGCGGTGATTGCCGTAACCATCGGCGACGAAGAGTTCATTTGCTTTTGAATCGACCCACGCGTCAGCGGCACGATGCACGTTCACGGTGTCGGTATCGCCCGCGCTCTGGTTGCTCTGGCCAATCTGCAGCAGAAACTTGCCGTCGAGCGTGAACTTAAGCAGCGCATCGTCGGCCACCGGCTTCAGACCGGCGTTGCCGCCTTCGGGACAATTGTTGCCGCCGATCCACGCGTGGCCATTCTTGTCGATGTGAATGCCGTGTTCGCGCTCGGGCCATTCGAAGCCGCTGCCGGCGCCGCCCCATGATTTCACGTAATTGCCGGCGTTATCGAACACCATCACGGGCGGCGCCGCCATCGCTGCGTCCGCCGCCTTTAACGTGCGCGGACGATGGAGCACGTAGACGTTGTCCTGCGCATCGACCGCGATGCTCGATGCATCGCCGAGCTTCCACTTAGCCGGCATTTTGGGCCACGCCGGATCGACGGCGAACTGCGGCATGGGCGCCGCGACATCGGCAGCGCGCGCTGTACCCGACACAGCAAGAAGAAACGCCAGTCCAAGCACCTTCAAACGATTGACCATCATGCCCCTCCTTGAGCGCAATACGTTGTTACGACCAACGCTTATCGGTTGTTGTAGCCGATTACATTACGCCCGCTTCGCTGCACGCGCAATTAAGGATCTTTTATTGCGTCCTTAAGGGGCAACAAATCATTGCTTGACGCTCGCCGTTTTATCGAGCCCCGCGCGCAAAGTTTTGGCAAGCTTCGCCGCGTCGTCGACCGCCCAGAAATGCATGAAGATCAGCCGGGGCTGCTCGGTGAGCATGTGACTGTGCATCGCGGTCACATCTATGCCGTTCGACCGCAGTGTCTTTATCATCGGCATCACTTCGTTCGCGGTCAACACGAAATCGCCGGTGATCGCGGCCTTGCCATTGCCGGTCGGTTGAAAGTTGATCGCGTGCGCCGAGCCCATCGGCGTCGGTAT